>CAYWVB010000052.1:0-40393 GCA_964461595.1 uncultured Terrimonas sp. | reverse complement strand
AGAACAAAATTATACTCAATTGGAAATCAATCTAATTTAACCGGACACTAATGATTTTGAATAGTAGAAATAATTTTTCAGGAATACATATTAACACTTACGGCAAGTCCGGGTTTATATTTATTAACCGTTGCCAAATCATACCTGTATGTTATTGTCGTGAAATGTGAGACGTGAAGCGAGAGATTATATATACCCCTCTTTGCAAAAACGCCAGTTACAAAAACAAAGCACTCTTGCGTCCCTGCGAGCCACGTATAGAACACTTAATTGTGAGAGGTGCCTTCAAAGTGGCGAAGCAGCCCTCGCAGTTAGTAAAGGGATAAATGTACGAGGATGGCTTCAGCGCATTAAGTGGCGCCTGGCGTCCGGACATTACTTATGCGCTTCGCCAAGACGTTTAAGATGCGGATAATTTTGTAACGCTCACGATGACTCAGGTTTACAAATAATTCATTCTCTTGTCAGCCTCCAAAGGTATATCCTGTGTTTTGCAGGCGTGCCTGCCTAGCCAATATGCAATGAGCTTTCACCTCTCACATTTCACGTTACCACGTTGTCCTCATTCAGTCTCCGCCAATGTCCTTATATCCGCCACCTCCAGTATATTTTTAGAATATCCTTTTGTCGCCGCGTGGAGCATGGCGCGGCCCACCTGCTGCATGGTAAGCACCTGTTTAGGAGCGAATATTTTGATCAGCTTTACGATCCATTTATAAGCTGCCTTCCAGTTTTTTTGATCAGGAAAGGGCAGCATAGCGCCCGGCCGGAAATTATATTCCGCTTTGAAAGAAAGCTTTGCCAGGTCATTCTCCGTTTTTCCCTTTACCCTTGCCCACATCAGGCGACCCTTTTCCGTACTGTCGGTATGGGCGCCTGATACATAGGTAAATACCATATTATTGTTCACCTTCAGCAGCGATCGTGCAAATGCCATCGTGGTGTCATACGTTATATGCCTGTACTGATCTTCTTTCATGCCTACCGAACTGACGCCGGCGCACAAAAAGCATGCATCATAGCCGGCAACCTGGCCGGCATGATCATCAAGCCGGGAGAAATCACTCACGATCAGCTCTTTCGGCTTCGGATGCTGCATATCATAATGCCTGCGGTTGATGATCAGCACTTCCGTTGCCATAAGGTTTTGCAAACATTCAAACAAAACGCCCTCACCTACCATACCGGTGGCCCCGGTGATAATTACTTTAATGCCCGACATGCTGTTGCAGAATTTATCTGATAAAGATCGGGTAAAAAATTTCTATCTTTAAAGGTTAACATTACGCGGTGTATTTCAATTTTTCGCATGGAATTGAAATCCCGCGCCGGAATATGTGATCGAAAAATTGAAATACGCACACATCCTGTAATCACCGGTACAAAATCTAAAACACTAACATGCAGAAAATATTTGCCTCATTATTTTTCCTGTCGCTGTGTATGCAATATGGCCACGCCCAGGTAGATGCCGGGCTTTTCAGGTACCCCGATGTATCTGAAACGCAGATCGTTTTTACGTATGCCAACGATATATGGATCGCGCCAAAGCAGGGCGGCACGGCAGTAAGGCTGAGCTCACCGGCAGGCGTGGAAGCTTTCCCGAAATTCTCTCCTGACGGGAGCCGCATTGCATTCACAGGTAACTACGACGGCAACGATGACGTATATACCATGCCTGTAACTGGCGGAGTGCCGGGGCGTGTCACTACGCATGGCTACACAGACAGGATCGTAGACTGGACCAATGACGGGAGTTCCATCCTGTTTGCCTCCACACGGGAAAGCGGCAAATACCGTTTCAACCAGTTTTATACTATTCCTGCAGCCGGCGGCGCTGCCGCCAAGCTGCCCCTGGCCTATGCAGAATACGGTTGCTATTCCCCTGACGGCAGGCAAATGGCGCTTAATTTCCGTTCACAGGTAGGGCGCAACTGGAAGCGCTACCGCGGCGGCTGGAATGCAGATATTCATATTTTTAATTTTGAGACCCTCGCTTCTGAAAACATATCAGCCTCCAGCGACGCTGCCGATGAGTTCCCGATGTGGCATGAAAATTCTATCTATTTCCTCAGTGACCGCGGACCCGAAGAAAGAATGAACCTCTGGCGGTATAATATCAGCACTAAGTCCTTCGAGCAGCTTACAAAGTTTACTGATTATGATGTGCACTATCCTTCCATGGGGCCCGATGATATCGTTTTTGAACAGGGCGGGAAGCTTTACCTCTATTCCTTTTCTGCAATGAAATATAATGAAGTAAAGATTGATGTGATCATGGACCGTACTGCCCTTAAACCCAAAACCGAAAAGGCGGAGGCCTATATACAGCATGTCAACATAAGCCCCGACGGCAGGCGCATACTGGCAGAAGCAAGAGGCGATATTTTCTCGCTCCCTGCTGAAGAAGGCTTTGTGAAAGATCTCACCATGACTTCGGGCGTGGCAGAGCGTTATCCTTCCTGGAGCCCCGACGGCAGGACGATCGCTTACTGGAGCGACCAGTCGGGTGAATACGAACTATGGATAATGGAGGCCGGCAAAGAGAACAGCGCAAGAAAGCTCACTACGTATGGTGCAGGATTCAGGTATAAGCTTTACTGGAGTCCCGACAGTAAAAAGCTTTCCTTTATTGACAAAGCCGGCGATATAAAAATATATGACCTCGCTTCGGGACAAACCCTGCAGGTGGATCATGTGCTGAGATATTCAGAAGACAACTTTGAATCCTTTACCTGCAGCTGGTCGCCCGACAGCAGGTGGCTTGCTTACCAGCGCGACCTGGAGAACTGGCATACAGCAATATTCATCTATGATCTCCACAGCAAAAAAAGCGTACAGGTAACGAGTGGTTACTATAGCGCTGCAGAGCCGGCTTTTGACCCCGAAGGGAAATACCTCTTCCTGCTGACCACGCAAAAATTCCTGCCGTACTATAGCGATTTTGATAATTCCTTTATTTATGCGAATGCTACCCAACTCGCCTGCATCGCGCTCAAAAAGGATACCGCTTCATTGCTTGCGCCTCAAAATGACACGGTAGCTGTAAAATCCGAAGCATCCAAAAAAGAAGCACCCGGCAAAAAAAAGAAGGCGAAGAAAGATGATTCTCAAAAAGGAGAGGACAAGGACAAAGAAGAAAAAATAAAGCCTGTAGCAATTGACCTGGAGGGGTTTGAGCAAAGAATGATCCTGTTGCCGCCCTCTTCGGGTAACCTTCGCCGGTTAAGCGTGGTGAAAGGAAAACTGATCTACCTGCGGCGTCCCAATACAGGCGCACCGGAGGGGCAGCCATCGCTCAGGTTTTACGATATAGAAAAGCGGGAAGAAAAAACCATCCTGGATGGCGTGAATGAATACCTGCTCTCTGCCGATGGCAAAAAAATACTGGTAAGAAAAGCCACGTCGTTTGCGGTGATAAACCCCGCCGAAAATCAAAAGACAGAAAAGACAGTGCCTGCCGGCGATATGATGATAACAACAGACCCCGTACAGGAATGGAAGCAGATCTTCACCGACGCATGGCGGCTGGAAAGAGATTACTTCTATGATCCGAATATGCATGGCGTAAACTGGAACCTGGTGAGGCAACGCTATATGAAAATGATAGATAATGCACTGACAAGGGAGGATGTTGATTTTATTATTGGTGAAATGATCGGTGAGCTGAATGCTTCACACACTTATCACGGTGGCGGAGACATGGAGAAGGAAAAACGTGCTTCCTGCGGATACCTGGGCATTGACTGGCAGGCGGAAGGTAACTATTATAAGATCAAAAAGATCCTGAAGGCTGCTTCCTGGGATGCAGAGGAACATGCTTCGCTTGATGCTACCGGCCTGAAAATAAAAGAAGGAGACTATATTCTTGCCGTGAATGGCATACCCGTTACCACAGCTACCGAACCTTATACGGCTTTTCTGGGCCTGGCTAATAAAACGGTGGAGCTCACTTACAATAATACCCCATCCTTTTCAGACGCCAAAACAGTGGTAGTAAAAACAATGGACGATGAATACCGCCTGCGCAACCTGGTATGGATAGAGGGCATGCGCAAACGGGTGGAAGAAGCTACCGGCGGAGAAGCAGGCTATATATACGTACCAAGCACAGGGATAGACGGACAGACAGAACTGCTTCGTCAATTGAACGCGCAGACCGGTAAGAGAGCGCTGATCATTGATGAACGCTTCAACGATGGAGGGCAGATCCCCGATCGCTTTATAGAAATGCTCGACCGAAAACCCCTGGCATACTGGGCGATCCGTGACGGTGAGGCCTGGCCATGGCCGCCCGCCGCCAACTTTGGGCCCAAGGTAATGCTGATGAACGGATGGAGCGGCTCCGGCGGAGACGCATTTCCCGATTTCTTCAGGAAACGAGGGTTAGGCCCGCTGATAGGAACAAGAACCTGGGGAGGCCTGATAGGCATAAGCGGCTGTCCTCAGTTGATTGATGGCGGTGAGATCACAGTGCCCACCTTCCGCATGTATAATGTAGACGGCACCTGGTTCAAAGAAGGTCATGGTGTAGACCCCGATATAGAAGTGCCCGAAGACCTGACAGCAATGGCCAAAGGCACCGATCCTCAATTGGAGCGGGCTGTTACAGAGATAAAAAATCTGATAAAGACAAGAGGATACAACGCGCCCGGGCTGCCGGCGTATGAGAAAAGATAGGAGGAAAGCAATATTTATGCCTAACAATATCCTGATCCGGGATCATTGCAGGAATATTTTACTCACCCATTTTTGTTCAGTGCTTATCCTGCACCAGCCGCTCTGTTCTTCATAAACAAACACTTCTTCTCCTCTTTGCAGGGAACCAATCCTTAATCCGGACGCGGAAGGTTGATTTCTTACATTCAGGGCATCTGCAATTACTGTTGCCCTTGCAACGTCAATAGTATACCGGCCGTACACCCAGTGATTTTTAGAGCCGGAGATTTTATACCAGCCATTTTGTTCCTTATATACTCTTAAAACAGCCCCAGACAGGGCAGCATTACGGTCTGTAGCTTTTGCAGAGCGGCTGTCAGGCTTTTTGCGGATATTTAAAGCGCTTGCCGTAACTGAAACATACTTAATAATAGTGTTGGTATTGTCGTTGGTTTGCCCGCTGAGCACCGCTTTTACCAGCGGAAGAAAGTTTTGCTGGCAGTCGCCGACTTTATTACCGCCGAAGAAATTCGTTCCCGGGCAGGATTTGTTGCCGCCGCTCCCGTTATTTCTCACCCCATCGCTCAACCTGAACCAGTGGTGATATACAATGCCATCGGTGCTTACCGGGATATTAAATTTTAAGCATACTGCCGCTGCAGCCCTGATGATAGTATTTTTCTGGCTGCCCCGCATTATATCAGCGCCTGTATCAAAATTCCCCAGATTTTCTATACAAACAGCATTGGCATTCTGCCCGTAAATGCAGGCCGGGGATTTCTCCATATTTCTGCCTGTCATCACCATTCCATCCGGGAAAACAGTAAAGTGCTGGCCTATGTCATCCCATCCGTTACTGCTTACGTGGTAGCTCTTCATCCCTTTTTGCAGCTCAAAATGATTGCTCCCGTTAAACAAAGCATAATCCGGGCTGTAAGTATGATGCTCCTGAAGCGTTATAATAGTTCTTGCTACCATTATATTTGAAATGTACGTTTCAAATTCATCAATGGTCATGAGCGTAAAACCATATTTGATTTGCATATTATGTAGGTTTTGATAATAGCGGGAACAGCAGGGCTACGCCTTAGGATTGTCAGTAAGATGATGGGATTGTGATTACCAATGTATGAAATTATTTCTGAGAAAAAAAGAGGAGTAAGGGATAGGGGATGAAACGTGAAATAACAAACCCGGACTTGTTACAAATTGCATTGAATAACCTGAAACCAGAAACGAGGGATCTTTTCTTCTCCTGCCTCTCTGCTACCCTTTCCGATTTTGTTTATAAAACCTATAAGAATACACTGCCGGCACTATTACTATAATAGCGGTAATGACCATCAATGCAGTAAAGCCGGCTTTGGCGGAGAGAAATAAAGCCAGCGCAGCCAGAATGAGGCCTCCGGCAAACCACATTCTGCCTGCGATCCGGTGGGTATATTTCCAGTTCTCCTCATTTTCCAGCGTCCATGGCAACCGGAAGCCTGCAAAATAGTTGGGTTTGATATTATACATATAGTTACCTAAAGCAGCGAACAGCAGTCCTGTGACAATCGTCATAAATTTGCCGCTGAATCCACTGCCGGTATGCAGTGCAGTATATATCATATAGCACGACAGTACCGAAAGAAAAAAAGCGACTATAAAAGCAAGCCTTTTCATGACCGGCATATTTTCGTTTGTATATTTTCTCCGCGGGTCAATACGATGGAGATTGGAAAGTAACAGGTAAACACCGATATTCATCACAAGCATAACCCCAATAACCATTATCAGCTCACTTTTGCTTCCATAACGATCCGCTTCTCCGTTGATATTGTAATGCATCGGTACACGCTCAGGCAACTTTTGCCAGATCGCCCACAGGAAAACGGGAGGCGCCAGCAATACCGCCCATGCCAGGTAAATTAAAGACTTTTTCATATTATCTCTTTTTGGTTTTAAGCTGTACAAGCCATTGCAATATTTCATCCACTACAGTGGTATCTAATGAATAATAGACAAACTGCCCGCTCTTTTTAGCAGATACGAGCCCCGCCTGTCTGAGCAGATCCAGGTGATGCGAAATACTGGGCCAGGAAATATCGAACTGCTGTGCGATCTCGCCGGCAGTCATATCTTTCTTTCGCAGCAATTCCAGGATCTCCCTCCGGGTACCATCATTCAACGCCTTAAAAACAATATTCATAATTCCCCGGTTGCTTATATATTTAGACAAGTATCTAAATAATTTTTTAAATTAAAAAGAGCCTTACTGTGATTTGTGAGATTATGTTACAGGCTATGCTTTCCCTCAATCATAGTCCGGGCATCTGCACTTCATCATATATTTCCGCAATCAATATTACTTCATTAATTGCTTTTATGTGAAGCAGGTCATCCGGCGAATTATATTCTTCCAGTTCCCAGCGGTGGGTGGCATTCAGGCGGAATGCTTCGACGTGTACATGTTCAGAATCAATCAGTATGTATTCTTTTAGTGTGGGTATATCGCGGTAAAGCATGAATTTTTCACCACGATCGTAGTTTTTTGTCGTAGGCGAGAGTATTTCAATTATTACGGCAGGGTTTAAAATATTCCAGTTATCATTATTAAGGGTGATCACTTCACCGCAAACCACAGATATATCAGGATATGTAAATAAGCTGTTCGTTTCAATATGAATACGCTGATCACTACCATAAGGTCTGCATTTTTTACCTTTTAGCTTTACAATTAATTGACCAAGCAGGTTTCTGGAAATAGTGTTATGCGGCACTTTGGAACCCGACATGGCAAAAATCTCTCCCCTGTAATACTCGTGCTTTTCAGCAGCAACTTCCTCCATCGCCAGGTATTCTTCAATAGTGAACTTTTGCTTACCGTAAGCAACAGCAGGTTCTCTTAATTCCATATCCATAGTATAAAAATACTCATATTTTGCTGATAGTTGTCCCTAAAAATAAAGTAGCAAATAAATACCTTAGTAACTTTATAAAATGCCCATTGATGAAGAAAATTAAATAACCAAAGCCTTACACCGATCGTTGCACTATGAGGGTTTCTAAATTTCAATTATATCTGTTACTGGCAGGCTGCTTTACAATGCTTTGCTTTTTATATCAGTTTTTCTGGCTTTTTACGAAGACTGCTACCGGAAAGATTATTGGGTTTGGCAAAGGGGAAGGAGAGTATGATGTTGTGGACATAATGAATGTATCCTACGTTGCAGGTGAGAAGGAGTATACTGATTTTTTCCTGCGAAATGGTGTAAAAGATACTACCAGGCAAATACAGGTTGAATATTTTGCTTTTCGTCCGGAGTGGTCAGGAATTGATTCTTTTACCGGCAATTGGGGAATGCTGATTGCGTTAGGTGTATGTTTCTTTATTAGTTTAACCATAATTTTCCTGACGCCGGGGCTTATACCCCTAAATGCTACTTTTCTTTTGTTAAAACGCTTTCCCTTTTTTGTATATTTAAAGAAAAAATAATGAACTACACCTACCTGACCTTGATGCTTGCTTTCTTCATTGCAGGCTGTTCAAAGCCCAATGATGCAAAAGATAAAATAGATGATCAAACCTATATCATAACAGCTACAAATTTCAGCGTTGACCAGGATATTCCTTTAACCATAAAAACTTCTCTCGAGCCAGAGAAAAGTTTTATCGTTGAAAGGAATAAAACAACAAAAATCTATATCCGGGCTGCAGCAGGAGAGTACGTGCAGTTTACTGTTTCAAAGATCACCTGCATCTATGAAGTAACCGATTCAAAAGGCACCCGCATTGCATATTATACAAGCGTGCCCTCCTCACCAGGAAATACAGCAGTATTGGATTTTATTGCTTTTGCTCCTAATGATCTTCAAAAGGATCTTTTACAATTCAAAACAGGACTGGCGAAACTGGCAGCCGACAACCTGATAAATAAACCTTATCTGCTTAAAGAAAGATACTTTGTGGAAGGTAGCGTTCAGACAGATAATTTAGGGATACAAGCTTCCTGCAGCTACAATGATGAATACCATTTTACTCCATACCCCGGGGAATTGGGGAACTTTAACCCCGAACGCCTGATATTTACGTCAGCAATTGATAAGAATCAAAGCACATGTTCATACGGCAGTTTCGAGGTAATACCAACCAATATATCAATCATAAATAATAATAGTAATACACTTAACTTTCCTATCTGGGACCCGGCATCAATAGAAGGAGGTAGTTCCTCAATGATATACAGACAGCTTTTCATAAAATCTATAAGCTCAGCGGGGGTGCTTACATTATATAGAGAGCTTACAAACAATAAAAAGGAAGTATTTGTTTACGCACCAAAGTAAAGAGCGCCTGGTGCAAATCTTGAGATAGCTGACAATAAGGGATAGTATAAAAAAAACAGCCGTTGTCTACACAAATAGTTTAAGGCAAAACTTGATCGCAGGGTAGAACATTATTTAGACTTCTCCTGCCTGGTTTATCAAAACGCTTCTATTTAAATTATATTAGCTACAACAAACCTAAAAAACACTATATGCGCATCATCCGGTCTATTCAAAACAGAATTTATGAAATAAGAGGCGGGCGTGTAATGCTCGACCGCGATTTAGCCGCTCTTTATGAAGTAGAAACCCGGGTATTTAACCAGGCTGTAAAGCGGAATATAAAACGGTTCCCTAAAGACTTTATGTTTCAACTTACCAAAGCTGAATGGGAGAATATAAGGTTGCAGGTTGAACCCTTAGAAGATCAGCAATCGCCTTTAAGATCACAAATTGTGATCTTAAATACAGGAAGAGGGCAACACAGTAAATATCTTCCATACGCATTCACCGAACAAGGTATAGCCATGCTCAGCGGTATACTCAACAGCGACAAGGCTATTAAAATGAATATCGCTATTATGCGTGCTTTTGTAGAAGTAAGGAGAATATTATTACAACAAGCCGATATTAAAGAGCAGCTCAGGTTAATACAGCAAAGAATTACTGAGCACGATATGCAGCTCAGCCAGATTTACGACAGTATTGAAAACCTGCTGGATGAAAAAGCCGCACAACGCAAATGGGAAGACCGGGTAAGGATTGGATTTAAAAAATAAATCAAACGCTATCCCCTCAAATGATACGCCTTCGGCTGCACAAATGCCCGGATGCCATGATAAGATAATGTTGCTCCTAAGCCCGAGTTTTTGCGGCCCGACCAGGGAAGCGCCGCACTCACCCTGTCGCAGCAGTTCCAGTATACAGTGCCGGTATCCATCTGCTTCATCACTTTTTCGGCACGGTCGTAACTTTTTGAATATACTGCTGCAGTCAGCCCGTAAGGCGTATCCTTCATCAACAGCACCGCTTCGTTGTCGTCCTTCACTTTTTGAATACCGATCACCGGGCCAAAAGATTCATCCGTCATTAATCTCATCCGGTGATTGGCATTGATAACTACTGTAGGCTCAAAAAAATAGCCGGCGCCTTTAGCTGTTGTCCCGCCAGACATTATACTTCCCCCTTTTTGTTTAGCGTCTTCTACCTGCGCAGCTAAAAATTTCAATTGCTCTTTTCTGCTTACCGGGCCGATATCTGTTTGCTTATCCATCGGGTTGCCGGTGACCAGCTTTTTTGCCTGCGCAACAAAAGCATCTACAAACTTATCATAGATATTTTCCTGCACATATATTCTTTCCACCGCGCAGCAGCTTTGTCCCGCATTATATACCGCGCCTTCCAGCGCAGCTTCCGCAACGGCATTTACATCATCTACATCATCCATCACATACAATGGATCCTTACCTCCCAGTTCCAGTTGCACCGGCACGAGCTTGCCTGCGGTTTGTTCCGCTATATATTTACCGGTGCGGTAGCTGCCGGTAAAGAAATAACCGTCCAATGGCAGATCAAGCAACGTCTGGCCCGCGGCAGCGCTGCCAATAACAATGCTGAACACATTTTCGGGTATGCCAGACAGGTATAATAAGCGCTGTATATGCAGTCCTGTTAATGTGGAATATTCAGAAGGTTTATACAGTACAGCATTACCACCGGTCAGCGCCGGGATAAATACGTTCACGCCAACAAGATAAGGATAGTTCCATGCAGAAATATTGGCGATAATGCCGAGCGGCTCATATACTATTTTCTCCCTTGTAGCGTCTTCTTCGGTTATCCATTCTTCTGCCAGCCATTTGGCAGAGTTTTTTATAAAATACTCGATGCGCTTTCTTGCGCCACTCAGTTCATTATATGATTGCTGAATGGGCTTGCCTACTTCCCTCGTCAGTGTTTCAGCCAGTTCATCTTTGCGTTCATCAAGCAGCGTATAAAACCTTTCAATAGCGCTGATCCTTTGTGCCAATGGCACCGCAGCCCACTGCTTCTGGCCTTCTTTTAAAAGCTGGAATTTCTCCTGTATGGTTTCCGGAGTATCTTCCGTTACTTCCTGTATGATTTCTTCTGTTGCCGGATTTATGATTTGCATATGAATGAGTTTAAATGCAGCTGATAAGAACGGTTACTGGTTGCACAAATCTGCAATATGTTTTTAGTTGCAAGTACCTGAAACCTGCAACTTGTAACCAGTACCCTGAAACTGATCATTTACGTCTTACCGCTGCTTGCACAAAAGCTGTCTTAATATTTTTTACAAAGTTAGCTCCGGGATCGTTCATTCGTTCAGGATGCCATTGAATAAGGCATAAAAATGATTTGCCAGCCGGGTCTTTCCTGTCCAGCGCTTCCACAACGCCATCGGGGGAGAACGCGGATACTACCAGTCCTTCCCCGATCCGGTCTGCACTCTGGTGATGATTGCTGTTTACCACTCCTTTTTCCGAATTGACCAACCCGTGCAGCCAACTGTTTGGATCAACTGTTACCTCGTGATAACGGTCAGTATCGTCAGGCATTTTGGAATGATTGAATTTTCCCCAGCGCGGTATATCGGGGATAAGAGTGCCGCCGAAAAATACATTGGCGATCTGTAATCCCCTGCAGATGCCAAGCACCGGCAGGGCATTCTTTTCGGTGTATTCCAGTATTTTCCATTCAAAAGCATCCCGTTCTTCGCTTACATCATCAGCGTAGCAGTATTTGTATAATTCCGGGTGGTTATAAAAACGCGGGTGAACATCTTCTCCGCCCGTCAGCAGCACGCCATCGCATTGCTGAATATCAGTGAAATTTTGAGTTTTATAACTCAGCTTGACCACTTCTACCGTATCGCCATATTCCAGTATCCAGTTGCTGTAATTGGCATACTTACTGCAATCGGTAACTCCAATGACCAGTTTTTTCTGCATCTATAGCGCTTTTAAATACAACTGCTTAAAATCTTCTCTTGACACCGGCTTGGGATTATTGGGGTGTGCAAAATCGGCAAAGGCAAGATCTGCCAGCGTTTCCACATGTTCCATTTTAACGCCGATGTCCCTCAGGTGATGCGGTATATTTATTTTGCTGTTAAGGTCAAATAAATATTGCACCACTGCTTCACCGTCTTCTTTCTCCAGCTCCAATGTTCGCGCAATAGTGCGGAACTTGTCTTCAAAACCGGCTATGTTGAATTCCATACCGTAAGGAATATTAACAGCGTTCGCCAATCCATGATGTGTATCAAGCAACGAAGAAAGCGGGTGTGCCAAAGAATGCACTACACCCAGTCCCTTCTGGAAAGCGATGGCTCCCATCATAGAGCCCAGCAGCATCTTGCTTCTTGATTCCAGATCGGGGTCATTGGTCGCCTTTTCCAGGGATTCGTGTATCAGCTTCATGCCCTGCAGGGCTATGCCGTCACACATAGGGTGATAGTTTTTGGCCAGGAAAGCCTCCATATTATGCGTTAATGCATCCATGCCTGTAGCAGCGGTAATAGGAGCAGGGATATCCATGGTCAGCACCGGGTCGGCAAAAACGATCTTCGCCATCAGCTTGGGAGAAAAGAGTATCTTTTTCTGATGGGTTTCATCATCGGCGATGATAGCGCTCCTGCCCACTTCGCTACCGGTACCTGAAGTGGTAGGCACCGTGATGAAATGAGGCACATCGTTGGTGACATAAATATCCCCGCCGACAAGATCGTCATATTTGAACAGGTCTTCCCTGTGATTGACGCGGAGCAGGATGGCGCGCGCCACATCAAGCCCGGCGCCGCCCCCAATGCCAACAACACTATCACGTCCGGTCTTATCCCATACGTCCACACCTTTGTATACGTCAGACTTCACCGGGTTTTTATGAATATCCGAGAACACTTCTGCGTCAATATTATTCTTGCGGAGATCATCCGTTATCTCTTTAAAAAAAGGCAATTGCGCCACATTAGGATCAGTAACGATCAACGGCGCTTTTAAATCATTCGCTTTTAAATATGCCGGCAACTCCTTTACTACATTCGCACCAAAACGTATAGTGGTAGGAAAATTAAACTGATGGATTTTTTCGAAAAGCATGTGTATTTAAAATTTAAAATCTGATATCTAAAATGTTGAACTGCAAAGTTGCACAAAAGCTGACAGCCAATAGCTATCAGCTTAAATGATCTCCAGGTATCGCTTCAGTTCCCAATCCGTGACCACTTTAGAGAACTGCCGCCATTCCCATTCTCTCGTTGCCGTAAAATGGGATACAAAAGTCTCGCCAAAAAGCTCTTTGGCAAGATCTGAATTTTTCATGGCCTGTGTTGCCTGCCACAGGTTAGACGGCAATACTCCATTACTTCTATTCGCATAGCCATTGCCGATAGTGACGGGGGTATCTAACTTCAGCTTTTTACGAACCCCGTATAGTCCTGATGCAAGGCATGCGGCTATAGCGAGATACGGGTTTGAATCAGAGCCTACCACACGCGTTTCCAGTCTTGCCGATTTTTCACCGCCGGGCAGGGCTCGCAATGCGGTTGTCCTGTTATCTACAGCCCAGGTAAGCGTTGTCGGCGCCCAGGCACCTTCCACCAGCCTTTTATAGCTGTTGACCGTAGGCGCAAACATGGGCAGAATATAGGGAAGGCAGTACAATTGTCCTGCTATATAGCTTTCCATTAATGCGCTGATATTATACTTTTTCTTTTTATCGTAAAACAGGTTTTGTTTTGAATCAGCAGACCATAAGCTCTGGTGCACGTGGCCGCTGCAACCGGGCAGGTTCTCATTGAATTTGGCCATGAAAGTAGGCAGCACTCCGTGACGGTAACCAATCTCCTTTACGCTGCTCTTGAACAATACAGCCCTGTCGGCGGCTTCCAGCGAGCCGGAATAAGTAATGGCTGCTTCATATACGCCCGGCCCGGTTTCCGTGTGTATCCCTTCCAGGGGCACTTCAAATTTTTTCAGCAGGTCGAACAGGTCATTGAAGAAAGCATTGCGTTGAGAAGCCCTTAATACAGAATAACCGAACATGCCATGGGTCATGGGCTTGATATCGCGAAACTTTCCTTCGTATAGCTCGGTGGAATTATCTATGAGATTAAACCACTCAAATTCCTGAGAGCAGTACGCATGGTACCCTGCTTTCTTCACCTGCTCATTCACTTTTTTCAGCAAATTTCTCGGGCATATTTTAGATGCTTCTTCTTCCGTATCAAAATCGGCGAGAAAAAAAGCGATATCATTATCCCAGGGAATGTGCCGGTAGGTTTTTATATCCACCACGGCCGTAGCATCGGGATAACCGGTATGCCAGCCGGTAACGGCAGCATTATCATAGGCCACATCGCCTGCATCCCAGCCAAAAACCACATCACAAAAGCCAAAGCCGCTTTCGGCTATGGATTTAAATTTTTCAAAGCTGATCACTTTGCCGCGCAAAACGCCGTCAATATCCGTTATCGCCAATTTTACTTTCTGCGTTTTTTGATCAGCGAGTTGTTTGAGTAAGGCTGAAGTTGATGTAACCGAAGGCATATTTTATTTTTTTACAAAAAAATGAAACCAGGCATACCCTGCCATCAGGATCATGAAATAAATGAGCGCAAGGCTAAGGTTAAGGGTTGTCATTGCGACCAGCGAAATTATGGCAATTACCAAAGCAACGATAGGAAAAGCAGGAAAAAAAGGTACCCGGAAAGGACGGGGCATATCAGGTTCTCTTTTTCTAAGTACCAGCACAGTGATCATTGAAAAAATGTATAAGGTAAGCGCTCCAAAGCAGGCGATAGTAATGATCTCTGATGTTTTGCCGGTGAGCAGGGCGATAATGCCAAGCACCATATTCATAAGCAGGGCGTTGGCGGGTGTTTTAAATTTTGGATGAACCTTCCCGAATGCCCCGGGGATATAGCCGACCCTGCCAAACTCGAGTGTTGCCCTGCCGGAAGCAAGAATGATCCCGTGAAAGGACGCTATTAACCCCATCAGTCCGATGGTGATCAGCAGGTGATAAAGCCAGGCGTTGTTTCCCGTTATTTTGGCCAGCGCCAGCGGGAGCGGTGAATCGGAAGGCGATGCGCCGGGAGCGGGGTACACTATCGCCTCCCAGCCGGCAACACCAACGGAAGACAGGAAAGTGAGGATACATAATATGATCAGGGTAAGCAGCGCCGAGCCAAAACCGATCAACACATTGCGCTGGGGATTTACTGTTTCCTCGGCAACATTGGCCACCCCTTCTATAGCAAGGAAAAACCAGATGGCAAAAGGAATAGCCGCCCACACCCCTTTCCACCCGTTAGGGAAAGCATTATGCTGGATATTTTTGATATCGAAATGCGGAAGCGTAGCGCCGGCAAAGACCAAAAGCTCCGCTACAGCGAGTATGGTTATGACCAGCTCAAAGCGTGCCGCAGCTTTTACGCCATAAATGTTCAGCGCTGTAAATATTATATATGCTACTATGGCGATACCGGTAACAGATAACTGCGGAAAGAAAATATGAAAATAGGCTCCGATGGCAGCCGCAATGGCAGGGGGTGCAAAGATAAACTCAATGATCTGTGACAGCCCGGCGATAAACCCCGCCTCTTTCCCGAGCGCCCTGTTGGCATAGTCAAAAACACCGCCGGCTTTGGGAATAGCACAGGCTAATTCCGTATAAGAAAAAGTAAATGTGATATATAAAATAATGATCAGCAGGGTGGCTAAGGCCAGCCCGTAAGTGCCGCCTTCGGCCAACCCGAGGTTCCAGCCGAAATACATGCCCGAGATTACGTAACCTACTCCCAGCCCCCATAGCATCAGAGGTCCTAAATTGCGGGAAAGATGTGTATGGTTTTGGGGTTGCCGGCCGGGTGAACTCATGTAGTGGTATGTTGATTTATATTATGCTGTATCTCAGATTATATTATACTTTGTCTCATCATCGGAGGAGAAACGTGAGCGTTTTCACCTCTGACGTCTGTCGTTTCACGATTAATACGCCCAGCCCGCTGAAGATAGGAAAATATGGTGATTTGGATTATCTTGCCGTATATGAAAAACACCATAACGGTCATCAGCCTGCTTTTGACTATGTCGGCTGCACATGCACAGCCACCACAACGTTACGATATCGTGATCAATGAGATCATGGCAAACCCTTCTCCTTCGCCGGGGCTGCCGGGAGTAAAATATATTGAATTGTATAACACATCTGCGCATGCCTGCGGGTTGAAAGGGTGGACCATCAGCGACGGTAAAAGCACTGCCACTATTAAAGAAGATATTTTGCTGGGGCCCGACAGTATTGTGCTTATCGGGGCATCGGGTGCGATGGCAGCCCTAAGCAGTTTCGGCAGAACAATTGCTGTTACCAGCTTCCCCACACTGCGGATAAACGGAGATCTCATCATGCTGTATTCTGCGGAGAATATGCTTATCCATGCAGTGCAATATGACAGAAGCTGGTATGGTAACGAGGTGAAAGCGGCTGGCGGCTGGTCGCTTGAAATGATTGATGCAAAAAATCCATGTGCAGGCCCAGGCAACTGGAGGGCAAGCACCGGCAGCAAGGGAGGAACACCGGGAACAAAAAACGCTATTGCCGCCACAAATACAGATCAGCGTCTGCCGGAGCTATGCGCTGCCTTTTCCCCGGATGATCGGCATATCACCCTTTCCTTCAGCGAGCCGCTGGACAGTGCCGGGGCAGCAGACGCTAATAACTATACCGTTAGCGAAGGTATCGGAACGCCGGTAGCGGCAACCGCAGAAGCGCCGTTTTTTAGCAAAGTGACCCTTTTATTGAGCCGGGAACAACAGAAAGACAAAATATATACCGTTTCTGCAAGAAACATTACAGACTGCAGCGGGAACAGGACAGCACAATCTACTGCCAGGACAGCACTCGCAGCATTACCGCAAAAGACCGACATTGTTATTAACGAAGTTTTGTTCAATGCTCCTGACGACGGAGCAGAGTATATAGAGCTGTATAACAGGAGCAGCCATACCGTAAATGGTAAAGACCTTCTTATCGCCACACGAAATACTTCAGGAGGGCTGGGCACAATGAGACCCATTACTCCTGAAAGCCTGCTGCTCTTTCCCGGCGAATACAAAGCATTGTCCGGCGATACTGCGGCTGTAAAAAGACATTATACCAGCCCCGGTCAAAGCGGGTATATTGAGGTTGCAGGAATGCCGGCATTGGCCAATACCGGCGGCACTATTGTGCTGCTGAACCTGCAGGGTGAAACGGTGGATGAGCTTACCTACAATGAAAGCTGGCATTTAGCACTTGTCCGCGATAAAAAAGGAGTGGCGCTGGAAAGGATCAATTATGATGCTGCCACCCAGGAGCAGCACAACTGGCAGTCTGCAGCAGCCGGCGCCGGGTATGGCACACCGGGATATCAAAATTCGCAATACAGGCCCGATCTGCAGGTAAAGGGAGAGATGGCCCCCGACCCGGAGGTGTTTTCTCCCGACAATGACGGTCATGATGATTACCTGCTGATCCGTTACCGGTTTCCCGAAACCGGCAATGTGTGTAATATTACAATATATGATGCTGCAGGGAGAGCCGTCCGCCACCTTGTAAGGAATAGCATTTGCGGCACTCAGGGATTTTTCAAATGGGACGGGCTTGATGAGAACAGCCAGCCGCTTCACATAGGCATATACGTTATGCTCGCAGAGGTATTCAATCTGCAGGGGAAAACAAAGCAGTTCAAAAAAGCAGTAGTGCTGGCAAGGCGGCTGGGACAGTGAGGGGGTGATCGGAAACGTGAGAGGTGAAGCGCAACACGAAAGATTTATTTCATGCCTGATGTTTCTCGTTTCATCTTTATCGTCTCACTTTTCACGAAACATGGTAAGTATAAATTGCTCTCTCAGCAGCGTTCCGCCTGTCTTGCTTCCACTTCGTATTTATTATTATAGTACCCTTTGCGAATAGTTTCGATGGTATATTTTACTATAAAATTAATATAACCATATCTCCCGAATTGCTCCACATGCTTCAGTTCATGCTTCACCCATCTTTCATCGTGAAGGAATTCGGTTTTGGTGGCATTGTGCAAGTGAATGGTCTTTCCCAGCGTAAACGCTACATTGTCTACTCCGAGGCACCAGGCGGCAAGGCGCGCCTTCCATGATCTTTCCTTTATCCTGATATCAGCTACATCCATAGTGCAATTACATCGTTTCCCATGCCTTTATGATCTCCTCAGCATGTTGTTTGTTCCTGGGACGAAGGAATATTTTCCTGATGATCCCTTTTTCGTCAATGACGAAAGTGGTGCGATGCAGCCCCATATATTTTCTCCCGTAAAGCTGCTTCTCGCCCCATACGCCGTATTTATCAATGATGGTATGATCCGGGTCGGCTATAAGAGTAAAAGGCAGCTTATATTTTGTTTCGAATTTTTTATGTTTGACTGTCTCGTCGGGGCTGACGCCGATTACTTCAAATCCCTGTTTTTTCAGCAATGAAAAATTGTCGCGGAGATTACAGGCCTGCACCGTGCAGGTAGGAGTATCATCTTCAGGATAGAAATACAACACTACTTTTTTCCCCTTATAGCTCCCCAGGGAGATCTTATTACCATTCTGGTCTTTGCCTGTGAACAATGGAGCCTTATCTTCTTCTTTTAATGTGATCATGACTTGTTAAATATGGTAAATGCTTAACTGACCGGATACCCGGGTTTTTAATTATCGCGTAAAGGTAAACACTCTGGTGGCTATATTGCCTGCTTCATCCGATACGCTTATTTTCAACCGGTGGGTGCCGGGAACGCATTGTTCATCAAAGACGTAAATAAAATTCCTGCCTTTATTATTGGAAAAACACAGCCACTTGCCGTCCAGCTCTGCCCTGAAGCGTTTGAACTGGTCAAGATTGTCTTTTACGGTAAACACGAGACTGGCAGCCTTGCTTACATCAGCGGAGTCTTTGAAGCCTATGGGGATGATCTCCGGCGGTGTCTCGTCCAGCACCAGTTGAAAATTGCCAAGCTCCCTGAATTTTGCCATCGCGTATTCGCCCTGCCATTCTACTTTAGCTACTTCTTTTTTGCTGCCGGCAAAGCGCTGCATTACCACGCGGTTTTTAGCTTCGGGGGTAAGCGGCTGCACCGGCTTTATCCTCACCACCAGCCCTTCCTGTACCGGTATATATGCTGCTCCGATGCTATGCACCGCCGATACTACCACAGGATTATTGGACGCCTGTCTGCTATACGGGATATGCACAGAGTCGTACAGCCCTTTTTCGCCGATATAGTAATCACAGTCTTCGCTACCCTCGCCTACATTTACCATAAGCGGATAAAACATTTTCCCTTTCATTGTGGGGGGCTGGCTTACCCGGGGGATATATTGTATGGCAAGCTTTACCTCAGATGTATTTCCGAAGGCATCCTTTGATGCAATACGGATATGATGTACCTGCCTGTCGGAAAGATCTACTATACCGCTGCTTTTACCTTTGATATATATACTGTTGATATACCCCGGCAGCTCGGAAAGATGCTGAAGGTAGGGTCCGTTGCCCGCTTTGGTTTTGTAATCAATATGGGCATTGATATACCTGGTATACTCATAGCTGATCGCTTTCATTGCAAACCTGGTCATTTCAATATCATTATCATACAGTATGCCTTCGTAAATGCCATTCTGGTTGGCAGATCCTGACTGGGTGTCATAGCTGGTCATGGCAAAGCTGACTTTATCGGTATGTACCATCACCGGTGCGGCCGAAACCAGATATCCCTTTGCCGTTTTTTTTACCGGCATCATTACGGGAGACTGTTCATACGTGCTTTTGTTGCGATCGTATATAGCTAACCGCAAAATAGCAGGCGCTGTTTTGTCGGGAATATCCATTCCAAACAGCATAGGGTTAAGGTTTATATCTGTGGCGCTCTCCCTGATCTCAAAATGAAGGTGTGGTCCCTGTGAGCCGCCTGTATTGCCGCTATGGGCGATGATATCTCCTTTTTTTACCGGGAAAAGCCATGGCGGGATCTCGAGATATACATTCCACGATTCCTGCTTGTACTGCTGCTCCTTCACATAGGCTTCAAGCGCCGGGAAAAAGCTGTTGAGGTGTGCATATACCGTAGTATAACCATTCGGGTGATCAATATAAACAGCCCTGCCAAAGCCGAAGGGCTCTATTTTTATCCTGGCGACATACCCGTCTGCGGCAGCGTGCACCGGGAGGTTCTCTGCCCGGTTCGTTTTAAAATCGAGCCCCATGTGATAATGGTTGGGACGAAGCTCACCAAAATTACCCGCGAGGCTGACCGGGATATCAAGAGGCTTGCGGAAATAGCCCCGTGGAAACTTTTCGCCGGGCAAGTGTTGAGAAAAAGCCTGTGATACAATTACAGCCGAAAGAAGAAAAAAAATACATCTCATTAATAAATAAAATTCATATAGGTGAGGTAACAAATCTACCCACGATTGATTTAACAATAAAATGATTTTGAGTTTTGTGCAGGAACATACCAAAAAGTAAAAGCCTTTTTTCGGAAACGCACACAATTAGCATCTTTTTGAAAACTCTGGCACTCTCTTTGAGAAATACAGAATGTCGCTATCCTTACAGAAAATCATTCACCGATTAACTTGCTCCTGAATATTGCTTCCACATTTCTTTTTGAATGTATTTGGAAAGTATAACTCCAATAATCTTTGAGATCCATAGAAAGATGCTTAAAGCTATACCCGTTTAGTGGTATCGTTGTTATGCACTTTGCTTGATATATGATAAGAATCTTTGAAATGCTGTATTTAAGAGGATAAAGAATATAATATTTTCAAACTATTATACAGCGTTTTTCGTCTATATATTGTCTACTATATGTATTGTTGAACCTATAAATTGTAATGTTATGAAAGGGATGAAAAGAAAAATTGCATTGGCTTTAGCCATCATGACAGGAACTATTATCGGCGCTTTTCGCGGAGAGGTTGTGAAACAGAGATATATAGCCAAGATAAAGAACCGATACGAAGATCATAAGCGGGTCCAACAACAAGATGAGATAATGCTTGATGAATTTGAGCTGTCGGCATTTCACAGCAGCTGAATTCTTTTGTGATGTTTTTAAAAGGCAGCGGCGTCACACCGCTGCCTTTTTTTATCGTCTTTCCCTGCCCAGGGTCAGGCCTGCTTTCAGCTCCACCGTAAAATAGCTGTCTCTTTTGCTGCTTTTTCCCCGTATTGATCCGGGTTGGGTGCTATGAAGCCCGTTCAGCTCTGCCTGCCTGTCGCTCAGCACCATAGCCAGTTGCGCATTATCAGCAGTAAGATATTTACTGAATAGTGCGGGATCAATATAGCTTACGCTTACGTCGTCAAGATAATCCGTTGTCGTAATTCTATGCATCACTTCAAATCTGATATGGAAGGTAGCCGACAGGTCATACCTGAGCCCGGCGCCCAGCGGAAAAGCTATTGCTGTTAGCCGGTACTCAGGACGGTCGGGATATTCAGCAAATCCCTGTCCTTCCGTATGTAATGGTTTAAGCGCAATCCGGATCCCATTAAAGTCTGCCTGCGGATTAAAATGAAATATACCTATACCGCCAAGGATATACGGCGAGCAGAGCAGCCTCTTTTCGCCTGAAACATTTGCCAGCGCCTGCAGGAAGAACAGCTCTCCCAAAATGGATACTTCAGCCACCGGGCTTTGAAAATTAAGATTCCTGTAGTACCGGTATTTCGCGTCTGTCTGGTCACCCCGGAGCACGGCATCGGTACCGGTTACTGTGCCATAAGTGCCGGTTATTTTAAGACCGAGCGTATAACAATATAGCAACCCGGCGCCAATTGATCCGCATGGCCTGGTAGCCGGCAGGTTAAGGTCTTTTAAAAAGCCTTTTCCCCGCCCGCTATGTCCGCCAATGTCGGTAAGGGCGTTCATGGCGCCGCCTGAGATATTTATTTCAAAAAGGAAGTCTTTGTCGTAATAATTATCGTTGTAATAATAATACTGGGAGGTCGCGTATTGCAACATGCAGCAGCAAAGACCCGCGAGGATAGCAGCTTTGGTGTTCACGGTAGATGTTTTTTGGGTTAACAACAATAAAGAGACCGGTAACCAAGGTAGGGAATTTGGGGGTGTATTTCAAATTTTCTCAGCATATATTCCTTCTGCCGTTTCACGCGTATCTTAGCGCTAAAAGGCATGCTTCAACTCTCCGGTAAAGACGCAGATACAATTATTATAGGTGGCGGACTTTTCGGCTGCGCCATTGCCTATTATTACACAAGAAATAATACAGGCAAAAAGGTCATTGTTCTTGAACGGAATGAATTATGCAATGCAGCTACCAGCAGAGCCGCCGCACTGATCACCAAAATAAGAATGAAGAAACACTTCATTCCTCTTTCGCTTGAAACCTACAAAGCCATACCGGAACTGGAACAATTATTAGGCGAGCGTATGCACGTTCAGTATTCAGGAGTGATGCATATCGCCTCCTCACCCGGATGCGTAGCTGAGCTTGATATGCTTATGCAAACCGCCGCGGAATTTAATGAACCGGCAGATTATATCACCGCAGCACAGGTATCCGGATTATCACCGTGGCTTAAAACGGAGGAGATTGAAAAAGCCGGTTTCATTCCCGGTGAAGCATACTGCGATCCCTACTTACTCGGCTCTTTTTTTGGCAGGGCAGCCGCGAAACAGGGCGCCATAATAAAGCAGGGCATTGAAGTATTTAACCTGCTGGCTGATAAAAACACCGTTACCGGCGTTGAATGCAGCGAAGGAAAATTATATGCTGATAAAGTAATTATAGCCAGCGGCGCGTGGGCGCCGGTTTTAGCGGCGCAGGCAGGCATAGGCTTGCCCTTAGCGCCGGTAAGAAGCCAGTATTGGATAACGGAACGGCATGACATGTTCCCCGGCAGTTCCCCCATTGTAATACTGCCTGACGCGCAAGCCTATGCGAGGCCGGAAAGCGGCAGCCTCTTATTTGGTATAAGAGAGAAAAAATCGTTTTACGCTTCTTCCGATAAGATCCCTGCTGATATCAGCAGCTTTTCGTTCAGTCCCGACCGTGGCATGCATGATCTTTCTGAAGTAATAGAACAGCTTGCACGCTTTTTTCCTGCGGTATATGACATCGGGCTGAAATATTATATCGCAGGCTTTTCTGCATACACACCGGATAATAACCTGAGCATGGGCATTGCCGCAGGAATTAATAACCTGCTCTTCGCAACCGGCTGCGTGGGTGCCGGCGTATCCGTATGCGGCGGTGTTGGTTTGGCTTTTGCCGAGTTAGCCGCAGACAAACCCAATCCTTTTGACTTTTCACAGTTCAGCATAGAACGATTTGGTAAGATTGATGCATTCAGTGAAGAATGGCTGGAGCGTTGTGCAGCAGCGAGGGCGACGAAGAGGAGTGGGTAGATGATTAGGGTTTATTACACATTATTTGCAATGCGCGGCCAAATAGGCAATATAAAATGGGTCATAAACTCATTTTATCCTACTCAGCAGCATAATACTCATTATAGAGGAACATTCCAACATAGCCCTGGTTTCCTTTAATCTTTAATGATATCCTGCTTTTCCAGATATAGATTTTGTATCTGCCGGGCTTATATTTCCTGATACTTTTTATTTCTAAAGAGTTATCAACGATTTTGAGTTGCTGGTATATTTTTCTGAAATCCTGTTGAAATCCTTCCGCGCAAAACAAAAGCTCTTCAATGAACCTTTCTTCCAGCATTATTTCCATCCCATCCGTTTTCAAACTGCTTCGAATCCATAAGCTTGCCGGGGAAGCATTTTTCAAAAACCATATCGTCTAAAAAATCTTCAACATCTTCATTTGAAATGGTTTTCAATATTTTTTCCACTTCATCAATAGTCCAGTTGTCTTTAGATTTTTTGCTGATATAAAGTTGCAAATAAAATTTTCGCGCAGAAAGGGGCAGTGAGGCACCAACCGGCGAAGATTATATACCTCCATGCAAAAAATGCCAGTTACAAAAATAAAACATACCCGAATGTATTCTGCGATCCCAACCGAAGGTCGGGAGAAGCAGTCCTCGCAGTTGGCATAGGAGGTATTGCTTCTCCCGCCGCAACATTCATTTAATTCAAATCTTGATGCTGTCGGGATCGCAAATACGGGCAAGAGTGTTGATAATTTTTTAGCTTTCGGGATAATTCAAGTTTACAAATAATCCATTCTCTCGCCAAAGTCCTATGGGTATATTCATGTTTTGCGGGCAGGGCACCCCGGCTCGACCAATCTAAATGCACTTCTGATATAATGCTATGAAGTTTTTGATGGAATAATTTCTAATATATCCGGTGTTCCGGGTTTGACTGTCCATAGTTACAAAACGCCTTATTCCTTGCCATGACAACGCTTATATTTTTTGCCGCTGCCACAGGGGCAGGGCGCATTGCGCGATGTGCCTGCGTAGTTGTTGGAAGCATCAGGTGCCGGGCGGGTGAAAGGATGCCTTACATACTGATCCTCATCCGAATGATCTCCCGGGTAATATTTCTCAAAACCTCCCGGATAATCTTCGTCATCATCCTCTTCGAGATCATCCTCAAAGTCCATATCCTCAAAATCAAGCCCATTCCTTCCTGAGCCAAGCGCCTTTATATGTTCTATTGCGTTCGCATAGATCGTATGAGGGTCCGGATCGTCTTCTTCCATCATCGCTTTCCGGGCCTCTTCAAAATCTCCTTCCACCGTAAACGATACCAGATGCGCTGCATATAATTGCTCAATAAGCGGCAACAACGATGTGGCTTTTATATCAACAGCAGCGCTCACCATAAAAGCCATCACATCGGAATCCATCAGTTCCGGGTTATCTTTTTGCTCCCGGAATGCGATCATCAGCGCTTCCAGCAGGCTGGTAATTTTGGGAAGATAGCCGGCATCAGTTGCTACTATTATTTTCAAAGACTCCAGCAGCGCATTTTTAAAAGTGACCGGAACAAGCGGCTCTGATATGAATGCTTTTACCTCTTGCAGCAGTTGATCAGAAGGATGAGAGAAATAAGCGTCTATTATATCTACATCACAGTCGCTTAAAAACGACTCAACGTATTCTGCAGGCTCGCGAAGCAATTGTAAAAAGGATTCAAAGTTTTTCTGAGGGTCTGCATACGCCAGTATTAATGCAGCATGAAGCACTGCCGGGGTCTGGTCATATTCGTCGTGGGAATAGACCATTACTTCCATGGCCCGGCGCATGATATAATGCAGTTCCGCCATAAGCCCTTCAGCATCTTCGCACAGGTCTGTTGCCAGCCTGTTTGTATCCAGCTGCCATACATCACCTTCATACAGGTACCGGTACTTTATATTTTGTGGTGTAAGTAATGCTTCTTCCTGGGGAGTGGCCGGTTCTGTTCTTTCAATAGCTTGCTTTTCTTCTTCCTCCGCTTCTTTCCACCTTCTTTCCATCAGTTGGTCATAATGCATACGAACCGTGGTTTCCAGTTGCCATACAAAATCCCGGCTAAAATTTTCTTTTTTAATTTTTTCAATATATGCCCGTGCTTCATCAAACTGTCCGGAGGCTGCCAGGTAACGAACGGCAGCGTTGATATAGGCTGTAACTTCAGTGATATGAAACGTCTTTCTTTCCGGGTAAAGGTCAGATATATCCAACTCGCCATTGCCGAGCAACCTGTGCGCTTCTTCAAAATTTCCGTCCAGTGCCTCAAAAACAGCTTTGTTAACAATGCCAAATAAGTAGTTGGGGAATCTTTTAAAAAGCTCATCATTCACCTGCTTTGCGCGCTCCATGTCGCCGGTGGCTTCATACCACGTTGTCAGGTGGTTCCAGAGACTGGGTACTTCGGGATAGCGCCTGAGTAGCTTATCAAGCTTTTTCTTTATTGACGGCTTACCTTTCTGTGCTTTGTGATATATTTCATTAACAAGGGTTTGTAATTCATCGGGCACTCTTTTTTCCCCCGTATCCACAGGATCGTAAACAACAGTATAATTCTTCACAACAATATTTTTTAACGGTATTTACACCACTACCAATTCATAAAATCTTTCGGGTTGCAGGTATTTGTTGGCAAGCGACCGGATATCGCCGGGGGTAATGCTTTTTATGGTGGCTACCGACTCGTCAAAATAATGGTCGCCCAGCCCGTTAAGGATCATGCTCTTCCATCTTCCGATAATGTGAAATGGGCCGTCAAGATCGCCAAGCAATGTGCCAATCAGGTAATTTTTCACCAGCAGCAATTCTTCTTCACCAACAGGTTCGTTCCTCAGTCTTTCCATTTCCTTATATACTTCGGCAACGGTTGCTTCGCACACTTCGGCTCCCGCTTCCGTGCTGATCATCCACGCACTGCGTTGAACATGATTCTGCAAATAGCTGTGTATACCATAAGTATAGCCTTTGTCTTCCCTGATGTTGCTCATGAGCCTTGAGCCAAAATAACCGCCAAAAATAGTATTCAGCACCTGTGCTTTTGTGAAGTCGGGATGGTGGCGGTTGGGAAAATCAGAAGCAATACGTATGGCGCCCTGCACGCCTTTGCTGTCGTTGGCAATACGGTATTTATGGTTGACGGCGGGAATGATCGCATGCTCAATCTCCGGTACGGCGCTCCGATTCAGCGGCAGATCGCCAAAATTTTTATTAAGGAGCTCCGCTATATCAGCAGGAAGCTTGCCGGCAACGAAAACCAGGCATTGCCCGTTCATATAATGATCCCTGAAGAAACCTGCCAGTTGATCCCTGTGAAGCGCATTATAGGCTTCAGCAGAGCTGTAACGCCCATAAGGATGATCAAATCCGTAAAGATATTCATCAATAAGGCGGTTGGCAACGAAATCGCATTTCTTAAGATTTACTTCAAGCCGCTGCTTCATGTTCTGCCGGTATATATCCAGCTCTTCCTGCGGAAATGTGGCAGTGGTAATGATCTCCCTGATCATGGGGAGCAGTTCCTTCAGATGCCTGGTAAGGCTGTGAAGGTTAACCGTTGCGGTTTCGCTGTAGCAGTTCCTGTTCAGGTAAGCGCCATAATATTCGAAATGCTCATTAATGGCAAATGCGGAATGGGCGGTAGTGCCGTTTTTCAGGAGCTGATTGGTGGTGGCGGCTAACAGGTTGCCGGTTTCATACCAGCTTCCTGCATGAAATACCAGCTCCACCTGGATTACATCTTCCGCGCCGGCATCTATGGCGTATACGGGTACATTGTTATCCAATAAAAATTTTTGACAGGGCTTAAGCTCAAGCGTATAATCAATCGCGTCTTTTATTGCCGGGGCAATTTTTCTGTTTATCATTTTCCGAAGTATAAACTGTTTGCACGGTTAAGAAATGAGAAGCCTCGCAACTTTAGTTGCCGGCGTAATAATACAGGGTATTACTGTTGCCGGGATCAAAAATGGTGATGGCTTCTTCTTTAATATCAGCCGGGGTAACACTGTTGTATTTCTGCAGTTCATCATTGATCATAGAAGTATCGCCGAGCAGGGTATAAAAAGCAAGGCTGTTGGCCCTGTTCATCAGGCTCATGTCTTCAAATGCGATCAGGCTTTCGGTTTTGTTTTTCACTTTCTGCAATTCCTTTTCTTCTATAGCGGAGGCTTTTAATTTCTCCAGCTCTTCTTCTATAGCAGCTTCTGCATCCTGCATGCTTACCCCTTTTACCAGCTTGCCGTCTATGGTGAGCAGCCCGGCGTCTATGGTGCCAAAATGATAGCATTCAATATTACTGAATAACTGCTTTTCCTTAACCAGCGACTGGAACAATCTTGAAGAAGCCCCACCCCCGAGAATTTCAGAAAGCAGGTCTGTAATATAATATCGCTGGTCAAGCCGCGGGTAAATGTGCCAGGACTTGTAAATGGCATCAATGGGCACTTTGGCATGCACTTCCAGTTGGCGGGCGGTACGCTGCAGGGGCTCCTGCGGAAGAGTGCGGATATATTTTTCGCCGGAGGGGATATCCCCAAACCATTTTTCAGACAATTGCTTTACCTGTTCCACTGTTACATGACCAGCTACTACCAATATGGCGTTTATAGGAGTATAATGTTTGAAAAAGAATTGTTGTACATCATGAAGCGTCGCATGTTCAATATGGCTCAGCGCTGCCCCGATGGTCATCCACTTATAAGGGTGCACTTTAAATGCCATGTCCCGCATTTTGTGCCACACATCGCCATAGGGCTTATTCAGGTAATGCTCTTTGAATTCTTCACTGACCACCTTGCGCTGCACTTCAAGGCTTTTTTCGCCAAAGGCAAGGCTTAGCATCCTGTCGCTTTCGAGCCAGAACGCCGTTTCAATATTTTCTGCCGGCAACTGGCAATAATAATTGGTAAGGTCATTCGTAGTATACGCATTGTTTTCTCCACCGGCGGCCTGGAGCGGCTCATCATAAGAAGGGATATTAACGGAACCGCCAAACATCAGGTGCTCAAACAAATGGGCAAATCCTGTTTTTTCAGGATCCTCATCCCTGGAGCCTACATCGTACATCACGTCTACAACTGCCATAGGTGTGGAATGATCTTCGTGCACTATAACTTTTAATCCGTTCTGCAGGACAAACTGTTCAAAATGTATCATATTAATAGTATTCCGTGGTATCCCGGGATCAAGCCACAAATATGGGAAATAAATTGGAAAGTGCAGGTTGGGCTGGTGCATTTCAATTTTCGCATGGGATTGAAAACGAGGAAATACACCGCAAATTTGATACGCAAATTGAACAATTAACAGGAGATACAATTGCTATGGGTATTATAGAAACCATAAAGAGAATAGAGCGAAAAGCTGAAATGCGCACTATCTGGCTAGAGGATGCTTGCAGGCTTAAGCGTAAGCATAATAAGTGTGTTATCACGGTTAATGACAACTTTCATCCTCCTGTTTGTTGATTGCAGTATATTTTTATATGCCTGAATATTGCCTGAAAAATTATTGTCAACACCCACTAAAATATCTCCTGTTTTAAAGCCTGCCTTTTCTGCAGGCGAATCTTTGATGACGTCTTCTACAGTTACTTTCCCATTGATGTCATAAATACCCAGGCCGGTATAAGCATAATCAAAGGGACTGTAATAATGGGAGTTAGGTATAAGATGGATCTCTTTTTTGGGATAATTGAACGTAACATTAAACCGCCGTAGCAGATCATTGCCGATCAGGCCGGCCAGGTAAGGATATGCGGTAATGTTATAAGTATCGTCAAAAATATAGGTAGGCACTTTCCGGAAACGGTAGGGGCCTATCCGCACTTCCTTCACCGTGGTAAGATACATTTGGGTTTTCCCGCCAAGCCCTTCCGCCTGCGTCAGGAAAAGCTTCTTTTTTGGACTGATCACCATGCTGTCTGAAGCATAGTCCTCCGATAATAAAAAGCAAAGCCCCGCGCCGGAGTCGAAATAAAACCTTGCAGAGAACCTGTCGTCATCGCGGAAATTAGAGGAGATTATTGGAATGGAAGTGAGCAGAGGCTTCAGGGTATATCCTCCCTTTTTATATTTAAAGTCCCCTTTTGAATATACTGAGACCACGAGACTGTCATAATCAAGGTGAACAATATAACGGCTCAGAAAGCTAAACCCTATTATACCATCAATTTTAACACCGTATACGCTGCTGAGGATCTCGTAGTCATTCACATGAAAATTAAGGCTGTCAACAGTAAGCCCTGGAAGATGTAACGTAGCATTGTACAGAAAATTTACCTGCCTTACTCCGGCAATGCCTCTTATGGTACGTGTGCTGGGCTCAGTGGGAATATTCAGGTCAACTACAGTAGTGGAGTCGAGCGATATGCCGCCGCTTCCTGTATCAAGGATAAAATTGAGAGAGTCTTCATATTCGTTTACCCGGGCTTTTAATATCATTACTCCCCCGCTGAACTGCTGAAACCTGAAGGTAGTGATCAACCTGGCAGGCGCGGCGGAAAATATCTCCTGCCCGGCAAGCGCCAGACCTGATAACAATAAAGGGATTATAAACAAGATAGAGATAGATTTTTTTTTCATATATGACCATATAAATTTAAATCATTTAAGATTTAAAATACAGACCACTCATCATTCATATTGTTAGTAATTTTGCCGATTATGAATCTGGCAGATCTCTTTCAGAAAGCGCTCAGCTTTGAATTTCTTACGGCAGAAGAAGGACAGCATTTGTATCACCGGGCTTCGTTGACGGAACTCATGTATATAGCGGATGAAATGCGTAAAATACAGGTGCCGCACGGAAAGGTCACCTGGCAGATAGACCGTAATGTTAATACGACCAATGTATGTATCGCCAATTGTAAGTTCTGCAACTTTTATCGTATTCCCGGGCATGCGGAAGCATATATAACGGATATGGACACCTACCGCAGGAAGATAAGGGAAACGATCAAATACGGAGGAGACCAGTTGCTGCTCCAGGGAGGACATCACCCGCAACTGGGACTGGATTTTTATACTACCACTTTCAGGCAGATCAAAAATGAATTTCCTGATATAAAGCTGCATGCGCTTGGCCCGCCTGAGGTAGCTCATATCTGCAAGCTGGAAAAAATGAGTCACCACGATGTGCTGAAAGCCTTAAAAGAAGCAGGCATGGACTCCCTGCCGGGTGCGGGAGCAGAAATACTGATAGACAGGGTACGGCGCCTGATCAGCAAAGGAAAATGCGGTGCGCAGGAGTGGCTTGACATTATGCATGAAGCGCATAAATTGTATCTGACCACCAGCGCCACCATGATGTTCAGTCATGTGGAAACTATACAGGAACGTTTTGAGCATCTTATAAAAATAAGAGAGGTGCAAAGCAGGAAACCGGCAGATGCAAAAGGATTCCTGGCATTCATTCCCTGGACCTTCCAGGACGCAGATACGCTGCTTACCCGCATCAGGGGGGTACATAACCTCACCACTGCTGAAGAATACATCAGGATGATCGCACTGTCGCGCATCATGCTGCCCAATGTAAAAAATATCCAGGCTTCCTGGCTTACTGTTGGCAAAAAAACAGCGCAGATATGCTTACGGGCAGGCGCAAACGATTTCGGCAGCATCATGATAGAAGAAAATGTAGTGAGTGCCGCCGGAGCGCCCCACAGGTTCACCTACAGGTCTATGCAGGATGCTATACGTGAAGCGGGTTTTGAGCCGCAGCTCCGTAATCAGCAATACGAATGGAGAGAAATTCCGCGGATGATAGAGGAACAGGTGGTGGATTATTGAGTAGTAAGGGGTAGGGTATAAGGCATAGGGTATAGGGCCTTATACCTTATACCTTCCATTCACTTCTCCCCGTTCACCACCAGCCTGAAGCCATTGCCGTGAATATTCACTATCTCAATATTTGAGTCTTCCTTAAGATATTTCCTCAGCTTGGCTATATATACATCCATGCTCCTGCCATTGAAATAGGTATCGCTGCCCCATATTCTTTTCAGGGCTATTTCGCGGGGGAGCAGATCATTTTTGTATTCTGCAAGCATACGCAGCAGCTCGTTTTCTTTGGGCGAAAGCGTTTGTGTTTTTCCGCCAACGCTTAATTCCCTTAACTTGGGATTGAAGTGGTAATTGCCGAGATCAAATTCAATATTTGAAGCATCTTTGCTCAGGTCGTCATTCCGTTTAAGAATGGCTTTTATTTTCAGCAACAATACTTCACTGTCAAACGGCTTTGTAATATAATCATCGGCGCCAAGCTTATACCCCTGTATGATATCTTCCTTCATCGTTTTTGCAGATAGAAAAAACAGCGGTATATCGGGATTGATGTCCCTGATCTCTTCAGCGAGCTTGAATCCGTCCATATTGGGCATCATCACATCCAGCAGGCACAGCTCAAACTTTTCCCGCTGAAATGCTGCCAGGCCAAGACGGCCATCCCTCTCCAGGGTAACATCATAATCATTCAGCTCAAGATAATTTTTCAACACCAGCCCCAGGTTCTGATCATCTTCACATAACAATATTTTGTGCTTTTGTGCTTCCATAATTCAAACATTTAGTTGACAAATAAATATAATTCATTTCCGCTTTGTAAGATAATGCTAATAATTTTTTGTTAAACCGTCTTTTTGCAGAGCGCCCTGCCATGCAAAACCTCAGGTGCGGGGAATCATTATTTTTGCAGAAAAACATGCATCTGACACCAGACAATAAGTTCAAAAAATTAATTGTGATCGGCGACCGGCTATTGATCAAGCCGGTACAGGGTAATGAGCGGACAGCCAGCGGCTTATATCTTCCTCCCGGTGTGCAGGAAAAGGAAAAAGTGCAGCAGGGATATGTTATAAAGCATGGCCCGGGGTATGCCATTCCCATGCCTGTTGAAAGCGAGAGCTGGAAAGCAGAGGAGGAACAGGTAAAATATATTCCCCTGCAGGCCAAAGAAGGCGATCTCGCGATCTTCCTCCTGAGTGGCGCTACCGAAGTGGTATACGAAAATGAAAAATATTTTATTGTTCCGCAAAGCGCTATACTTATGCTGGAGCGGGAAGAAGAATTATGAGATTTCTCCGAAACCGCTCAATCCCCTATCTTTCCTTATAAATTAAACTACCATGCCTGACAAAGACACTTTTATTGAACTGGTAAAGAGTGGTTACACTTTTAAAGGAGAGAGCTTCCCCGTAGGCGGCGCTATGCTTGGCGGCGAAGTGCTTGCCGGAACTATAGTGAGTCTGCCGCTGAAAACAATGAACCGTCACGGTCTTATTGCCGGCGCTACCGGTACCGGCAAAACGAAAACGCTGCAGGTGATCGCAGAAGGATTAAGTGATGCAAGCATACCTGTTTTGCTGATGGATATAAAAGGAGACCTGAGCGGTATTGCGGCCCCGGGCATAATGAATGATAAGATCAAAGAACGGTATGCCAAAATAGGGCTTACCTACAGCCCCAAAGCATATTCTGCCGAACTGCTAAGCCTTAGCAATGAAAAAGGGGTGCGCCTGAGGGCAACCGTAACGGAATTCGGACCGATACTGATATCCAAGATCCTTGGATTAAATGATACGCAGCAGGGGCTTGTAGCAATGATATTCAAATATTGCGACGATAATAAAATACCGTTGCTTGACCTCAAAGATTTTACAAAAACATTACAATATATCAGCAATGAAGGCAAAGCAGAGATAGAAAAGGAGTATGGTAAAATAGCCACCACAAGCACCGGTACTATATTGAGAAAGGTGATTGAGCTGCAGCAGCAGGGCGCGGATGTTTTTTTTGGAGAGCCTTCGTTTGAAGTAGAAGATCTTATGCGGATAAGTGACGACGGGGGAGGTATGATCAATATATTGCGCGTGACAGACATGCAGAACCGCCCGAAGCTGTTTTCCACCTTTGTATTGCAGTTGCTGGCAGAGCTGTATGCCGTGCTGCCGGAGGCCGGCGATCTTGATAAGCCAAAGCTGGTAATGTTCATTGATGAAGCCCACCTGGTCTTCCAGGAGGCCACTGCCGCGCTGCTGCAACAGATAGAAACGGTGATAAAGCTGATACGCTCAAAAGGGGTAGGTATTTTCTTTTGTACCCAAAACCCGCAGGACGTTCCTGCATCCGTATTGAGCCAGCTTGGCTTAAAGGTACAGCATGCATTGAGGGCTTTCACCGCTGCTGACCGGAAAACGATTAAGCAGGCGGCTGAAAACTATCCTGAAACAGCTTATTATGATGTGGATGACCTGCTCACACAATTAGGCATTGGGGAAGCATTTATAACCATGCTCAACGAAAAGGGTATTCCCACGCCACTGGTGCATACAATGCTCACTTCACCAAGATCAAGAATGGATGTATTGACGGACGCTGAAATAGATGCGCTCGTAAAGCAATCCAAGCTTGTAAAAAAATATGAGGAAACCATAGATAACCAAAGCGCTTATGAAATTATAGCCGCTAAACTGGAAGAAGCAGGGAGGAAATCTGCTGATACAGATAATAAATCGTCCGCCAAAAAAGAAGAGCCCACTGTGGTGGAGAAGGTTTTGAATAACCCTGTTGCCAGGCAGGTAGAACGTACTGCTGCCTCCATTATCACCAGAAGCCTGCTGGGAGCATTGGGATTGGGGGGACGAAGCAGCTCAAAAAAGAAAAGTAGCTGGTTTTGAAGCAATTAAGATCGGCGTTTCTAATAATCCCAAACATATTAAATTAAAAACAAAAGAATAAAACATAAATAGTATAAAAAATTAAGTAGATACCACTAAAAGGGTATTGGCCGAATGAATATCGTTCCTATCTTTGACATGGTTTTTCATAGGATATTGGATTTTAAAAACGGGCTGGATTTTTATCCTGGCCCTTTTTTTTTATCCTTATTTTCCCTCCTTCCAGATTTTCCGACATTTCCAGTAAGTGTTCTTCCATCAGGTATTTAACTATGCTCCACATTCTTTCCCCGTCTGTTCCTTTAATCCGGTCTGTCAATTCCCGGAGCGTCATTGGCTGCTGTTCCAGCAAAGCAAAAATGGCGTTGTGCAGCATAGTAAATTCATCTTCGGCAATAGCAGCTTTTTTCTTTGCAAGACAGTTATCACAGATGCCACAGGGCTTTGTGGAAAAATCATTAAAATATTCCGCAATGATCTCTGAACGGCAGTTGGCAGTATCTCTTATATAACGCGTTATGGCGGCTATCTGATCAATCAGTACCTTTTTCCTTTCTGTGTAGCGGATATTATCTATATAAAGATTTTCGGTAATCACCCGGTTATAAAGGAACTGTATTTGGGGAATATCTTTCTGTGGCTGATAATCAATAATTCTTTTTTGAGAAAGGCGGGTCAGCACTTTTTTTATAAATGCTGCATCTTTTTTTAAGGACTTTGCAATCTGTTTCTCGCTTATTGGCGTGGGCACATCCATAATGCCTCCGTAAGATCTCAGCAAAAGCTTAATATAAGGTTCTGCTTCGGGGTATGCCTTTTCAAATTCTTCCAGCGTGGATTTGCTGCAACAGAATATAATGGTGGATGGTATAAACAGTTGTTCGTTATAAGCGAGTATGCCTTCCTGTTCCATGGCTTTAATAGCATAAGTGACGGCAAGCACATCGAGCCTGAATTGTTTTGCAAATGCCGAGAGATCAAAATCAAAACAGATATCTTCTCCTGCACCGGCAGGCAACTGGAGGTAATTCACCAGCGCCTGATATATTTTCCGGATTTCCTCCATAGAAGGAAAACGGGTATCCGGGATCTGCTGAAGGTCGGTAATATCCGTTTCTTTAAAGAGCAATACAGCATAAGATCTTTTCCCGTCGCGTCCTGCTCTTCCCGCTTCCTGGTAATAGCTTTCGAGACAATCGGGTATATCCACATGCACTACCGTTCTTACATCCGGCTTATCTATACCCATGCCAAAGGCATTGGTACAAACCATTATCCGGATCTCGTTATTCAGCCATTTGGCCTGTTTCTCATTCCTGTCCTCATGCGAAAGCCCTGCATGATAATAATCAGCGCTGATATGGTGTAATTGCAGCAGCTCTGCTATTTCTTTGGTCCTTTTCCGGCTGCGGCAATATACAATACCGCATCCCGGCACCTTTTGAATGATCTCCAGCAGCTTGTTGATCTTTACTTCCACCTCCTGCACACTGTAGGAAAGGTTAGGCCGCTCATAGGATTGCCTGAAAATTTTTGCATTGCTGAAGTGTAGCTTTTCACAAATATCTTCCTGTACTTTTTTTGTTGCAGAGGCTGTCAATGCCAGCACCGGTATGCCGGGCTTTTCTTCCCGGATAGCTGCAATGGTCAAATAGGGTGGGCGAAAATCATAGCCCCATTGGGAAATACAGTGCGCTTCGTCTACAGCTATCAGGTTAACAGGCAGCGCCGGCAAATATTCCTTGAAAAGGCGGGTAGTAAGCCTTTCCGGAGAAACATACAGGAATTTGAAATTGCCGTAAAGGGCATTATCCAGTGTTTTTTTCACTTCATTAAAAGACATTCCGGAGTGGATAGCGAGTGCGGGAATACCTTTAAGCTTCAGATTTTCCACCTGGTCTTTCATCAGGGCGATCAGCGGGGTGATGACCAGGCAAATACCTGCGGATGCCATTGCAGGCACCTGGAAGCAAATGGATTTTCCGCCTCCTGTTGGCATAATAGCAAGCGTGTCATTCCGGCTGAGTACGGATAAAATAATATCTTCCTGCTGCGGCCGGAAGGAAGCATACCCCCAGTGGGTTTGTAATATAGAATGAATAGCTGTCACTACGGAGCAAAAAAAAGCAAATATCAGCCAAAGCGCCTGTTTGAAGAAATTGCAATAGGGCTATACTACCTTCTTTACAAACAATCTTCCTGAATTTACAGCAAGCACCACATCGCTAAGCCCCATTACCAATGCTCCGAACATGGGATTAAGAAATCCCAACGCAGCGAGCGGGATCGCTACTACATTATAGGCAAAAGCCCAGAAAAGGTTTTGTTTAATAGTTAGAAAGGTATGTTTTCCAAGCCCCAGCGACAGGGGAAGGTTCTTCAGCCCGTGATTCATCAATACCACATCTGCAGTTTGCATGGCGATCTGCGAAGCGTCACTCAAAGAAATGCCAATGGTAGCTTTTGCAAGGGCGGGAGCATCATTGATGCCATCGCCTATCATAGCAGTAGGCTTTTGCCGGGATAACTGCTCAATGGTTGCGAGCTTTTGCTCGGGGGTCTGTTCGGCCATTACGCTGTCAATGCCGATTTGTGCAGCAAGCTTTTTGCATTTGGCTTCGCTGTCGCCACTAAGCAAAAAAGTGCTGATGCCGCGGTTGTGAAGATATTGCACGACCTGTTTTGCTTCAGGGCGAATTTCATCTTTCATATCTATCCATCCGATGAGTGCATTGTTTTTAATAACGTATATGTTATGTGTGTCGTCCCGTGTAAAATCCGCGGCAAATTTGTATGATCCTGCCATATAGGAATTGCCTTCTTTATCAGTGGCCTTCATGCCCAGCCCCTTGAGCTCCTCTATTTTTTCCCACCTGATCTCCGGTTTTGATCTCCATTCTGCAGAGATGCTTTTTGCAACAGGATGATTAGAATATTTTTCAACAGAAAACACTATTCTTTTAAAAAGATCTTCATCTATGGTATTATCCGGGATTGCCCATTCATCTATGGAGAGCATTCCCGTGGTAAGGGTACCGGTCTTATCAAAGACCACCTGCCGTATATCTTTAAATAATTCCAGGGAGGTGGCATTGCGGAAGAGCACCCCATTCCGTGCTGCACGGCCAAGGCCTACTGCAACAGCGGCAGGCGTTGCCAGTCCTAACGCGCAAGGACAGGCGATTACAAGCACTGCAATGCTGCGCATCAGTGATGGAGTAAATTCGCGGAGAACAATATAATTGACCACAAAGGTGAGCACTGCAATGCTGATGACAACAGGAACAAATATAGCACTGATCTTATCCGCCATTTGCTGTACCGGCGGCTTTTCTCCCTGTGCCTGTTTTACCAGGTTTACAATATTGGCTAATGCTGAATCACTTGCTGCCGTAGTTACCTGTGCTTTTACCATTCCTTCAATCAGCAGGCTGCCGCCTATGAGCGCATCTTTTGCTTTTTTTTCAACAGGGAGGCTTTCTCCGGTAATGATTGCTTCGCTTATACTTGCTTCCCCCCAGAGTATCTTACAGTCTGCCGGTACCTGTTCGCCGTTCTTGATCAATATAAGATCGCCGGCCCTGAGATCGGCGTTATCCACAGGCATGATCACTTCCTGGTGATCTCCGTCAAAGGCGATCATGTTGGCTACTACCTTTTGAGATTTTGCAAGACCATGCAGTGCTCTTTGTGTTGACTGGATGGAAGCGCTTTCGAGGTAGTTGCCAAGGAATACCAGCGTGATGATGGTGGCAGTTGTTTCATAAAACAGGTAATCTTCTCCCAGGCTCAGCAGGGTGCCGGTAAGGCTGTATGCAAAAGCTGCTGTTGCGCCAAGAGCGATGAGTACATTCATATTAGGCATACCGTTGCGGAGGCTTTTAACAGCGCTTCTTCCAAAATAATTCATGCCGGCAATATATACCGGGAGGCAAAGTACCAGTTGCAGCCAGGGATTTGCCAGCCAGTGCCATCCCAGCAGCCCGTGAAACATGTGGAGCATAAGCACAAGGGTGAATGGCAGGCAAAAGAGCATGTATTTCAAATGGATATTCCATTTTTTTTCAGCCGTTGGAAGCGCTCCCGGCTCAAGCTTGCCTGCAACTTTATATCCCAGTCCTTCAATGCCTTTCCGGACATCTTCTGTTGTAGAGCCGTTCCCATTGAGCTGAAAGGCTACATCGCCATCCACGAAGTTTACCTTTATATCTCCTGCACCCTCTTTTTCAAGGAATTTCCGTACCGTAAGCGCGCAATTTGCGCAATCCATGCCTTCTACTTTCCACCTTATATTTTCCATGCTGCAAAATTATGCACAGCCCTTCAAATGTCTCAGATACCAGCAGGCATATCTTTGCAACGGCGTATCAGTAAAAGCCCGGGATGACAATTATCTTTGCAACATGGTGTCATTAGCATTTAATGTTGTAGTGAAAATGTCAGAAAGGATTAAGTTCTCTTTTAAAAAATAATATGGAATTAGTTGTACAGTTGAGCCAGATACATGAAGCAGCCCGGGTATTCTGGCAAAAAGTGAGCGGTAAGGTCTTTGCATTTCACGGCGAAATGGGCGCAGGAAAAACTACATTCATTACAGCGCTTTGTCTTGCAAAAGGCGTTCGCTCTGCTATGGGCAGCCCTACTTTTTCCCTTATAAATGAGTATGTATTTGTTGAAGGCGGTGAAAGCCACACTATCTTCCACCTTGATCTGTACCGCATAAAAGACGAGGCAGAAGCGGTTAATGCAGGTATAGAGGACTGCTTATATTCCGGTAATATGTGTTTTGTAGAATGGCCAGAAAAGATCCCCGGGCTTTTGCCTGAAGATGCTGTGCATGTTTCTATTGCGGTAATAGGCGAAACCAGCCGGCTGCTAAAAATTGCTGACGGCGAGGCAAAATTTTAGTAAATTGTCCGCTCAAACTTTTGCAGTATATGCCGGCAGAAAAGCCTTTTGTAGCCACTTCTTTCAATTATGAGACCCTGGAAGAAACTTTAGACGTGAAGCCGCGCGAGGCACAATTGTTTATAGGCATTCCCCGAGAAAATACTTTCCAGGAGAACAGGATAGCCCTGACGCCGGATGCCATAAGTGTGCTTACCAACAACGGCCACAGGGTGGTTGTGGAGCACCGTGCCGGCGAAGGCGCCCATTTTTCAGAAAAAGACTACAGTGATGCGGGAGCAAAAATAACCTATGATAAAAGAGAGGTGTTCCAGTGCGATATGATCATGAAATCGGCTCCTGTAAATGATGAAGAGCTGCCATTGCTGAAAACGGATCAAACTATCATTTCCCCCATACATCTTCCCGTAATGAAGACCTCCATATTGCAATGCATGATGGAGAAACGCATCACGGCATTATCGTTTGAAAACTTTAAGGACGATTCCGGTCATAATCCTATTGTAAGGAGCATGAGCGAAATTGCAGGCAGCGCGGTGATGCTGCTGGCGGGCAATTACCTGAGCAATGCCAATAACGGTAAGGGGATGCTGCTTGGCGGTATTTCAGGCATTCCTCCTACTAAAGTTGTGATCATAGGAGCTGGCATTGTGGGAGAATATGCTGCCCGCACCGCTATGGCGATGGGCAGCAGTGTAAAGGTATTTGACAATAATATCTATAAGCTAAAAAGGATGCAGGGCAATATCGGGGCAAGGATATGGACCTCTGTAATTGAGCCTAAGATACTTGCAAAGCAACTAAAAACCTGCGATGTCGCAGTAGGAGCTTTGTCGTCTTCCGGCGGCCGCACGCCCATAGTAGCTACTGAAGAGATGGTCTCTATCATGCGTCCCGGAAGCGTTATCCTTGATGTATGTATAGACAGGGGCGGATGCTTTGAAACCTCTGAAATCACTTCACATGAAAGCCCCGTATTCATCAAACATGGTGTGATACATTATTGCGTGCCTAATATCCCTTCGGGTTTTGCACGAACAGCATCGCAGGCGATCAGCAATGTGCTGATGCCCCTGCTTCTTGAAATAGGAGACGAAGGCGGGCTGGAAAAGCTGGTTTGGCACAAGTTTAATATCCGCAGCGGTATATATTTATTCAAAGGGGCTCTTACCAATATTTACCTGAGCCAAAGGTTTAATTTAAAGTATACAGATCTGAACCTGCTTATAGCAAGCAGGAGATAGGAGAATATATTGCCGCTAATGAGTTTTTTTAATTGATCAGCGGCTACATTGCTCTGTACAATAAAAAAGATTTAATGGTCAAAAATGGTTGGTAAAATCTTTTGAGAGTTATACTGGATAA
>CAYWVB010000051.1:0-40581 GCA_964461595.1 uncultured Terrimonas sp. | reverse complement strand
ATTTAAACTGGCTAATTTGATTTGATAAAATGATAGAAATATGCGTCTGAAGCATGGCCGTGTAATATCAATGTATCATTATAAATCCTTTCTACAACATAAACCCATGGAACATTTTCCTTCACTGTTCCCCAATCACTTCTTCACCCCAAACTTATATATCGTTGTAGTGTTATATTCTTTCCCCGGCTCTAATACTATTGAGGGAAAGTTCTTCTGATTGGGCGCATCAGGGAAATGCTGTGTTTCCATACAGAAAGCAGTCCTGTAATCATCCTTGGCCCCACTTTTGAAATTGCTTTTTCCCGACATAAAATTCCCGATATAAAACTGCATGCCCGGCTCGGTAGTGAATACATCCATTACTATTCCCGACTGGTCGCCTGTTACTTCAGCGGCCTGGTGCAGGGAAGGACCGGCGTCATTCAGCACAAAATTGTGATCGTAACCACCGCCGTTTTTCAATTGCCGGTTGCCGGCCGTATCAATCCTTGCGCCAATAGCTGTTGGTTTTGTAAAATCAAATGGTGTGCCTGCCACAGGATCGAGCTTACCGGTAGGAATAAGCGTGGCATCCACCGGCGTGTATTTATCTGCATTGATCTGCACAAGGTGATTAAGGATGGTGCCGCTGCCTTCACCGTTCAGGTTGAAATAAGTATGATTGGTAAGATTAACCACCGTTTTCTTATCGGTGGTTGCAGCGTAATTGATCTTAAGACCATTATCCCCGCCCAGGGTATAGGTTACATGCACGGTAAGATTACCGGGGAAACCTTCTTCCCCGTCTTTAGACACATAGGAGAGCGATAATGTTGAATCATTCGCCTGGTTGGCATCCCATACTACCGCCTGGAAACCTTTTATACCTCCATGCAGCGAATTGGGCCCATTATTGATAGCGATGCTATAGGTTTTACCATCCAGCGTAAATTTTCCTTTTGCAATACGGTTGCCCACGCGGCCTACCAAAGCACCGAAATAGGCATCGCCGGGTCCCTGGTACTCCTGCAGGCTTTTGAACCCTACCGCCACATCTGTAGGCTTACCGTTCTTATCAGGCACTACAATGCTTACTATTCTTCCCCCGTAATTGGTAATAGCCACACATGCGCCATTGCTGTTCTTCAATACATACAGGTCTGTGGGTTTGCCGTCTACAGTGGCTTCAAAAGATTTTCTATCGAGGTAGCTGCTGCAGGCAGTTACCGAATCCTGCACATCCGTTTTTTCAGCGTTTGCAGTACTTTCGTTTTGCGATGCATTATTGCATGCACTTAAAGCGAGCGCAGCAATGACTATTACAGCAAGTCCGTTAGAGTGCTTCATGACAAAATATTAGTTTTTATTTTTAAACTTGATTGGCGGCATATCAGCTCCGGCTGTAAAATCAGCTTCTTCGGCGGCATACCATGATTGTGCGGGCAGTTTTCCGTCATTTCAAAAAACAATCCCGCTGTTGCTTCCCCCATCCTGTGTGCTTGTTGATCAACGGTAGTTAATGAGGGTGTAATATACTCACCAAATGCCTCATTAGCAAAGATCGTCATTAACAGGTATATTCAGCTCCCGCGCAATATCAAGAATGGTGGCTGACCGGCCCATGGCGATTATCAAATATTGGGATCCGTTTGGGCTGATGTTCCCGGTTGATTCTCTCATAACTACTGATCATTATCTGACAACAGGGAAAGCAACAATTCTCACTTTGGTGCAACCGTAGGGAACAAGGGTTATCTTTTCAGAAACGCTGTCCATTCTCCCCATATACAAGCCATCACGTGCAGTGACCGGCTGCGGCGCCACATCATTTACGATTTTCCAGTCGGGGATCTTTTTTGCCCCCACGGTGATCTCAACAGGAGCATGCGCAAGGTTCCAGACAAAATCGCTCCCTGCCTGCTTTACTATATTTACTTCAGCCTTCGTGGCTGGGTCTTTTATCACCGCTTCCTCAATCCCGTAATTCCAGTCACCATCGGGAAAAACGCTATAATAACCTCCTTCTCTTTCATCGAACCCCTTTTTCCAGTTCTCACCGAGCTTTAACGCATATACCAGCGCCCCGCGTTCGATGGCCCTTGAATTGCGCCCCCACTCCGATACTGTAACAGTCATGGGTAACCGCAGCTCAAGCTTATCGCCGTTCTGCCATGTGCGTGTAATGATGATCACCTGCCCGCCTTTTTCCCTGCGAAATTCTTTTCCGTTTAAGGAAACGATCGCCTCCTTGCACCATGCGGGCACCCGTAAAGAAAAATCGAACTCCGCTGGTTTTTTCGCACTAATGTTAAAAATTACCCGGTCATCGAAGGGGTACGCTGTTTCCTCGTTAATGGTCACTTCTGTTTGTGCAGTCCCGAGCTTTGTCTTTAGCTGATTGGGACTGTATAGCAATGCGGCGACTCCCCCGTTGGATGTGCCATACCACAGGTGAGAGGCAAACTTTGTCCAGCCCTGGTGCATATTGGCAAGACAGCAGGTATACCCGCTGCGCATACCCAGCACGTTATTCATCTCATTGCCGAAGGGTAGCGAAAAATTAAATACGCCTCTTTTAATATTGACCTGGTTGGCAATCTGAAAATATTGCTTGTTATTGTAATCATCTGTTGTTTGTGTAGGCAGTGCATTAAAAGTGATGCGCTCCAGTGCGTCCATATAAGTAAGATCACCGGTGACGGCAATGGTTTGCTCCAGTGAAAACATGCTTTCCACCACTGCGCAAAACTCTGTCCCCTGCACGGGATTGTTGCCATGCAGATCTTCATCGGCAGAAAACACTCCCATCGGCAAGCCATGCAGCGTCATCAGGTCATGAAAGCCGGTGCGGATTGCTTTCAGGTACTTTTCATCGCCTGTTCGTCGGTATTGCACTACAGGGTCTTTCAATCCCATAGCTACATTCACTCCATGGCGCGTCATCCATTGCTTTTCATCCTGGTAGGCGGCAGCGTTGATCACCCAGTCGCGGCCGGCAAACCAATCGCTCCAGGGAAAGCTTTGCGCCTGTATCTCAGCCGCCAGGTCAGGCAGGAAATTTTCCTTTGTAATACCGTACAGCCATTCTATTATCAACACATTATCTGCGCCGCGGGCAGCTGCCCATTCCGTCCACTTTCCAATATTACAGGAATGAATTGCCTGTTGCTGGTACTTAAAATAAGCGCTCATAAAAGAGATCACCCTCATATCATTGCTCGCCGTAAAATATTGCTGCAGCACCTTCAGCATCACCATTTTTGGCCACCAGTCTTCTCCTTCATTGCAAATGTCCGGCGTAATTTTTTTACCGGTTTCTCTTTCCCATTTTGTTATCGGCCCGAAGTAACCCGAAGGACGCTGATTGATAAGCGTCCAGTTAATATATCGCAATACTTTGCTTTTTAGCTGTTCGTCATTCAGCAGGTATGCCAGGGGCACTGCTCCGTCCAGCCAGTAAGGTGTTTCTTCCCATCCGTCGCCTTTACCTCCCAGCCATCCGTTATCATTTTTTATTTTTTCATATACTTCATCCAGGTGCCCTGTAGTGCCATCCCGCATGATCTGCAACTGGTGCTGCAGCCATCCTTTGGGCAGGATGCTTCCTAACGGCAGCTCGGTATACCTGAGGGGCGCCAATCTGTTGGCAGCAGTATCGGATGGTTGTGCCAATACCTCCTGAAGGCCAGAGACTACTAACAGCATTGCTGACAATGCAACCGGTAAGAACCATCCGAACGAATTTTTTTTCATATCCAACGCGAGTTATAATGAAAGAACCATTTTAGAAGAGATCAGTCATAACCAATACCGCTATTTAGCCGCCATCTTATTCTCGAGCACTTTTATAAAATAGCCGCCCACTACGCTCCTTGCCTGAAAGCCTACCTGCTTGCCATCCGTGGTTTCATGCCAGTCGCTGAGCGGAACACGTGAAGATGTTTCATTGGCATAATCATATACCGGCTTTACAAGCGCTTTAAAATCATCTGTATTATCGGCGAGGGTAGCCGTCCACATTATCCAGTCTGACTTGGTATAGGTCTTCCTGCTGTCGAGAGGAAGCCCGAATTTATTTTGCTTAGTGAGATAATATTTTATCTCCTTCTTATACACTTCTTCAGGAAATAAGTTTAGTCCAAGCACTTTATCCCAAACGAGGTTATATTTCTGGCTCCAGGTATTTCCTTTGTCAAATGTTAAGGCATAATGGTCGCCTTCATCAGCCATCTCCATCCAGCGTCGTGCCATGCTGCGGGCAGTATCATAATATTTCTGCGCCGTTGCTTTATCGCCGAGCATTTCATTCATCATGGCATAGGCGCCAATGCCAACAATGGCTTTAACAGAGAGGTTGGCATTGCGTGCAAGATGCCCTGCAAAATCATCGGTGCATAACTGGTTTGCCGGATCAAAACCTTCTTTCAGCAAATAGTTTGTCCAGGTAGTTAATGTAGCCCAGTGCTTTTCCGCATACTTAGCATTCTTTTCGGCTTTTGCAATAGCAGCAGCAAGAATGATCATATTACCGGCTTCTTCCACCGGCATATCTTCTCCGTAGGTTTGCCCGTTTGCCAGGGGATATGTCCCCAGGTCATGCGCTGCAAATGACTTCGTCCTTTTCCCGCTTTCGCTATAGTAAAATATACCGTTCATCATTCCTTTCAGCAATTCCGGATTATATGCCAGGTATAGTGGTGCGGAAGGGTAAGTTATATCCACCGTATTAATGGAACCATTGCTATAATTTTCTTTTGACATAAAAAGAATTTCTCCCTGCGGGCTTTTCAACAGCTTATGTGCGGATATGCTTTGCCGGTAGGCAAGCAGGCAGAGCTGCGCATATTCTTCTCCGCCGGCTTTTAAAGCATCATTGTAAATGATATTATCAAAATCCCTGCAGCGCGCCGCTATTTTTCCATAATCAGTATATGCATCGGCTAATTCCTTATCTATACCGGCGCCATCGCGGTCTCTCCACCAGGCTTTAAGATTTTGCCCGAAATACTGGATGGCATACAGGTCGTCATATCCAAGCAGCATGATCTTTTCAACAATGTCCGTACCTACTTTACCTATAGAAAGCACCGTGTTCAGCATAAGGTCATTGCCTTCCTGGTTGCCGGTATTGGGGCGGTAAGTATTGGAAAGAAAAGCATTGAATGCCGTTTTTGCAGGAGTGATATACTGCACCGGGCGATCCCTGTCGGGACTGGCTACATATACATAGCCCCAGTCAATACGAAGATCATCCCCCTTTTTCTGTAATACCGGCTGTTCGGTTGTACCGGCTTTCAAAATATTCAACTGTCCTGACCTGTAGCCGCCTGCTGCTACTTTTTGCGACACATTATTTACAGCAAGCGAAGTGGATACGCCAAAATACAATTCGGCGCTATGCTGCTTACCATCATTTGCCTTGCATTTGGCGGTAATGTAAGATACCGGGCGCGAGATTAAATCAGGATCCCTGATCAGGAGGGGAGAAATAAAGCTAAGCTGCAGATCCACGGGGCCGCATATAAATGTATATGCTGTTTGCGTGGCTGTAAGTGTCACATCTGTTTGAACAGCCTTTATTATTTTATCGTTCACTATATTTTTTGCTTCCGCCACGATACCGGCATCGAGCCATTGGCCGCCTGCCGTATTAGCAACATGAATGGCAAGCACGTTATTTCCTTTACGCAGCTTTTTTGTTATTTCGGCCGACAGGGGTATATAATGAAACCGGTGCATCCATCCTGTCTTTTCATAGATCTTTTCACCATTCAGGTATACTTCGGTATTATCATCATGCTGTATCTTCAGGAATAGCGGCCTGTTGTTCACTGTATTTAAGGTAAAGCTGCGTCTTACCCAGATATCATGGGATTTCCAGACAGTCTTAACCATTGCCGCGTCATTGCCAAATGGCGCCTGTCCTTTTTGCCAGTTGTCTGCTTTATAGCCGGTTGCAGTCCAGTCGCCTTCAGGCTGTGTTTCTGTATAACTTACTTCATACAAAGACTCATCTGATGCAGGCAGTATAGCATCGTAGGTTTTTTCGGCATCCCCGAGAAAACGGTAAAACCTGCCGTCTACTTTAAGTATACCGATCATGGACTGCTCCCTGCCTGTCCAGTGTTTGGTAGGCGACGCATTGAGCTCATCCGTAAATGACCAGATGCTGAAATAGGGATCGTGTGAAATAAGAGGATAGGCGGGTGCGCGGAGCTTTTGAGCGGATGCCGTGTTGATGCAGAACGTACAAAGAACAGCAAAAAGAATTTTATTCATGAGCATTTGTTTGTATTCGTTTCATATAATATAACGGATGTATTTCAATTTTTCACAAGCGGGAATGTGCAACGGATTGAAATCCGTCGGAACAATATGCTACCGAGCCGATGGCTCTTGTAGTTCTGTGTTCCAGAGCCATCGGCTCGATCACATATTCTCGCGTGTGATTTCAATCCCATGCGAAAAGGGCGCATTCCTTCTCCTGCAACTGGTCATTCCGTTCCTGAAGGCAATAAGAGCAGCATTCCTTTTTTCACGGGCTCACCGAAATAAGGAGAGCCGTCACTCTTCCAGATAATTTTTTGCATCCGGGGGGAACGGTGTCCTCCGCATCCCTGACCGGGAAGATCATTGGCATGGTATAATATCCAGTCTTCCTTTCCGTCGGGGGATTTGAAAAAGGAATTATGCCCGGGAGCATACACTGCATTTTTCTCAGATTTTTCAAATACAGGCGCTACGGCTTTTTTCCACGACTGAGCATTGAGCAGATCATCGCCGCCGTCGAAGCGAAGCAGCCCCAATGCATAGTAATCCGTCCAGCAGCCACTGGCTGAATATACGATAAACAGCTTACCGTTATGCTGCAATGCCTGTGGTCCTTCATTTACATTTACATGCGGCGGATTACCGGCATCATGCAGGTCGCCATGTGTTTCCCACTGGTAGACGGGCCTGGAAATACAAACCCGGTCACCCTCTATTGTCCACGGGTTTTTCAATTTAGCAATATAAATATCCTGCTGTCCGTTCGTATCGCCTTCCCATCCCGACCATATCATATACCATTGGTCCTTATAAGAAAAGACATCTCCATCAATAGCCCATTTATCGGAAGGATCAGCAATTTTTCCCTTGAATACCCATCCGCCACTCATCGGATCGGGTGATCCGTTTTCCAGCACATACATACGGTGATTGTTGTTGTTGCCATCATCTGCGGCAAAATAAGCGTACCATTTACCTTCTATAAACATGACCTCCGGCGCCCATAATTGCCTGGAATACATGGTGCCTTCCGGCGGCTCATAAATTGTTTTGTACACTGCGCTTTTCATATCTGCAAGGCTTTTGGTTTTCCACAGCCCTATCCTGTTGCCGAGGGTATTAGTGTAATAGTAATATCCATCCTTATAAAAAGAATAAGGATCAGCACCGGAAGGCAGGAGAGGATTGGTGAAAGTTTTTCTCTCATTATCCTGCGACCGGCTTTCACCCGAAATAAAAAGCAACGGGATAAAAAATATGATCAGAACAAAGCTCTTCATGCGCTGACAGGTAGTGTTGAGTTAATTATAATATGTTGTATTATCCGGGTGAATGGGCAATGATCAAAGTGCATTTATTCATTATTTACTATTCAATGCCGTTTCCTTAAAAAGGCATAGCGTTTTTTAAGGGTAAGTTGTTGATTGCCTCAAGCCGGCGGGCTTCGTATCCGAAACACCACTGTTTTTTGCTTTGAGGAGACCTGTCAGCTTCATATCATTGTTCAGCCATTCCTTTGATCGGCGGTAGTACAAATCTCACGCAAAAAAAGGTGGCTTATTCGGATACTGGTAACAGTGCGATAAATCTCTGTGTTGCTGAAAAATTGAAAATTTTATGATGATTCTTAAGCTAAAGGGAACGACATTGATTTACTATTCACCATTAGGCGTTCATTGACATATAGCCGGTTGCCTCTCATAAGTGTCCTGCCGTCCCTTTCTCCCATATCGGCCGCTTTCATTTTCAAATCTTCAAATTTTCAAATTAATTCATCCGCCAGCCTTTTACTTATATAATCCTTTATGCGCTTCCTGCACTTTCTCCAAAGGCATTTTCAGCACTTTCCTGTCGTAGGTAAAGAAGCCGTTTGTTTCAATTTCCACATCGGTTGTTTGTGTATATACTGCTGCGGATAATCCTTTACCGATCAGGTCATGCAGGCGGTCCATAAACGTTGCATATTTCCTGAACAGGTCATCGCTGTTCTTAAAGCTCTGGTATCCCCAGTTCTTTGTATCCTGCCAGGTATGTCCTTCTACAGGTAAACCAAGCCCGCCAAATTCTCCCAGCACCAATGCCTGCTCTTTGACTCCAAATACATCAGGTGCAGGCATCTCGGGGTCGGGATAGTGATGAATATCAATGATGTTGCCTGCATAGAAAAAATTACCACCGCTGGCTTCGTTTACCAGCCGGGTAGGATCCATTTCCATCGTCCATTGGGTGATCTCTTTGGTTTTGAACTGTCCCCATGCTTCATTGAAAGGCACCCATACCACTATGGAAGGAAAATTATAACGGGCATCAATGATCGCTTTCCATTCTTTGCGATAGATCGCTTCAGACGCAGGGGTACGGTCCTTATCCAGCTTTCGACCTGTTATCTGCCCCGGCCGCATATCCCAGGAATTACCTCCCATATCACCGCTGGGCATATCCTGCCATACCAGCACGCCAAGCTTATCGCAGTAATAGTACCAGCGTGCGGGCTCTACCTTCACATGCTTGCGGATCATGTTGAACCCTATCTCTTTGGTTTTTGCTATATCAAACTTCAATGCCTCATCCGTAGGCGCAGTATATAATCCGTCAGGCCACCAGCCCTGGTCGAGCGGGCCATACTGGAATACAAATTTATTATTGAGCAGCATACGGTATATGCCGTCTGTACCTTTTCCCACGGAGGATTTACGCATGCCGAAATAACTTCCCACTTCGTCAACCAGCTTACCCTTACGGTTAACCGAAACTTTAAGATCATATAAGAAAGGATCAGCCGGCGACCATAAGTGGGGATTGCTCACAGATAAAGTTGCTGTGGTTTCCCCTTTAAGAATTTGAGTGGCTACCTGCTGCTGATTGTCCCACGCTGATACAATGATCTCATCACCCGGCAGGAGGTTCTCTGTTTTTACCTCCACCGTAAGCGTTTGCTTATCTATATCAGGTGTTTGCTTTGTGGAAACGATGTAGGTACCGGGCACATTTTCCAGCCAGGCGGTTTGCCATATCCCCGTAACCGAGGTATACCAAATTCCTTCCGGCTTTTTCACCTGCTTGCCACGCGGCTGGGGGCCGTCATCTGAAGGATCCCATACCCGTACTGCAATTTCCTGCTGTGCTCCTTTTTTTAAGGCGCTTGTAATATCAAATGTAAAAGGATCGTAACCACCCTGGTGAGCGCCTACTTTGGTGCCGTTTACATATACCTCGCATTCCCAGTCTACCGCACCAAAATGCAGCAATACCTTTCCTTTCCTGAAGGATGATGCAAGATTCACGCTACGTTTATACCACAACACATTATCACTGCCAACCGTTTTACCCACTCCCGACAAAGAAGATTCCACAGCAAAGGGCACAAGAATATTCCCGCTGAACTGCGCAGGTATTTCATCTGCAGCGGCTTTGGGGAGGATGCTGTACTGCCATAGTCCGTTCAGGTTCATCCAGCTTTTACGGGTAAGCTGGGGCCGGGGATATTCAGGCAGTGGATTTGCCGGGTCAACCCTGGCCGACCACTCTGTTGAAATCCTGCCGGGGACAGGCTGCCATTGGGATTGGGATAAAACACAATTTCCCAAAAGGCCAAAAAGGAAAATAAAACAAAAATGCTTCATGAATTTTTATTTAAAATTTTTGAGGTATTTCGCTTACAAATCTCTATTGCTTTATCAGCCCCAGCACCCTGTACAGCTCATCCTGTATCTGGGTACGTATATTCAGCTTATACAATGTTGTATTGCTCCCTCCTTCAGGGTTTACGCGGTTGCTCAGGAATATGTATATCAGGTTATACTTTGGATCCACCCATACGCATGTCCCTGTGAACCCTGTATGTCCATACGTTTCGGGCGAGGCATTCTTGCACGGATAAGGATCTTTGCTGGTAGCATTATCCTTTGCCGGCTTATCGAAGCCATATCCGCGACGGCTTATCTTACTGTGATAGCCGGTAAAAAGCTTTATCGTCTCGGGAGAGAAGAAATAATAGCCGTTATATATGCCGCCTTCTAATGTCATCTGCATCAGCACGGCAAGATCATAGGCATCGCTATACAATCCTGCATGGCCGGCCACGCCGCCAAACATGGCAGCACCGGGATCATGCACATAGCCTCTCAGCAGCTGCCTGCGGAAATATTTTTCATTTTCCGTTGGCGTAATACGGCTTTCAGGGAATCGTTTTAATGGCCAGAAACCGGTTGTAGACATCCCGAGCTTACGGTAAAACTCCTTATATACATATTCCTGCAAAGGCATGCCGCTGATCGCCTCTACAATTTTCCCCAGGAAAATAAAGTCATTGTCGCTGTATATATATCTATGCAGGGGGCCTACCTCGCTCTGCAATATTCTTTTATAGATAGTGTCTTCCCAGTCTTTACGCATGTACATGGTATCGGCAACGGTAATACTATATTCATCCGTTTTGTGATTGCTGTAAAAACCGGCGAAAGGAATACCGGTGACGGTATCAATGGTCTCCCGGTAAAAAGGAATAAAAGCTTTTAAGCCGGCTTCATGCAGCAGTATATCTTCAATAGGGAGCTTCTCTTTATTTGATCCCCGTACCCAGGGAAGATAATCACCCAGTGTTTTCTTCAGGTCAAGCTTACCCTGGTCATACAGGCGCATTACCGACATCGTAGTGGCGCATATCTTGGTAACGGAAGCAAGGTCATACAGGGTGCTGAGCCTTACCTGCTCAGAGCTGTCATAGCTGTAATAGCCGTAAGCCTTGTGGTACATTATCCTTCCGTCTTTTACCACCATCACCTCCATACCGGGGGTAGCATGGTTTGCTATGGCTACTTTTGCAATAGAGTCTACACTGTGAAAGCGCTCCTGGTTGCTGTCAACAGTCACGACCCTGGCTCCGGGAACGGCTTCAGTAGATATCCCTGATCCAGACGCAAATGCGGTGCAAACCGTAACGGGTAACCGCCCCGATGACCCGATAACGCCCTTCAGCACATCCGCAGCAGCCTCCTGGGTAATGGTATCATCCTGATAGCATGCCACTATATTCCTTGCTTCACAACTGTTTTTAACGGCATAAGGATTGCCGAATACAAAAGTGACCGTTTTATTATTCTGCTGCACACCCTGCATCAGTTGCAATGCAGGAGCGCTTATACCGAAATTGTTTGCAGGAAAGCGGTTGTAATTATGCAGCCCGATGATGACAAGGTCATAGCGGGTTTCGAGCATCGCCTCTATAGTAGCAATACGGGTGATATCTTCTTTATAATTAAAATAAAAAGCGTCTGCATTATAATCAGCGCGCATACGCCTTGCAAAATTATTATCGCTATCTATACCTATGCCCACATACGCCACCTTAAAGGATTTACCCTTTATTATCTTTTGTGCCGCGGGGATCAATGGGATGAGATGATCTTCATTCCGTAAAGTAGTGATGGCATTTTCTGCTATGGAGCGGCTAATATCCTGAGTACGCAGGTTCAGGTCTGAAGCCAGGTTCTTCACGGATACAGGCTGCAGGTTGCTCAACCCGTATTTATATTTTACCCGTAATACTTTTTTTACGCTTGCATCAATCTGCTCCCAGCTAAGTTGTTTTTTGCGGATCGCTTTTTTTATTTCTGTAATGGCTGCAGGGATATCTCCCGGGAGGCACAGCATATCGTTGCCTGCGATCAGTGATTCTGCGGAAGCTTTTCCATCGGGGAAAAACTTCTTCACCCCCTGCATTTCCAGCGCATCGGTAAACGTCAGCCCCCGGAAGCCCAATTCCTGGCGTAGGAGCTTGGTTACATTATTATAGGACAGTGAAGTGGCTCTGTTAGCGGTGTTATCAATGGCGGGAATGAACAGGTGCGCGATCATAACGCTGCCTATGCCTGCCTTGAATATCTCCCTGAAGGGATACAGCTCCAGCGAATCCAGTTGTTCCCTGGTTTTGCTGATCACGGGCAGGTCAAGATGAGAATCTACCGACACGTCTCCATGTCCGGGGAAGTGTTTGGCGCAGGCCATTATGCCTTCGTCCTGCATGCCCTTCATGTACATGATGCCGTATTGCGCTACTTTGTATTTGTCTTCTCCAAATGAACGGTCATTGATCACAGGGTTGTCGGGGTTATTATTAATGTCTACCACGGGAGCATAATTCACCTGTATGCCGGCTCTTTTGCATTGCTGTCCTACCCATTTACCATAGTTGTAGATCAATTGGGGATCCTGCACTGCCCCCATCATCATCTGGCGGGGCAGCGGTTGTACGCTGTCCATGCGCATGCCCAACCCGTTCTCTGCGTCTATACATACCAGCAGCGGTGTTTTTGCCAGCGCCTGGAATTCATTCACGTAATTAGCCTGCGCCACCGGTCCTCCCTGGAAAAGACAGATACCGCCAATATTATAGGTATTGATCGCATCCCTCACCTGCTGGTCAAGAAAAACCACCTGGCGGTTGCTGATAGCAGAGGCGCGCACGATCATCAGTTGCGCTATCTTCTGATCCTCGTTTAATGTAGCAAAAGCGCTGTCCACCCATTCGTTTTCCGGGAGGTTGCTTGTATGTTGTGCCAGCGCCGGTAAACAATACATTATTGTCACTATGCTGAGTATATACTTCATGATGCTTTTAATTATGACCGCAAGATTCAGGCGAATTTATTATCATTCACCCGGTAAAGCAAATGAAATTAGCAGTCAGGTATCAGCTTTCAGCGCCTGAATGCAACAGTCTCCAGATTTTCAATTTTCTTGCATTTTATTCCCCTGACGTAAATCTTATTTCCAAGCTGTCAACTTTAAGAATCAAGACTATGAAATACCAGGTGACAGGCATCAGGGCTGATAGCTAAAAAGCTGACAGCCTCCCTCACCTATTTCGACCCCTCTTTCCTCAATAATCCTATTTTTGCAGCTAAACGGAGAGATTTTGCCAGATAAGATTCAGTTATTACCGGATAACATTGCCAACCAGATAGCCGCAGGTGAAGTGATACAGCGCCCTTCCAGCGCCGTGAAGGAGCTATTGGAAAATGCAGTGGATGCGGGCGCCACAGAGATAAAGCTGGTCGTGGCAGATGCGGGAAAATCGCTGATACAGGTAATAGATAATGGCAGCGGCATGAGCGAAACGGATGCAAGAATGAGCTTTGAGCGCCATGCCACTTCCAAGATCAACAATATTGACGACCTGTTCCGGATACGCACCATGGGCTTCAGGGGCGAGGCGCTGGCTTCTATTGCAGCGGTAGCGCAGGTGGAGCTGAGAACAAGACGCCAGGAAGATGAGACGGGCACCTGTATTGAAATTGAGAACAGCATGGTAAAAAAGCAGGAACCTGTAGCCTTTACCCGGGGCACCAGCATCGCCATGAAGAACGTGTTTTTTAATGTGCCGGCAAGAAGGAATTTCCTCAAAAGCAACCCCGTGGAGATGCGGCATATAGTAGATGAGTTTACCCGCGTGGCAATGGCTTTTCCTGAAATTGCATTTTCCCTCAGCGCCAATGGCCAGGAAATGTTTCACCTTGATAAGGGAACACTGAAACAGCGGATCGTTCACCTGCTTGGCACAACCTACGCCGCAAAGCTGGTGACCGTTCAGGAGAAAACGGATTACCTTAACATATACGGCTTTACCGGAAAACCGGAAACAGCTAAAAAGACCCGCGGCGACCAGTATTTTTTTGTGAACAACAGGTTCATCAGGAGCGCTTATTTAAACCATGCCGTAATGAGCGCTTACCAGGGAATGATCCCGCCCGACAGCTTCCCTATGTATGTGCTGTTCATTGACCTCGATCCCGCACAGATTGATATTAATGTACATCCTACCAAACAGGAGATCAAGTTTGAAGACGAGAAGATCATTTATGCATTCGTGCAATCGGCCGTGAAGCATGCCCTCGCACAATTCAGCATTACTCCTACGCTCAATTTTGATCTCGACCCCTCCATACAACAGCTTGATGCCGTTGCCAGACCTTTTACGGAAGATAAAAAAGCAGGCGCCGAAGCATCTTCTTTATACAATACGTTCACCCAAAAAAACCAGGCGCACCTGATTGAAAGCAAAAGCGAGCTGAAGCACTGGAAAGATTTTTACCCCGAGCCTAAACAAACAGGCTTCAAATCCATTTTATCCGCAGCTATTGAGCAGACAACAGACAAACTGGAGTATGAAGCTGCGGCAGCCGTCTCACCCGCTGCTAACAGTGAACAAAAAATGCAGTTGATTGAGGATGCTCCCCTGGTACAGTTGCACAACACCTATATAGTAGCTTCTGTCAATACAGGCTTTTTGCTGATCCACCAGCAATCGGCGCATGAGCGTATTTTGTACGAACGGTATGCCGCCGCCGCAAAAGGGAAACCCGTCGCTTCCCAACGCAGCCTTTTCCCGCTTACTGTACCGCTTTCCGCACCCGATGCAGTTTTGCTGCAGGAACTGCTGCCCGACCTTACTATGCTCGGCTATGAAATAGAGCTGTTTGGCAGGGATACTTTCGTGATACAGGGCACACCTGCCGATGTGGAGCAGGGCAATGAAAAGCTTGCCATTGAGCAGATGCTTGAGCAGTTCAAGCATTTCAACAATGAAGTAAAGTTTTCAAAGAGAGAAAAGCTGCTTCGCAGCGTTGCCTGGCAACAAGCCATAAAACCCGGGAAAGCGCTTACTCTAAAAGAAATGAAAACGCTGGCCGAAGAGCTGTTTGCCTGCAGCCAGCCCAATATCACTCCGTCGGGCAATCCTACCTATATAGCATTTAAAAAAGACTATATGGAAAGGATGTTTGGAAAATGATTTCTGCATTGCATTCAATATTGTGTGCCATACTATTTGACACTTTGCTATTGTTAGAAACCTTCCTCTGACAGCTCGTTCCGATTAGATAAATTTGATACTGATGAAAAATTCAAAAATACCTGGTCCGCAAACGGGTGAGTTTCTCCCAAACATTGAAGAAAATATGTTTAACTCTTCAACAAACCCTGCCGAAAATATTGATTTAAATTATTCGAGCCGCTCGCCGCTTCGCTATCCGGGCGGCAAAACAAGAGGACTTGATTTTATAACTCAATTTTTCCCCAGGAACCTTGATAAATTATTATCTCCTTTTTTTGGCGGAGGCTCTATTGAATTATCAGTTGCCGCACAGGGAACTGTAGTGTATGGGTATGATGTTTTTTCTCCTCTCGTTGAGTTTTGGCAGTGTTTATTAACGCAGCCAAATGAACTTGCAGATGAAGTAGAAAAACATTATCCATTACCAAAAGAAAAGTTTTATACGCTACAAGCCACTCAAACCAAGTTCAAAACAAAACTTGAAAGAGCGGCAGTTTATTATGTTCTAAATCGTTCTTCCTTTTCAGGCGCAACATTGTCCGGCGGCATGTCTCCGGAACACCCAAGATTTACATTAACATCAATTGAAAGATTAAGAAATTATTTTAATCCAAATATAAAGATTCAAAAAACAGATTTTAAAACTTCTCTTGAAAAACATCCTTTTACTTTTGCTTATTTAGACCCGCCATATTTAATTAAAAATTCTCTTTATGGTAAAAAGGGAAACGCACATAAAGATTTTGATCATGAACAATTAGCAAATATTTTAAAAAAAAGAGAACATTGGATGCTGTCGTACAATGATTGTAAAGAGATCAGGAGCTTATATCAAGGCTTTCATATTCTAACTCCGAACTGGAAATATGGAATGTCGAATAATAAAATATCTAAAGAAGTTTTGATTTTCAGCAAAGACTTTAAATTAAATGATCATCCCATCTGCTAATGACATCGCAGGCAGAAGCAGGAAAAGCATTTGAATTTGCTTTATTTACAGAAGCGAACATTTGCACGCAACATCATCTTACCCCGGATAGCGTTGAGGATTTTTGTATTTTCGCGGCAATTGATGATCACTATGCCTGAAAAAAAAGTACGTGTACGATTTGCTCCCAGCCCTACGGGAGGGCTTCATCTTGGAGGCGTAAGAACGGTATTATATAATTATTTATTTGCAAAGCAACACAACGGCATATTTATCCTGCGCATAGAAGATACCGATCAGAGCCGGTTTGTGCCGGGCGCCGAGGCTTATATTTTCGGGTGCCTTACATGGGCCGGGCTGGAGCCTGATGAAAGTGTGGTGCATGGCGGTAATGCCGGTCCTTATCGCCAGAGTGAACGTAAAGAGCAGTACAGGGAGTATGCAGAAAAGCTGGTTGCAGAGGGGCACGCTTATTACGCCTTTGATACGCCCGGGGAGCTGGAGCGGATGCGCAATGATCATAAAACAGAACAGAACCCTTCACCACAATACGATCGCAGCACCCGAAATACAATGCGGAACTCGCTGACGCTGCCGCCCGGAGAGGTGCAAAGCCTGCTTGATGCAGGCGCGCCCTATGTTATCAGGATCAGGATGCCGGAGAATGAGGTAATATCTTTTACCGATATGATACGCGGGGAAGTAAGTTTTGATACTGCCCTTGTAGATGACAAGGTATTGCTGAAAGCGGATGGTATGCCCACATACCATCTTGCGGTGGTGGTGGATGATCACCTGATGCAGATCACCCATGCTTTCCGGGGGGAAGAATGGCTGCCAAGCGCCCCCGTGCATGTATTGCTGTGGAAGTATCTTTTCGGGACAGACGCCATGCCGCAATGGGCGCATCTGCCGCTGATACTGGGCCCCAACGGAAAGCTTAGTAAAAGAGATGGCGCTAAATACGGGTTCCCGGTATTTGCCATGAACTGGACAGATCCAAAGACCGGTGAGCTTACAGAAGGATTTAAAGAAAAAGGATTTTTACCCGAAGCATTTATCAACCTGCTGGCGGTATTAGGATGGAACGATGGTACCCAGCAGGAGCTTTTTACCAAAGAAGAATTAATAGAAAAATTTTCTATTGAGCGGGTGCATAGCGGAGGAGCGAAATTTGATTATGAAAAGGCAAAATGGTTCAATCATGAATGGATCAAAAAGCTGCCTGTTACCCATTACCTCCCTGAAGTAAAGCAGTTGTTTGAACAAAAAGGAATTACAATAGCCGATGAAGCCATGCTTGAAAAAGCAATGGAGCTGGTAAAAGACAGGTGTCATCTTCTTCCTGATTTTGTGCAGCAGGGAACTTTCTTTTTTGCCAGCCCGGCTTCTTTTGACCTCGATGCCATAAAGCCCAGATGGAATAGCAGCAAGTCCTTGTTTTTTTTGGAAGTGATAAGAAGTTTCGGGCTTTCAGCCTTGTGGACTGCACCGGAGCTGGAGCATAGCTTTAAAGAAATAGCCGCTGTACATCAGGTAAAGCCCGGGGAAGTGTTGCTGCCGCTAAGGATAATGCTTGTAGGAGGGAAATTTGGCCCGCATGTATTTGACATCGCGGAGCTGCTGGGCAAAGAGGAAACCATTGCGAGGATCAGGCATGTATTGTCGTTACTGTAGGTGATATATCTACGAAATAAGAAATAATTAAACTTTAATCAACTGCGGAATAGCGCGCATTTTGTATCTTGACAGCATATTATTTTATTATCTGCTTATTTTAAATTCAATTGTATGAAAAAAATATTAGTTGCTGTAGATTTTTCAGAGCCATCCGTCAATGCTGCCCGTTATGCTTTTGACCTGGTGAAGCAAACCGCTGGCGCTTCTCTCACTTTATATTATGTGTACGAAAGGATAACTGCCGGATCAGACGGTACTCCCCTGCTTGTGGATACTGAAGCGCGAAAAGCCATTGCTATGACGGCATTGCAGAACCTTGTATCGGAATTAGGCACCCCTCCGGGAGTGACAATAGATACCGTAGCTGAGGAAGGCACGCTTGCTGCTGCACTGGAAAAATATGTGCAACATCTTGGTATTGACCTGGTAGTAATGGGCATTACGGGAAGCACAAGGCTGGAGCAGATCATCATAGGAAGCAATACGCTGAATGTGATCGGCAAAGAAAGTTTCCCGGTGCTGATAGTGCCGATGGGAGCTGTTTACAAAAAAGTAAATACGGTAGCATTTTCTACAGACCTGAAAGATGTAGCAACGTACACCCCTTTTCGAGCGTTGAAATCATTCCTTGATTTCTTTAATGCAAGCCTGTATGTTGTGCATGTAGAAACAGCGTATAATACCATCCCGCCTGCAGCTCAAAAAGAAAAGGAAAAGCTGGAGGACATGCTGAAAGCATTCAACCCGCGTTACTTTTTTATTCTTGAAGAAGATTTTGCAAGTGCAATGGAGAAGTTTACGGAAGAATACCATCCCGATATGTTTATTACCGTACCGCGAAGGCATTCTTTCCTGAGCAGGTTATTCAAAGAGCGCTTTACAAAAAAGCTTGCTTACAACAGCCCGGTGCCCATACTTGCCATCCATGCCAAGGATGTATAAGCGAACTTTTTTTGTAAAAAATAGTTTGGGCAAAACGATTTACACTGCATTTTCGACGATCCACTAAAATTAAAAGCGGTTTTATACAACTACCGGCGGCCGGTAAGCTATATTATATCATTTTTGTCATGCCGGCCGGCAATACGTTATGTATCAACGGCCCCCCGGCAACAAGATTTTCTTTGCAAACAAGAAAAGTCATGATTGCATCATTGACCTTATCTGCATATTTTGAAAAGGATTACCTGACAAAAGTATCCGGCCGGCAGAACCAGTTGTATGCTTGTGCTCCTGCTGACGGACCAGGTAAAAAAAAACGTTCTTCGGCAGATCGCTTTACGGAAATCCTGAATCATTCAGTTGCCGACATGGATGACGACGAAACACTCCTCGCAGGTAAAGACCGGCTAAGCATTCTTACCGCAAATGTGGTTTAGGCTATCGTTTAATGCTTTTCTTTTATCTCATGAAGCACCTGGAGATAAGTATCTCCAACAGGTATTTCTACGTTGTTTTCCAGCATGATCTTTTTAGTGCCTATGGTTTTTATTTTGTGCAACGATACAATATAGCGACGGTGTACCCGCTGGAAATCGGCAGCAGGAAGCTTCTCAAGAAAAGATTTGAGGCTTATGAGCGTGATCATAGATTTATCATCGGTCATATGGATCTTGATATAGTCGTCTTTGCTTTCCACGTATACTATATCCTGGAAGTTTACTTTTACCAGCTTATATTCTGATTTGACAAAGACCCCTGGCAGCAGATCGGGCTTGCTGTTTTCCTTTATACGGAGGGTTTCTATAGCTTTATCCACCCCCTTTTTAAATCTTTCATAATCAAACGGCTTAAGCAGGTAGTCCACTACGCCCATCTCATAGCCATCTACCGCAAAATCCCTGTGGGCCGAGGTAAAGATCACTACAGGGTTCCTGGTAAATTGCTGCAATACCCGGATGCCCGTAATATCCGGCATCAGTATATCAAGGAAAATGACATCTACCTCATTGCTATTGACAAAGGCAATCGCCTCAATAGCATCAGTAAAGCCGTCGAGTAATTGCAATGCCTCATGTTTTTTGATATAGGTATCAAGTAATGCTATTGCCAGCGGCTCATCATCAATAACCACACACCTGATCATCACAATTGAATTGAAAGATCAACATTAAAATTAGTTTCCGTTTTATTGACTTTTAACTGGTGCCGGCTGGAGTACAACAGCTCAAGCCTTCTGCGCGTATTAGGCAATCCAATGCTGTTATTATTTTGATGAATGCGGTGAAATATGGTATTATTTACCAGCATATGAAGCGTATCCTGGTTTACATTAATCATAATTTCTATCTTACTTTCTTCATGGTTGCTTATGCCGTACTTGAAAGCGTTTTCAATAAAGGATAATAGCAGGAGCGGAGCGATCTTTTGCCCGTAAATATTGCCCTTTGCCTCAAAAATGAGCGCCAGCTTATCGGTACTTCTCATTTTCTGCAGTTCGATATAGTTGCGGATATATTCTATTTCCTTATCGAGTGGTACATAATCGGACTGGGCATCATACATTACGTAGCGCATAATGTCTGACAGCTTCATTATAGCAGCCGGGGTCTGCACGCTTTGTATGGAAGCGAGCGCATAAATATTGTTGAGGGTGTTGAAAAGGAAGTGAGGATTGATCTGCAGTTTTAAAAATGACAATTCAGCATTCACTTTTTCAAGCTCACTCTCTTTTGATTTTTTTTCGGCTATTTGCCAGCGCTGTATAACCTGTATCATGGTACCGAGCAGCCAAACCAGCAGGAACGAAAAAACACGTGGTAGATGCCGGAAGCCAACAAACCTTGGCGGGTTAACAAAAATCCTGTCGCCTGGAGGCAACCCGGGTAATTGTCTTCCGTTAATAAAGATGCTGTCTGCAAAAGGCGCGGATAACTGTTTCCCATTCACAAAAAGAAAGCGCCGCTCCGGCAGGGGAATGGCTAACAGCAATACCAGAAACCCTGCTATACAAAGAAAATATATCCAGTTTTTACTGTTAAAGAAGAGCCTCGGCACCAGGAAATAAGCGTTGAAATAAAAGAAAGGAATAAGGGCGAGATTGAAAACGAACATGTGCAGCGGATACCCCATGATATGAGGAAATCCTGTAGCTCTGTTGCCAAAACCGGGAGAAAAAATTACCGGGAGCATCAGGTAAAGCAGCCAGCAACTGATATGGATAAGTATGTTGATTAGCTTTTTCATACTTTCACAAAGAAGCTCTCAATGTGAGCTTAAAGGGAACTTCAATATGTTTTTTCTCACCAGACAATACCAGTTTAGCAGCCTGTACACCCATCTCGTAAAAATCTGTAGATATGGTTGTGATCCCCGAAAGGATAATTTTTTTCATTACGGTTTCATTATAAGAGATCACGCCTACCTGCTTTCCTATCCTGCTCTTCATAGATACCAGGCGCTCAATAAGCGCTACAAGATCGGCTTCCATCAGGTTGATGTATACCTCTCCGTTGTTGATAGGTTCTGTAGCTATATCATGCACAATCTTATGGGTGAAAGCATATTCATGGCAAAACCGGTTGAACCCTTTAACAATTTCCTGGGGAAAATAGCTTTTTTCGGGAAAGATTATTTTAAGTGTATGATATTTTGCCAGGGGCTTCAATGCCTGCTCCAGCGCATGATAAATATCTTTTTCAAAATTTTCATATACCCCGGCATATTCGCCGTCTACCGAGGGAAGGCTTTTGTCGAGCAATATAAGCTTATGTTTGGGAATAGCATTGATGACCTCGTGTGCATTCTCTCCGCCTTCAATAAAATGAGGAATGATCACGTAGTGAGAATAGCCTTCTTTGGCGTTATTGAGCAGCTTTCTGAACAAGCCAAAATCGTTATTATAGATATAGAAATCAATGGCAACGTTTTCGCCCAGGGTTTCAACAAAAGCATCATATACTATTTTTTTATGGGCGCTCAGTTTATTAAAAAGAAGCATCACCCGCTGCGTCTGACGTATATTGTCGTTGATAATATAGTAGCCCTTGCCTGGCACAGAGCCTAATACGCCCATTTTTTTCAGGTGCTTATATCCTTTTTCGGCTGTATCTCTTGACACTTCCAGCTCAAAGCTCAATTCATTGATGGAAGGTACTATGTCATCCTTTTTGAGCTTGCCTGCTTCAATGGCATTCAATATAGAGTTAGTGAGCTGCAGGTATTTGGGTGTGGAAGAAAATTCATCCACCTGCACATTTGCAAAAAAATTGCTGAATTTCATACTGTCTCCAAATGAACGGCAAATATAACTTTATACGACAGTTGAACGCGTTAAAAAATTACAGGGATAGCCACGAATGCATTATTGCCCTTTTCTTGCCTGGTCAAGCTCTTCCAGCGTCCACGGATCCCATCTTCTGCCTACCACTTCCCTTACTTTCTTAATGTCCTGGGGATGGATCACTGAAGCAGTGTTGCCTAAATTGGTTCTTATATAGCTCAGCACCTCAGACAGCCACTCATCTTCGCTGTTGAGCTGCGGAGGCATAATGCTGGGGTATTCTTTGCCGTCAACAGGTCCTTTCAATCCGCTCAATACGATTCTTATCAGCCTGCCGGGATCACCGTTTACACGGGGAGAGCCTGCAAGAGGGGGGGCGACCATACCTGAACTCCCGAATTTTAGACCTTTGCCGTCGGCGCCATGACAGGAAGAACAAAGTGATTTAAAATTTTCGGACCCCTTCAATACCATAGCTTTGTCTGCTTCATTAAGGTTGTCAGTTTTTACATCCACTGCTAAAGAAGTGGTGAGATGGCCAATAGTGATCTGCGCGGCCTGGTATATCATTCCTGTACGGCTGGAATCAGTAGCGATAGTTGCTTCAAGTAAAGGCCTGGCAATATCTGCGGAGCTATACCGGAGCGATTGTACGAGCTGTGTTTTTACATCCACATCTTCGTCATTGGTTATTGCCTTAAGGGCAGCCATCATTTCCGCATCATGCTGCCTGATGAAAGGTTCGCTTACCCATATCGCCATTCTTCTTATTTCGGGGGCTTTATCTTTCAGCAACCGGAGCAAAAATGGCTTGTCTGCTGCGTGCAGTCCTTCCAGTGTCCAGATGGAATGTATCCTCCCTAATATAGAAGATCCGGATAACGCCATATCTTTCAGTGCCGGCACTACCGATTGATCGTTGCGTACAACAAGCAGCTTTTGGGCATTGTCTCTCCACCAGCCATTAGGATGCGAAAGGTATTTTAATAACTGCGCTGAAGACGCCTCCAGCAAAGCAGGTTTTTCCACATCAGGAGCAATAGATTCATGCACAATACGGTATATCCTTCCTTTACCGATATGCCTGTCGAGCCCAAGCTTTAATATCTGGGGACGTATATAGGAAGAAGGTCCGGTCCAGGTGCCTTCCTGTATAATACCATGGTACATATCCACAATATAGAGGCAGCCATCGGGGCCTGTAGCGGTATTCACCGGGCGAAAGTTCATATCGGCAGAGGCCAAAAATTCCGCTTTATTGTAAGCATTCTTCACCGTCCTTACGCCGTTTCTGGCAGATACTTTAGCGCGGCGGATGAGCCTGCCTACCGGCTCGCAGATAAATAAGTCACCTTTCATGGTTTGAGGCAACCTGTCTCCGCGATATATGCTTTGCCCGCAGGAAGCGGTGAAATGGTTCAGCGTGCTGTCGTCTCTTAATCTTTTTTTGCCACCTTCAATATCCGGTGTTGCAATTATCGGCCATGGGGAATGGAAATCTCCTTCGTATTGTGCCTCATCAAGCTCAAGCTCTCCATAAGCCGGCATTTGCTGAAAACCAAGCGCTGCCACTTCTCCGCCTGCAGAAGAAAGGAATAGCCTTCCATAATCATCATGAGCCATACCCCACTGCCCGTCGGGAACATCACGCAAGCTGTCAATTTTTAATTGATCACCCGTCCATTTGTATCGCAGTTGCCGGCTGGTATATATCCAGTTGTCGAGATCCCATACCAGCCCGCTGCGCTGGTGCTCCAGGTTGCGGGTATCCCTGGTATCATCGTGGTATACCTGTACTTTTTCATCGGCAACGCCATCATTGTCAGTGTCCCTGTAGCTATAGAGATTGCATGAATAGGTCTCGGCAACTATAAGCCTGTCGTCGAGCGCCAGCATCATACGCGGTAATACCAGGCTGTCTATGAATACCGTCCGCTTATCCATTTTACCGTCGCCATCAGAATCCTCCAGGCGAACGATCTTGCTGATGGGCACATTTTCGTTGGTGCCGTTGATATCCTGCATATAGGAGATCATTTCGGCCACATATAATCTCCCGTTAGCATCCCATTCAATAGCTACCGGCTCTTCGATCATTGGCTCGCTGGCAACCAGTTCCACTTTGTATCCTTTAGGCAGGTGCATGGCTTTCATGCTTTCTTCCGGCGAAAGCTGCTGCGGAGAAGGGTGGGCGACCACAGGCGGCCGCACTGCAGGCTCTTCGGGAATATCATTGATATCTTTTGGCTTACAATGAAAAGCGGTTACTGTAATGGTCGCAAATAAAAGGCAGTCGCTTAATTTCATCCAAGGGGCTTATTAAAGGGTTATCATATATATTTCAGAGAAAACAATAAATAATACATACTGAACAGATAATATAAACTTTAGAAGTTGCATAGTGATCCTAATGTTAAGGTAAGGCTATTATGTCGTAAACAATTGTTAGACGCGAAACCTGCCTGCCGGGCCAGGCAGCGGCGAAACGTGAGCTTTTCATGTTTGACTTCTGGCGTTTCGCGATTAACAGAGCACCTGGAGGTACACTACCGCATTACCTGCAATTAAAAATATAGGTACCAGCGTCTATATTCTTTTCCAATACCCCTCCTGTGGCAGGCTCCAATTGACCATCGAGATAGATGCGCAATGAAGGGTCAACAGAAAGCTTAACTGTTGCCGAGCTGTTTGGCGGAATGGTCACCCTGTATTCAATACCCTTACCCACACGCTTCCAGGAAGATCTGATAATGCCGTAAGGCCCATTGTGCGACGCCTCAAAATGGTCGAGCCCTTTTACAAAATGAGGCTCAAGCAATATATGCTTAAAACCCGGCTGGCGCGGATCCGGCTTTATCCCGCCGGGCGCCTTATACAACCATGCCCCGATCTCGCCAAACATGATATGGTTCATTGAGATATCAGACTTGGCATCAATAGGCCAGTTTTCGTACAGTGTTGTAGCTCCGTTCACCATCCACCATCCCCATGACGGGAAGGTCTCCTGCGATGCAAGGGTATAGGCAATATCAGCGTAACCATTTTCACTCAAAGCATTCAGTATAGCTTTTGTACCGAGCAGGCCTACATCAATATGATTGCCGTCTGCTTTGACCCGGCCGGCAAGATGTGCGGCGATCTTTGTGCGCAGCCCGTCAGGCGCAAGCCCCCATTGCAGGGGAACGCTGAGCTCAGTTTGCAAGCCTTCGCCATATATACCTGTAGTGGTATTCAGATATTTTGCGTTTACTGCATTTCTTATTTTTTCAGCCAGCGCGGCATATTTTTCAGCATCCCCCTGCTTGCCCAGTATTGCAGCCGCTTTAGAAAGGATGCCTGCATCTACAAAATAATAAGCCGAAGAAGTAAGCTCAACAGGCGATTTGGATTTCACAGGCACCCAGTCTCCCAACCCCCAGGTGGTAAGCCCCGAAGGATACAGTTCATTGATATGGTCCACATAACGTTTTATATTATCATAGCAATCGCTTAATAGCCTGCTATCGCCATAAAACAAATAAATATTCCATGGTATCACGGCAATAGTGCTGGTCCAGTCAGGCCCGTTTGCCCATTCGTATCCCCAGCCGCTGGTCGGAATGATTGCGGGTAATACCCCGTTAGGCTGCTGTTCGTCGCGGTGATCGGCAAGCCATTTCTCATATACTGTTATACCGTCAAAATTATACAACCCTGTCTCAATAGCAATTTGAGCATCGCCGGTCCACCCGTTTTTTTCACGCTGCGGGCAATCCGTAGGGTAGCCGAAGAGATTAGATAAATAAGAATTGCAGGTAGCCTGCGAAATCTTATTTATGATCTCATTTGAGGCATGGATGTTTCCCACCGGCGGCACATCGCTGTGCATGAAATAACCTTTGAGGCTTGATGCAGTAAGTGCGACGGGCTTATCGCTGGTTACCTCCACATACTGAAATCCCTTATAGTTGAAATGAGGCATAAAATGGTCTTCCCCTTTGCCGCCCAGTACCAGGATATCCGTTTGAAAAGGGTCGCTGTTGTCTGTAGGGCGATAATGCACATCTATATTGGATTGGTCCACTCGGCCGTTGGGATATAATCTTTCCCCATGTTTCAGGCGGACTGTTGTTCCTTTCTCACCGCTGATATATATTTCGCTTACTCCCGCTATATTCCTGCCGAGGTCAAAAATATAAACGGTATCGCTTATCTTATTCAGGTGCTTTACCGGAATTTCCTCTACATTACGGATAGGATGCAGCGCCTGTGCAACAATATGCGGGGAAGGCGCGGAACGGTAAATGACATCCTTCCAGGCAGTATCAACAAACCCTGCTGTATTCCATCCCGGTATTTCGAGGCGCGCGTCATAATGTTCTGCCGTGTAGATGCTGTTAAAGATTATGGGGCTTAACGTGGTTTTCCAGTCTTTGCCGGAAGTGATCGTTTTCACCGAGCCGTCTTCGTAAGTAATGCGGAGATCCATACAAAATGCGGGGCGGTTCCTCCAGGGCGCTTCATGAAAATACCATACTGCAGTAGACTGGTGATTGTACCAGCCATTCCCCAACAATACGCCTACTGCATTTTTCCCGTTCTGAAGCTGCGCGGTCACATCATAGGTCACATATAATGTACGTCTGTCAAATCTGGTATACATCGGGTCGAGCCGGTGATCGCCGATCTTTTCTCCATTAATATATAATTCATATAAGCCTGCAACAGCTATATAGGCGCGGGCTGTTTTTATTTTTTTATTTAAAGAAAAGGATTTTCTGAAGTATGGCGCCGGCTTAATATTAATATCCCTGCTGTCGCTGATCCAGGCGCCTTTCCAGTTGCCCTGCTGCATCATCCCTGTTTCAAAGCTGGCAACCATTCGTATTGCAGAAGGCTTACCATCTTTATCCCATATCTTTACTGCCCAGAAATATTTTGTGAAGGGGGCTAATGCCTTACCGGCATAAGTCAGCAGTTGGAGATCTTTGTTCATCCTGCCTGTCTGCCATATATTTCCTGTTCCTTTGGCAACGGCTATAGAATCTGTTCCAACGATCACATCAAAGGCTGTCTGTTTGGCGCCCCGGCGGCTATCCTCCAACTGCCAGCTTAAACGCGGCTTTGCAGCATCAATACCAACAGGGTTCAGCAGATATTCACATTTTAAGACAGAGACGGAGCATTGGGCAAATGTGCAAAGAGAAAAAAAGGTCGCGAAAGCACAAATGGCAGAAAGCCGAAAGCAACGCAATGAAATCAGCATATAATAAATCTTTTAAGCGATTCAATTTATGCAAAAAAAGCATTGCAGCTATCCTTTCCCGTCTGTTGGCAGGGCAAAAAACTCTTTGTTGTATCTGATGGTAGAACAAACCGAAGGTGAATGGCTAATAGTGAATTCATCATCCACAAAAGGCTATACCAGGCTGTCTTCAATGACTTTCAGTCCCTTGCTTACCGGGAGTTTTTTCCACAGTATTTCATATACAGCCTGTGCGATCGGCATTTCAGCCTGCACTTCCTTGTTGATCATATAAATGCTGCGGCTGGCATTATATCCTTCCGCTATCATTTTCATTTCGATCTGTGCAGAGGTCACAGCATATCCCTTTCCTACCATACTCCCAAAAGTACGGTTGCGGCTGAAAGGAGAATAACAGGTCACCAGCAGATCGCCGAGGTATACGGAAGCAGCATAGTTGGGAGATTTACGTTCATTGAGCTTTGCGGCTTTATGTACGCCCACTTTTACATTCCTTATACCTGCTTTTCTTAAAAAGCCTGCCATCTCATCTGCGGCATTGGCAATGAGCACACTAAGAAAATTGTCGCCATAGCCCTTACCATGCGCTATACCGGAAGCTACTGCATAAATGTTTTTGAGAATCGCTGCATACTGTACTCCATATATATCATTGTTGACAATAGTATTGATATAAGGTGTATTGAAATTAACCGCTATACTTTGAGTAACGGAGAGGCTTATTCCCGAAAAAGTAAGATAGGAGAGCCGCTCTGCCGCTACTTCCTCCGCATGGCAGGGACCCATGATCGTAAAATAGTCTTCAATGCTAAAATTATATTTATGCCTGAGATACTCATTCAGCAGGAGGTTATATTGCGGTATCATACCCTTCACTGCAGAAATGATCTTTTTGCCGGCAAGGTCTTTAGCAGTAACCCTGTGAAATAATGGCGCAACATAAGCAGAAGGTGTAACGATCACAATATGGTCTGACTTTTTTATTACCTCTGCCGGGTCTGTGAACAATGATAGCAATTTGATGTCAAAAGCCACTGAGGTAAGATAATTGGGGTTGTGGTATCGCTTCATTATATGCTTTACCATCTCGGGACTCCTTACGCACCAGTTGATGGCGATGCCATTATCAGTGAGCATTTTAGCTAATGCTGTCCCCCAGCTACCACTTCCGATAATTCCAAACTGCATAATAAATCTTCTTATTTCTTCATTTCAAACAGTTGCTCTTTGGGAACAACAACTACCTTGGTGCCCGTCTTAAGCGTTTTGCTGACAATTGTATAAGGGCCTGTAACTACCTGATCTCCTTCGTTAAGTCCACTGACAATTTCAATATTGTTGATGTCCTGTATACCTGTCTTTACCTGCACAAGCTTTACGGTATTATCTTTTTGTACCACAAAAACCACTTCAAGCATGGCGTCATTGAATGCGGTTTGAGCATCATCAACGCTGGAAGGCGCATCCGAAGTATTGTCATCGCTTTTGGATGGGACTATGTTTTTGGACCCGGAAGCAGCCGTATCATTTTTATCGCGAGTAGTAACAGCGTTGATAGGTACGGACAAGACGTTGTGATGTGTTTTTGTCTGGATGTCGGCGCTTGCGCTCATCCCCGGACGGAAAGGAAATTTTTTAGGGTGGGAGGGGTCAAACAGATCGGCATAAGACTCATGTAAGATCCTGATACGCACTTCGTAGTTGGTAACATCAGTGCTGCTCGATAACGAGGAAGCCGTCTGGCTAGCAGCCCCTTTCTGGCTGGCGGCAATATGTGTTACAATGCCTTTGAACTTCCGGTTGTTGTATGCGTCAACATCTATAAGGGCAGTGTCTCCCAGGTTGATCTTTTGTACATCATTCTCCCCAACCTCCACTCTTATTTCATACACACTGATGTCGGCGATGCGCATCATCTCCGTACCTGCCATCATAGAGTTACCTACTACTCTTTCGCCTTTCTTCACACTCAGCAATGAAACCACGCCGGTCATCGGGGAAAGCAGCTCGGTCCTGCTAAGGTCTTTATTTGCCTTTTGAAGATTTGCAGCGGCGCTTTTGGCCTGGGCTTCGCTGCTGCGTATGCTTTGAAGAGCCGCGTCATAGTTGGCCCGGGCAGTATTAAGGGTATTTTGCGCCTGTTCAAACTCTGCTTTTGAGATCACTTTGTCCGAGAGCAGTTGCTTTTGCCTGTCATAAGTGGTTTTAGCAAGATCAAGCGCAGAGCTCAAAGCTTCGAGCTGTGCCTTTGCGTTGGCAACCAGTGATTGCTGGCCTGCAACCTGGGCCGCAGCCTGATCGCGCTGGGTGGCATAAATATCAGCGTAAATGCGTGCCAGCACCTGCCCCCTGTGCACACTGTCCCCTTCTTCAACATTCAGCTCCGTTATTTCGCCCGAAACATCAGGGCTGATCTTTACTTCCACTTCAGGATATACTTTTCCACTGGCGGTTACTATCTCTGTTATGTCGCGGCGTGTTGCTTTTTCTGCTGATACTTTTGTACCCTCATCCTTTCCTATTATGCCGGCCTTTTTTAAACCGATCAGCAACACGACCAGCACAACCAAAATGATGATGATCCAAAGCAATTTTTTATTCATGGTTATAACTTATTAAATAAGCTGTTTATAATTTGATACCCTGTCCTTTATAGAACTCAAGCACTTTCATTTTAAATACGTAATCAAACTGGGCGATAAGCAGATTAATGCGGGCATTATACAAATTTGCCTGATTGGTAAGCCATTCAATGGTTTGCATCACACCTATTTCATAACGTTTGGTAGCCAGCCCGAAGGAGCGCTCTGCCGTAGCCACCTCTTTTTGTCTTGCATTAAAGGTCTGAAAAGAGCCTCTTGCCTGGTTAAAGGCAGTATAGATATCCTGCTTCAGCTTAAGCGTGTCCTGCTCCACAATAAGCTCTTTATTCCTTATGTCCATTTTAGCTCTTTCAATGTTGGCCCGTGCCGACCATCCGTAAAAAATCGGAACGCTCAAACCGATGCCAAATGATTGCCCGAAGTTATTTTTGATTTGCGTGCCATAGTCCCCCCACAATCCCCAGAAATTCCTTTTGGTAGTGGTATAGCCGGTTACCGGTGAATATACCGGCAGCTTTTCTGTTCCGTTGATCACATATATATTTTCATTGGGAAATACTCCCAGCAGTTCCGTGCCGGTCAGTTTATAGGGAGAAAAAAAGCGGCTTCCCAACTGACCAAATGCAGAAATAGTAGGATACTGCCTGCCAACAGCAGCCTTGTAAGATTTTTGTGCAGCATGCAGCCGCAGGCTGCTTACCTTTATCTGAGGCTGGGTTTGCATTGCCATATTGAATACTTCAGCGGGGGATATTTCCAGTATATTATCCACCGGTATCTGGTCTACAGGAGGTACTTCAAGATCAAAAGGTGCGTCAGCAGGCATGTTGATCAACCCTTTCAGGGTGAGCTTGTCTACTTCAATAGTAGTTTGTGCCGACATCAGGTTGGCACTGTCCCTGGCTACCTGCGCGGCTAATTCTGCGGCATTCAGTTCCGGCAATGCGCCTGCGTCCACCTGCTTCTGAGTATTTGATAACTGTGCCTGGCTTTGCCTTAACTGTATTTCGGTAACGTTTGCCTGCTCAATATCCAGGAGCACCAGCAGGTATTGCCTTGCCACATTCAGCGCTATATCATTCTTTGCTTTATCTACAGCAACTTCATCCGCCTGGCTGTTCAGGTCGTTAGCCTTTATGGTATTTCGCTGGCTGTTCCAGTTAAATAAATTTACCTGGGTATTTAAACCAAATTGCTGATAAATGGCATTTGCATCACTATAAGTGTTGGTAGTATAATCCAGCGATCTGCCAAACTGAAAACCCTGGCTGCCTGAAAAATTAAGAGAAGGTATTTGCTGAAGCCTGCTTTCTTTAAGTAAAATGGAGGAGACCCTTGCCTGGATATCTGCCTGGCGAACAGATATATTATTATTAATGGCATATTCCACACACTTTTTCAGGCCCCACTTTGTATTATCCTGTGCGTTTGCCGACAGGCTAGCAACTACGATGGTTAAAATCGTTAAATAAAAAGCTGTTTTTCTCATGAAAATATTATTGGAAAATGGCACTCAACGGGGCAGATACCGGCATTCAATACCATTTATTCTACAAATATTCAACTAAAAAAACATTTGACAAAACGTCTTACATATTATTTAGCGCCTGGCTGAGATCATTAATGATATATTCAGGCTCTTCCTGCCCCACATACAGCCGGAGCATCCTCTGGCTTTTTTTTGTAATATCATAGTCCGTTTCTTTTACAGAAGCGCAGCCGGGGATAATAAGGGATTCATATCCACCCCAGCTCACAGCCATAAGTATATGTTTTAAGCTCTCGCAAAAAATTACTATATCTTCAATCTTTTCCACGTCAAGATAAAAAGACAATAGCCCGCATGCGCCCAGCATCTGTTTTCTGGATAAATCATATTGCGGAAAAGATTCATCAAAAGGGAATAAGATATCTTCTACTTTAGGATGCTCCTTCAGAAAATGCAATACCTGCTTTGTATTTTCCGATACTTTTTGAAGGCGTATGGGAAGGGTCCTTAACCCGCGGATAAGGAGCCATGCATGGAAGGGAGTGACGCCAAGCCCTGCCGTGCCGAATTCATTATCAAAGATCTTCTGCATCATTGCAGTAGTGCCGCAGAGCACCCCCGCCACCACGTCGCTGTGACCACTGATATATTTTGTTGCCGACTGTAAAGACAAATCAATACCAAAAGATAATGGCTTTTGATACAGTGGCGTGCAATAGCTGTTATCACATATTGTAAGGATATCCTTGGCGCGGGCCAGCTCAGCTACTGCAGCAAGGTCCTGCAGTGCAAAGTTCCATGAGTTAGGAGTTTCAAGGTAAATGATCTTTGTGTTTGGAAGAATAGCCTGTTCAAAATGCTCAATAGCCGTACCATCAACATAAGTGGTATTTACACCAAACCGGGGAAGGAGATCATTAAATAATTTTTGAGCCCAGGTATAGGGTTTGCTTACAGAAACAATATGATCCCCGGCGCTTACATTTGCCATCACGGCAGCATAAATAGCGGACGCGCCACTGTTGAATACGAGGCAGTCTTCCGCGCCATCCAGCGCTGCCAGCTTTTTACGAAGAATATCCACCGTGGGGTTCAGACCCCGGCTATACAGGTAACCGCTGTATTCATTTTCAAAAAGCTTCCGCATATCATCCACCCTGCGGCATGCAAAATTGCTGGTTTGAATAATAGGAGGAGCTACAGCATTAAAATATGACGCCCTATCTTCTCCCAGCTCATTGAGTATATATGAAAGGTCCATAATGTTGCTTTAAGGAAATTTATTTGCGCTTGGATTAATATGGCAATGCCTATAAAAGCGCCTTCACTCCGGCAATTACTTCCTTCAGCCGGGAGGTATCCTGGCCGCCGGCGGTTGCCAGTGTTTTTTGACCGCCGCCGCCGCCTTTTATCAGGGGAGCCACATGTTCTTTGATGATCTTCCCTGCATCGAGCTGCCTGGCGGCAGCTACCACTTCCGACATGCCGACAGCTACATAAGGTTTGCCGCCTATATTAGCACAGAGCACTATTACATAGTCGCGAAGATTGTTTTTTATGTCAAAACAAATTTTCTTCAACGCTTCGGGCTGACCTACTTCCACTATATCCCCAATAAAAGTGATCCCGTTAACGATCTCATCTTTTTGGAGGAGCTCATTGCGCAACTGCACCAGCTGCCTTGCTTCGAGGTGGTCTATCCTTTTTTGCAGCGTGTTTTTTTCTTCTATCAGCTTTTCAATGGCTTTCAGCGGCTCTTTGGCTTTTAGCAGTTCTCCTATATTTTTATAGCCATTTATCTTATCAAAAGTATACTGTATAGCAGCAGCGCCTGTAAGCGCTTCAATACGGCGTACGCCTGCCGCCACGGCAGATTCGGAAGTAATAGTGAACAGCCCGATCATACCCGTGTGCCCTACATGCGTGCCGCCGCACAGCTCAATGGAATAGGAAGGATCGGCAATAACTACCCTTACCGTATCGCCGTATTTTTCGCCAAACAGCGCCATAGCGCCAAGCTTCAGCGCTTCTTCCTTAGGCATTTCATTAATGACCACCGGTATATTCTCCCTGATCTTCCGGTTTACCAGCAATTCTATTTTCCGGATCTCCTCATCAGTCACTTTCGCAAAATGCGAAAAATCGAACCGGAGCGCATCCGGCGCTACCAGCGACCCTTTTTGCGCTACATGCGGCCCCAGTACCTGGCGCAGCGCCGCATGCAAAAGATGGGTAGCCGTGTGATTGTACATGGTATACAATCTCAGCTCCAGGCTTACCGAGGCCGTAACCGGCAGTGTGATATCTGCAGGAAGCCTGTCTGTAAAATGTATAATGAGATCATTCTCTTTTTTAGTATCGGCAACTTCAATTTTTTCATTTCCGAACTGCAGGTATCCCTGGTCGCCTACCTGCCCGCCGCTCTCCGCATAAAAAGGGGTAGTTGCCAGTACGATCTGGTACTGTTCTTTTCCTTTTGCTTTTACTTTGCGGTATTTCACTACCTGCGTTTCCACAAGAAGATCATTATATCCTACAAAGGAGGTCTTCCCGGCTTTATTCACTTCTATCCAGTCTTCCGTATCAATGGCTGTAGCGGCGCGGGAACGGTCTTTTTGCGCCGTCATCTCCTGTTGAAAGCCGGGCTCATCTACGGAGAGCCCGTTTTCTGCAGCTATAAGCCTGGTAAGGTCTATGGGAAAGCCATAGGTGTCGTACAGCTCAAAAGCATCTTTGCCGGAGATCTGTACAGAACCATGCTGCTGCTTTGCCGTTTTAATGATGTCGTCTATCCGCTTAAGCCCTTTTTCCAGCGTTCTTAAAAAGCCTTCTTCCTCCTCATGCACTACCTTGCTCACAAAATCAACCTGCTTTTCCAGCCCGGGAAATACCTGTGCAAACTGGCGGGCAATTAAAGGCACCAGTTGATATAGCAATGGCTGCCTGAAATGGAGATAAGAGTAATAATAGCGAACCGCCCGGCGGAGTATCCTTCTTATTACATAACCGGCGCCGGTATTGGAAGGCAGTTGCCCGTCGGCGATAGTGAAGCTGATGGCACGGATATGATCTGCTATTACCCGGAAAGCAATGGCTTCCCTGCTGTCGCCGAAATCATATTTCCTGCCGGTGATCTTTTCGGTAGCGGCTATAGTGCCGGTAAAAACATCCGTATCGTAATTGGATGGTTTGTCCTGCAGCACACGCACCAGCCGCTCAAAGCCCATACCTGTATCCACATGCCTGGCAGGCAGGGAATCAAGGCTTCCGTTCTTTGAACGGTTAAATTCAATGAATACATTGTTCCATATCTCAATGACCTGGGGATGATCTTTGTTTACCAGGGTTTTGCCATCGGTGGCTTTTCTTTCTGTTTCTGTCCGGCAGTCAATATGTATTTCTGTGCATGGACCGCATGGACCGGTATCTCCCATCTCCCAGAAATTGTCTTTTTTGCTTCCTGATAAAATGCGCTCTTCAGCGATATGCTTTTTCCATTCATTGAACGCTTCTTCATCTTTGGGCAGGCTATCACCTGCATCGCCTTCAAAAACGGTAACATACAGGCGGTCTTGTGGAATTTTGTATACTTCCGTAAGCAGCTCCCAGCTCCATGCAATCGCTTCTGCCTTAAAATAATCGCCAAAGCTCCAGTTGCCCAGCATTTCAAACATGGTATGGTGGTAGGTGTCAACGCCCACTTCTTCCAGGTCGTTGTGCTTACCGCTTACGCGGAGGCATTTTTGTGTATCGGCAACACGGGGATAAGGAGATTTTTTATTGCCAAGGAAGAAATCCTTGAACTGGTTCATGCCGGCATTGGTAAATAAAAGCGAAGGGTCATTCTTCACTACAATTGGAGCCGATGGAACGATCTGGTGCCCCTTGCTCTTAAAAAAATCAAGAAAAATCTGCCGTATCTCTACAGAAGTCATGGTTTTATACGTTTATATTTTTTCTGGCGTTTGAAACTTTAAATTTTATATTTGCCTCCATCCGTTCAAAGACGGTTGCGAAGGTAGTTAAATTATGGCTGGATTTTTGCTTGCAAACAGTCCCGGCCGAGGCTCCTGCAGATGAAAAAAATTAAATATTACTACAATACCAACACGCTCCGGTACGAAAAGTTAGTGGTACCCTTCAGGGTAAAGCTGTTGCGCATATTGGGTTTCCTGGCGGCGGCTGCAGTTACCGCCCTTATTATTGTGGTGCTTGGTTTCCAGTTGCTGGATTCTCCCAAAGAAATGCTGATGCGGCAGGAAAATCAACGGATAAAGGAAGATTATGTACTGCTGAACAATAAGGTAAAGACCATGCAACAGCAGGTGGCCGACCTTGAAAAGCGTGATAATCATATTTACCGGGAGATCTTTGAAGCCAATCCCATCCCCGACAGTGCCCGCGCCAAAAGACTGGAAAAACAACAGGAGATAAAGCTGACGGAAGGCATGGAAGATAATGAACTGGCTTATGCTGTAGCTGCAGTACTTGATAATCTTGATAACCGGATGGCAGTTCAGAAGAAGTCTTACGAAGAAATAGAGCAGATGATAAAAAACAAGGAAAAGCTGCTGGCAGCCACTCCCGCTATACAACCCGTAAGCAACAAAGATCTCAGCCGTATCGCATCGGGGTTTGGATATCGTATAGACCCGGTATATAAAACAGTAAAAATGCATGCAGGGCTTGATTTTGCGGCGCCACAGGGCACACCGATTTATGCTACTGCCGATGGGGTGGTAAAACTGGCTGGCAATACCGGCAACGGGTATGGCAACTATGTTGTTATTAATCACGGGTATGGCTATGAAACATTATATGGCCACCAATACAGAATAAAAGTAAAACCGGGTGAACGCGTGAAACGGGGAGAACAGATAGGCTGGGTAGGAAGCACGGGTAAGTCTACGGGACCACATGTGCATTATGAAGTGCATAAGAACGGGCAACATATAGACCCCATTTATTTCTTTTACAACGACCTTACTCCTGAGCAATTCGACCGCATTCTCAAAATGGCGGCTTCGGGCAACCAAAGCTTCGACTAATTTGTTGATAATTTTAAGGTATATTTTTCTATTGTTACTGTTAATTTAGCAGCATGTATAAGCAGTTAGACCTATTTGCCGCATCTGACCAACCGGAGCCGGTGCTTAAGCCTTCCGGAGGTCATATCGCTGCTTCTGATACGGAGGCTGAGGCCATTGACATCCTGACTGTTTTGGAGGAATCTGAAGAAATCATTGCCGGAGAAAAGCCGGTAAGCACAGTTGCAGCCACTGCAAAAAAAAGCATTGCCATTATACAAAAAAAAGGCAAACGCGGACGCAAGTCGCTGAAGGAAATGGATGCCGAGACAGAAATGATAGACGTTCCCGAGGATGAAATATTATTTGAAAAGCAGTACTACAGCATAGGCCATGTTGCTGCCATGTTTCACCTGAATGCTTCGCTGCTGAGATACTGGGAGACAGAATTCGATATACTGAAGCCGCGTAAAAACAGGAAAGGCGACCGCCATTTCAGACCGGAAGATATCAAGAACCTACAGCTCATACATCACCTTTTAAGACAACGGAAATATACCATTGAAGGCGCTAAGGAATATCTTAAAAAAAACAAGTCAAAGGCCCGGCAAAATTTTGAACTGATACAACGGCTGGAAAAATTAAAAAATTTTTTACTGCAGTTGAAAGCAGGATTGTAATTGCTCTACTGATCTTCAGTCACATTCATCTTTAACATTATCACAATAAATAACTTCCTGCCTTAACAATTTCCGGCTTTTAATTTGTGCGATGTAACAAAAGTCAAAGAAAAGAATAAGGGAAAATATTTACTTTTTCTACCCGTTTTTTAGACGCATAATTGTTATTGACTATGATTAATCCTATCCGAATTTTTGTTTCCCTTATTGTACTTGCATTCTGCTTTAGCTTTCAGGGCTTTAAGCGTATAACAGCAAACCCTGCACACACTTTTGCAGGCAAAGATACCACGGCTTCTTCTTCAAAACATGCTTCTTTAAAACCACCCGCCATCTCGTTCAAAGTAGTGATTAAAAAAAGCGCTTACGAAATGACGTTATATGATGATGAAGGCTGGTATGGTACCTATCCTGTAGTTTTTGGGAACAAAAGCCAGGACGATAAGCGTATGGAGGGGGACAGGCTGACCCCCGAAGGTCATTTTAAAATTATTGGTAAAAAGATCCACAAACAATGGGGCAAATTTCTTATGCTTGATTATCCCACCAAAGAGAGTTATGAAAAATTCAGGGTGCTCAAGGCTTCCGGTGCTATTCCCAAGAAAGCCACTATCGGAGGCGGAATAGGCATTCATGGTACCCGCCCTAATGAGGAATGGGTAATTGATAAATACATTAACTGGACCAGCGGGTGCATTTCGGTAAGGTACAGTGATATGGATGAATTGTATGATATGCTGCCGATAGGCACAGAAGTGATTATTGAAAAATAATCACTACGGGGTTTTATCTTCTTGGTTTATATTTTGATATCAGGGCCATCTCAAATGAGATGGCTTTTTTATGCCTGCTGTTATCGTAAGATAAATGTATGCACAGGAAGATTTAGCTTATAGCAATTACAGAAAATTTTTCACCAACGACACCGGTGTTTTATACGTATGTTAACTGGCGGCTTGCAGCGAAAAAGATTGTAATTACATCTATAGGTTGAAGTACCCGTTTTTTTTTAAAACCGGTAAGAAACCCCCGCAAAGCCTGCCGGGGGGTTTTCTTTTAATAACTGGTTTGATTTATCTTCACATTCTATGCAACCCAGGATCCCGGTTTTCTTCCTTTTATTTTTACCTTTTTTGAGCCACGGGCAGGACTCGTCCGGCCACTCTTTAATGGTACAGGCTATCGGCAGGCTGCCTTATCTTGAATATGGCCTCGGTGATGACAGGCTTGGCGGCGCTAAAATGACTTATCTTGATTCGGGCGTGGTAATGCAGGTGGTAGATTCCGTTGACGGTAAATATAAAGTGCAGCTCTCCAAGCATCATTCCGCATATATATCTAAAGAGAATGTTGCGCCCTTACCGCTTAAGCTCCCCCGTCCATATTATCTCAGCGGCAGTTGGAGGGTATACGGCGATGATACCACTAATGCAGACTATGTCACCATTCTTCTTGACGAACGCCTTCCTTACCGCAGCATACAGCAGATCAATCCCTCCCGGATCGTGGTAGATATTTTTGGCGCTACCTCCAACAGCAACTGGATATCGCAGTTCAAATCGGTAAAGGAAATAAAGAATACATGGTACGAGCAAACAGAAGACGATGTGATGCGGGTATTTATTGAGCTAAAGCATAACCAGCATTGGGGATATAATATTTCCTATGATACACTTCTTTCCAAGCTTATCATAAAGGTGAAACGGCAGCCGCCTTTGTTAGCGCTCAGCCGTCTGAAGATAGCCATAGATGCAGGCCATGGAGGAGACAACATTGGCGCTACCGGTGTAAGATCGGGTATAAAAGAAAAAGACTATACCCTGAAAATTGCTACTGAGCTGAACAACCTGTTGCGCAAAAACAAGATCAAAACATTTATGGTGCGTACCAAAGATACTACGTTGAGCATGGCAGACCGGGTAATGATGCTGAAAGCATGGAATCCTGATCTGCTTATCAGCATTCATCTTAATTCCTCCGGCAATGCACAGATCACCGGCACAAGCACGTATTACCGTTATATAGGATTCAGGAGCTTATCACAGGCTGTGCTCAGCCGTATGCTTGAGCTTAAGCTGACCGAAGCCGGGAATGTAGGAGGTTTTAATTTCTCCCTGAATGGCCCTACGGATTACCCGAACTGCCTTGTAGAAGTGGCTTTTTTAAGTAATCCGGATGACGAGAAAAGAATATTAAATGCGAAATTCCGTTCGGCAGTAGCGCAAAAAATATTTGCCGGTATCAGCGACTGGATAAAAAAAATGTAATAATATTAAATGCTATGACAGATAAAGACGTTTTCATTCATCATGTTTATTTCTGGCTCAACAACCCCGAAAGCAGGGCAGATCTTGATGCTCTCGTGGCAGGCTTAAAAAAGCTGTCGGCCGTTGAAACTATTAATATTTTTTATATTGGCAAGCCGGCAGATACCAACCGCGATGTCATTGACCGGTCGTATTCCGTATCCTGGATGGTGTTGTTCGCTAACAAGGCAGACCAGGACAGCTACCAGGTTGACCCTATACACCTGAAGTTTGTAGAAGAGTGCAGGCACCTGTGGAAAAAGGTGGTGGTGTACGACAGTGTGAATATTTAATCATACAATATATGAGTTACTGCAGCTATATCAGCAGCCTCTCCGGAGAGGTTGACAACGTTCATATAGACTATCACAATAATCATTATGGGTTCCCCATAGCAGAGGATAATGAATTGTTCTGCAGGCTGGTGCTGGAGATCAACCAGGCAGGACTAAGCTGGACGACCATACTCAAGAAGCAGGACAGCTTCAGAAAGGCCTACCACAACTTTGATATAAAAAAGGTAGCGAAGTACAGCGATAAAGACCGTGAGCGGCTGCTAGCAGATGCGGGCATCATACGCAACAGGCTGAAAGTAAACGCTGCCATTGAAAATGCCAAAGCCGTCCTGCAACTGCAAAAAGAGCACGGCTCCTTTAAAAGCTGGCTCGATCAGCATCACCCCAAAACCAAAGAAGAGTGGGTGAAGCTGTTCAAGAAACATTTTAAGTTTACCGGCGGCGAGATCGTCAATGAGTTTTTGATGAGCACGGGTTATTTACCCGGTGCACATACCAGCGATTGCCCGGTATATAAAAAGGTGCTGAAGCGCAAACCGGCATGGGCGAAAGCATCTTCAATTGTTTGGAGAGCAGACTGATATATTATTGGGGAATTGAAATAAGAACTGGTAATATCTATCTTTTACCCGACTATGAAACCAAACAGGAAATGCAGCAGTGGCTGAAAAGAAATTTTAGAGAACTGTTTGAGGAGGAACTGTTTGGCTGGTATACCGACGAAACAATGTGGCCAGCCAACCGTAGCTTTAGATTATTTGGCGAATGGTTCAGCTACTCTTTGTTTCCTATGATTTTTGATACCCAACGGGGTATGATTGAAAAATTATAAAGCCGGACATCTGATCCTGAAAAAAGGAATGACTGGCAGTAAGCTGTCAGAAGAGATTGTTGAGAACCTGGAAGCAGGGCTGGAAAGCTTCAGGGCAATTATTGCTGCTCTGAAAAAATAAAATACCCCGGCCTTTGCCGGGGTATTTCACAACACCTCTCTTATATATTAAAACCAGCTCTTTATCC
>CAYWVB010000050.1:0-42224 GCA_964461595.1 uncultured Terrimonas sp. | reverse complement strand
ATTTCAGGAAGCGCCGGCATCAGCTATGAAGCCAGTAAAGCGCTTACGCTTAAATTTAATGTAGCCAGGGGTTTTCGTGCACCGGCTATCGCAGAACTGGGATCCAACGGGGCGCATGAAGGAACCAATCGCTACGAATATGGAGATCAGAGCCTGAAATCAGAAACCAGCCTGCAGTTTGACGGCGGAATAGATGTGAATACAACACATGTATCATTAACTGCTTCGGGGTTTGTGAACATGATTGACAATTTCATTTTTTACAGGAAGCTGGAAAGCGTCTTTGGCGGAGACTCTATAGTGAATGCAGACGGGGAAGATATAATGGCATTTAAATTCAGCCAGGCAAGAGCTGCATTGTACGGTGGAGAATTTAATATGGATATTCACCCGCACCCGCTGGACTGGCTCCATTTTGAAAATACGTTTTCTTATGTAAGAGGAACGTTCAGCACACCTGTTGAAGGAGTGAAAAATATTCCATTCATGCCCGCAGCACGTTTGATAACACAGTTGAGAGGAGAGTTTCTGAAAAAGGGAAAAACGCTGAGTAATCTTGCTGTAAGCGTTGAATTAGACAATAGCTTCAGGCAGGATGAAGCCTTTACCGCGTACAATACGGAAACTGCCACGCCCGGGTACTCATTGCTCAATGCAGGCATAAGCACGGATATTGTAAAAAACAGGAAAAAGCTTTTCACCCTCATTCTCACAGGCAATAATCTCACCGATGTAGCATATCAGAACCACCTGAGCAGGCTAAAATATACGGATACCAATAATGTAACAGGAAGAATGGGCGTATTCAACATGGGAAGGAACTTCAGCTTTAAGGTAAATATCCCGTTATCATTTTAAAAATGAAGCTCCGACAACCGATCGTCAAAAGCCGGGACACAAGATCCCGGCTTTCTTTTTATAACTATAATCCATTGAAGCCATCGCTAAATTAAATTTTGAATAAGATGTACAATAATATTTGAACTGGCATATCTTGAGTTATAAATGATCATACTAAAAGCTTGTTGGGAATGAAAATAAGCGGCTTCACAATGGTACGGAATGCTACCAAATTATACTATCCGGTAAAAGCATCTATAAGCTCTATCCTTCCCATTGTGGATGAGTTTGTAATTGCGCTGGGCAATTGTGACGACGATGATCGTACCTTAGAAGAGATCAACAGCATCGGCTCGGATAAAATACGCATTATGCATACCATGTGGGACCTGGATAAATACCCCAACGGAACGGAATATGCGCACCAGACCGATATAGCAAAAAATGCATGTACGGGAGACTGGTTGTTTTACCTGCAGGCAGATGAAGTAATACATGAGAAAGATTTACCCGCCATAAAAAGCCGCTGCGAATCACTCCTGCATGACAAAGAGGTGGAGGGACTTTTATTTGACTATATCCACTTTTGGGGAGATTATAAACATTATATCAAATCGCATGCCTGGTATGCCAGAGAGATCAGGGTCATCCGGAATAACCCGGATATTCATTCCTGGAGAGATGCCCAATCGTTCAGGCGCATACCCGGGTTCAATTACAAAGACTATAATCAGAAAGAAGACACCTATAAGTTAAGAACGGTAAAAGCCAATGCCAGCATATACCATTACGGATGGGTAAGGCCTCCCCGCTATATGCAAAAAAAATATGTATCTTTTGTTTCCGATTACAAGGGGAAAAAAGATGCGCATTTATTTTTAAAATATAAGCAGCCTGAATTTGACTATGGCAACCTTGACAGGCTGCACTATTTTAATCAGTCGCATCCGGCAGTTATGCAGGACATGATCAATAAATTTAACTGGCAGGATCAGTTAAATGAATCCAAAAGACAGAAGAACGGAACTGTTCACAAGCACGAAAAATGGAAGCACCGGTTACTTTCCATGATCGAAAATAAAATCATGGGTGGCGAACAAATTTTTACATTTAAAAATTACGAGCTTTTAAGAAAATAGTCCGTTTCAGACCTCTATTAATAACATCAAACATTCATTTTAATGTTTAATTTTTTAAAACGATCGCTCGCAAGAAAAAGAGCCAGAAGGATCACCAATGAGTATTCTTACAACATTGAAACTTTTCACTTACAGGATGAAGGAGCCATTCAGTTTGCCAACTGGCTCAATCCACTGGTAAAAAATAAGGTCATTACCCAGTCAGAAATAAACTTTTACAAAAGGTTTATTAAGCCGGGTGATATGGCCATAGATATAGGGACAAATATTGGAGATACTACTGTACCCATGGCTCTGGCTGCAGGAAAATCGGGGTTGACATTAGGATTTGACCCCAATCCGTTCGTGTATAAAATTCTTAAAGTAAATGCAAACCTCAATCCCGATAAGGTAAATATCCAAACCTTTCCCTATGCCATTACCGATAAGGAAATGGAATTTATATATAGTTCTTCAGAAGCTTCTTTTGCTAATGGAGGCATCCAGGAAGTGAACCAGGGAATTCACGGCAAATATGCTCTGCCGGACAAAATAAAAGGGATAAGATTAACGGATTTCCTGCTTAAAAACTATGCTGACAGGCTTGACAGGTTAGCCTACATAAAAGTTGATGCCGAGGGACTGGATAGTATGATCCTAAAATCCATTAAAGATATTATAGAAAAATACAGCCCGGTTGTTGTGGCAGAATGTTTTACAGGCTCCTCGCCGGAGGAGCGATATGATTTATTTAATACGGTTTCGCTACCCGGGTATAAGCTATATAAATTTGACGACTTCTTAGATGATACCGCTGTCACGCCTTTATTGCGTAAAGAAGATATGACGAAATGGAAAACATTTAATTTGTACGGGATCAAATCCTGATGTAATAATATAGAGAAAATAAAGAAGCTGCCCTCTCCGGCAGCTTGCTTTTTATTTTAACGCCGCAAGTGCATCTTTCAATGCAGCGAAGTTCACCTGCGTTCCGGGGTTTGCCGTTTCTTCTGTATATACTACCGTACCATTGCCATCCACTACGGCCACGCCTCTTTTTGCCACGCCTTTCAGTCCGAGCACGAAATCTTCCAGGTACATATCATAAGCTTTGATCATTGCTTTATTAAAGTCGGACAACAGGTCGAAATTGATATTGTTCTGCGCTTTAAATACGCCAAGCGTAAACGGCGTGTCAACAGAAACGCCAACTACCGATGCGCCAAGGCTGCTGTAAAAGCCCACATCATCCCGGTTGCTGCACATCTGCTCCGTGCATACTCCCGTAAAGGCAGCCGGGAAAAAGTTTATTACTAATATTTTACCTGCAAAATCCTTTAAGGAAACTTCTTTCTTTTCAGTATTAATCAATGTAAATTCCGGTGCTTTCGATCCGATTTTTAATGCCATAATATTTGTTTTTAGAGAAACGAAGCTACTGAAAAATGCGGTAAGATACTTTTTGCGGGAGTAGTAGGGTATAAAGGGGAAAGGTATAAGGAAGTAAGTGTGACCTGCAGTTTAAAGAATATGGAAAATAGAAAAACGGCCGCAGTCTCCCTACAAATAAGCAATATCTGCAAACAACTTTATTTCTTCAGACCTTTTTTTATCTTTCTTACGAAAGCCTCGGATACATTGGAAAAATTAGCGATCTCGGGTATAGTGAACTTTCCGGTATTAATAAGGTTAGTAACTACTTCGGCTTTCCCTTCTTCGATACCCTTCTCAATGCCTTCTTTGCGGCCTTTTTTAATACCCTTTTCAATACCTTTTTCTATACCTTTTTCAAAGGCTTCTTCCAACTGTATCTTTTTTATGGTTTCAATGATACCCATAGTATTTTGCTTCCCTGTTAATGTGTCAATTTGTCTGTCAAATTTACGATTAAGTTTTGGATCCCTAATATACAAAAACTGTTTCAGAAAATATAAAAAACGGCTAATGCGTGCATGATCGTATTTCTTACTCTTTATCAGGGCTTTGGCTACCGTTAGCCGTTCCCGGTTCAGCTCTTCTTCCGGTATCTTCCCCATCAGTAGCGCTTTTTGTGCAGCCAGTATGATCAGAGCAAACGGATTGTCCATTGCCAGTAACCCGTCTTCACTGTGGTCGAGGATATGGTATACATTGTATTGGTAATTGATCTCGGTGCCCAAAAATGATCTCTGAAACTTCGAAGGTCTCTTTTGGGTTTTACTTCCAGTAAACACAGCCAGCGCTGTTATATTTACTTTATGCCGGTCATATATCCTGTACCAATACTGGAACATATGCTCAGCAAAATTTTTGTCATTGCCTCCCTGTATTTCTATATGCACCAATATCCATTCCTCTTTGCCGTTTTTCAAAAAGACTTTAACCAGCATATCCACAAAGCGGTTACCGCCTTGATTTTCCAGTTCGGGAAACAGTTCGCTGAGTTCTTTATCGAGGAACACAAAATCTTTTCCCATATCAAAGATCTCATCGGCATTAGCAAAACAAAAGCGAAGCAGGTCGGGAAAGGCTTCTTCAAAGGCGCTTTTAAGCAGGATATCATCTTTTCTTCTCGGCATACCTCAAACATACGTTGAAAAATCAATCAAACAGAAACAACTCTGAAGCAGGTACGTCGAGCGCTTTGACAATAGCAGCTACATGACTGATAGAAGTATTTACTGTTCCTCTTTCAATCCTGCCAATCTGGCTCAATTCAAAACCTGTCCGGTAAACCAGCTCTTCCTGGGTAATATTCTTCGCTTTACGAATTTCCCGGAGCCGTTTCCCAAATTTTTTTACAAATTGATCGTCCCTGAAATACTTCACACGACCAAATTGATTGCTACCGCCACTTCATTCTCGTATCTTTTCAATGCGGGAATGAGATTCAACACCGGTAAGAGGATTGCCCTTATTCTTAATGCCGATTATTCGGATTATACACCAAACTTTAAAAATGTTCAAATAACCTCAAGTGAAGGCACATCTCAAAATGGTAATGTAAAGCAGGAAATTCAAACAATAAATATCAGCGCCGGTATTGCTTTCAGATTGTAGTGAATAGTGAATGGTCAATGGTGAGACGATAAACGAGAATGGTGAGACCTGAAACCCGTGATGAGTAATTCACGTCGAAATCAAATTACAAGATCCAAATAAAATTGAAAACACTTTCAATAATCAGCTATGGGCTTTGAGCTACGAGCAAAGCATGACAGCTCATAGCCCTCTACAAATTCCACCAGTAATTAAACTTCAGCACAAAGGCTCTTGTTTTAACCGCAAAAGGGCCGGGATAATAATTATCGGTATATACCAGGAACAGATCTGAAGCGGGTTTATACCGCCATTGAAATCTTGCATTGATATTCAGGTTATCCTGCTGCTCATTATACTGGACATAGGTGGTGAGAAAAAGGGTATTGGTAAACGTTATATCTATGCGCGGCCCAACGAGCAGGAAATCCAGGCGTCCCCAGGGCTGCGGCAGGCGCAACTGGTTGTAGCTGGCGCTCATGGTGATATTAACGTAGGGCTGCACCCTGTAACCTATATCGCCGGCTGCAGTCAGCAGGTGCCCGCCGGCATAATACCCGCCATACCTGAAGGAAGCGGTGCCGGTAAGCAGGTGCTGCGGAGCAGACACATAATCAAAGCCTACGGTATTCCATTTAAATTGCTCGCCGGCAGCAATAGAATCCTTACCTGTATTTGTAGGATCATAAGGCTTCAGCAATTGCACATAATCATTTTGGGCAATGATATTAAGCGTGCTCTTTGAGCGGAAAGTAAACAGGTAAGACAAAATATTGGAATAATCCGTTTTGCCAAAAGCATTATTGAAATAAAGATTGCTGTTGAACTGGGGCCCGTGACTTAAGAGATTTCCTCCCTTAGGAAAAAAATAATATGTAACGGATGGATTCAGCTTGAAATAGCCGCGACGCGGCACATATCCCACTTCGGCGGTATAATCTTTACCCACATGCTGGAACTGACCCAGGATCAGCCAGTGGCGGCTGCTGTGCTGGAGATGGGCAGCCTGTATCCAGTCATCGTTCCCCGTTCCGGGCTGGAAGGATTTCAGCACCATTGCCTTTCCTGTCCACACATTGTTGGAAGAAGCCAGATTATACTCCAGCCCGAGATTCCTGTTATATGTGGAATATACCTGCTTACCGTCACCATTACCATTATTACTATTGGGATGGTAATTAACAGAAGCCTTATCAATATACAATACCCCTATATTGGAGCGCTTAAACACCTTTCGCTGCAGCGATACCACGGCAAAATTCTGCGAAGGCAATCCTGTTTCCTCCACTTTTGCAGTTTGCATATCCATTATGCCAATACGTGTGTTCTTATCCAGCTTTCCGCTAAGCCTTGCGCCAAAATTGATAGGCACTCCCAGTCCTATCCTCCTTGAAAAGAAAGGCCTGATATCGGCATACCCGAAATTGGCAAACAGGTCGCCATTCTCTAAAAAGAACTGCCTGCGCTCGGGAAAGAAAAGCTCAAACCTGCTCAGGTTAGTAACCTGCTTATCTACTTCCACCTGCGAAAAATCCGGGCGGTAGGTGAGATCAAGATTGAGGGAAGGACCGAGTGAAACCTTTACATCGCCACCAATATTTTTATCCCATACTGCTTTGCTGCCGGTAACATAATTTTTGGACAGTCCGCCAAGCACATAAGGAATAACGGAAATATTAGACCGCGGGGCAGGCGGGGACTCGTCCCACACCAATGTACCGGTATACGCCAGTGCAGCCGTAGGGAATTGTCGTGGCACCGGTGTCCAGCTCGATTTTTCAGTTGTCTTAAGATCATTACGGGAGAAATTGATGCCCCATTGCTTTGCATCTTTTTTATACCTGATGGTCTTAAACGGAATAGCGGCTTCAAAAACCCACTTATCCTCATAGTTTTTCACTTCCGAAACCCATTTATTATCCCAGTTGAGATCCACTTTCGAGCCTTCATACATTGTACCGTCCCACTGTGCGCCATACGCGTTCGCCCCAAAAGCAAACCCTGTGGTCTGGTCTTCAAACGGATCAATAAATACCAGGAAATTATCATTTTTCAGAAAAGCAAAATCACGCCGCAAAGATTCTACCATCAGCCTTGTAGCAGCGGGATTATAGCAAACGGCGAGTAAATACACATTGTTCTGGTCATAGGTCATGCTTACATCCGTGCGTACCCCGGCAGCGCTGGTATCCATAGGCAATACCATATAAAAATTGGTGGCCACCTGTGCATCTTTCCATGCCTGCTCATCCGCTACACCATCAATCCTGATGGGCGACAAAGCCTTGCGGATATGGTATTGAAACGACGCATTCTTTTTTTGAGCATGAACAGAACAGAGTAGAAGAAATGACAAAAGAGCAATTAATAAACGATTCAAAGCTAAACTATTTTATATCAGTGTGCCGGAAAGATAAGCATAGTTTATTTATTCCTCACCTTAAGCGACCAGGTAAAAGAAAATTCAGCTATCATTTCGCCCGCTTCATTAGTGCCTGTTGATTTCACGGTAATAATATTATTGCCATCAGCAGCGATGGCTTCTTCCACGGCATCGCGGAGCGCTATGCCATCGCGGCAGACGAAGGTAGTAACAGCAGTCGCCTTTTTATAGTATTCCGCACTCATATCTGTTATAAGCATAGAAACAGAAGGGCTGCGCTTATAGATATGTGATAGCGTAAGTGCACCGGTGCTCATTTCCGCCGCCATAGCAAGGCAGGCAAAATACGTGGAGCGAAAGGGATTTTTTGAAAACCACTTATACGGTACCGTCACAGCGCATTTCTCTTCCGAAATAAATTTTATTCTTACACCTGCAAAATAGGCGCTTGGCAAATTGAACAACAGAAACAGCCTGAACTTCAGCGGATGGCGCACCATTTTCATAAAGGCATTCATACAAGCAATTTATTACCGTTGTTTGCTTATTTCCACTATGCAGGCAGCTACCTGGTTGTCGGTAGCAGCGCCGGAAAATTTTATCGTTCCGGTGCTGGTGCTTTCATAATGAATTTCGGGGGAATTGTCCTTACGGAAAGTATTATTTACACGTATGGTATAATCTGTTTGCGGCTGCTGGCTGATGGTCTTGTTAATATTGTACCAGTCCAGCGGGCGCTTGCTTACCACTACCACCATCATATCTTTTGTACCGATGCTGTCCGGTTCAAGGCTTTTATTTTTAGGAAAAAGGCGATACCCTGTGATCCCGCAAAACGGAGAATATTTGGTTTGAGTGGGATCAGAAGCTTCAGGGTAGGGAAATAAAGTATAGCTTGTGCCGTCTGTTTCTTTACCAAAAATATAGGTATAGCATTCCGTAGTGTTCTTCACTTCCATTTTGAACCGTATGCCTGTCTTTACCGGCGTTATCGTTTCAAAACGATTAGCTGAAGTTAATTTAAGGGGAATATATCCTTTGGGCACCGTATGTTTTCCATCGTATTGCACTTCCATCAGACCGATCTCGCAGTTGAAAGGAGTGTTTGCTGCAGCGCCTACCTTGTTCATTGGCTCCAGCCCGTAGGCTTCTCTGACATAAGTTTTAAAATCAGGATACCTCACCCATGCAAAACCATTATTACCCCATTCGGGTCCCCAGCTATTCATGATCAGGAATGAGCCGCCATATTTTTTATCATCATAGCCTACCACGCATTGCGCATGCCCGCCAAAGCCCATCATAGAAGCGTCCCCTGATTCAGGGTACCATACGTCCTTACCCATCATTGGCTGCATATAGCTTTCTCCCACCATCATGCCTATCACTACGGGCGCACCCTGTGCAAGATTTTCCCTGATAGCGCGCATATCAATCTCATCGGTATTATCGCCTTTTGTAAGCCGGTTAAAGCCACGCATTTTAAACTGCGCCGCCTCCTGAATCAGTGTTCCGCTTGGTTTTTCGGTACAATCCTGGTCTGTATAGGGAAATACGTCATAGGGTACGGATCCCTGCCTGGTCATATACTCCATGGCACGGAGAATATATGATCCCTGGCAGCCTTCCAGTCCTATCTGGTTGTATAAAAAAGCCGGGCTGAATTTAAGCTGATCCGCATTTTGCCCGGTACGGGATGCCTCCAGTATGGTTCTTGCACCATAGGCGCTGCTCCATGCCACACAGCTACCCTGTTGTCCCTGATTGCCTACAGACGGTGCATAACGCTGAAGATTAGTCGCTTCAGGCAATGGATTTTTAGTATTATCGTCGTCCAGGGACTCATATATATTAGCCTTGGCAAATTGCCTGGGATCCAGTATACCGCCTGTTGACAGCAAGCCTCCGGCCTGGCTCAGCAATCCTCCGCATCCGCCCTGCCCCATAAAGAAATAAGCCCCGATGCCAATAGCGGCAATCACCAGTATACCCTTAAAGCCGAAGATACGGAGCAGCAAAGGCAAAAAAGCGAGAAGACCGCCGCCCCCGCCGCCGGGCAACCGCCCACCACCGCCTCTTCCGCCATCGTCATTGAATTGTTCGGACTGATCAGGCTGATCGTCTGTCATACGTATAGGCATAGTATAGTTTTTATATCACCTAAATGTAACGAGAAATTTCATTTTTCAGCAGCGTAAGCGTTTATTCCGCAATTGAGCCAGTCCCCGTACTCTTTTGCATCCGGGGTATAGCCTACAGGATGGGTCATCAGCTCTCCCGATGTATTCAGTATTGCATATAAAGGCTGGGTTACCTGCCCGAAGTTTTCCGACTGAAAAGTAGCCCACTTATCCCCGATGGTAATGATCTCTTTTTGCTTACCATCTTTAAAAGTATAGGTAAATCTTTCTGCCGCCGGCAGCTTTTTCCGGTCGTCAACATACAAGGATACCAGGATGAATTTTTCATTAAGCAGTGCTGCGATCTCCGGCTTTGTCCATACCTGCTCTTCCATCTTACGGCAGTTTACGCACGCCCAGCCCGTAAAATCTATCAGAATGGGTTTCTGTTCTTTTTTAGAAAGCGCAACGGCTTTTTCAAAATCATTGATCACTGCGGGCTCTACACCCTTATGTCTTACATTTTCTCTTCCATACACACTATAGCTTAACGGGGGAGGAAAGCCGCTCAGCAGTTTTAAATTGGCATGTACCGATGAGGTTACTCCCGGGATAAGGTATACTGCAAATACCATTGCTACGATCCCCGCGATTTTTCTTCCTGTTGCAATCTTCTGCCCTTTCTCATCATGCGGAAGCCTCAGCCAGCCGAAAAGATAGGCTGCCAGTCCGAGCGCAATAATGATCCATATACCAATAAAAACCTCGCGTTTTAATAATCCCCAATGCTCCACCAGGTCGGCATTGGAAAGGAATTTGAAAGCCAGCGCCAGCTCTGCAAAAGCCAGCACCTTTTTAACGGTATCAAGCCAGCCGCCACTCTTTGGCAAGGACTTCAGCCAGTTGGGAAACATGGCAAAGAGCGCAAAAGGCAGGGCCAGCGCGACGCCGAAGCCGGCCATGCCTGCGGTAAGCGACCATGCGCCATTGGCAGCAGTACCTACGAGCAATGTGCCGAGAATAACGCCTGTGCAGGAAAAAGAGACGATCACAAGGGTAAGCGCCATAAAAAATATACCGCTGACACTATTCAGCCCGCTTTTGGCATCTGCTTTTCCTGCTATACCTGCCGGTAATGTGATTTCAAAAAAGCCAAAAAAGGAAATGGCAAAAATGATAAATACTATAAAAAAGAAAACATTCAGCCATGCATTGGTTGAAATATTATTGAATATCTCGGGCTGCACATTGCCGATGATATGAAACGGGATACTTGCTGCCACATAGATGAGCAATATGAAGAACCCATACAGTACTCCATTCTTTACAGCCTGCGATCTATTAGCGGCACGATTGGTAAAAAAGGAAACCGTTACCGGCACCATAGGAAATACGCAGGGCGTAAGCAATGCGATCAGCCCGCCACCTAACCCCAGCAGGAAGATCGTAAATATCCCTGCGCCGGCCGCATGCGCTTCTCCACAGGGTTTTACCGGATGCTGCAGATCAACGTTCTTCAATGTGATGCTCTCTGCAGCACTGCTTTCCACGCCTCCTTCCAGGGGCACTCCCTGCTCTTCGCTTACCGGCAAAAATTCCGCATCGTTGGAAACAAAGCCCTTCAGCTCAATCTTTAATACAGCCGGAATATTACCCGATACTTTTATTTTCTGCGAGATCTCAATTACACCTTCTTTATATACAAGCAATTTCTGATGGTCGAATACCGGGTCGGCTACGGGTAAAGGAGCAGGCGATATTACAGGCGACCCGTCCTTCGTAATATTTTCATTATCCCAGTCCAGCCTTAGCTGTTCAATCCCTGTGCCCGCATCGTCCTGCGCATATGCATGCCAGCCCGGGACAAGGGTTATCCTGGCTGTAACGGTATAAGAAGCATTATCGTTCTTTTTAGCGGATAGCTCCCAATGCAAAGCATTCTCCTGTGCAAGTAAGGACAACGGTGCAAACATGCACAGTACCAGCGTAGCGATCCATTTCATAATCCAGCATTTACTCTTCAGTTAAAGGCATATCTTCCGCAATATCATCTTCGCGATGTTCATTCCACTCTATAATAAAATTATTGCGCCCCTCACCGGTAATGATCGTCATATATTTTTGCTGTACCAGCTCAAGCATGGACAGGAAAAGAAAAATAGCATGAATACGGTTTTCACATACTTCGAAGATCTTTTCAAACGTAACGGTTTTTTCTGTCATCACCATATCCATCATATATTCCCTGCTGCTCTCCATGGTATAGTTGTAGCTGTATACCACATGCTGGGGCTTGTTGTTGCGGTCATACACTTTCTGCATTACCTTTTCAAAAGCCTTCATCAGCTTGAACATGGTAATGGTTTGTATTTCCGTGCCCTCACCCGCTTCTTCTCCTATCTGTGTTATTTCTTTCTGGATATTTCCTCTCTTCACCATCAGCATGCGCACCGCTTCCATCTCAGCCATGCGGGCAGAAGCTTCTTTAAATCTTTTATATTCCAGCAGCTTGTCTATCAGCTCCTGGCGGGGATCTATTTCATTGCCCTGCGCATCCAGTTCCTTGCGTGGCAGCAGCATCTTCGCCTTAATGCGCATCAGCGTGGATACAAACAGGATAAACTCACTGCTCAGCTCTATATTCAGCTCTTCCGCATTATGCATATAGCTGACAAAATCATTTATGATCTTTGATATCTGTATATCATAAATATCAAGCTCATCTCTTTCAATAAAAAATAGCAGCAGGTCGAAGGGACCTTCAAACTGGGGGAGCTTTATCTGGTATGATTCCGTATTCACTGTAGTTATTTAAAAAGGTTACGTCCCGCAGGCTGTATTGCCGGTGCGGGACGCAACAAATGTAGGAAAGAAATTAGTTTTTGAACCGGTAAGCCAGCCCTATACCCATTAACTCCTTCAACTGGGGTTTGGGTCCACGCTCATTACCGTCCTTATCAACAGATTTCACATCATCATCATAGATCATATCAAGCGACAGGCTTACTGTGATGAGCTTTGTAACTTTTACAAGGAGCACATTGGTCATATACAGGTCAATATTCTGTGGATTTCTCAGATAATTGGAGAAAAGATCCAGTCTTCCCTGATAAGATGCATTTTCGCTGATCTTGGCTCTGTAGTTAACCGTAGCAAAAGCGCCAAACTCTGTTTTTATCTTTTTCCCCGGATCAACGCCGTAAGCGCCAATATTGGATAAAGAATCATTGCCCACGATCGTCCACCTTGCAGTAGCCGGCGAAAGGGAAACCGAAAACCTGTCTGATGGCTGGTACGTAATATTAGGCGATACCAGTACATAACCGGGAGCCATAAAATCAGAGGTCATTACCTTACCCTTACCATCAGGATAAGCATATCCCTTTGTAAACTGCGTCCTGAAATTGAACAGCATGCCAACATACCAGTTTTTTTTGCTGATCTGGTAGCCGTATTTAGAAAGAAGATCAATCCTGTCATCCGCTTTTCGTGTGCCCAGGCTCGTGGTGTTAACGATACCATAAGCAAGATCCAACGTATTATCCCATATATGTCTGTCCTTTTTGTAATACGCATACAAGCTCGCAAGAGAAGCTATGGACAGAGAAGATTTATCGCCTCCTGCAGCCCAGTTACTCAATGCTCCCTGGTTTACGTTCACACTCAGTAAGCCGCCTGTTTTCCATATTTTAGGGATCGTGTCATTGGGATCCTTGGTAATGGACTTACCACTCTCATTTTTCAGTTCTTTTACGGTTTCATCCTGGGCAAATAGCTGTACCGAAAATAACAAAGAGAAACATAGCGTTACACTCCATGTAATTTTTTTCATAGTTCAAATTTTTCGCGAAAATAAATAAAAACCCTTCTCAACAATTGTCATTGTTGCTATGCATATGCCAATTCAAAATCGTGCCACAGTATTTTTAAAGCTATCCTTTTTTCAACTCGTCCCTGATTTCCATCAGCAGTTGATCGGTTGAAGATGGCCCGGGAGGAGGAGCTGCTTCTTTTTTCTTTTCCAGGCTTTTAGCGCCTTTGATCAACATAAACAATATGAAAGCGATAATTATGAATTTAATGATCGCAGCCAGGAATTTCCCATACTTTACTGCGCCCCACGACAACTGGTCAAGGTTCTCCGCATGTGCCGCCTGTAAAGCAGGAGCAAGCAACAATGGAGTAACGACATCGTCTACGAGGGAAGAAACAATGGCACCGAATGCACCGCCGATGATCACAGCAACTGCCAGGTCAACTACGTTACCTTTCAGAGCAAAGTCTTTAAATTCTTTTAGTAAGCCCATGATTTTTGATTTTAATGATTGAATATTTAGTAATGATGGAACACATACTATTACAGGAAGCGCGGTATTCAGGATGGATATTGAAAATTATTTACGGCACTCTATCAGCGATCACTTTTCAGCTTTGGATATTTCATATTAAGCCCTTTCAAAGCTTCATATACCTTTTTAGTGATCAGGTACTCCTTATACCAGTTTTGATCGGAAGGGATAATATGCCAGGGAATATAATCGCATTTTGAAAAACATTCTTCATACATGTCCATATATTCATCCCAGCGCTTTGCTTCTTCCATATCCTTCTCATTATATTTCCACATCTTCTTCGGGTTGCTGGTGCGTTCTTTCAGCCGTTCCATCTGTTCTTCAGGTGAAATATGCAGATAAAATTTAAGGATTTGGGTATTGTTGTGAAAGGTAAGCAGCTTTTCAAAATCATTTATAGCATCCATGCGCTTATGCGCCGTGGCATCGTCACACCACTTGTGTACCCTGGTAACGAGAATGTCTTCATAATGGGAACGGTTAAATACCTGGATCATTCCTTTGGGCGGCGCATGTGCATGAATACGCCACAGGAAATCATGTGATAATTCTTCCTCAGTGGGCACTTTATAGGGTTTTACCACAACGCCCTGCGGGTTCAGCTTTCCGAACACTTCTCTTATGGCCCCATCCTTACCACTGGCATCCATGCCCTGCAGCACTACCAGGAGGGAATGCCTGCTTTCTGCATAGAGTAAATTCTGCAAATCATCCAGCTCCGAGAGCATGGCATCGGTCTCATCCTTAGCCTTTTCTTTGCTCATGCTTTCAGGAGCACGGGGGCTGATCTCTTTTAATTTGATTGCCGGCATATTTTTATAAGGTTAAGTCGGTAGTAATCCCCCAAAAGTTGGCTGTCCTCCGCTGATCTCTTAAAAAAATCGTACTATACCGCCATTATTTCTTTTTCCTTGGCAGCAAGATGCTTGTCAATAAGCGCAATATATTTATCAGTCATTTGCTGCACTTCTTTTTCGGCGTCTTTCCCTTCATCTTCGCTTAACCCGTTCTTTTGCAGCTTTTTTATTTCTTCAATCGTATCCCTGCGAACACCCCTTACGGAAACCCTGGACTGTTCGCCTTCAGCATTCACTTTTTTTACCAGGTCCTTTCTTCTTTCTTCTGTCAGCGCGGGTAAAAATATCCGGATAATGACCCCGTCATTCTGGGGTGTTACTCCCAGGTTTGCAGCAATGATAGCGCGTTCAATAGGCTGCAGCATATTTTTTTCCCAGGGCTGGATAGTAATTGTGCGGGCGTCGGCAACTGAAATATTCCCCACCTGGCCGATAGGTGTGGAGGATCCGTAATAATCCACCACCAATCCATCAAACATCTGCGGGGTTGCTCTTCCGGCTCTTATCTTTACCAGCTCCGTTTCCAAATGACCGATAGCTTTGCGCATACCATCTTCGGCAATATCCATTACAAGCTTTACATCTTCTGACATACTAATATAAATATTAATCGCAGCAAAGCTAAGAAATGGAATGAATAAAAATGATTATCTGTGGATTAGTTCTGTTCTGCCACTTTCTTGGTGCTGGTAAGGGGTATGATCAGTGAATGGCTGTTGATCTGGATAATATCGCCATGCTCATTGGTAACCAGCATAGTTGCAGGTCTGCGGTAATATACTATCGCAAAAGCGCCGAAAGCGCAAGCCACCAGTACTGAAATGACAAGGTTGATATTGAGATGGCGAAGCGCATAAGCCAGCGCTACAAAAAAGATATTGGTCATTATCAGCGTCAGGCTGACGGTTTTGTGGTTCATTCCCCTGTCAAGAAGAATATGATGAATGTGATTCCTGTCGGGGCTGAAAGGAGAGCGACGGTTGAAAATACGTATTGAAAAAACGCGCAGGGTATCAAATAAAGGAACGATCAGCACTGCTACGGCAATTGCCGGGCATGCTTTTAAGCTCATTGCCGCCCCGGTAACGCCGGCAGTATTGATAAAGCGTATTACAAGTATAGCATTGACCAGCCCGATAAGCAGCGACCCGGTATCTCCCATGAAGATCCTTGCCGGGGAACGGTTAAATATAAGGAACGCCAGCAGGCTGCCTGACATAGCAAAAGACAATGTAGCATACTGAAACTGGGTATCTATGTAAAAATACACTCCAAAACATAAGGTGGTAAATATGCCCAGCCCCGCAGCCAGTCCGTCTACTCCGTCAATAAGATTGAAAGAATTGATGACAACGATCACCGTAAGATAAGTAAGCGCCAGACCAATGGCTTCAGGTAATTCCTGCACGCCCAGGAACCCATGCATACTTTTTATTACCACCCCGCCTTTGTATATGATAATAAATGCAGCAATGATCTGTCCTATGATCTTCTTCATAGGCGTCAATACCAGGATATCATCTTTAAGCCCCACAAAAAATATAACAAATGCAGCAGCAAAATAATATTGAAAGCCCTGTGCGCTGTTTACAGAGATAGTGAGCAGGCTGGCAATAATAAATCCTGCAAAAATACCAAGACCTCCAAGGGAAGGAACCGGGAAAGCATGGACTTTTCTGTCGTTGGGAATATCATATAGCTTTTTGATCTCTGCTACTTTGATAATAACAGGTATAGCAGCATAGGTAATAACAAAAGCCAATAAAGTCCCCAGCAGCATAACTTCCATCAGATGCCTTTTTGAAGTGCGAAAATATAGCAATAATTTTATTTACATAATATAATTTAAAATCAAACTTCTTATTAACATTTTTGATTAAACTTTATATCCTGTAGTAAACAAACGGTTATTGCTTCAGAATAGTATCACATTCAAAACTATATTTCCTGAAATCTTCACCGTTTCCATAGTTAATCCAAGAACTTTCATTTAGCTTTGGCAGGATTTTTTTAAATATGATAATTATGACGGAATTAAAGGATATTGCTACCCAGATAAGAAGAGATATAGTAAGAATGGTACATGCCTGCCAGAGTGGGCATCCCGGAGGTTCCCTGGGGTGTACTGATTTTTTTACAGCGCTGTACTTTGATATTATGAAGCACAGCCCGGATTTCCACATGGATGGAAAGGGCGAAGATCTTTTTTTCCTGTCGAACGGGCATATATCTCCGGTATTCTATGCCACCCTTGCCCGTTCCGGCTATTTTCCTTTGGAAGAGCTGAATACTTTTCGCCGGCTCAATTCGCGCCTGCAGGGGCATCCTGCAACGCATGAGCACCTGCCGGGCGTCCGCGTGGCTTCAGGCTCACTGGGGCAGGGCATGAGTGTAGCCATTGGAGCGGCACTTGCCAAAAAGCTTAACGGCGATGATCGCCTTGTTTTTTCCCTCCATGGAGATGGTGAGCTCGACGAAGGACAGAACTGGGAAGCTGCTATGTTTGCAGCCCATCACAAAGTAGATAATCTTATTTCTACCATTGACTGGAACGGCCAACAGATTGACGGCACTACACAATACGTAATGTCCCTGGGAGACATAGGCAGAAAATTTGAAGCCTTCGGGTGGACCATATTGCAAATGAACGGCAATGATATAGATGAGGTAATAGCCACCCTCAACAAAGCCAGAACTATGACAGGACAGGGCAAGCCCATTGCCATCATGATGCATACTATTATGGGTAAAGGCGTTGATTTTATGGAAGGACATCACGAGTGGCATGGTATAGCGCCTAACGATGAACAGTTGCAGAAAGCACTTGCCCAATTGCCTGAAACGCTGGGGGATTTTTAAGCTGTATGCAGCCTGAAAAGGAGCTGGTTTTTAATAGTTCGGACTGCGTTACCCGGCCCAGCCTTCTCTGTCGAGGCTCCGGTACTGGATAGCTTCTGCAAGAAAAGGCACTTCAATAGTATCAGAAGATGCCAGATCTGCAATAGTGCGGGCAACTTTCAGAATGCGGTCGTACGCTCTTGCGGAAAGATTGAGTTTATCCATAGCCGCTTTCAATAAGTTTTGTCCTGCCGCATCTATCACACATATTTCCTTCAGCATTTTACTTTCCATTTGTGCATTGCAATATATTCCTGAATTATTGCCATAACGCGCAGCCTGGATTTCACGGGCTTTTATAACCCTTGCTCTTATAGCATCCGAGCCTTCACCGGCTTTTTGTATGGCAAGGGCTGAAAAAGGCACGGGTGTTACTTCCACATGCAGATCAATCCTGTCGAGCAGGGGACCTGACACTTTGTTAAGGTATTTCTGAACAGCGCCCGGTGGGCAACTGCATTCTTTCTCGGGATGATTATAAAACCCGCAGGGGCAGGGATTCATAGAAGCGATTAACATAAAGCTGGCGGGGAAATCAATCGCCATTTTCGCTCTTGAAATAGTTACTCTTCTTTCTTCCATCGGCTGGCGCATTACCTCAAGCACTGTTCTTTTAAATTCCGGGAGCTCATCCAGGAACAATACACCGTTGTGCGCAAGAGATATCTCACCGGGCTGCGGCACGCCACCGCCGCCTACCAGGGCAGCATCGCTGACCGTATGATGCGGTGAACGGAAAGGTCTTCGCGAAATGAGCGTTGTATCTGCCGGCAGCTTGCCCGCCACACTGTGTATCTTGGTAGTTTCAAGCGCTTCCTGCAGGCTGAGCGGTGGAAGAATGGAAGGGAGCCGCTTTGCCAGCATGGTTTTGCCGGCTCCGGGCGGGCCGATAAGGATAGCATTATGCCCTCCGGCCGCAGCAATCTCCAGCGCACGTTTGATATTTTCCTGCCCTTTCACATCGCTGAAGTCAAATTCAAAGCTGTACTGCGACTGATAAAACTCTTCCTTGGTATTTACTTCTATGGGGTTGAGCGTATGCTCATCCCTGAAAAAATCAATCACTTCACTGATATGGCCGACACCATAAACCTTCAGGCTGTTGACCATGCCCGCCTCGCGGCAGTTTTGCCCGGGTAATATCAATCCTTTAAATTTTTCTTTCCGTGCAGTAATGGCGATGGGCAATGCGCCTTTTATAGGTTGTACATTCCCGTCCAAGCTCAATTCACCCATAATAACATACTCAGCTAATCTTTCTGCATTGGGCAACTGCTCACTTGCGCCCATAATGGCCAGCGCGATAGGAAGATCAAAAGCAGTTCCTGTTTTTTTGATATCTGCCGGGGCGAGATTGATGATCACTTTAGTGCGCGGCATATAATGCCCTATACTTTTTAAGGTGCTCTCAATGCGCTGCTCACTTTCTTTGACTGCATTATCGGGCAGCCCGACCATATAGAATTTCTGGCCGCTGGTAACGTTTACTTCAATGGTAATGGTAAGTGCCTCTACTCCATATACGGCGCTTCCGTAGGTTTTGACTAACATGCAAAAAGGTTAGCGGTGATGAATACACTGAAATTACGGAAATAGTTTGACAGAAAATATAAAACAGGAGGATAACTACAGATAGCCGAGCCACCATTTCTCCCTGTGATTGGTTTTATAGCTGTCATACCATTTACATAAAGGATACAAGGCCACTACTACTAAAATCCATACAATATATACCCCAGTCAAACCAAAGCCTTCTCCCGGCTCAACAAATTTGAATGGCAACCCCGGCGCTCCTTCCATACCTTCTGCAACTGAATGCCCACGCGCCAAAAACATTATGATTGCAATAAAATGCAGCAGATAAAAATGAATGATATAATAAAAGAAAGGCACTCTTCCGAAGACGATAATAATTTTTGATACCCTACCGCCGGCTCTTTTTATAAACGCAAGAAAAATAAATGCCACTCCGATAATTAAGCTCATATAAAGTAAAGACGGGGGATATTTACGTACATTCACAAATGAAAGCATAGTATATAAACTGTTCTTCTGAACCGACCACGGGTCAGGGTCTCCGTAGAGATTTGTAAAGCGGAGAGCAACAAAAAAAATCAATATCCCCACTCCAAGCCGCAATAAGATCTTATTCCGTTGCTGCAGCTCATAACGGGTAAACAACCTGCCGCTGCAGTACCCTACAATCATCAAACCGGTCCAGGGAAGAAAAGGGTAAAAAATGCCGAGCATGTGATTGCCCCATAATGGCAAAGCTGTTTGAATATGCAAAAAATACCACCACCATGGAAATGCTCCATTGTGATCTTTTTCTACAAAATCGAGGACATTATGCCCCAGGACTATAAAGAGTCCTGTCAATAACAGCATGGAAAAAGGGAGCCATATCGCAATCCCTAATATGACCATGCTAATGCCGATTGCCCAAATGGTCTGCAAAATGAAGAAACCATAATAAATATCGCCTGTTATGCCCAGAGTCATCACAAATATTTCGACCAGTATCAGCCATATACCTCTGCTGATCAGAAACCTGCTCAATTCCTTTTTCGATTTTCTTATACTTTGAAACCAGGCTGACATGCCCGAAAGAAATACAAAAACAGGTGCGCAAAAATGTGTGATCCACCTGGTAAAAAACAAGAAAGGAGTAGTAGTATTCAAATCAAGAGGATCGTTGCCGAATGCATCTTTATAAAAAAAATCTCTTGTATGATCAAGCGCCATTATAATCATGACCAACCCGCGCAGCAGATCAATAGATTTGATCCTTCCCTGAGAAGCAGTTAATCCCGTTTGCATATATCACAACTATTATTCCCCGTTATATCCAGGTGTATGCTTTGAATAATCTGTAAGCATGGCGGAAGACTGATCCTAAGTTAAAAATAAATATCAATACCTGCAAAGCCATTTGCCTAATGGTTTGCAATCAGATTGAGCAGGTTGTGATACACGGCTGCGGGGAATATATTTCTTGTTTTTCTCACCAGCAATCCCAGCAGGAAACCTTCCAGCATTGTTCGTAAAAAAACAAGAATACCAAAATGAAGGGGTAGCGTCAAGCCGTGTGCAAGCCCGAACAAGATACTTGTGATAACGACAGGCCAGCCAAATTTCACTCCCAGGACCTTCCAGCCCGGATAAGGAAATATACGGGTGAGCAATCCCAGTAAAATGCCACGGAATAAAAGCTCTTCCTGCAGCCCCGGCAATATTGCCTGGAAGGCAACCGCCTCCGGGTGTATAGGCCCGATACCGCCGGACATGTAATAATAAATGCCGCAACGCACTAAGAGGTATACTATACAGATCAGTAAAATTTTACCGGAGCCTCTCCAGTTGATCTTAGCAGTAAGCCCAAATTTTTTTACACTTATGGAGGGGATAATAAAGCAGCTTACCAGCCCGAACAGTAACGCGGCTGATTTCCCGATCCAGTTATATTGCTGCCCGGGGAAAATTACAACACCGGAAAATACAGACAATAACAAGCTGCTGACCAGGTACACTATGATAAAGTATACCAGCAGCCGGTAATCAGCCGGGTAGTTACTTGATCTGAAAGCAAGGAAACAGACCGGCGCCAGTAACAGGAGATGCAACAGTGATTCGGTAAGGGCCACGATTATCATAGCCAAAAGATAACACAAAAAACAAATGCTGACAAACATCCGACAACACTGCAGCCTTATATGCTATCTTACCGGCACCCTGTTTTCAGGAGTTTTAAACAGGGTTATGTAAAAAAAGCTTGCCATCATCAGAGAAGCCTTTTTATAGCTTTCTCCATTCTTTTCTCATCGGGAAAAATTTCTTGTGGCGCCACCCTGTATCTCAATATGCACCAGCACCGTAAAATCAGTGATGGGTTAAAGAGCCTTTCACAGTGCATTCCAAATTTTCAGGCATTAAACTACCGGAGCCTGAATACCACTCCTACCTGAAAATTAGTGATATCATAACCTGCTTCGGCATTAAAGCCAAATGTTGGCGTTACAAAATAAGAGGCGCCCACAAATGCTCCGAAAACAGGTATTACCTTATTCTCATCATGATCAGCAAAATCACTATACTCATAATGCTGGAAACCAATCCCCGTTGAAAAACCTCCGTAAGTATCCAATCCTTTCACCTTCCAGCCATAGTGCCATGCAGATCTTATACCCATTATTGCAGTCCTTACATGATAATCGTTGTGATGTCCGCCCCGGGAAAAGGAAGCGCCGGCTTCAGGGCCAAGGGTAATAACACCCGGGCCGCCCCGCCACAATCCCCATTCAGCAGCCACTTTGGTACCAAATCCCCTGTTGTAATAATGATCATTGTATTCGGCGCCTACCCCTACGCCGGCATTCAGCAGTACGCTTCCCCGGCGCATGGGTGCTACAGGGATATTGCCGGTTTGAGCATTAGCTATTGAAACACCGGATATTAAAACAGCAACAACAAATAAAACTTTCTTATAATAATTATTCTTTTTCATGCTCTGCTTTAGTCAAATATAATACCAAGCTGCACAGTAAACACCTGAATATATTATTTATAGCTTTCCGGCCGGCGAAACACTAACCGGTAGCCGGCTTTAAGGGTATCGCTACCCGCCTGCGAAAAATTGAGTGCGCCCGCACAATACCTTTCTAATTTTTGTAACTTTAACGGCTTTTCAGAACTGATTCATTGCCATGAAGATTAAACTCAATAAAAAGCTGTTGCTGGTAAGTGCCATCCTCCTCACAGCGCTCGTAGTGACTACCGGTCTTATCGGTCATAAAAAGGTGGATTACAATACCGAGGTAAAGCCACTATTCAATAAAAAATGTATTTCCTGCCATGGTGGCGTTAAAAAGGAATCAGGATTCAGTCTCCTGTTCCGCTCTGAAGCGCTGGGGAAAACTGAAAGTGGGAAACCGGCAATAATACCGGGTGATCCTGACGGGAGTGAAATGATCAAAAGACTTACCACCAACGATCCCGAAGACAGGATGCCTTATAAACATGACCCGCTGTCCTCAAAAGAGATTGATATGCTGAAGCAATGGATCAAAGAAGGCGCACAGTGGGGAGAGCACTGGGCTTATGTAAAAATAAAGCCGGTGGAAGTACCCGATGTCTCAGGCGGCTTTTTCGGAGGCGGCGATGACGGGAAATGGGTAAAAAATGAAGTAGATCATTTTATATATGCAAAACTTAAGGAAGAGGATCTTACACCTTCTCCCGAAGCAGATAAAGCAACGCTGGCGCGCAGGCTAAGCCTCGACATTACCGGCCTGCCTCCCTCTCCTGAAATGGTAAAGAATTTCGAAAATGATAACCGCCCCGACGCTTATGAGCGCCTGGCAGACAACCTGCTCGGCTCTCCGCAATATGGTGAGCGCTGGACGGGCATGTGGCTCGACCTTGCGCGCTATGCAGACAGCAAGGGTTATGAAAAAGACGGTTATCGCTCAATATGGCGTTACCGCGACTGGCTCATCAAAGCCTTTAATGAGGATATGCCCTACGATCGTTTTCTTACTGAACAACTGGCAGGAGATCTGCTGCCCAACGCTACCGACGATCAACTGATCGCCACAGCTTTCAGCCGCAACAGCATGAACAATGACGAAGGAGGAACGGACAACGAAGAATTCAGGACATCCGAAGTAATAGACCGCATCAATACTACATGGGAAACATTACTGGGAACCACGTTTGCCTGTGTGCAATGCCACAGCCATCCTTACGACCCCTTTAAGCATGAAGAATATTATAAATTCATGGCATTCTTCAACAACACCCGCGACGAAGATGTGCCCGGTGATTACCCCGTGCTCAGGGAATTTAACCAGGAAGATCAGGCAAAATTTGACTCCCTGAAAAAATGGCTGCTCGAAAATGCCTCAAAGGAGAAAGCCCATGAAATGATGACTTTTGTTAAGACATGGCAACCCGCAATATATAGTTACCATGCCGATAATTTTATCAACAGCCAGCTCTCCGAAGTATACCTTGCCCTGCGACAAGACGCTTCCTGCCGGCTGCCCGCCGTTCCGCTCAACAACAGGGAACAGCTTACCTACCGTTATACTTCGGGCATAGCCGACGGTAAATGGGAAATTCATTTGGACAGTGTGAATGGCCCCAAAATAGCAAAGACCATTATCCCTCCATCCAAGGGCTGGACAATACATACTATTGATATCACCCCTGTTGAAGGTGTGCATGATCTTTATTTTACCTATACCAATCCACATGCAGAAAAAGGAAGCCAGAATAATCTCGCAATCTTTGACTGGTTCAATTTTTCTTCATCTTTCCCGGGAAAAGAGAAACCCGGTTATGATACGGCTTATGCGCACTATAAATATCTTATAGCTGCTAATGCAAAGCAGCAAACGCCTGTCATGATAGAAAACCCCAAAGAGATGTTCCGCCCTACACATTTATTCGTTCGGGGTAGCTGGCTCAATAAAGGTCCGGAAGAGCAGCCGGATGTGCCCCACTCTCTTAACCCGCTGCCTGCTAATGCTCCCAAAAACCGCCTGGGGCTGGCTATGTGGATCACTGGCAAAGACAACCCGCTTACAGCACGGACTATGGTGAACCGTATCTGGGAGCAACTGATGGGACAGGGTATAGCCGAAACGCTTGAAGATCTTGGCACACAGGGGATACCTCCTACTCACCAGCAACTGCTGGACTGGCTGAGCTGGAAGTTTATGTATGAAGATAAATGGAGCATTAAAAAGCTGGTAAAGAGAATCGTAATGTCTGCCACCTACAGGCAAACATCAGTTGCAGGTGATGAGGCTTTAAAAAAAGATCCTTTCAATAAATTCTACGCACGCGGTCCCAGGGTGAGGCTGTCTGCAGAGCAGATCCGCGACCAGGCGCTGGCAGTATCAGGATTGCTCAGCTATAAGATGTTTGGCAAAAGCGTTATGCCCTATCAGCCCAACGGTATATGGCGCTCTCCTTATGATGGGAATGTCTGGGAAAAAAGCACCGGCGAAGACCAGTACCGCAGGGCCATTTATACTTACTGGAAACGCACTTCCCCTTATCCTACCATGCTAAGCTTTGACGGCACCGCCCGGGAAGTATGTCTTGCAAGGCGTATACGCACCAATACCCCGTTGCAGGCACTGGCCACGCTGAATGATAATGCCTTCCTTGAGATGGCAAGGCATCTTGCCGCACGGATGGAAAAAGAAGGCGGTAAGGATGTAGCCATGCAGATAAGCAAAGGATATGAGATGACAATGTTCCACCCCATCAGCAAAGAGAAGCTGGAGGCATTGCAGAAGCTGTATGACCAGGCTGCATCAGCATTTGAAAAAGACAAAGAAAAAGCATGCGAAATGATCAACAACGGCAATGATAAAACAGATGCGGGCAAAGCAGCGCTTATACTGGTGGCCAATGCGATGCTCAACCTTGATGAATTTATTACCAAGAATTAATGTGCGTAAAAAAAGGTTATGACAAAAAAGGAATTAAACAATCAGCGCCTGTTCAGTGAAGCCAATCACGAAGCGCTTAATTTTGTGACAAGGCGGCATTTTTTAAGGGACAGCGTAAGCGGTCTTGGGGCAATGGCGCTGGGGTCTCTGCTTGCCGGCTGCGACTGGCTCGGGTCAAAAGATAAATCTGCCATAGCATTCGACAGCGCTAATCCGCTTGCAGGTAAGCCACCGCTGTTTCCCGGCAAGGCCAGGTCTGTGATATACCTGCACATGGCAGGCGCTCCGTCGCAACTGGAACTTTTCGACTATAAGCCTGACCTGATAAAATTAGACGGGCAGGATTGTCCCCAGTCATTATTAGAAGGCAAACGCTTTGCTTTCATCAGAGGTGTTCCCAAGATGCTGGGACCCTATGCACATTTTGAGCAACGTGGTGAAAGCGGCGCCTGGATATCTGATCATCTGCCTCACCTCATCACCGTTGCAGACGAGCTCAGCTTTCTGAAAGCCGTAAAGACCGACCAGTTCAATCACGCCCCGGCGCAACTGCTTATGCATACCGGGTCGGCACGGCTGGGACGACCGAGCATCGGCGCATGGGCAAGCTATGGGCTTGGCACGGAAAACAGCAACCTGCCGGCCTTTGTAGTACTCACTTCAGGCGGGCGAAATCCTGATGCAGGAAAAAGCGTATGGGGCAGCGGCTTCCTTCCTTCCGTATACCAGGGTGTGCAATGCCGCTCGGAAGGCGATCCCGTGCTTTTCATCAACAACCCTGAAGGGATCAGCAAGGATATGCGAAAAGCATCCATAGATGCTATCAATGCAGTGAACCACCAGTCGTACCAGGAATTTAAAGACCCCGAAATACTTTCCCGTATCTCGCAATACGAAATGGCGTATAAAATGCAGATGTCGGTACCGGAAGCGATGGACATCAGCGATGAACCGGAATATATACACAAAATGTACGGCACCCAGCCGGGTAAGGAAAGCTTTGCCAACAATGCATTGCTTGCAAGAAAACTGGTGGAAAAAGGAGTGCGCTATGTGCAGCTCTTTGACTGGGGATGGGATTCCCATGGCACCAGCGCAGGCGACTCTCTTGAAATTGCTTTTGTAAATAAATGCCGGAGCGTGGACCGCGCTACCACAGCATTACTGCTCGACCTGAAGCAGCGCGGACTGCTGGATGAAACACTGGTAGTATGGGGTGGCGAATTTGGCCGTACGCCCATGCAGGAAAACAGGGAAGGCAAAGTGCAGGCATATAAAGGCAGGGACCATCATGCCGAAGCTTTCACTATCTGGATGGCCGGCGGCGGCCTTAAAAAAGGAAGCAGCTATGGCGAGACCGATCCCGTTGGCTACAGCGCCATCAGCGGGCAGGTTTCCCCATTCGATATACAGGCTACTATTCTCAACCAGTTAGGATTTAACCACGAAAAATTCACTTATGAATTTCAGGGAAGACATTTCAGGCTTACCGATGTTGCCGGGCGTGTAATAAATGAAATCATAGCTTAGTTTTTCAGAATATTATAATTGGATATGCCCCTGAACCGCAGAAAATTTATCAGCACTACCGCCGCAATGGGCGGAGCAATCATCGCGCCCTTTTCTTCGCAAAATAGTAATAAGCCTCCTTTTACCGTGCCAGGGGATTTTACCTTAAAGCTCATGGCAACTAACTGGGGTTTTCCCGGAACAGTAGATGAGTTTTGCGCTAAAGCAAAAAAAGAAGGATATGACGGCATAGAAATGTGGTGGCCGGCAAATAAAGAGCAGCAGGATATGCTCTTCAACGCCATACAAAAGCACCACCTCGAGATCGGCTTCCTGTGTGGCGCCGGCGACAGTGACTTCCAGAATCACCTGAGCCAGTTCAGCTCACAGATCGATGCCGTTACTTCTCAGCAAATCCAGCGTCCGCTATATGTCAACTGTCATTCCGGAAGAGATTATTTTTCGTTTGATCAAAACAGGCAGTTTATCAGTTATACTATAGAGGCAAGCAAAAAAAGCGGCATACCCATCTCTCATGAGACCCACCGTTCAAGGATCTTGTTTGCTGCTCCGATAGCAAGGCATTTTGCGGAAACAATGCCGGGATTGCGGGTCACCCTTGATATTTCTCACTGGTGCAATGTGCATGAATCATTATTACACGACCAGGAAGCCACTGTAAATATGATCCTGGAAAGGGTAGATCATATTCATGCAAGGGTAGGGCATCCCGAAGGACCGCAGGTAAATGATCCGAGGGCGCCGGAATGGGATGCTGCTGTAAAAAGACATATAGAGTGGTGGGATAAAGTAGTTGCCTTCAAAATAAAACAGGGTATAAAAAAGCTTTCTTTTCTCACCGAGTTCGGTCCGCCGGATTACCTTCCTGCGCTGCCTTATACCAGGCAGCCGGTTGCCAGCCAGTGGGATATCAATGTATATATGATGAATCTGCTGCGGAAAAGATATACCAATCAATAAAGCATCTGTACCACTATTATGATACTACTAAGTCTTTCAGGTTTTTTGGGAAAGTTTCACCCTGTCGTGGTACATCTGCCCATTGGTATTTTACTACTGGCAGTGCTGCTGCACTGGCTGAGCACGAAACCACAGTTTAATGATCTGCAGCCTGCAGTAAGCATTACCTTATTATTGGGAGCTGTTGCTGCGATATTCTCCTGCATCAGCGGCTGGCTGCTTGGCGAAGGAGGAGATTATGATCCGGAGATCCTGAACCGTCACCGCTGGATGGGGATCGGCGTAGCAATCATTGCCATTATATATTATCTGAACTATACCCAAAGAGTTGGTCAAAAGCTACCAACTGTATTGCCCTATGTATTGTCTGTGCTGCTTTTCATGCTTATCACCATTACAGGACATCTGGGAGGAACCCTTACTCACGGGGAAGGATACCTTACACAGGAAATGTCCCAGGAAGCAACCACTAAAATGGTCAAAAAAGTAATTCCCGATGTGCAGCAGGCTGCTGTCTACGGCGACATTATACAACCGGTATTGCAAAACAAGTGCTATAGCTGCCATAGCAGCTCAAAACAAAAAGGCAACCTGCGGCTTGACACTAAAGCGTTCATTGAAAAAGGCGGAAAAAAGGGCAAGGTATTAGTGCCCGGCAAAAGTGAAGAAAGTGAAATGTATAAAAGGCTCCTGATAGACCCGCTGGAAAAAGAACACATGCCCCCCAAAGGAAAACCCCAGTTGACAGAAGCAGAGATCAACCTCCTGCACTGGTGGATAAATACCGGAGCCAGCTTTGATCAAAAGGTAAAAGACCTGCCACAGGATATAAAGATCAAACCGGCGCTAATAGCATTACAAAGCAATAGCAACGCCCCTGCTGTAAAACCGGATGTACCTGAAGCTCCTGTTGACGCAGCTGCTGCAGAGCTGATCGGGAAACTGAAACAAAAAGGGATTACCGTTGTGCCGGTTGCCTCGGAAAGTAATTATCTCTCTGTAAATTTCATAAGCATTCCCCTGAGCGGCGACAGCGCGGTACAGCTGCTGGAACCACTGGCGCCCCAGATCGTATGGCTGAAGCTTGGAGACACCAAAATTACTGATGCTGCCATGAACACTATTGCTAAGCTGACAAACCTGACAAGGTTAAGCCTGGACCATACAAGCATTACAGACAAAGGCATTGCTCAGCTCAAAACACTTTCCAAATTGCAATACCTTAACATTGTAGGAACAGCAATTTCCGCTGCGGGTTTGACTGCGCTCAAAGGAATGCCGGATCTTCAAACCATCTATATCTATCAATCGAAGATCGCTACAGCAGATTCTTCCATACTGAGAAAAGCTTTTCCCAAAGTGACCATAGATACCGGTGGCTATATATTGCCCATACTGGAAGGAGATACTTCAATAGTGAGAAAGAAGGAAAATTAATTTATTTTCGAATTAACATAATCTATTTGCTGCTGCAGGTCCGCTGCATGGGGAGAAAGGTTCTTCATCGCAGTTTTCTGATTGGCAATGGATCTTAACAGCACATTATTGATATAGGGAGCGAGCTGTGCTTTATAGGCTCCCGGCACTCCCTCCCTAAATGATATAAGACCATCTACCACCTGTTTTACTTTCTCCGTATTCGTAAGCTGAATGGCATAATAGGCGATCATCTGGGTTAATTCAAATTTAGTGTCTCCAAAGTGCAATGCATTATAAGTATTCATTACATAGTCAACATCTTCTTCTTTACCATTTACTGCAAAAACATTGCAGATAGCTTCAGAAAGTTTTCCCTTTGCAGTAAGCTGCGACAATTTTTTTGCTTCTGTGTAAGCTGCGGCAGAATCAAAATTAGCTACGGCATTCAGTGCTGCGCCTGCCACAGAATAAGAGGAATCATTTACGCTTTTGGATATAAGGTCTTTGTATATCTGCTTATCGTAGGTACTGAGTGCAGTAATGGCACTGGCTTTTACCGTGGGCTTGGGATCACTTTTCGCCAGCTCAAACAAAAATGTTTCGACAGCCTGCTTCACCGGTTCCTTTTTCAAATCCAGGGAAGTGATTGCAAAGTCCCTCAATTCATAATAACGGTCTCTCAATGCTGTTTTAAGCAGCTCCACCGCTTCTGTACTATCCTGCATAGCCGCACATGCTGCAATAGCCTCTCTCCTGTCTACATAGCTGCCAGCCTGCTTGTACTGATAGATATAATTAGCGAGCGATTTACCTGTTTCCTTTTTTTCACAAAGCAATATTTTATCACCGTCGAAATTTACAAGATCCGGGCGGCTTTTCACCTCATAGCTGAAAGTCTGATCTTTTTGATTCACCCATATATTATGGCGTTCTTTCTTTCCACCCGTATACACATCAATAGCCACCGGCAGGATGAAGACCTGGCCATTCTGCGTTTGCTTTACATTTACCGAAATCGTTTTACCTGAATCGTCATAGCTGTATGTAATAGTAAGCCTGGGATGACCGCTTCCAAAATACCATTGATTAAAGAACCAGTTGAGATCTTTACCGCTGACCTGCTCCAGCGCAAGTCTCAGCTCACCGGCGCCGGCATTGCTGAATTTGTATGTGTCAAGATAGAGATGTAAGCCTTTATAAAAAGCCGCCTCGCCCAGGAAGTTGCGCAGCATATTCAATATCCGCCCTCCTTTCTGATAGCTTACCAGGTCAAACATATCTTCCCTGTCCTTATAATGATACCTTACCAGGTCTTTTTTTGCATCCTCAGGACTACTGAGATATTGTTGCATATTCTGGTAGTTCTCCGCATCACCAAAATCCTTTCCATACTTATATTCTTCCCACAGCACCTGGCTGAAATTGGCAAAAGACTCATTAACGGTAAGATTGCTCCAGCTTTTAGCGGTTACATAATCGCCAAACCAATGATGGAAAAGCTCATGGGCTATCGTGCTTTCCCACGCATTGCCGTCGAGCAGTTCCCTTGAATCCTGCTGTGCGTTTTCCTGGTGAAGGGTAGCCGTAGTGTTTTCCATAGCGCCGCTTACATAATCACGCCCCACGATCTGCGAATACTTGGGCCACGGAAAAGATACTCCTGTGATCTTTTCATAAAAAGCGATCATCTCCGGGGTATTACCAAATATTTTTTTGGCAACAGGAGCATATTCCTTTTCTACATAATAGCTTACTTCTTTGCCTTTGTACATATCCTTTACAATGGCATAATCTCCCACACCTATAAAGAACAAATAAGGAGAATGCGGGAGATCCATCCGCCAGTAGTCTGTTCTTGTACCATCGGCATTTTTTTGCTGCTCTATCAGTTTACCATTGCTAAGCGTTACATATTTTGACGGCACAATAAGGAAAAACTCCTGCGTACATTTCTGGTTGGGCTTATCAATGGTAGGACACCATGCTGAGGTGCTCTCCGTCTCACCCTGGGTCCATATCTGGGTAGGCTTGTTCTTTTCCTCTCCCTTTGGATTAATAAAATACAAGCCTTTATCATCTGTTATTGCAGAGCTGCCGCCTTTAGGCAGCTCATTGGGCTTTGAAACATAATCCACGTATACTTTATACTGCTCGCCTTTACGATATACCTTATTAAGCCTGATAAAGATCTGTTTGCCATCATAATTAAATTTCAACGGGGCAGTTATTTTCCCTTTCACCACGCCTACGGCTTTAATGTCCATCCCCTTGGCATCAAGCGTCAGTGAGTCTGTATCGTAAAAATGAGGCTCAAGCGTAATCCATACTTTGCCATACAGGTAACTTTTATCATAATTAAACCGTGCTTCCAGCTTGGTATGGACAAGATCATTAACCTTTTCCGGAACAGCCCGGTAAATACTTAATACATCTGTATCATTTGCCGGCCCGGGTTGCGCCGATAAAAATGCAGGGAATGCTGCAAACAGGAGTAAACGAAGTAGGTTTTTCACGTAAAAAATGTTTGTTTTTATGGTTGTGAATGTAAAAGTTTATATTTTGACCTGGAAATCAATAATATACTGTTCCGGTTTTAAAGTAACGGATTTTGTTGCGAAAATGGTATTAAAATGGCAGGCATATTAAATAAATTGTTGGCGCTCATGACAAAAGCACAATAATATTATTGAGTTATACGATTAATTAAAGCACAAAAATACCCTGAGTGTTTGCAAATCAATGATTTTTTATATGAGTGGCGGCTCTCAGGTGATTTAAGTAGTTTTGTCAATTGATTTTTATTAAAAACAAGGTCTCCCCGGAAGAAGTAAATACATAATGTAATGCGAAAAATATGCTTTGCATTTCTTATCAGTTTGGTGATGTGTCAGGTATTGGGGCAGGGGAACTACTATATTTATATACAATCGGCAGATCATAAGCCTTTTTACGTTCGTTCCGGCTCAAAAATCTTTCATTCTTCCGGCAATGGGTACCTGGTAATGGAGCACCTGGCAAGTGCTTCCTACGAATTAATGGTCGGGTTTCCCGATGCTCCTTCATCAGAATGGCAGTTCAATTGTTCCGTAAACGACGACGATGTAGCCTTTATACTAAAGAATGACAAAGGGAAAAAAGTAGAGCTCAGCGGGCTGAAGAATGAATCAAAGCAGTCGGGAAAGCATATAGAGCTAAAGCCTGAAAAGACAAAAACCGTTGCTATAAAGCAGGCTACAGGGGTTGTCAGCAATGACCCGTTCTCTGCTATGCTGGCTGAGGTGGTAAATGACCCTACTATACGGCAACAACCGGTGATCATTCCCCGCCCGGCTGATTCTCTGAAACTGGTAAAAACTCCCGTAACAGATTCTGCCAGGCTGGTAGCAGCCAATACCGTAGTACCAAAGACAAATGTTGAAGAGAAATCAACAACAGGCAGCCAGGCAACAGCCAAAACCTCCCCTGCGCTTACCGAATCCCTGGTTCATAAAGAGACCAAAAGCGCCGGAGCGAAAGAAGCTGCGGATAGCAATACTGCCATAGTTAAAGCTCCTGTGACGGAAAACAAGAAGGCCGCAGCTGAAGACAAAACCACCGGGAAAAAGAACGAAGACAAAGCAACTGCGTCGGCGCCGGATAATAAACCCAAAGACAAAGTTGTTGCCGACAGCGCTGTATCTGTTGTCCCAAAAGCCATTGCATTCACGGCTGGGAAAAAACATGCCGCCGAAAAACCTGTTGCAAAGGAAACGGTTAAAGAAGAAAAAACACCTGTTGATAAAACAAAAGCTGAACAAAAAGAGCCTGCCCCTGCGCAAACGACCGCTGCTAACAATCCCACCTCATCATCGGAACTGATCAATGCAGCCCTGGAAGAAGCCGACAAAAAGAAGCAGTCGGGGGTCAATACCGGCTCTGAGAAAATAGTGTTAGGCGCTTCCATTTCCATCAAAAAAACTTTGCAAAGGAGAAGTAATGAAGGCCTGGAGCTGATATATACCGACCAAACGGATGATGGCACCATATATATCATCCGCATCCTGATCCCTTCCAATAAATAACTTCGCACTTCTCATTTTCCATTACGGCGTTTTATTCATTTGACATTTTGATACGTTCACCAGCATTCACTTCACTTATGCTTTATTGTTTAGATTTGCGGCTATACTACAACTGATCTTAATTGATGCACAGGTATTTTATAGAGGTAACATATATGGGCACCGCTTATGCCGGTTACCAGGTGCAGGAGAATGCAAATACGGTACAGGCAGAAGTTGAAAAAGCATTACAGATCTATTTTAAAAGAAACATTTCTCTTACGGGATCTTCACGCACAGACGCAGGGGTACATGCATTGCAGAATTTTTTTCATTTTGATTGTGAGCATAGAGTGCCCCGGGAAAAAATATATAATCTCAATGCGCTGCTTCCGCCTGATATTGCTATCAGGTCAATGGCAGAAGTAGCCGCAGAAGCACATTGCCGTTTTGATGCCCGGAGCCGGGAGTATAAATATTTCACTTACAGCAAAAAAGATCCCTTCCTTTCCGGCAGGGCGTACTATTTTCCTTATACCATAGATAAAGCTCTTTTGCAAAATGCCGCAGCGGTAGTAAAGGAATACCGGGACTTCAGCAGCTTTTCAAAAAGAAATACCCAGGTCAAAAATTTTAACTGCGAGATCATCGAAAGTGAGTGGCAAACAGAAGGAGATGCCTTTGTATATTATGTAAAAGCCAACCGGTTCCTCAGAGGCATGGTAAGAGGGCTTACCGGCACCATGCTGCAGGTAGGCAGAGGTAAAATAAGCCTGCGGCAATTCCGGGATATCATAGAAGCACGCGACTGTACCAAAGCCGACTTTTCGGTTCCGGGGCATGGATTATTTTTGGTAAAAGTAAATTTCCCGGAAGAGGTTTGGGGAAGAGAAGACGAGAGTATTAAAGGCTTTCGCCAGTCTTAAGGTCATTTCAGGAGTTACGCTTTGCCTGCCATTGATATTACCCGGTAGTTTTGTCCACTTTTACCGACCAGAATCCTTCATTGGATTTCGGCGGAACAGGTTATTTGCAAACCTGAATTATCATGAAATAGAATTATACCGCATCATATCGCTATTATTAGGCTTATCTTTTAATGCGTACTGCCGCCCCGTCCCTGACCTCCTCATTTGCCTGCCGTATAATGGTGTCGCCTGTTTGCAGTTGCCCGTATATTTCTACCTTATCATCAACTTCCCTGCCCTGGGTTATAGTTATCCACTTTGCTTTTCCGTCTTCCACTTTTATAACAAAAATATTTTCAGGAGCATTTACCACAGCGCTTTTAGGCACTACAAAAGTGCTGTCTTTTGCGGGTAGCGTAAGCGATATTTCTGCTACCATTCCCGGGAGTAATTTCCTGGCATCGTTCCTCACATCCATTTCCACGCGTTCCGAACGCAGCCTGGTATCCAGCGCGCCGGCAAGCCTTTTGACCTTAGCGGTAAAGTATTCATTGGGAAATGACTTTACCACAAACTTCACTTCATCATTTTGTTTGAGGTATCCTGTATATGCCTCGGGTATGGATACAGCAAGCCGGAGATGCTTCTGCTCTTGCAAAGTGAATACAGGCTGGTCCGATCCCTTGCCCGCCGGTCCTACGTATGCCCCCGTGCTTACATTGCGGGCGCTGATCACACCTGAAAACGGGGCTTTTATTTCAAGATAATTCTTATTATCCGTTATTTCTTTATAAGCAGCCTGAGCTGCCTGCAACTGGGCATAGTCAGCGTTTTGCCTGGCAAGCGCAATATCCAGGTCATTGGGTGAGATGGTGCCCGGCGTTTTGCTGGTTTCAAGCAGGCGGTCATAATGTGCTTTGCTTGCTATGTACAAGGCTTCCGCCGATTTAAGCCGCGAAGAGGCGCCGGACAACTGGGCATTGATCTCGGGAGCCTCCATAGTAGCCAGCAACTGTCCCGGTTTTACTTCTGAGCCCACATCCACGTAAAGTTTTTTCACGAAACTGTTCACTTTGGAATAGAGGTCTACCTGCTGAAATCCCATCAGCTCTCCCGGAAGCTTAAGGCCTGAGACCAGGCGGTCTTTCTGTAAGCTGAAAACAGTATATGTTTTAACACTATCTTTCCTGCTCCCGGCTGCCTTTTCTTCTTTTGCCGCAGAATTGCAACTAAAAAAAGCGATGCATAGCATACCTGGAACATATAAAAAAGAGGCTGTCGAAAATATTCTCATTGTACTTTTTTTATACACAAGCAAAAATCGCCGAATTGTTTTATAATTGATGACGGATTCTACGGGCTATTCTTTTTCACAGGAATATAATGAATGCTCTCCTCATCTTCCGGGTCAAGCGAAACGCTTTGTGTGCCGGACTTTCCCCGTCCCCAGGCAAAAGCCAGCGGTAGAATAAACAGGGCTGCAAAAGTAGAAGCAATCAAACCACCGATCACTGCCCTGCCTAAGGGCGAGGACTGATCGCCGGCCTCTCCCATACCGCTTGCCATGGGTATCATGCCCACCACCATTGCAAGCGCTGTCATGAGTATGGGGCGCATACGCAAGGCTGCCCCTTCGCATGCCGATAAGATGGCATTACCATTATACCTCCTGATCTCTTCAGCATTGGTGATCAATAATACCGCATTGGAAATAGAAACCCCCACCGACATGATTATCCCCATATACGACTGCAGGTTGAGCGTGGACCCCGCAGCCAGCAATAATGACAGCGAGCCGAGGATAACTGCAGGCACTGTTGACAATACAATTCCCGACACCTTGAATGACTGAAAATTTGCTGCCAGCATGAGGAATATCACTACAATAGCTACAACTAACCCGTTCTCCAGGCTGTCAAGCGTATCTGTCAATGTCTGGCTTAGCCCTATGAGCTCTACGGTCAGGCCTCTCGGCAATTTGCCGAGCCTCGAAATAGCTTCCTCCACATCTTTGGCTGCAGTGCCGAGGTCCTGGTTATTAAGGTTAGCCGTTACCGTTAGTGTTGGCATTGCTCCGAGATTATCGGTTTCTCCGTAGGTAACTCCTGTCCTGATATCGGCTACATCACTCAATACCGGCCGGGAACTATTTTTGAGCAGGGGTATCTCGCCGATATCATTTTGGTCAGCCATTTTATTTTCCGGTATTTCAACCTGTACAGCATAACTATATCCCGCTTTGATATCCGTCCAGATATTTTTGTCCGTATAACGCGAAGAAGACGTGGAAGGAGTTACGGAACGCGCAACATCACTCATATCTACTCCTAATTGCGCCGCACGGGTTCTGTCAACGTTTATATTAATTGCAGGATAATTCGTAGACTGCCCTACCTGTACATCCCGCAAATAAGGTATCTGCTGAAGCAATGGAATGATTTTTCTGGCATATTCTTCATTATCTTTTTTATTCCGCCCCGAAAAACGCACCTCAATTGGAGTGGGTGATCCCTGTCCTAATATTTTATCCGTAAGCTCAATAGTTTCAAATGACAGCTTTACCCCCGGTAATACTTCTTCCGCTTTTTGGCGGATCTTATCCTTCAGAGCATCAAGATTGGTATTATACCCTTCTTTCAATGCCACCTGCAATACCGCTTCATGAGGACCGGCCATAAAAAGAAATAACGAGCTGGTAGAAAACAACTGTGGATGCATTCCGACATAGGAAGAAGTAATAGCAACGTTTTGCTTTCCCGCAACATCTTTGATGACATTTTCCAGTTTGATGGTTAATGCCTCTGTTCTCTCTATTCTTGTTCCGTCTGCCGCTCTCATCCTGAGCTGGAACTGGCTGCCATTAACTTTTGGCAACACGTCGCGCCCTATACTCGTGAGCATATATACCGATACCAGGCTGACAATAATAAGGTAGCTGCTTACAATTATTTTCCGGTAAGGCATTATTCTTTGTATAAACCTGAGATACCTGTTGCGGACCCGCTCAAACCTGCTCAGCTTACTGCCGGGGTTATGTTCTTTTCGCTCCATTGCCAAAGCCTTCTGGTCCCAGGTGCTAACCTCAGTGCCTGTGCTTAACCCGCTTGCAGAAAGCTCTTCGGCATCTGTCATGTTTGTCCCGTCAGCTTTTTTATGATGCGTCCCTTTCATGATCCAGTTGGCCATTACGGGCACGAAGGTTTGCGCCAGCAAATAAGAAAATACCATGCTGAACCCGATAGCAAGCGCAAGTGGTAAGAACAATGACCCGGGTATTCCTCCCATGGTGAATGCCGGTGCAAATACCGCAAGTATACAAAAGAGTATAAGCAGCTTGGGGAATGCTATTTCCTTACAAGCATGCCATATTGCAAGCGCCTTTGGCTTACCCATATCCAGATGCTGGTGGATATTTTCTATCGTCACCGTGCTCTCATCTACCAGTATCCCCACGGCAAGCGCAAGCCCGCTGAGGGTCATTATATTGATAGTTTGCCCGAAGAGACTAAGAAATAATATGGAGGAAATAATAGAAGTCGGAATAGTTAATATCACGATCAGCGCACCCCTCAGATCTCCAAGGAAAAGCACTACCATCAGCCCTGTAAGAATAGCGCCGATACCCCCTTCACTCAAAAGGCTTTTCACGGCATTCATTACATATACGGACTGATCAAACTCATAAGAAAGCTCAACATCCTCGGGGAGCTGTGATTGTATACGTGGAATTGACCGTTTAAGATTTTGCACTACTTCCCAGGTAGATGCATCTGCGCTTTTTGCTATACTGAGATATACCGATCTTTTGCCGTTTACCAATGCATAACCCGAGGTACGGTCAGCCCCATCTTCTACCGTGGCTACATCACGGAGATACAGGTTAGGCACATCCCCTTTAAACAAAGGGATATTTTCAAAATCTTTTACATTTACAATACCGGTATTAACAGGGGTAATATAATTCTTATCGCCTACACGCACATTTCCTGAAGGAGAGGTTTGATTATTTACCCGTATAGCTTCTACAAGCTGGTCAGGCGTCAGTTTATGCGTGCGTAGCAATTCGGGATCTGCCTTAATAACGATTGTCCTTACATTACCGCCAAATGGAGGAGAGGACACAACACCGGGTATAGAAGTAAACGTAGAACGCACATATACATTGGCAAGATCAAGCAATTCATTATTGCTTCTTGTGGCGCTTCTCAATACGAGCTGCCCAACGGGTAAGGTAGAGGCGTCGAAGCGTATAATAAAAGGCGGGTTTGAGCCCGGGGGAAAAGCCGCCTGTATCCTATTGGAAAAGGCGCTCACTTCTGCTGCCGCCTGCGCCATATTAGTTCCCGGATAAAAATTAATTTTCATCAGGGTCAGCCCCTGTATATTTTTCGTTTCAATACTTTTCACACCATTTACAAAAAGGAAAATATTGATATACGGTTTCGCAAAAAAACCTTCCATCTGCAAAGGGGTATACCCGCCAAAAGGATGCGAGAGATAAATGACGGGAATATCCAGCTTTGGAAAAATATCAATTTTAATGCTCCTCACGGCTTTTACACCAAAGAAGAACAATGCGGCTACCATTACGAGTATGGTAACGGGCTTACGTAATGCAAAACGAATCAGGTTCATACTATAATTTATATTGAGGCATCAATGGCGAATCGAATGGGTGCATTCCAAATTGTCGCTGCATATTTAATTGCCCCTACCCCTCTTATCCCCTCTCCGCGCAGCAGCGAGGGAAAATGGTGCTACCATTTGAAAAGCATTCTTTCGAAAATATACCTCTGGCGCCTATGGAAGCTCATTCATAAACAAATTAAAATCTCCTGCTGTCGCTGCTTTCAGCAAAAGGGCCTGCCACACATTATTATACGCAATATCACGGTCTGTTTCAGCACGGGTAAGCGCATACAGGGCCTGGGTAACGTCAACGATAGTGGTAAGCCCGTTCCGGTATAGTACTGATTTTTGCAAATAGGCATCCGAAGCTGCTTTTACCTGCACAGGCACTTCCATATAGGCGGCAACGGCATTTTTCATTTTTGATGCTGCAAGCCGTCGCTGTTCATTCAGGCGCTGGCTTACAAGATCAAGCTCATTCTTCAGCCCCGCCGATATAAATTTTTGTGCAGTTACCTGCTGCTGTATCCGCAATGGTGTAGTGAGGTTCCAGCTAACGCCCACGCCTACCAGGTAATTGCTGCGCACCGGCTTAATGCCCTCCCAATAATCGTGGGTGTATGCAGACTGGTCGGTAATATAGCCCGGCTGGAAACCTGAGCCCCTGCTTTGAAAAACACTGAACAGGGAAAAAGTGGGATAGCTGAATTTGCCAAAGTATTTCGCCTGCTCGTCGCTCACTCTTATCCGGCTTTTATAATATTCCAACTCGGGGTGATCGTCTTTAACCGCTGCAGTATCAAACACCGCCACCGGGATCTTACTCACAAATAAAGTGTCCAGCACCAATACAGCAGGCTTCTCCACCCCCATCAATACAGCAAGTTCAGAAGCACGATCCTGTTCTGCATCCATAGCACGAAGCAATGCTATCCTGGCAGCGGAGACTTCCGCATTGGCAAGTGATGAATCCACCCCGGCAATAAGTCCATTTTTTGCTTTTGTGGTCACTACAAGTTGCAGGGTATCCGCTCTCTCCAGGTTATGCTGCATTGACCGGGTGATCCGCTGTGCTGCAAGCAGGTTAAGATAAGCTGCTGCCACTTTCACCTGGTGCTGAAACCGTTCCTGCAGCAGGTCGCTTTCGTCCTGCTGCGCAATTGCTGCTGCTGCTTTTATTTTTTCTTTTGCTTTTCCAAATGCAAAGAAATCCCAGTTGATATTAGCAAGATATAATGCGCCGAAGGCCGCATGCCAGTTTTGCTGCGGGAGGGCAGCCCCCGATGACGCTACTCCAAAACCCCCGAAGCCATATAATGGGCCGTTCTGCCCGTTGATAGTGCCGTAATCCTGCTGTGCAGCTACAACAAGATTGGGCAAAGCATCGCGTTTTGCCTGCTGCACTGCAGCCAAAGAAGCTGCGGCATAGTTGCTTTTGGCTTTGACCGTGTTATAGTTTTGAAGGGCTGTTGCTTCGGCGTCTTTTAACGAAAGCACCTGGGCTGCAGTGTTGATAACCATGAATAATGGCACTACACACAGCAACCCCAAACTATTCTTTACTCTCTTCATACCTGGATAATGAGTCTTGGGTAAATGGCAAGATATCGCGTTTTTGGGAGATTATCTCTCGGCAGTTGGTTGGTTAATATTGCAGTTGATCCAGGGAGAATAAACTATTAAAATGTCCCCGGTTATTTTGGTTGAGTTACTATTTGCCCGCAAATATATCAATATAAATTTAAGTAAAATGCAACCGGCGCATTGGATGTATTTCAGTTTTTCGCAAGCGGAAATGTGCAACGATTGAAATCCCATGCGAAAAATTGGAATGTACCCAATACAAACTGTACTAACGATGATCAGGAAATATCGTATTCTCAAAAAAGAAAACCCCGTGTTTATTGGCCACAACAATATCGGGATGTTTATCACCATTCACATCCTGCGCAATAATATTTATACCAACCCCTGAATCATCATCAATTTCATGCTCTGTCCAGTAAGGCCGCCTGCCCGGTGTTAATTCAAACCAATAAATTCCTGGTTTTTCGTACGACCCGGGATCTATCGTTGTCTTATTGCCGGGATTCAAATGCTCTAAGTGCGCAAAATAGCGCTTGCCTGTTACAAGGTCAGGGTAGCCGTCACCGTTAAAATCTGCCATGGCAGTAGCATGGGTTTGGGAGGTGGAATAGCTGATGGTATAGTGATCAAACCATATATTACCATTTTCGTCTTTATACTGTGGATGCCACCAGATGCCATACCGGTGTGCCGATGCGCTTACTATATCCGGCAAGCCATCTCCATTCACATCCACCACATGCATCTGAGAGCAATCTTCTCCTATATCGGCAGGATGAAATTTCCATTGCTGCGTATAAATCTTTTCAGGCCTTTCCCACCAGCCGTCTTTTGTAAATACGTCTTTACGCCCGTCATTATTCAGATCTCCATATCCAAGCCCATGCCCCTGTATATCTGTTCCCAATACATTCTTTTCACCTATTGTAAAACGTTTCCATGTAGTATCTCCTTTTACTGCAGGCGCCTGCAGCCAGATCATTTGATTGGCTTTAGAATCTGCACAAATAACATCATCCTGTCCATCGCCATCCACATCTTCAAATGCCGGGGATTCATTTCCCACATGATCGTATAACCGGTGTTTTTTCCAGTACCCGCTTTTCTTTCCCGGATTTTCATACCAGTCTGCACTCAACCCCGGAAAGTCCATTACGATAAGATCAATCCAGCCATCCCGGTTGATATCCATTGCATGGTTCAGGAAGGAACGGCTGTATGCCGTGCGTACCGGGTATACTTTGAATGTGTCAATGTCATGCCTCTTCCAGCCAGGAGCTTCAAACCAGCATGGGCCGGCAAGTATATCAATGTTGCCGTCATTATTTACATCGCCTACTGCTACCCCTTCCGAGATAAAGTCATTGCTGATGATATGTTTTTTGAAGCCCGCCTGTTGCCCTTTGACATTCAGGACTGCCAGGAACAGTAATGATGCAGCCGGCACTATAGCTTTTAGCGTAATCATGTTCATGGTCGTATTATTTATAAGTTCTGATATTGGTCAATGACAGTTGCCCGGAAAACGCAAACTCAAATATTGTATGCCGCAATAACCGTTGATATAACCATGTCTTTTAACTGACTGCCGATACCTGGCAGCTCATCTATTTTACTTTATGACCTTTTGGATTCAGCAGGAAATGAACAAGCTGGTTAAATGCTTTGCCGCTGAGCCTTTCCCTGAAGTTATCCGGCATAAGGGTAAGCTTTGATGCGGTTTGCTCGGCAATATCTTTTTTAGGCACTGGAAATTCTTTGCCTGTAAGATCCGCAAAAACAATTACAGCGCCTTCATCTCTCCGGTACAGCCCGGTTATCACCTTACCGTCTTTCATACGTACAGTGTATGTTCTGAAATTTTCAGACACATTCCTGTTAGGGTCCAGGATTTTTTCAGCGAGAGATTTGGCCCCCCATTGTGCCACGCCATCCAGGTTCGGACCTATATTACCGCCCTCCTCCGCAATGCTGTGACAGGGAGAACAGTTTTGTATAAATACCATGCGGCCGGAATCCACAGAAGGCGGATTGCTTTGCATCTCTTTTTCAAAAGCGGCAAGACGATCAGCAATTTCCTCCTGCCGTTGTTTGTCTACCGG
>CAYWVB010000049.1:0-43649 GCA_964461595.1 uncultured Terrimonas sp. | reverse complement strand
GTACGGTTCTGTGAGCGGCCTAAGCTGAAATGCTTTTGCCTACTCGACTCTCTGCTTCGGCCAATATTGGAGAGGTAAGCAGGACTCGGCGTGCTATATCGATCAACGCCGAGTCCACGTTGTGAGACTCGGCTATGAAACCTTTTGTTCCCAGCCAAGTCTCTGCCTCCGCCAATATTGGAGAGGCAGGCAGGACTCGGCGTACTATGTCCAGCGACGCCGGGTCCACGTCACGTACAAGACCCTGCGGTGAGCATTAGATAGGAAGCCTCAGAGAAAAGATGCTGCATGTTTCCCGCCCGGTTTTTTTTGCGACAGATACAACTAAAGTGCTATTGCATAATTATAATCTCTTTATTAAGATTGTTTATCCATTTAGTAACCAACCTCAAATCATCAATATGAAACTATTGCATTTATCATGGCTGCCATGCCTTTTGCTGGTTGTCCATAGTTACGCGCAGCAAACCAGTAAGATCAGGCTCCAGGCAGCGAACCCGAATACCAGCGGCACTATTTTCCTGGAATTCATCTACAACAACGGAGTAATTACGGGCACTTATTCAGAGGATGATAATCCCAATGCCGTTTACAGCATTAAAGCCGCAGTGGTAGATAAAAAGGTAAAAGGTAAAATGACAGACGCTTCCGGGTTGCTGAGCTTTAAATTTACCTGCCAGGCCATTACAGAGGGCGGTATGTATTTTTCACTGGATGATCCCCTGCTTAGCGCGGTGATGCCCGACCTGGTGTTTAAGGAAATTCCCGGGTCTTCAACGCAGGAGCCGTCTTCTCTTTCCGGTGCGGGTAACAGTCCGGGATTCGACAATCGTATCATTGGGCGCTGGACGTCTACTTCCCGTACTTCTTCAGGAGATTTCTGGAGCACCACCAGCGAAACAATGGTGATAACCGCACAGCAGGAGCTGATGATTTATGACAAGGTGGTTTCTGCCAATACGGGGGATAGCTATGCAAAGTCGGCGCCGGGTAAGCTGATAGTAACGTCCAGGCTGATAACACGAAATGGTAACCTGTATGTTATTAACCCCCAGACAAAACAGGAAATCTTTGTTGCAAAATATACTATCAAGGGGCAGAGCCTGCTCACTATTTCACCAGACGGGGAAAAGCAACTCTGGAATAAATAGGCGCCGAGGACTGAAAAACCTCTGTTCTATCAAGAATAATGACTAAACCTATTCTTTAACTATAAAAATGTATTTATTATGCCAGACGCAAGAGGAGGGTATGGTTCAGATAAGCATACCAAAATAATTGTTGCATGTGAAAAATTCTTTGAAGCTAATAAAAATAATTGCAGCGGTTTTGTTAGCTCTGTGGTTAATGACATTGCCGGGAAGTTATTATTGTCGGGGCAAGCAAATGATATATATGATCAGATACAGCAAGCTCCGTGGGTAAGTATAGGGAAAGGAATTGAAGCGCAAAACATTGCAGGGCTTAAAGCGTTGGAAGGTAATTTAGTTGTTGCCGCAACAAAAGGTACTACGCATGGTCATGTAGCAATAATTATTGATTCCAACACTTTTGTTTTTAAAAAGACATCAAGCAAGGCAATAGGGTATTGGGGTAGCCTGGGTGGTACAGGACATAAATATATGCCTGTCTCATTTTCGTGGGCACCTTCTAAGTTTTGTAACATAATATTTGCCTATTGTCAATTTGCATAGTTAGGCTGAGTCTCCTATGAAGTGCCCTCTCTTCCCAGCCGAGCTTCTGTCCCCGCCTCATATGGACAGGTAAGCAGGGCTCGGCGTACTATATCGGTCAACGCCGAGTCCACCCCCCGCACAAATCTATGCTGTGAGACTCGGCTAAGAAGCCTTGTTCCCTTCCTTCTCATCCGAGTCTCTGCTTTGTCCTATATATGACAGGCAGGACCTGGCGTGCAAACCGCGCAGGATCAACTTAAAAATGATGCCGGTGTAAAATTCCTTTTTGTTGATACCCGTGAAGGGGTAAAGCCCGAAGAGATGAAAACCAAAGCCGGTGCATTCATCTGTTGATAAAAAGCATTCCTTACAATGACCTCAATCATAGATAAATGCTGAAGGCGATCATAATCTTGTTACATGAAAGATTCACGTAAGTTTTATAAAGCATTAGGCGACTTGTTTTATGCCATAGCTGCCGCCGACCATACTATAGGAGCGGAAGAAAGAGAGCAACTGAATAACGAAATACAATTTGCATGGAAGCACTATGATGATAGCACCGACCGCTTTGGCAGCGACAGGGCTTTTCTGGCCGAATTTGAATTTGAGGCGCTGGAAGACGGGATGGTCAGTGCGGAAGAAGCATACGGAGCATTTGAAGAATATTTTAGAGACCATCAGCAGGACATTGATACGCAAACCCGTGTGCGTATTTTCAACAGTGTGCGGCATATAGCGGAAGCAATACGTAAGATCAACAAGGAAGAAGTGGAGTATCTTGTCAGGTTAAAGAAATTGTTGAGCGTTTGAGGACAGTTTAGCACGCCGGATCCTGCCCCCCCTTCCATATTAGCCCGATGCAGAGACTTGGTGCATGAGAAATTCAAATTATAGCAGATATTGCTGCAGCATCTTTCTGCACCCTTTTTTCTCGGGCATTTGCAAAACCAGGTAATGCCAGTTGTGATTGCCTTCAATTAATAACGGCTTGTTATTGGTAATGGCAACATCCCAGCCTACGGAGCGGTTTTCAGGGATGCGTAAGGCCGCTTTTTTTACCAACTGTACACAATCTTCCCAATGCGGGACCTGGAAGCCTATAAAATCCATTCCTGTCACCGGGTGCTTGAATTCATCTGGTTTTGTTATATCGGCATATATCCCCGGCCCGGTTACTTTACCGGTTAAGGTATCCAAAGGCACAACGATATTGCCTGCAGATGCATTATCTACTGAACAGTTTACGCTTATTCTTAACCGTGAAGTGATAACAATAATTTCCCCCTTGTATAATTGTGTAACAATACGTACAGTATTCACCGCTGATGGAGACAACTGCATAAGGCTATGATGCTGCTCAATATATTCTTCCACCAGATCGTAATGCAGCATTTCCATTTTTTGTATAAGGAGAGCACTGCTGAGCAACCGGGCATCCAGGACTTCCACCTGCCGTCCCGACTGCCCTTTCGAATATTTGGCTACCACTTTCCCGGTGGGGTTGCATAAAAGCTGTTGTGCTTTTCCAGGGTCATTTTTCAGCATCTTCAGCGTTGCCCAGTTCCTGCCGGCACAATCAGCAAATCTTTTTAAAAATTCTATTTTATTATGAAGGACTTCCCTGGATTTTTTCGGGTTCATTTTTAACTGATATTCATACATGGCTCCCGAGCCCATATATTCCTCTCTCTCTTTATTGCTGATATTAAAGAACCTGAAAGAAAAATAATCCATAAAAGAGATATTGTACCGTATTGATGAATAGAGAATATCGGCACATAAAGGCAGGTACGACATACCCTTTTCTTTTATGACAAAACGAATAAGTCTCAGGAAATCTCTTCCGGATGTGCGCATCACATAATATGGAAGATATAATAAGCGCCCAATCACAAACTATAGTTTACAAGTTCATAGTTGAAAAGACTGAGTAAAACGGGTGCATTATCATAAGGACAGAGTGAATGTCGCTTATTAAAGTTAAACAATTAAATTATCATTAAAAAGGGTGTATTTTGATTTTTTGCGCCATGCAGAAAATGTCGCAGATAAGCAGATTTATCCTGCTCATGCGGGCCAAAAAGCCAGGGTATTCCCTATGTTTTACTGCCATGCGCTCAGATAATTTGAAACAGGCTGGCAGGCGATTTACTCCGGGATTATTTTGTCTTTTCCCAACCAGGTATGCCCTCAAAATTCAGTGGCAAGGATAGCCTCTCCCCATCCCCCGGGGTCAAGTATCACCCCCGTAGCTGTGCCCGAAGGTGCAGATGCTGCGTATACCTGCATCGTATACGTCCCTGGCTTAAGCCGCGTATACACGCTCTTCATAACAATAGAGTCGTACAGGTGGCCTGCTTTCAGCGATCCCTGGATCTTATAATTGGGCGCCTTCCCGTTTATCCTCAGCTCAAACCTTATCCCGTTTGAGCTCGACAATGAGCTGGCGGAAACAGTTCCTGCTAATTCCAGCTCCAGTGGAGTGCCTTCTCTCAGTTTTTTTACTTTCTTCCCAGCCGACTCTCTGCAAATTATATTTCGTTGTTCAGTTGCACTCTTTCCTCTGCTCTTATAGTATGGTCGTTGGCAGCTATGGCATAAAATAAATCGCCCAATGCTTTATAAAATTTACGTGAATCTTTCATGCCACAATATGATGATCGCCTCAGGCATTTATCCATGATTGCTGTAATTGTAAGGAATGCCTTTTGTCAATAGGTGAAATTTTATACAAACCCTGTTTCCATTTTGTACCATTATCCGACTCAGTATAAAATTCTACTCATTTTTAAAACAAACATGTATGAAAAAGTTAATTGTACTGTCTATTGCATTAGCAATCACTTCGCTTTCCTTTGCCCAGGTAAAAGTTCGTCCGGGTATAGTTGCGGGCGCCAATTATTCTACTTTTGAAGGGCGTGATGTGAAAGAGCTTGGAGATGTGAAATACAATTTCGGATACCATGCAGGACTCATGGCAAATATAAAATTGTCGGAGATAGTGTATGTACAACCCGAATTGCTTTATTCTGTTACAGGAAGTAAAGTTGGTGTAGAAAACGAAGATGGCGAAACTGACAATGCTGTAATTGAATCAAGCTATATCAATTTACCCGTTAAGTTAAAGACCATTACCAAATTCGGGATGTATGGTATGGGCGGAATAGAGCCTGGTTATCTCCTGACTGCAAAGAGTAAACTGGATGGAGAATCAAAGAGTTTCAAGAACATCGCCAAAAATTTCAGGCTGGGATGGTTTGTCGGAGTAGGATACCAGTCAAATGCCGGTATTGGGATTGATTTCCGCTATACAAATGATTTTACGTCTTTTTTTAAAGAGATCAAGGTGAAAAACAGTGCTTTTGTAGGAAGCTTGTATTTCAGGTTCTGAGCTGATGAAAAATAGTATTCCTTTAAAATATAGAAATATGAGACAGATATTCTTTTGTGTATTGATGATCATGTTATCTGCAACCTACGCCCGGGCACAGCAGCCTGATTTTAACGGCAGCTTTTCGGCAGTAAATCCGCAGAATAATTCTACGCTGATAATGAACTTAAGAAATGTAAAAAGCAGGGTAACTGGCAAATATTTCGAGCCGGCAAACCCCGATGCGGTGTATAGCATTTCAGGTGTTGTGAAAGATGGCGTTTTAAAAGGCCTGATGATAGATCTGGTCTCGGGGATATGGCAGTTCCGTTTTACTGCCACGCCCGAAGGGGACGGGTTTCATTTTAAGCTGGATAATAAGTTTTGGGCTTCCGTAATCCCCGAAATAGTGTTTAAACCTTCAGTAAATACTGAAACCGGTGCCGGTGGCGCGGATGCAGGCTTCTATCCCAGCCTTGCAGGCAACTGGTATAATATGGACAGTTACAGCTCTTCCAATTACAGCGGGAGCACATATCATTGACAGCAACAGTAAAATGTCGAGGGGAATAAAAAATACAACTAAAGTTGTATTGCTTCCTATGAAAATATTACTGATCTTGCCGACAGATATATTTTACTAACGGTTTTGGTTTTGTAGTTGCTGTTAAATATATTTAAATACTGAAAAGCAAATACATGGACGATTTCAGGCTGATCGAGGGCTTACAGCAGGAAGGGCTGGCGGGCAGGAAATTTGAAGATCAACTGTATATAGTCTACAACTATTTTATTCGAGAGGGGTGTAATAAATATAACCTCAGCGAGGAGGATGGGTTCAGCGCTTATTCAGATGCCGTGATAGCCGTTATTAACAGTATACGTTCCCGGAAGTTTGAAGGCCGTTCTTCTTTGAAAACATATCTTTTCCAGATCTTTTGCAATAAATGCGTGGATACGGTTCGCCGCAATACAGCAGATAAAGCTGTCGTTCACCGGGCCGAACCTATTGACGCTATATCTTTCCAGATGCCCGATAATGTATCGGGTATAGTAGAAAAGATAATGCAGAAGATCAATCGCAATATCATTATGCAAAACCTGAAGGAGATGGGAGAAAAGTGCCGTTCCATATTATTATTGTTTGAAGAAGGGTTTTCCGACAGGGAGATTGCGGCGCGCATGTCTTACGAAACGGCTGCCGTAGCTAAAACGAGCCGTCTGCGCTGCCTGGAGAAATTAAGGACACGCATCCCGAAAACATCAGAATAGTATGAACGAAAGCATTGACTATATAGACGACTATTTCAACAAAGTGCTTTCTCCAGAAGAAAGGGCGGTATTTGAGCAACGCTGCCGGGATGATGAAGGATTTGCAGAAGAAGTAGCCTGGTATATAGCATCTAGGCAGCGGGTGCAGCAGGAGCTGAACGATCAGCGTAAAGACAGGTGGCGGCGGCTGGAAGCGGAGCATAAGAAGGAGCATGGGACTCCTAAAGTAGCACCGCTGAGAAAATGGTTGGGCTGGTCGGCTGCGGCTGCTTCTATTGTTGCGGCAATCATTGTTTTTTGGCCGTCGCGGGAAAAGACACTGTTTGATTTTTCGGGTGCATATATTGCCGCCAGCCTTCATACCATTTCACAAAATATGAGTGGTGATGAAGACAGCCTGCAGGAGGGAATCGGGCTCTATAATGGTAAGCACTATGCCGCTGCGGTACAGTTGTTCGGCAGGCTGTATGGGAGGGACAGCAGTAATGTATATGCGCTGCAGTACAAAGGGTTGAGTGAGCTGATGTTAAAGGAATACGATGCTGCCGTTGAAGATTTTGACAGGCTTGCAACAAACACCGTGTTAAAAATAAACCCAGGTATTTTTTATAAAGCTATTACACTGCTACAGCGCAATCACCCCGGGGATGCTGCATCCGCCCGGAAACTACTCCAATATGTTATGGACAACCGGCTGGAAGGATGGAGGGAAGCTGAGAGATGGTTACGCGAAGAGTGATTGCGTGTTTTCCTGAGTAATGTATCCTTCCGGGAGATTTTTCCGATACACATCTTAAAATAGTTAAGTATGAGAATACTGTCATTAGCTTTATGTATTTGCATCTATATTTCTGCGCTTGGTCAAACCCCGCTACAATCTTATGGTACTCCCCCGCGGTGTGTACCTGCAGATAGTTATGTGCCCGGTGAATGGATATTCTGGAGCCCTGATAAGGGTGCTTTAAAAGATTTTTTGCAAATGTTAAAGGCTAAATTTTTGAAAATGCGAATTACAGAGAAAGAGGCATGTTTCTCTTGTGAAGAAGATATCCGGATACTAACCGGGGAAGATTTAGAGGACTTTATCAGGGGGCAAGGTCCGGGCTATTCCAAAGGAGCCGGATCTATTGCCGCTAATGGTAAAACAATTTATTATTCCCGGAACTTTATTATTCAATTCCCGCATAATGATGTTTTATCATCTCCTTCGACAAGTATTAATTATATGAAATCAGTAAGGAACCCAAACAGGATTATTGAAGTGGCGGTATTTGACACAGGAGTTGATTCAAGCCAATATACATATTGTTCAGGTGGAATGTCTTGTTACCCTGGAGGTAACCGGGGCTGGAATTTTGTTGATGGGAATCCAAATGTTAATGATAACCACCCGGGCCGCCATGGCTCCTGGGTTACGCAATTGATCATTGACCAGGTTGTAGACAAAAATAAAACCCTTGATAATAGCGAGATAATAGAGTTGAAAATCCGCCCTGTAAAAGTGTTGGATTCTAATGGGCACGGCAATCTTTTTAACTTATTATGTGGATTTGCTTATGCAAGAAAAGCCGGCATTAAGATCATTAATGCAAGCCTTGGTTTTTATTCTTATTGCGGCTCACCTCCCGAAATCCTGACAAAGCAGGTTGAAAAGCTCAGAGCGGATAATATATTACTGATAACAGCGGCAGGTAATATGGATAAGGCCGAAGACATAATAGCTGAGAGGTATGGAGTTCCGGAAAGATATCTGAGAAACCTGGATTATCATCATTTTTATCCTGCAGGATTATCAAAAGACTTTAATAATGTTATTTGCATCACAACTGCCGGGTACTCAAGAATGATTAACAAGACCAGGCCAAATAATAGTCCAGACATAATCAGGCCTGTCCGACCTGTGCCGGAGCTTGTAGCGGATCCGTCCAGCCTGGTTGTCAGCCCGCGTCAAAATTATTCTAGTACCATTGTAAATGTGGCAGTCCTGAGTGACTTTAATTTCTTAAGCTATGGGTTTCTATATCGTCTGCCATCAGAATCCATTATATTAGAAGGCTCTTCATTTGCTACGCCCATTTTTACCGGCAGGTTAGTATCATCGGTATGTTTCTCGCCTACGCCTTACCACGGCAGGATTTCTTTTAATGGGAGTAACAGGAATTACGTTTTAGATGCAATGCAAAGATGCGGTGATTTACAAATTATGGATAGATTAGGTGATCAGGTTCAGGGGGGCAGAGTGATAAAAAGATGATGCTGCCATGGATATATTTTTTTTAAAAAAAATAGTTGTCTTTCTTGTTTTGCAGGCCTGCTGCTTTAAGGTTTTTACACAATGCTCTTCATCGCAATCATTGTATGATAAATTAATAAAAGTTGAGGCAGATGATAATTTAGATTTTATCGAGAAAGTAAAAGCTGTTACCGTACTCCGGCATATATTTGATTCATGTAGCTGGAAAAAAGATTCTGTATACGCCAGGATGCTGCATAAGCTTGCCGTATGGGAGTTTTATGGTAATGATAATTTTCAAAAGGCAGTAGCGTATACCCAACAGGCTATTCGTATCAATCTGAATAATCAAAAAGAAAGCTCTCCTTCATTTGCTATTAATAGTTACCTAAACCTCGGTATCTATTATTATAACAATAACCTGTATTTTGAAGCTTTGCTCGCTTATGATAGTTGTATAGCACTCTCAAAAAAACTCGGCATAGAATCCCTGTTTATGGTTGAGGCATTCTGGGCCAAAGGATATATTTATTTTTTGAGTGGGTTATATCAGCAAAGTATTGATGAATCAGATAGAGGAATAGCATTAGCGAAAAAAATACGGGATGATGCCGTCACAGGAAAGCTCTATACCAGCAAAGCACAATCGTATTCAGCCTTAAAAGAATACGAGGAGGCTTACTCAAACTTAGTTAAAGCGGAGCAGTATTTAGTCAAAGCTGGTGATCCGCTCTTATTAAAACGGGATTTTAATATTGTGGCCGCAAAAATTGCCCAGGGCAGAAAGCGGTATGTTGAGGCACAGGAGTACCATGCGCTTATTATTCAGCAAAATATTAAGCTAAGAGATTCTGTAAAACTTGCAGATGCCTATTCGGATTTAGGGCTGTTTTACAGGTTTAATCTCAGACAGAATGAAAAAGCAGAACAAAGCTATAAAACTGCTCTCTATATAGCCCGATCCGTAAATGATGTTTTATCTGCGGTAGTTATCATGAATAACCTCTCTGAGCTTTATGCTACAGAAAATAGAAACAATGAAGCGATAGCCTTAATTCATGAGGCGTTACATTTATTTATTCCATTCTTCTCTGCTAAGGATGTCCTGGTTAATCCTTCCAGGCAGCAAATAGTAGCTGTATATAACGTCCATTTATTGTTTGTATTGCTTGATAACAAAGCTGAGGCGATGCTCGGGCTTGTTAAAAATGGAGTTGATAGCGTGTTTAAAAAAAGGACTATGGAAACTTTTCTCCTGGCAGATTATGTGATTGATGAATTGAGGCGAAAGCAGTCAGGCTTGCAATCGAAACTGTTTTGGAGTAATGAAACACGAAATTTTTACCATCTCGCTATAGAAGCCTCTTATCTTGCCAATGATCCCGCCAGCATGCTTTACTTCATGGAGAAGAGCAGAGCGGTTCTTTTGAATGATAAGCTCAATGAGGTCGGTTCCCTGGCATTCCTGCCTGCTGCAGAAGCTGAGCAGGAACAACAGCTCCGGATCAATATAGCAGGACTTGAAAAACAAAAAGAAGCGTTAAATGAAATGGATACTGCTTATAGCCGGGTATCACAGACTTTACTGGATGCAAAGGAAGATTTTAACCGGTACATTAAAACGCTCGAAACGAAATTCCCTGTGTACTATCAATACAAATACAATACCTATGTTCCATCAATAAATGATATTCGCGATAAGCTGCTTACCAGGGGGCAAACGTATCTTTCTTTTTTTGAAACAGACAGCCTTATATATGCATTGCTTATATCAAAAGGCAATCTACAGTTCAGAAAAATCTCATTCCCCGGTTATGCTGATACAGTTAAAGTATTTACCCGGTTGTGCAAAGACCGGCAGTTGCTCAATGCCGGCTATAGCCGGTATGCGTGCCTGGCTAATATGTTGTATCAAAAGCTGGTTGCACCTTTTAATATCCCGGAAGGTAAAATGATCATTTCTCCTGATCTGCATTTTATTCCGCTCGATGCGCTTACAAAGGATAAAGCCGGGAAAGAATTTTTGGTATACGACTATTCGTTTGATTACACTTATTCAGCAGGTTACCTCGTTAGGGCAATGAATAATAATACTGCCCAAACAGGCGCTGGTTTTCTTGGAATTGCGCCTGAAACGTTTGCGTCAGATCTTTCGCTTGCAAGATTGTATGGGTCTGTTACATCCCTCGAATCTATTTTAAACAAATATGCTTACGGGCAGCTTCTCAAATACAGTGAGGCAACCCGGCATTTCTTTTTAAATAATGCCGGCACATTCAGTCTTTTGCATTTATATGCACATGCCAAGGCTGGCGGAGGCGGAGAGCCTGTATTGTATATGAATGATTCCGCAGTTGCCGTCTCCGAGCTTCGTCAATGGAATAATCCTAAGGTAGGGCTGGCTTTTCTGGCGGCCTGCGAAACCGGCGCCGGTGAACTGTATATAGGAGAGGGGATCAACAGCATTGCAAGGAGCTTTGCAGCGATCGGTGTTCCTTCTACAATAGCTACGCTTTGGAAGGCTGATAACAAGTCGATATATGCTATAAGCGAAAGATTTTATTATTATTTAGCCCGGGGATTATCGAAAGATGAAGCTTTGCAAAGTGCGAAAATTGATTTTGTTAAACAAGGCCCTGGTGAAAACCTCCTGCCTTATTACTGGGCCTCCGCGGTTTTATCAGGTAATGCAAATCCTGTGAAGCTGTCTTCTCCAAATCCTTTTCAAAAATACTGGTTTGTACCTTTAATATTTGTTCTTACTGTCGGAATATTGTATTACAGGAAAAAAGCTATCATGGCAAAACAAAACAGAACATAGCTTTTAGTAAAGCAAAAAGGCTGCAACCTTGCAGCCTTTTTTACTTTGGATTTAGAAACGGGATCAGGGGGCTCTGTTATTTTAAATGATTTCCTTTTTATTCTGTACTCAATCCATAATACTTACAAACAGCATTATAATCATTAAAATCAATATCCGGCAATTGTGAACTTTTTCTTCCGCTGATCAGTGTGTTGGCATATATTCTGATTATGCGGATTGAATTGTAAGCTTCACCTGGGCCGGAGACTTTTTTAATATAAAATGTAGTAGCTGAAGTTGCTGCGTTATAGTAGGCGCGATAGTCACTTACCGCATCTAAACCAAAACCTGGTATTTGATATACGTTGTTTCCGGGACGAACCAAATAAAAGAGCCACACACAACGATCTGAGCTGTCCTTTGATATTGGGGCTGTAAGGGTTTTGTTCACGGTGATAGAAAAATCATGACCGCTATAAGTATATTTAGCTACGTTAGCATTGCCCTCAATACCTTTCGGTCCCTGTGGCCCTTGCTGGCCTTGAGGTCCGGATGGGCCGGCAGGCCCGGGGGCGCCGTCAACCCCATTGACACCTGCGGGGCCCATCGGTCCTATTGGCCCTTCTTTTTTGCAGGATTCACAAGAAACCAGCATTACTGCAACCATCAGTATTGCCACATAAAATAGAAAATTCTTTTTCATACAAGTCGCTTTTAGAAGTTTAAAAATTTTATACTCTTTGTCGGCATGTATGTTTTGAGGGGAACAATCTTATCAAAAAAAAATTTCAGCACGGGCATATTCCTGATCAGCCAACCGCCAGTATGAGCGTTTGAATTGAGTGTATGTTGCGGCTGAAGAAGCGGTGCGCTGAAATTTTTCTGCCGGGCGGAGAGAATACTCTTTTGCAATGGCCCGCTTATCAATCGTGCAGAAAAAATTGACTATTGGCAGATGCAGAGGGAATTGCCCGGTAGCCCATTGGGCATTTTGACGTAATGTATTCGCAGCGAAACCGGCAAGATATAAAGAAGTGCCCGCCCTTATTTCCGGACGGAGGAGGCGGGGGCGGCGTGTCCCACCACTTTCGGGTACAGGCAGGCAATAGCCAGAGTATTGGCCGGGCAAGGTTACTGATGATTGTTATCAGCTATTTGCCTTTATCAGGCTCACCATTATTTTCATCTCTTCTACCAGCCTGTCTGCATTTCCGTCAAAACCTACTATCTTAAACCGGATATTCCCGTTCCGGTCTATCAGGAATTTTGTAGGGATGCCCTCTACTGCGTATTTGCTGATCACTTTATCTTCAGTGTCCAGTAGCACATGAAAGTCGTATTTATGTTCTTTGATGAATGCACCGGCTTTGGTTTTCATCTCTTCAGGCTTCAGCCCCTCCCGGGTATCCACAAAAAGAAATTTTACTCCGGCGCCATCATTTTTAAGTTGATCCTGCGCGGTTTGCATACCGGGAAATGATGCCCTGCAAGGACCGCACCAGGTTGCCCAAAAATCTACTACAAGGATATTTCCTTTCATAGCATCAATAGCAACAGTACTGCCGTCAAGGTCTTTCAGCTCAAATTTGGGCGCTGGTTCATTGATCATTTGTTTTAGCAATGCTTCCTTCATCTTTGCACGAAAGTTTTCCTGCAAAGCATCCAGGTAAGCGGTAAACCCGGCTGCTGACTTATTCGCAGCTACATAGATCTTTTTAAGCATTGCTTTTATGGCTGCAGAGCTTTGCCCTTTTTTTACTGTCTCTTCCAGGTCTTGCTTTACTGCTTGTTGCCCTTTTACGGCTTCTTTAAAAACGAGGTAGCGTTCTACGATCTCGGCATTCTTCCTGCCTGTTTTTTCAACAGCTTCTTCCTGTGCTGTATAAGCTGCTGTCTTATCATTCAATTTCCATAGGATAAGCGCATAAGTATCCAAATAATTACCGTAGGTATATTCCAGGTTTTTGCTATACTCCTTCGCTGTCATGAAGGAAGGTTTCGCGGTAGCCTCTTTCTGTTCCGCCTTTATACAATCAAGCGCTCTTTCCGATAGTTGTTTTGCAAACTCCAGGCTATCACCCTTCCCATCAAGACCTTTTCCCACAAGGCCCCAGGCCGTTTCGTTGCAGGCCGAAGCAATAGATGTGTTTTGTTTGGTACCGGCAAGAAATTTATTAAAATCAGCCCAGTTTCTTTCCACGCCTGCAGTAAAAGCCATACTTCCATACAAGTTGCCCAGGATATTGTCATAGGATGCAGTCTCAGCTTTGTTCCGGGCAGGGAATTCCTGCTTCAACTGTTCAAATAACTGCAGGCGTTTTTGAGGATCTTTTTCCTGAAACAACTGGGACAGCTTTTTATTCTTGGCCCTAATACCTTTAGGATATTGTTGCCCTATTTCTTTACCGGTTTTTTCTGCATGCTCTGTATCTTTTAAAGTGGTGTAGACGGACTCCAGCGCCATGAGCTCTTCTTCTGTTTTATTGGTCTTTTCCTGCAGTTCCTCTGCAAATGCCCGGGCTTTTTGTTTGCCATTTTCCTTGTCGGCATCTATTAAGCTCCTGGCATAGGCGGCAGCATATTTTATTTTGAGATCCGGGTAGCTTTTAAAGTCTTCTTCCAAATGAGCAACCGTGGTTCCCGGGTTTATTTTCATCTGCAGAAAATATTCGCCGAAATTGTTTAAAGTGCTCAACGCACTTCTTGCTTCTTTTACGGGTTCACCATTTTGCTTTAGCAATAAGTAGTATCCCTGTTCCTTGTTATTATCAACAATATCATCATGCTTAAATCCGGCGAGTATAGCCTTGGTGGTATCGCTGGTAGGTATTGTTCCTTTCCATGTCTGCCCGTTTTTAGTTAGTGTTACTTCCACGGCCCGTACCTGTCCGTCGAAGAGAAAAACAGCGGGGATGATCTCTTTGGCGCCGGCCAACGGGGTGCCCGATGGGTCATATTCAAATTCAATAATATTACCGGGAGCTGCATCTGCAGGAATAAAGGTAAGATGTCGATGCTGTGACACACTGATCGTGCTGATCAGCAGCAGTGCAATGGCGGCAAGCAATCGTAGGTTCATAAAGTTAGTGTTTTGTAGTTAAGAGGGCTATAGCCTGTGTTTTTGATAGACGCTTTAAGAATAAATTTCCATATTAAAAGTATGAGTTTATTTCTATACTATAAATTTAGTTATAAAAGCAATAAGGTGATTTACCGGGGTGCATTTCAATTTTTCGCAGGCGGGTGCTGTCTCACCGGGTGAAAAGTAATGCAGGATCGAAAAATTGAAATACGCCCGATTTACTGCGGAATTATTTTTTGTCCTCACCAGCCTAAGATTGAGATCAGCATATATGCCCGGCGCCGGGGCAGCGCTGCTCAGCGTACCATGCTATGAAACTCGGCTATGAAGAAATAAAATGCACAATGGACATAAGTCCGGCCATACCAGGCAACGAGATGCCTGCTGTGTGAAGTATCGTATAGCCGGACCTGTTATTTCGTCAAAATTCAGTGGCAAGGATAGCCTCTCCCCATCCCCCGGGGTCAAGTATCACCCCCGTAGCTGTGCCCGAAGGTGCAGATGCTGCGTATACCTGCATCGTATACGTCCCTGGCTTAAGCCGCGTATACACGCTCTTCATAACAATAGAGTCGTACAGGTGGCCTGCTTTCAGCGATCCCTGGATCTTATAATTGGGCGCCTTCCCGTTTATCCTCAGCTCAAACCTTATCCCGTTTGAGCTCGACAATGAGCTGGCGGAAACAGTTCCTGCTAATTCCAGCTCCAGTGGAGTGCCTTCTCTCAGTTTTTTTACTTTAAAAGCGGGACCAACCGGTTTCATGGCGGTGGTAAGATTGTAGCTTTTATCATTAAGGCTGCCGCTCTGCGTGTAGTTAATCATTTTGATCGGTATTATGTGAGATAATAAAAAACTGTCTTATTGAAGCATCCGTTATGCTCGCGATTTGTTACGTGCTACGTTACGTTTGCCGCCGGTCAAATCTCTTCCGGGGAAAGGTATCCTGCAAGAAACCCGGCGACGATAATATTATCTCTCTGTCACCGGGTCAATGCCACATTCCCGCTCATCCCTGTTATTACCTTATATCCAGAGCGGTACACACATCTTCGTAGCTCATGCCACGGAGCTCTTCAATGCTGTAACTATTACCTGAATGGGAGGAGACCCGCATGCCTAATGCTCCAGGAATTACAACAAGACGGAATGTTTTACCTGCCACGCTTTTCATTTTACTGGTGGAATATTGTAAATAGACTAATAGCTCGCCCGGCGCCACATCATAGGTGGCAGTAAGCGTATAGTCTGCAGCTCCGGCTTCTCCAAAAGGATTGTTCCGTTCCATTATTTGTGAATAAGGTAGCGCTTTAAGTATTTTATCCTGAACCTGGTACACCAGTACAGCTCCGGAAGCGATAATATTTTTTGTTATTTTATCCAGCTTACCTGCGTGGCCGGAAAATGATCCGGGAACATATTTTGAGGCTGCCCAATTATCAATAGTGACATCCATTACTATGATAGACATATTGCCGGGGTTGCCCTGCGCTCCGGTATTTCCTTTGTCGCCTTTATCACCTTTATCACCCTTATCACCTTGTGCTCCGTCTGTTCCTGAAGGGCCTATGGGGCCTTCTTTTTGGCAGGAAATAAAAACGCTTGAAAGTAGTAATACGCAAAGCGAGCATAAAATAGTTTTTTTCATACAAGTTGTTTTAAAAGTTAAAAAAATAGATAGTCAAAAGGATGGTTAACAACAATGCCTTCCCTGTTTGCAGGCAGACAATGCGTATTTAATAATTCGATTAATGGTGGTACGAATAAAGGCAGGCTGTCATGATATTGAGATGCTGAAAGGGGATTACGGATAAGATAAAGTGACGTAATGGAATGCCCGATATGGCTACCTGTTTAATGAATGTTGTAAAAATAGATAGTGGTGCCAGGGTTTACAATAGCACTTTTGTTGTAGGACAAAGACAATTTAAAAATGGGTCGTCTACAACAAAAGTGTTATTGTACAATTGATATAATTGCTTTTTCTTACATCCGGTTTGCAGGGGATGCCAATGCATCCTTTGCCATTCACAGTAAAAAAATTAACAGTTACCGGCAAATAAGATACGCGCACTAAAAAAAACTACCTGCAACTAAAATGGTATTGCAAATTCCTTTTTAATTAAGTAGATTGTCTTGGTTTTAGTACCCGCGGTTATTTTATTAATGCTGATAGTCTGTATAAAGACAACTGTACCCGGTATTTCATTGATCCTTACCTATTAATACTCAGTTCCGGGTATGGTTTTGCAGGTATCCCGGTCAATATCCTGAAAGAGGCTCCTTCATAAATAATCCAACTATAATCTCAGAAAAACTTATCCATAGCAAAGGGATGACCTTATCCAAAAAAACGAGGAGAGCCGGTTGTATCAGATCTTGCATTGCTATCCATGCACCGCTTGTAAAGATAAGTGATACCGAAAGGCTTAAACGTTTCTAAATTATTATACAATGGTATTCCTGCTAAAAACCGCGCGAAGATCCCGGCTTTCGACAATTGGCCTCCTGTTTTGTATAATGGGGCTGGTCTTATTGCCCGATCTTCACTCCTCTGCAAATACCTATCCTTCAGCAGATGAAGGTATTTTGCGCAGCGCGGCTGCCCATGGTGTACAGGATATCGCATTCAACAGGCCTTATCTCTTATCCTCAGATGCCGATGGGCTGATCTCAATATATATGAACCGGTGCAGCGAACTGGAGAAGGCATATGCAAAAAAGCCAGGCATATCAATATATAAAACATTCATTGCCGTATGTGCGCAGATGGAGGCGCTGATGGGCGCTATTGACCTGGCAGAGTGCAGCAATGCCGGTAACAACAACTATATTTCCCGCTTTAGCCGGTTTTACGCTATTGCGCTTAAGATGTCTTACCAGGCAAAAGATATGCCCCGCATATATCATTTTATGGAGCGAAGCAAGTTGTTGCACGATCCTGCGGAGGGCGCTACTGCGACGCCTGTAAGCCTGGAACGGCTTCAACGCGAATTACTGAAAAAGAAACAGCAGTATCTCGGTTATTTTGAAGCTGCGGATTGCATTTATGCTTTGCTGGTAAGTGGAGAAAATATCGCCTGTAAAAAGATTGACTTTCCGGGCTATTCTGATACGGTGCGGCATTTCAACGCATTATGCGCAGACAGGGAATTGCTGAATGCACATTATGGCAACTATGCCCGTTTAGCCGGTATGCTGTACCAAAAGCTGGTTGCCTCCATGGATCCGCAACCCGGCAATTTACTGGTGTCACCGGGACAGCATTTTATTCCTTTTGAGGCGCTTACGACCGACCATGAAGGAAGAGCATTTTTATTATACGACTTTATTATCAGTTACACGCATTCAGCCACCCGTCAGCTCCGGAAAGCCGGACGTTTAACCATCGGAAATAATGATTTTTTAGGGATAGCCCCTGAATATTACGCTACGGAAGTGTCCCTTCCCCGTTTGTTTGGCGCTGTGCAATCGCTGCAAAAAATTGAAGACTGCTTTGCCGCTCCTAAAATATTGTCACGGCAGACGGCTTCCAGGAAAGCCTTTCTTGCATCTATGGGAAATTGCAGTATCCTCCATATTTATTCCCATGCCGGGCTGCATGATGCACAGCCTGTTTTGTTTTTGCACGACGATCCTGTTTATATGAAGGATATAGATTTAACCAAAAAGAACCGGCTGCAGCTTGTTTTTCTGGCAGGCTGCGAAACCGCAGTGATCTGCACGGAACAGCGGTCTGATAGCTATAGTATGGCCGACAAGTTCGTATATGCAGGTGTGCCAAGTACTGTTGCTACCTTGTGGCAGGTAGAAAATAAGGTGGTATATGCAATAAGCGAATCATTTTACAGGCTGCTGAAGCAGGGTGTACCCAGGAACAGGGCATTGCAACAGGCGAAAATAGAATTTGTAAAAAAAGGAATGAAAGCAAACCAGATGCCTTACTACTGGGCTTCCATTGTATTGTTTGGCGATACTGACCCGATAACTCTCCCTCCTGTACAGCAGGATCTGCTGAGTTTGGCTGCCATTTTAAATATCTCGCTCTGTGCTTTTTCCCGTAGATTTTGTATGTAAGTGGTGTATACCGTGGTATATTTAAGGTCTGCCACTTATGCACGAATATTTAGTAGGACAAAAAGTATAAAGGGCCGGGAGCGCCTGTTTCGCCTGCCGGTCCTATCTGGCCCATTGGGCCCTCCGGCTCTCTGCGGTATGACATAAACAACCCCGAAAGCAATATTGCCAATAAGGAGCATAAAAAAATCTTTTTCATAATGTTGTTTTTTTAACTTTAATGATTGCTGCTTTTCGGCATGTACGAACACAGGGAAACATATAACTGATCTTTTTAAATATCCGGTAATACAGTTGCTATGAACAGGAAATCATTTATCAGGAATGCCGGGCTTGCCGCAGTCTCCGTAACAACCGGTAGTATATTTGCTGCCGCTATACCCAGGCCTACTCAAAACAGGCTGCCCCGGTGGAAAGGATTTAACCTGCTTGATTTTTTCGCTCCCGATCCTGCGGCAAACAGGAATATTACTGTGGAAGAGCATTTTAAATGGATGCACGACTGGGGCTTTGATTTTGTGCGCATTCCCATCGCATATCCCTGTTATCTTGATATTGACCGGACGAAAAATATTACTGCAGAGGATGTGTATAAGATCAACAGCCAAATGGTTGACAAAATAGATGCACTGGTGATGATGGCGCATAAATACAATATGCATGTAAGTCTCAACCTGCACCGTGCGCCTGGATATTGCATCAACGCCGGGTTTCACGAGCCGTTTAATCTGTGGAAAGACGAAGCGGCGCAAAACGCTTTTTATTATCACTGGAATATGTGGGCAAAACACTATAAAAGTATCTCTGCCTCAAAAATCAGCTTTGATCTTTTAAATGAACCTGCCATGCGGGAAGATATGAACGATCAGCATTCGGCATCCGGCCCTGTGCCGGGCAATATTTACCGGACAGTGGCTAAAGAAGCGTCGGAAGCTATCCGTAAAGAGAATCCCGGAGCGCTGATAATAGCCGATGGCAACAGTGTAGGAACGGCGCCTGTACCGGAGATCATTGACCTCAATATTGCACAAAGCTGCAGAGGATACTACCCGGGTTCGATATCACACTACAAAGCGCCGTGGGCTAATAAGGACATTGAGCACATGCCCGAACCCAAATGGCCGGGGCAGGTGGGAAATAAATACCTGAGCAAATCAATGCTTGAAACATTTTACCAGCCCTGGAAAGATATTCTGCAAAAAGGTGTGGGCGTGCATTGTGGTGAATGCGGCTGCTGGAACAAAACGCCGCACCTTGTTTTTCTCGCCTGGTTCTCGGATGTGCTGGAAATACTTACCGCTGCGGGGATTGGTTTTGCTGTATGGAACTTCATTGGCGACTTTGGCGTGCTGGACTCCCGGCGGGCAGATGTGCAATATGTAGACTGGTATGGTCATAAGCTCGATAAAAAATTCCTTGACCTGATGCGCCGGCAATAATCTGTAAAGGGTTTCCAACTATTGTTGTCCGAATAAAAATATTTAAAATTAATGAAAGCCTTTGCTGTAGCGGTTTCTGCTCCCTCTCCGCGAGGAGAGGGCTGGGGTGAGGCGATTAACTGAATTTCAAACGATTATTAATATTTGCCGGACAATAGTGGTTTCCAACCTTCAGAAGGCCGGATATCCTGCAGCCAATTATATACCCCTCTTTGAAAAAACGCCAGTTACAAAAACAAAACACTCTTCTGCCGGGCGACGGGCTGCTGATTTTGTAACTTTCACGATAATGAAAGCCCGGAAATCATGCACGCTCTTGCCGTCCCTGCGATCCCGCCGGCGTGAACTTTGAATTAGAAGAATGTTGCGGCGGGAGAAGCAGCCCTCGCAGCTGGTAAAGGGATAGCTGTTCGAGGATGGCTTCAGCGCAAGAAGTGGCTCCTGGTGCCCGGGTAATACCTCTGCGCTTCGCCAGGACGTTTCAAGAAGCTGATAGTTTGTAGCTTTCAGTCTAAAGCAAGCCAGCGAATAGTCCACACACCTGCCGTCGCTGCGAGCCACGTATAGAACACTTAATTGTGAGAGGTGTTTCCAAATTGGAGAAGCAGTCCTCGCAGTTGGTAAAGGGGTAGACGCACGAGGATGGCTTTTTCTCCCCCGAACGTTCGGGGCGGTTAGGAGCACCAGGCGTACGGCGGGTTGCTGATTTTCTAACTTTCATGATAACTCAGGTTTACAAATAATCCCTTCTCTCGTTGAAATCCCGCGGGTATATCCTATGTTTTGCAGACGCCTGCCCGGCTAATTTGAAATGCCTCCTTCTGCGGGTAACATTTCCCCACCCAAACAGATATTCTGTCATCAGGAAATAAGTTTTTAACAGGAGTCCGATGGGAGACCGTGTAAAAGTAAGGATACCATTTATAGAGATACTCGGTATGCAATACGGCGATGCTTTATCGTCGGGGGGCAGGGTGCTTTCCACTCCTGAAAAAGACATGCTTACCGCTATTTTCGGGGCGTCTGTCAGCTATGAAAAAGTCAGGATCGTAATTTCTTCCGTTATTGCGGCGCCCACTACGCTGGGCAACTATATCCGTATCCCGCCGGGATACAGTATCAGTAATGCCACGCTCGTTCACGAAATGACGCATATCTGGCAGTTCCAAACCAGGGGCAACGGGTACATTTCAGATTCGCTGGTACACCAGGCGGCAGCCATTGTATCCGGCGGCGACCGAAATGCAGCATATGAATATACAGTTGTTCCCGGCAAATCGTTCAGCAGCTATACGGCAGAGCAGCAGGCCATGATCGTGGAAGATTATTTCAGTAAGCCGGCATTGGGAAATGACCCGGATTATACCAGGATGATCGGAGAGCTCAGGGCGGCAAGACCGGTGTTGACGGATATGGATCGTTATATTGAATCGCTGTATGGCAATACCAGCAGCCGCCCCCGTTATTTCGACCCTGGTTTTCCGGGCAACAGTGATACTTCAGTAGCGCCTTTGATCAGGATTGAGTTTTAGTTTAAAAGATGCCAGCATGCAACAACAATACTTTTCGTTACCACTCGATTTTGGATGCGTCATGAGCAGAGAAGAGCATCCCAGGGTCTCTTTACAGCAATCCGTCGTGCAGCATCTTCACCTCCTGCTTACAACTGCTTTTGGAGAGTTCCCAAGCGATGAAGATTTTGGCTGTGGCATCTGGGATCATGATTTTGATAACGTTACCAATACGCACAAGCTCAAAGAGGTCATCAGGCAGTCGCTGCTCGTTTCCATACAGGAAAAGGAAAAAAGGCTTTCCCGCATAAGGGTTGACCTGCTGATTGCCCAGGAAGAAATGCCGGGAGTGCATTCCATTAAAAAAAGAGTATCCATTACTGTGTCCGCAATATTGACCCGGACGAATGAGCCGTTCAGCTTTAAGGACAGTTTTTATGTGGGTCCTTTATCTTATTAGCATTTACCCGGTAACAAGTTGGTCAATAACCGGATATAGTATCACCGGGTTTTACAATCCCATTACTGAGAGCAATATTTAGTGCGTGTTTTTTGTGTATCCAACTGTATTGCTACTATGTAGATGCAGTTGCGCCTGCCCCGATGCATATCGTGGAGCGCACCCTTATGCGCTTTGCCCGCTATGAAGCATTTTTGAAGCATGCTGTATTGAATGCTACTCTCCGTAATATTTACCTATTCCTATCCTTAACCACACATACATGATGCAGGAATCAAGAGATCATATCAAAGCGAGAATGCTTAAGAATGCTTCCCGGAGCTGGGGATATGCGGAAACAGAACCGGAAAGCAGCTTCGATCCTGTTGTATCCATGCTTTTTACCTCCTGTGCTATAGAGCTTGAAAAGCTTTCCGGCGAGATCCAGGGCTCACGCGCCCGCATACTGGAGCGGCTGGTGCAATTGCTTTCGCCTGATGCTTTTACGGGTGCCTTGCCCGCTCATGCAGTTGCCTGCACCACTCCTGTTGAAAAAGCATTGCAGCTCAGCGAGGATGAGCAATACTATATTACCAGGAAGTTCTCTTTGGATGCTGATGACGGCGAGGATATTACCAAAGACATTTTCTTTTCTCCCACCGGCTCCTTTAAGCTCACCCGGGCTTCTGTGCGCTTTCTGGCTACCGGCAATAGCTTATACAGGGTTAATAACAGCATCTCCAAAGAAATAGTTGCCCAGGCTGATCCCGGCAGGAGCCTGCCGGATTGCAGCCTCTGGATCGCTGTTGACGAGCCCGGTACCAGCTTAAAAGACAGCCTGTTTTATTTTGATCTTCGTAACGAAGGCGTAAAACAGTTGTTTTATCACCAGTTGCCCAAGGCTGTATGGTACTGGAATGAAACGCCTATGGCGCACATCCCGGGATACGGCCGGCAGCAGATCAGCGGTGAGCAGCTTGATATTCAGGATATTCTGTCGGGGGAGGATAACGTAAATGCTACTATAAAGAAACAGGTAAATGCTTTTTACAAGCCCTTTTTTATTACGCTCAATGATAGTAATGACCTCACTTCTTCGGAAGATAACGGGTTGTTGTGGAGCATGGTGAACGAGGTATTCCCCGGCAAAGCCGCGCAATCCCTGTTGCAACTGCAGCCGCTCCGCTGGATATGTATTGATTTTCCCCAGACTATTCCCAACAGCATACTCCAGGATGTGATCTGCGTGATGAACAGCTTCCCGGTCTTTAACCGCCGGCTGCATACGCTCGCTTACCGGCTGCAGGATATAGTAAATATAATACCCCTGCAAACTGATGATATTTTCCTCGACCTCGACAATGTGACCAATGATGAAGGAAAAATACTTAATACCCGGGTTCCCGACAATGAAAATGACAGCACTTTCGGCATTTTGCTCCGCAATGGCAATGTAGGGAGGTTCGATGAGAGAGATGCAGTAGCTATCGTAGACTATGTGGTGCAATTATTAAGGGAAGAAAGTGTGGCATTTTCCTCACTTGGCAACGACTTTATAAATAAAGAAATGAAGCAGGTGCAGCAGATCGTCAATAAGCTGGAACAGCGTATTTTTTCCGGTAACCGGAAAAAGGAACCTGTCCCTTATCTCATGGTACGCAACAATGATAAAGCACCCTGGCAAAATATTTTCCTGAAATACTGGAGCACCTGCGGCAATGAGGCCAACCATATCAAAGCAGGCAGCAGGCTGCGCCTGTACAAAGGCGCCAATGTGCAGAACAACGAAGCTGTTTTGGTAACCACTACCCAGGGCGGGAGAGGCAGGCTCGGCACTGCGCAAAGCATACTTGCCTATAAAAGCGCAGTGTTATCCAAAGAGCGGCTGATAACGACAGAAGACATCAGGGCATTTTGTCATTACCAGTTGGGCGAATCTGTAAGCAGCATAGATGTGGCAAAAGGAGTAATGATCCATCCCGGTCAGCAGCAGGGATTTGTGAAAACCCTGGATGTGCGGATAAAGCTGGTAAAAAAGAACTATGATATAATGAAAGAAAATGGTGAAATAGCCTTTTGGGTGGAAAATCTGAAAATTATGCTTGAGGAAAAGTCGGTAACATTATTCCCTTACCGGGTTTTTATAGAGCAGGCAGCATAAAATCATGATGATGCAACAATATGAGCTTCTCGAAAAATTGCAGGAGGATATCCGGCAATCCGCTTTTGATATAAGAGCGGAGCCACAGATGCTTCAGGCAATGGAAAAGGGATTGTTGCAGGAAAGCTTTATGGTAACGGCCGATCAGCTCTTCAGGAGAAGCTACAGCAGGGATATTGTGTCTGCAAAAATTGACGATCAACATGCCCGGGATATACTGTTGCTGTATCTGTCAAGAGGCGGGTTGTATGATCACCTGCCGGAAGGGCTTTTCTTTCGCCAGCCGCATCGTGGCAACCGCCTGATCACTGTTGCCGATATGGCGTCAGACTATAAGCTCAACAAAAAACGGGAAGAAGAGATCCGCCGGTTTTTCATGCCTGTTGAGCATGAGTTTTTTCTCCATAGCCTGAAAGTGGAAAAAGAAGAAAACGCTTTGCTGCAGGGCTTGCAGTCCGGCATTCTCAACGATTATTTCAACCGGTTCTGGGATCTGCCGGCATCCATACCTGCCATATTTATCCCAAGGCTGATATCATTATTGCCTTATGCGCATCGTGTTGCTGGTGACTTTGAATTGACTGCCCAATGCTTTACCCATATTCTCAACGAAGAGGTGAAGCTGGTGCAGCGCCCCGCTGCTGTTGCAGATGCATCAGCTGCTGCGCCACCACCGGGGTTGGGAGAAGCCATGCTGGGGATAGATATGGTCTGCGGAACCGGATTTGAGGAGGGAGAGCCTGCTATAGAGATCAATATCGGACCCTTGCTGCGCTCTCGATTGAGCGATTACCTGGAAGGCGGGGAGAGGTATACCCTGCTGGAGACATTAAGCCGTTTTTTTCTTCCCGCGGGACTGGATGTAAAATTTTCCGTGCAACTACCCGTGGAAAAAATGAATATGTCGCTTACCAAAGGAGAAGAGCCGGTGCTGGGATACAGTAGTGTTTTGTAAAAAAGGAATACAATGAGCAGAATTGTAAAACTTATCTGAAACTATACACATGGAAAGAGTAATATCTGATGAAATAACAAAATACCTCATCCTGCTCGGCGGCGGAGCTGTAGCGCTTTATATGGTCGTCACCAAATTGATTGCAAAGGTAAGGGGTGCGTATAAGCCTTACCGTAAGCAAACGTTTATCTATCTTATAACCACTTTGCTGATCTTTGCGCTGCTCGGCATACTGGCTTACCCTTCGGTAATACAATCACCCTTTACTGCTTTTGTTGTTTTCCAGGGATGTTTTCTTTTATTGGGAAGCGCTCATGTGTATTATATGCAGTACCATATAAAATGGGTAAGTGGCGAAAAGACCTTTGTCCCGGAATTGCTTTTTACAGTACTGGCAGCTGTTTTCGGCTGTATCGGGTTTATGCTGATGTACCGCTTTGTTAATAAAAATGGATTGGAATATATTATGGCGGCAACCATACTTTTTTTTATCGTTCCCTTCTTTTTCTATAATACTTTTTTAAAAGCGATATCCATTCCGCCCAGGATATTGAAGGAATGGTTCTATCCATTGCAGGAAGAAGTGGCGGAGCCTGATGAAAACAAATTAAAAAACCTGCTGGTAATAAGTTTTGAATTTAAAAAGAAAATCAATGATGCCGCTATCACCAACTTCAGGGCCAAGGCGCCGGTTGATATGTATTTCGGAGAGCTGTTCTATTATTTCATTAATGATTACAACGAGCGGCATCCCGACAGCAGGGTGGAATATGTGAACGGCTCCGGAGAGCCTAACGGGTGGGTGTTTTATAAAAAACCCCGGTGGAACACTATAAGCACAGCTTATATAGACGCAGAGAAAACCATATTTAATAATCATATAAAGGAAAATGACGTGATCATCTGCTCACGTTCCCTGATATAAAATTGTACTATGCAGGATACTCATTTTTTGCCGGTAAACTGGGTAGATGGAATGAAGATCAACAAATCGCATTTTATTGCCCAGGACAATGCGATGACCTATCAGCTTGCACAGCATACCAGCTGCCTGGTAGACCAGCTCAGCTATGGAATATTGCCGCCGGTGGGAGAGAAGAACGAAGCAGTAAAATTATTCATATCTACAGACAACCAGAAAAGGATACAGGTGCGCATTCAGCAATGCAGGGCCATCACGGCAGGAGGATACTATATTGAATTTAATGAAGACACTGCCATACATGGCAATAACCTTGTTGCCCCGGTAGTAAGTGAGCCGGTAACGTTGCGGGAGCTAAAAGCGAGATCCACGCAATTCTATATCGTGCTTACCATCAATCCGTATAAGCGGATGCCTTACGGTGCTGCGGCGCCTGAAGAAACGCCTCCACGCATACCTTATACCATTCCCTCATTGCAGTTGGACATTATACCGGTAGCTGAAGTAGCGAGGAATGTATTGGGCCCCCACCAGTTGCCGGTGGGGAAAATGACGGTGGATGCGCAGCGTGTGTCACTTGAGGAAGAGTATATTCCTCCCTGCACTGCTATATGCAGCCATCCCGAGCTGCTTGAAATACAGGCGGGGCTGGAGCAGTTTTACAGCAAGATGGAGCTGTATGCACTGCAGATCACGCAGAAGATCATTCAGAAGAAGCAGTCCAATGAAATGTCGGTGATCGTTCAAAAGATATGTGATAATATTTCATTGTTCACTGCCTCCCAACTGGCAGAATTGAAGTCTGTAGGCATAGTGCAGCGCCCGGTATACACGGTGAGCAGGGTGGCAGCGCTGGCAAGGGTTATCAAAAATACGCTCGACTGCTTTTTGGGCAGCGGCAAAGAAGAGCTTATCAACTATTTCAACGAATGGTGCAATATAGGGCAGGGCGAGCTGGAAGCTACGATAGGTGATCTGTCCACGCTGCAGTATGATCATCTTGATATTAATGATTCCATATCAAAAGTATCGCAGTTCACCAAAACCATATCAAAGCTGTTCTATCAGCTATCCAGGCTGGAATATATAGGCAAACGAAAAGAAGCGGGAATATTTGTAAAAGAAGAAGTAGTGAAGAACAGAGAGGAGTCCTCCGTGCAAAGGCGCAGGAGCTTCCTGGCAGACTGATAGTATTATTAAAAAATTTTTAAACGAAGATATATGGGCATGCAAAAAATACTGAACAGCAAAGAAAGAAACGAGGCGTTTTTAAAATTCCTCCTGTTTTTTTGTATAACGGTAGCGCTGATCATCACAGCGGTATATTTTAACTTCAGGCTGCCGCTTAAAGAAAACAGCAAGCTGAGAGAAAAGATAACGCTGCAAACACAGGAAGAAATGAACCAGGAAAAATTTACGGAGAACATGGATAAAGCAATGGCATACCTTGATTCACTTGATAAAGACCCGAAAAATATGGAAAGCATTGACATACTGCTGACCGGGAAAATAAGAGACCTGGCAACCTTACAGGAAAAGGGATATTCGCCTTATGCAAAAATGAATAAGGTGATCATAGAGAGAATGATAGAGCTGAAAGATCAAAAAAAGCAATTGTTCAAACTTTCGGACAAGGCAAATACCTTGTTGGAAATGGAAAGAAAATTGCAATATGCAGAGACACAGTTGACTCAAAAGCAACAGGAAATAGACCAGTTGAGAAGAGGTGCGGGATTCTGACAATATTTAAAATGTCAATAGCCATGACCCGCTTACGACATATTATATATGCTGTATTATGCTTTTGTATATGCAGGCCTTTACCGGCGCAAACTGAAAAAGCTCCTTATCGTGTCAGGGCGATATTTGATGATCTGCCTGTGGATAATACACAACAGATCTCCGGTTTAAAAAAGAATGAAACCCCTCAGGAAAAAATAAGCGCTCACATTTTCATAAAAGCTTCCCTTAGCAAAGATACCTGCTATGCAGGAGAGCCTTTGCTCCTGTTGTACAGGCTCTATACCGCGCTGCGAAGCAGCAGTGAGATACTGAAGCAGCCGGCGCTTGAAGATTTTGTGTCTCATAAGATTGAAACCATCAATGAAACGGCACACTATGAAACGGTGAAAGGGGAGAAGTACAGGGTATACGAGGTATTGCAGTACCAGTTGTTCCCCTTTCAAAACGGCGCATTGCATATACCGCCATTGGCGGTTAATAATAAAGTTGATTACGGCGACGCCGTGCAGGGCAGGCATGCATACAGCGGCATGGTAACGAGCAATGAACTGAAGGTACTGGTAAAAGCTTTACCGGCTGCTGAAGACTCTTCCGGCTTTTCAGGAGCTATAGGGCAATTCAGCATTTCGGCAGGATTGCTTCACCCGGAAAGCATATCCGGTGAAAACAATATTTTGCACCTGCTTATAAAAGGAGAGGGCAATTTTTTTAATATTTCTGCCCCTGCAGTGCCATGGCCGGGAGATTGCCGGGCGTATGCTGCTGAAGTAAGTGACAGTATAGATTATTCCGTATTTCCAGCGTATGGGGTGAAGAGATACGCTATACCTTTTGTCGCTGCCGATACAGGATCATTTATCATCCCGCCGGTGCCGTTCACTTATTTTGATCCGGAGACAGGGAAATACCTTCTTGTAAAAACTGCTCCTGTTCCATTCCTTGTTCATTCCCCCGAAAGCAGTTTGCCGGAAAATAACCTGTATAAAACAAACAAGGGCTTTCCGGGTTTATTTATAATATATGCTTTGTTGTGCATATTGCCTGCTGCCTGCATTACCATTTTTATACTGCGGAGGATGAAGAAGATTGAAGCTGCACGATCGGATGTGCAGGCTGTAGATAAGATCAACCCCGATGATAACGGCAATACGGTTGCTGAAATAGCAAATGATATAAAGCTATTGACGGCTATACAAAAAACTATGCCAGCCGAAGCATACCTGCGGGCGGCAAAACGCCTTTTGCTGCAATATCTTAATGCATATACGGGGAACAGGGATCTGCAGGAGGAAGAGCTGATCGGAAAGCTTGAATATATGGATGCTTCGCTGGGGCAAACAGCAGCAAAGATATTCAGAGAGTGTAACGATCTGCTTTTTTCGCCACCGGGATTTCAGGCTGGTCATAGTGAGATTTTTAGTGAAGCTGTTGTCGCCTTTCTCGAAAAAGCCGGCCCGAATATTTCTTTAACCGATACTATACAACAATAATTTTTTATATGACACGTATTGAAGCGCTCAACTTCCTTGAGCTTCCGGAAAAGGTGACCCCCTTCCAGGTAAAGCAGCGGTTGCTGGAAAAGCTGGAGTATTATGAGAGCCTGAGCGTGAATGCTCCGAGCGACTTTTTGCGAAAGCTCAATGCAAGACATCTAGAAAAAGTAAAAGCCATTCAACAGGAGTTCCCGGAATGGGATCCTCAAAAGCCCGAAATAAGCGTTGAATTTCCGGAAGATGAAATGGATAAGGCTTTGAAGGAGGCAGAAGAAGCTGCCGGACCCCTCACTACCCCTATTATTATATCGTCAAAGGATAAGCGAAATACTGACGTGAAGATAAAATTTCCCGATCCGCCGGGCTGGCTGATTATGCATACAGAAGACCGCCCTTCAAAAACCTTTGCTTTATCGGCGGGCAATAACTATATCGGCAGAAAAGCAGATCCGTTACTGAACCCTTTTATTGTGATAGACGATGATACCTTTATCAGTAAAGTGCATGCGGTAGTATATGTGGAGCAGGGGGAGGATCTTAGCTTTTTCGTTATGGACGATGCCGTGTCCAACGGAGGCAGGGAAAGCAGGAACGGTACTTTTTTGAATGGCAACCCCGTACGGATCTCCCGGAAAACAAAGCTGCAGGAAGACGATACCATACAGGTAGGGCATACCAAGCTGATATTGAAGGTGAATAAAGCAAGTATCCAGCATATTGTGCAGGAAGTGAAAAAAAGTAAATTCATACATACGGTGGTGCTGGGCAGGCCATAGATGATTTGGGGTAAGAGACGCTAAGGATTTGCCTGGCCAAACCACATTCTTCCCGGTTTAAAATAAGTTTAAAGGTATTGGCAACCTTTCTATTTCATTATAAGCTCAATGTCCATCTCCTGCTGGTTGCGGATGATCTTTACCGGTATATGCCCTTTCCAGTTGCCCGCCTGGTAAATGTCCATAAGTTCCTTCAGGTCTGATACAGGTTTCCCGTCTGCGCTTCTTATTACATCTTTGCTCTGCAGCCCCGATTTAGCCAGCAGGCTGCCTCCCGGCGCTGATAAGATTATCACACCCTTTTCATCGGGCAAGCCGTAGGCTGAGCGGTCGCCTAATCCATTCACTGATGTAAGCGTGCCTCCCATGAAGCGGAATGATGCAGACTTATCTCCAAATGAAAGGTCTGTAACCAGGACAGGTACCTGAGGTTGCAATGCCAGTTGCTTAAGCGCAGGGCTTTCCACTCCAAACACATCCATCGGAAAATTCCGGAATCCCAGCGTAAGCGCCGGCGAGCCATTCGCAACACGAAAATCTCCATGTGCCGGATCAATGAACAACGGATCGCCTGCAAGACTGTGGGTATCCGTACCATTAGCTCTTGCTTCCGCCAGTGAAGCTGCATCCGGGAACAGGTTATAGTCAACCTGCTTTCCCCATGCACTGATCTGTATGGGAGCGTATTTTCTCATCACAATATTCCTTCTGAATACATCGCCGCTCTTTTGAAACCACACATGAGGATGAAAACTGTTGTTGATCAAAATATTATTCTCTACACGGCGGTAGAAACCTTCCCTCAGTTTTATTCCTCCGTTCAGGCAAAGATTATTATAGATAAAATAATTAGATGAACCGTCGTCCAGGTCTATATCCCAGCCATGGTCGCACCTGAAGCGATTGTTCCTGATGATGGTTTGCTTCCTCGCATCAAGTGTAATAAGCCAGGGATATATTTTTATGATGCTGTCCATATAGTTGCGGTCCGGCGTCCAGTAGCGGTCGCGGCCCCAGGAATTAAAGGAGCCATGGTCGCCTGTTTCCCTTACTGTATTAAAAACGTCATTATATTCTATGAGGTGACCGCCAAAGCATCCGTCGCCGATATTTATCCCTGCACGTGAAGTATTGTAAATGCTGTTATGCCTTACAATAATAGAAGAGGCAACTTCAATTTCCACACCGGTCGCCTGTTTTTCTATTTCACCAAGATCATGCAGCAGGTTATCATACGCAATACAGTACCGGGGAAAATTGCCGGTCGCCGGCCCGGCAATTTTGTCCATTTTTTCAAATGGAACAAACTGCTCATATCCGAATGAAGGGGAGCGTACGGCTTTAGTATCCCCGATAAAACATATGGCATTGGCGCCTGTATTATAAATATGGCAGCCGCTGATGGTATCGTTTTTGTTGTAATTGCTCAGCATTATGGCATTGCCGCCTATTCCTTCAAACACACAATCATCTATTTTGCAGCTTTCTGTTCCATCCATCAGCACTGCCCCTCCGCGGTATATGGTCCAGTCGCTCCTCAGCAGAGGTTCTCTGGTGTCCATAAAAGTCCTCTCGTTATGGGCAAACCGAAGCCCCGACAGTGTAATATGCTTTAATGGCGCACCGCTTGTTCCTCTGAGCTCAATGCTGTTCTTCAGGTCTGATGCTTCAATAACAGCCTGGTCTAACCTGGCCGGAGAAGGGGGATAATAGTAAAGGATGCTGTTATTTTTATCGAGATACCATTCTCCTGCTGTATCCAGCTCTTCAAAAATATTTTCCACAAAACGGTATTCTTTATGCATTTTATTAGGACGGTTGTTTTGCCAGCCGCCTTCCAGTTGCAGGTTGCCATTGCTGTCTGCCCCGGTGATCCGGTAGTGAAAACCGCCCCATTCGTAGGCGTGTAATGCATGCACATAGCCTCCTTCCGGGTGCTTCCAGCGCTTTACCCGTTGCGGCGCTATGGCATCGGCAGCCGTGCCGTGAAATACCCTGGCAGCACTATCATAATTGGGGTAGCGCGCAAGCACCTGCAATGTATCATTTACGTATAAACGTTCAAAAGAAGTCCCTGCAGGGATCTTTGCCATATATATGCCGTCGCGGTAAGGCTCCCATTTAAGGGACAGTCGCCGCCCTGCGCTGATAGTGACCTGTTCCTGCCGGTAGGGTTGTATCAGCAACGAGGCAGTAGAAAAATCCGCTGCATTCAAAACAATTGTTGTGCGTAGATAATATGTTCCTTCCCTTAGGTAAACGGCAACCTGTTGACCGCTTTGCTGTCCCGCATACGCCAAAGCTTTTTGAAGACTGTTAAAAGGGTCTTCTATAGTGCCTTTTGCTGTTGCGTTTCCTTTGGTGGATACAAACAGGCTTACCTGGGCAGAGCTGTGCCGGGCGGTAATTAAAGCGGTAAACAATATAAAAATGATCCGGAAAAATATGTGCATGTAAATTGTATTTGATGCAATGCCAAATTACTCATTTCTGTTGCAATACCGCATTTCAATATTTAAGTTAAAAAAATATTTATATAGCCGATATTTTGATAGTTTTATCATGTACAACAACGCTTCAATTACAGGTCAGTGTACTTACTGCTGCTGAAATATTATCCTTATATCATTGCGATTGTAGTGCTGGTGCTTGATATCATCACAGCATACAGGATCATCATTGATACGCATAATTCCGCAAAAACACTTGCCTACCTGCTCCTGGTATTTATATTGCCAGTCATAGGCAGTGTTTTTTATTTCTCTTTCGGGGTAAACTACAGGAAAAAGAGAATTTTTTCCAAGAAAATAATTTCCAACGATTTGCTTTACCGGGATATCATGCAACGTTTGATCACCACTTCAAAAAAGACCGAGGATGCTTTTGGGGCGGAGCTGAAATATTATAAGGATATTGTTCATTTCCTGATCAACGATTCCAGCTCATTGCTGAGCCTGAATAAAGTAACGCTCCTGTTGAATGGAGAAAATAAATTCAATGCAGTGCTCGATGCCCTGGAGAGCGCCCAATCTTATATACACCTTGAGTATTATATTTTTGAGTATGATGTTATAGGTAAAAAGATCATAGAGATACTGAAAAGAAAAGCGGCTGAAGGGGTGAAAGTGCGCTTTATATATGACGATTTCGGCAGCCATAGCCTGAGGAAGGTATTAGGCGAATTAAGAGCGGCCGGTATTGAGATATTTCCTTTTTACAAGATCCGTTTTTTCCTTTTGGCCAACAGGATCAACTATCGCAATCACAGGAAGATCATCGTGATAGACGGCATAACGGGATTTATTGGCGGTATTAATGTAAGTGACCGCTATATCAATGCCGGTGAAGAAAAAAAATTATACTGGAGAGATACACACCTTAAGATAGAAGGACCTGCTGTAAATAACCTGCAGTATCATTTTATCGCCAACTGGAACTTTGCTTCAGAAAGCACGCTTGATATACATCCTTTTTATTTTCCCCTCGATTTTTCCGCCAACGCAGGTAATGAGCTTGTCCAGATCGTTCCGGGCGGTCCTGATTATCCTTCTTCGGGCATTATGCTGAGCTTCTTTACAGCTATAGTGATGGCCCGGCAGAAGCTGTATATTACTTCTCCGTATTTTATACCTAACGACAGTATATGCGATGCATTAAAAAAAGCAGCGTTGAGCGGAAAAGATGTAAGGCTGCTGCTTCCCGGCATCTCAGATTCCAGGATAGTGAATGCTGCTGCCCGTTCTTATTTTTACGATATGCTGAGCAGCAAGGTGAGAATATACCTGTACAACAAAGGCTTTGTGCATGCTAAAACAATGATCGTTGATGATATGGTATCTATTGTAGGTACGGCTAATATGGATGTGCGCAGCTTTGACCTGAACTTTGAGATCAATGCAGTAGTGTATGGTAAAGAGATCAATAGCCAGCTGACAGAAGCTTTTATGGAAGATCTTGCCTGCAGCGAAGAAGTAACGCTTGAAGAATGGCTGCAGCGCGGGCCGCTGCACCGGTTTGCAGATGCCTCAGCAAGATTGCTTTCGCCTTTATTATGATCTTCAGAGCTTTTTTTTCATCACATAATCATTCATGAAATAGCCGTTACCGATAGGGATGTCTTCCGTTCCGACTATTTCAAATCCCTGTTTCTCATAAAACGTTTTTGCAGTATTACGCCTGTTGACATTCAGCTCAAGGGTCTTTGCGCCTGCAGGTAGTATGGATTGAACGATATGATCAATTATTTTTTTGCCAACTCCTTTTCCGTGGAGGGAAGGGAGTACGTATATCTTGTGCAGCTTGTAAGCAGCGTTGTCAGATTCCTTTTGTGAATAGGAGGCAAAGCCTGCAGGTTGGTTGTTTTCATAAGCTATGATGAAGTGGTGACCTTGCTTCAGTATTTGTTTTTCAAGCGATGCGGGGCTGTACATCATTTCCAGCATATAGTCAATCTGTTCCCGGCTTAAAATGGCTCCGTAAGTGGCGGGCCAGGTTTTAAAAGTCAACTCCCTTATTAAGGATATGTCTTTGATATTTCCCTGGTGGAATGTAATCATCTGTTTATCGAATTTGTAAAAAAAGATAGCCACGGATTCCACGAATATATAATGCATTTTTGATTCCTTTATTCGTGCATTTGTGGCATACAAAAGGAATTCGCGGCTATTATTTCAGTATTTTTCTCACCGGTTTAAATTTCCCGTCTGCCGGTGGAATTCCAATCCCGAGCAAATATGCTATCAGCGGGTAAACTGATATATTGGGAAATATCTTTTGTACATAGCCTTTTTTAAAAGCAGGACCTGTTGCATAAAAGATGGCCCACATGTCTTTCTCCCGGTTATCATACCCGTGATTTCCTTTTTTGATCAGCTCCGGTGGGTTGGTGATGATAGACCATCCTGCTTCTGCGATTATTGTAAAATCAAGACTCCGCGGATTTTTACCGAAATGGAACCTGCCGGGCATTTTTTTCGACACATATCCTTTTACATGCGGAATGGTGTGGATGGCAAATGCAATGCTGTCGTAATATGCTTTTTTTGCTTTTAGAAAAATGACAGGATTGCCCATGGTGATGGGGTACTCAAGCCAGCGGTAAGGGATATAATCTTCCAGGTTGACGGCTTTTTCCCTGCTTGTCTCTGAAAGCCCGTGATCAGAAACAATGATCAGGTTTATTTTATCTGCAACAGGCAAATGATGAATGGCGCGCTGAAATAAGCCTATCAGGCTGTCAGTCATTATTACCTGCCGTTTGGCTTCTTCAGAAAAAGGTCCAAATTCATGTTCGGCCAAATCTGGCTGTTCAAGGTATACTGCAATAAAATGCGGTCGGCTTTCAGGAGGCAGTTGCAACCAGTGAACTACACTATCCAGCCTTTGTGCCGGTGTAGTATGCTTGTCATATACTTTCCATATTGAAGGATACCGCCCGTGGATAGGAACATCAGAGCCGGGCCAAAAATAAGCGGCAGTTTTTATTCCCTTCGCTTCGGCAACATTCCATATAGGTTGTCCGCTATAGAATGAAGGATCGAATTTTTCTGCTGTGGTGAGGGCAAATGTTTTGCCGGAAGCCGGATCATAAAATTTATTGGCGACAATGCCATGATGATCAGGATATAAACCCGTAATCATGCTGTAATGGTTGGGAAAAGTTTTGGTAGGAAAGCACGGCAGCATCGCTTTTGCCCTTACCCCTTCCCTGGCAATGGCATCCAGGTGAGGTGTGGGATACATAGCAGAAAAATTGTACCTGAAGCCATCAAGGGAAATTAATATTACATAAGGCTTTTCCTTTGGCTGGCTGTAAGCTATAGCAGTAATGAACATACAGAAGCATGCCACTATCCCAAAAATGACGGAAGAACGTGCCATTGACCAAACATAGGAAAATCAGTCTTTACCGCAAAATGCCCGCATACAGGTTAAAACAAAGGTCTTCCTGCAGACGGCAGGTATGGCCAGGGAATAGCCAGCAGGATAATGATCAATGCAGCCAGAAACCATCCCCGCATCGTTTTGAATTTTTCTTTGTCTGTATTCCTGCGTTTTGTTTTAGCAGAGCCTATGGTAATGAGTACCACGGCGAGCAACATGAAAATAAAATGGAAAAGCCCGAAAAACATCGGGGATTCCTGTTTAATGGCGTTGCCGGGATCTCCCCAGAAGTACTTCACCAGTGGGCTTTGTATATAAAGTATAAGTCCCACGATCAACTGGAGATGGGTAAAGATCACTGTTAACAGCCGTATGGTATTATCTGATTTTGTAAAAAGCTTATTGCCGGAATAACCCGTAAATGATTTATATATGGCTACAAGAAGTATGATCAGCATCAGCCAGCGAAGCCCTGAATGCATGTGCAACAGAAAAGAGAAAGTTGAAGTCATGGACTATCCTATTTTGTTGTGCAAAGAAACAACTTATTACAATACTTATCGTTTTTTATAGCACTTTAAGTCAATCCGTATCTCTGCCAGCCTGTATAGAATGCTTAATTGCGAGAGGGTTTGCCAAAGTGGTGAAGCAGATCGCTTCGTTCTTCGCGAAGATGCCTTTCCTCCTGCGGTCAATGCGAGCTGCATGCAGGACGTTAATTATATACCTCATGCAGAAAACGCCAGTTATAAAACAAAACACTCTTTCCCGTCTCTGCGAACCACGTATAGAACGCTTAATTGCGAGAGGCGACGCCAAAGTGGTGAAGCAGTCTCCAAAGTTGGTAAGAGGAGATCGCTTCGCCGCGCATCAGTCCTGATCTTTAAAATGCGTATGGCGGCTCGCAAAGACGGGAAAGAGTGTTAATAGTTTTTTAGCTTTCGAGATCATTCATGTTTCCCTAATTCAACCCTCTGAAATCAACAGGCACCAGCTTACTTACCCCGGGTTCCTGCATAGTGACGCCATAAATGATATCTACGGTAGACATGGTCATTTTGTTGTGGGTAACAATAATGAACTGGGAGTTCTCGCTGAACTGCCGTATCATATTGGTGAATTTGCCAACGTTGGCATCATCCAGCGGGGCATCCACTTCATCAAGGATACAGAAAGGCGCCGGCTTGATGAGATATATGGCGAACAGCAATGCTGTAGCGGTGAGCGTTTTTTCTCCACCGCTCAACTGGGTGATAGACGAAGGGCGTTTCCCTTTGGGTTTTGCCACAATGTCAATCCCGGTTTCCGCAAGATTCTCAGGATTCTCCAATAATACATCGGCGGTATCTTCTTCGGTAAATAATGCCTTAAATACTTTCTGGAAATTTTCCCGTACTGTATTGAATGTTTCAAGGAATTTCTGGTTGGCGGTGGCTTCCACTTCCTGTATGGTCTGCATCAGCCCGTCTTTGGCATTAACGAGGTCATTCTTCTGCTCCAGTATGAACTCGTATCTTTTCTTCATTTCCTGGAAAGCTTCAATAGCGGTAGGGTTTACTTCGCCCATATTATCAAGGCGTTTTTTCATTCTTTCACAGGATGCCTGCAGATCTTCCAGGGGAGTATCGGTGTGACGGGGCTCATCAAGGATCGCATCCAGGTCCACACGGAATTCAACGCTCAGCCTTTCCTTCATTCCTGCCAGTTGCAGCTTCAGCTCGCTTAGCTTATCTTTTATTTCATTCAACAAATGATCAAGCTGCTCTTTTGCCTTTTGCTTCTGCCGTAAAACAGATTCTTTTTCCGTAAGTACATTTCTCCTGTTATAATATGCCTGATCGGCTTCATTCAGTTTCCTTTCTTCTTCATCTTTATTGCGCAGCATTTCCAGCAATGTGTCGGTAGCCAATTGCAGGTTTTCCTTTGTTTGCGCAATATTTTGAGAAGATTCTTCCAGTTGGGCGGTACTGTTTTCAATCTGCCGCTGCAGGTCTGCCAACTGGCCGCGCTTAAAGTCATGCTCCTGCTTCAGGGCATTTATCTTGCTTTGCTGTTTGGTATGCTGCAGGTTGCAGTCGTTAAAAGTAGCAACGGAAAAATTATACTCCTGTTCCGCAAGACTGTATTCCTGTTCGCACTGTTGCAGCCTTTCCTGTAATTCCTGCAATTGTATATTCAGCTTTTCCAATTCCTCTCTTACATCGGCAATACTGTCCTGGTTGTTTTGCAACTGGTCATGCAAATCGTTTAACCTTTTTGTCCCGGTATCTTCCTGGTGCAAAAAATTCTCGATTTTATTCTGAATGGCAAACACATGGTTGGTATACTGGTTGATAGCATCCTGTGTTTGCTTAATGGCCTGCTCTTTTAGCTGCTCATTATACCCGATCACTTCATTGTGCTTTGCCTGTATATCCGATCTTAGCGCATTTACAACAGTCTCCTGCGCTACAATCTCGCCGTAGAGCTTTTCCAGGTTCTTTGCACGCCCTATTTTCTTTCCTTCAAACAATCCCACACTTCCGCCTGTCAGCGCATATTTGCCCTTTACATATTTACCATGTTTTTCCAGTACTACGGCGCCATTGCTGTTGCGCAATGCGCTTTCGTTTTCTGCAATAAACACATTGCTCAAAAGATATTCGGCTAATTTCCTGTAGCGGTCGTCTACTTCTATTACGCTCATAGCGCTGATGGTTCCTTCCGGCTGATGATGCTCCTGGTCATTGAAGCTGTTGATCCTGTCGAGCAAAAAGAAATTTGCCTTCCCTTTCTGGTGAGCGTCCAGCAGGTGAACCGCCTGCAATCCTTCTTCAAGCGTATTAACTACATAATAGTTAAGGTAAGGTTCAAGCACGTTTTCCACGGCTGTGCGATAGGCTTCCTTTACATATACAATATCAGACAGTATAGGCGCGGTATGATTCCAGTGAGGATTGTTGTGTAAAAATTTCACACTTTCGGGGTAGCCCTCCATGGAATCTATCAGGCTTTTCAGCAAAGCGTGCTCATTTTTTTTTGCATCAAGCTTTCTGCTTTCTTCGGCCAGCTCATTACGCAGCTTCTCCATTGCCGCCTGCGTCTGCAGTATCTGCTCTTTGGTATGTTCATGCTGCTCCTGCAACTGGCGCAGGTCAATGCGTTTATTTTCCAGTTCCGATTCTTTCTCCTGCTTTTCAGTCTCCAGTTGCGCTATCTGGCTGTGGCGCTGCGCCTGCTCTTCTTCTCCCTGCATTATCGCCCGCTGTATATTCTGTATAGAAGTATCGGCAACGGCTACCTGCTTTTCTGCATCAAACTGGCGACGCTGCAATGCCTGGTTATCTTTGCGGACAATATCAATGGCCGCACGTTTTTCGTCAAAAACACGGCGGTTGCTTTGGAGATTGTTTTCTATGACTGCAAGGTTTTCAGCAAGGCTTTTCAGTCTTTCTTCTTCACCCTCTATATGAGCGCCGGTAAAGGCTATGCTTTCTTCCAATCCCTGTAGCTGTCCTTCGGCTTTCTGCAGAAAATCCTTCAGGCTGCTTTCTCTTTCTGATAAATATTGCAGGCGCTGCTCGCCAAGGTTCTTTTCATTTTCTTTTCCGCGCACATTTCCCAGCAGGCTGTTGAATGCATGCTGCATTTGCTGCAGGGCTTTTTCCTGCTCAATAAAGCCCAGCTTATCCTGCTCTATAGATGCTTCTTCCTGCGCTATGGCCGCTTCCATTTCAAAGCGCCTGTCTATTTCCTGCTGCTGCTGCTCGTTGAGGTCTTTGTAAGTAATATTGAATCCTTCCAGCGCCGCTTTCGCCAGTTCAACGCTAAGCTCTTTATATTCTTTTTTGATCTCATAATATTTCTCAGCCTTCTTTGCCTGGCTTTCCAGGCTTTTGAGCTGGTTGTTGATCTCAAAAAGAAGATCCTCTATGCGTGCAAGATCCTGCTCGGTGGCATCCAGCTTCAGCTTTGCCTCTTTTTTTCTTGTTTTGTAGATAGTAATGCCGGCAGCCTGCTCCAGCATACGGCGGCGGCTGTTTTCCTTGTCTTTAATAATATCATCCACCATGCCCAGCTCAATAATAGCATAGCTGTCGGTGCTTACCCCGGTATCAAGAAAAAGGTTGTGTATGTCTTTGAGACGGCAGTTGACATCGTTGAGACGGTATTCGCTTTCGCCGCTTTTATAAAACTTTCGTGTGACGGTTACCGTGCTGAATTCGGTGGGTAGCAGGTTGCGTGTATTCTCAAACGTAAGGCTCACCTCAGCGAGGCCGCTGGAGCTTCTTGTTTTTGACCCGTTAAAAACAAGACTTTCCAGGTTCTCGCTTCGCAGGTTGCTGATCTTATGCTCCCCTATCACCCAGCGGATAGAATCTATAATATTACTTTTTCCGCATCCGTTTGGCCCGATAATACCGGTGATGCCCTGGTCAAAATTGATGGTGGTTTTGTCGGCAAAACTTTTAAACCCTTTGATTTCTAAACTCTTTAATCGCACGTTTCAATATTTTTTGAGGAAGTGGACAAAAATAATTGAATCACCATGAAAATTAATGCTGCCGGTTTTCTCAAACCCTGTTATTGTTAACGATTTATGCACAAGAATAGCACCATGCAATATTTATGAACAATGTGTGGAAAAGAACTTCTGTAAACGTTCCTTTTATCGGAAAATTGCGATGGGATTTTACCATGAATATTCAAAGAAGGGTGATATAATACAGTTATATTAATATTTTATTCAATAACGGCATACATAGGGACTATGATAAACCGCTGTTGTTTCAATTTGTTGTTACCTGTTTGTACGTAGAAACAGGGCATGCCCTGTCTCTACGTACCTATTATAAAATTTGTCTTCCTTCCAATTCCAGGGATTGTTCGCAATATAATTTTTGATCCTTTGATATTCTGCTGCATTGCGGATGATGTGTTCGTGAAAACGGGATTGCCACCCGAATTCCAATGCTAACCTGTTGCAATGTTTCGTTACCGCCGATTTGTACGAACCCATAATAGATGACAATGAATTTTTGCCCTGGTTTTGAAACCGTTGCTGTCCGATGGTTTTGGATGGTGATCCCGATTTGTTTTGGGGATTGAATGGTGGTTTTGGTTGTTGTAGAGACAAGGCATGGCTTGTCTCTACGTTGTCCGCGTTGTTGTCGTTGCCGCCATCACTATCGTTATTCAAAATCAATATGCCATGGATATGATTCGGCATTACAATGAATTCATCCAGGTTAATATTTTCCGCATGATTTTTTATTTCATACCAAAAAACATCCGCCAATACCCCTTGTTTTGATAAATGCATTTTGTGATTGATGATCTCCCCGAAATAATGCTCCTTGTTTTTGTGCAGATAGTTACAAAATAAGGAGCGTTCCCCCTGTAATCCCAATTTTGCAACCTGGTAGATGCTATGCGGTATTTGTTTTGAAATTTGTCAGATATAGGTTGAGCCATATAAAGTTAGTGTAATAAATCATTATTTTTATCATTATTCATTATCTATATCTGTTTGTTTAGATGGTAACTTTTACTGCTACTATATTGAAATTTGGAGAGATGGGAGAGAAGACCGGTTGGCACTATATTGAAGTGCCGGCAGATATCGCGGAAAAGCTTAACCCGGCAGACAAAAAATCTTTTCGTGTAAAAGGAAAGCTGGATGATTATCCCATTAAGGGCGTGAGCCTGATACCTATGGGCGGCGGCAAATATATTCTTGCATTGAATGCGACTATGCGCAAGGAGATACGAAAAGCCAAAGGCGCTATGCTGAAAGTACAGCTTGCTGCGGATAAACCTTATGAGCTATTACCCGAACTGGTAGAATGCCTGAATGATGAACCGGATGCAAAAGCATTCTTCAGCAGCCTGCCCAGGTCTCACCAGAATTACTTTTCCAAATGGATAGAGAGCGCCAAAACAGAAGCAACACGGGCCAGACGCATAGCAACGACTGTTGACGCCGCTTCTAAAAAATGGGGGTATTCCCAAATGATAAGGGCGTCTAAAGACAAAAATGAGTTGTAGCACTCGTTAATTGTGAAACCTGAGAAGTCAAACGTGAAAATCTCATTTTTCACAATTGTTTACGGCACAATAGCCTTAGCTTAAACAATGCTGTCGTTGCCATCAAAAAATAGCTTTGGCACCTGCTTTTTGTTTCGGGGGAACCGCATATATTTTCCCCAGTTCCTTATATCTCCTTCGCAATGCAGTCAGTTCTTTTTTATACTTTGGATCGTTAACCAGGTTCGTGGTTTCATGCGGATCATGCTTTACATCATACAGCTCTTCATAGTTGTGCTCAATATAATTCATATATTTAAAATCCTTTGTAACTACCCCTTCCACCTGTGGAATGCGCGGGCCACCCAGAAAGTAATGCTGGTAAAAGAAATCATTTCTTTCCGATAATTTGTTTAAGACCAGATCTATTAAATTTACTCCCTGCATTTGTTTGGGCGCCTGCACGCCGGCCATCGCAAGGATGGTAGGAGCAATGTCTATGTTTAAAGCGATCTGGGGCGCTTTGTATTGCCTGATCTTATCCGGCATGTTGGGATCATAAATAAGCAGCGGTACACGGATGGATTCTTCATATCCATACCATTTGCCTTCCATTCCGTGTTCTCCCAAAAACATTCCGTTATCTCCCATAAAAATGATGATGGTATTTTTATCAATGCCTAATTCCCTCAGCTTATTCATGGTGTTACCTATCGCATCGTCTACACCTGTAATCAGCCTGTAATAGTTTTTTACATTTTCCTGGAATAGTTCCGGCGTTCCGAAAAGCCCCTGCCATCTCGCCCTGGCAAAATTGGTGTCTGTTCTGAAAAATGCAGGAAATTGTTGCCAGTATTCGGGAGCAGCAGTTACCGGTTCAGGGATGGCCACATCTTTATAATAATCCCGGTATTTTGGCTGGATGATATATTTGGGGGGATGACCATCCTGCTCATGCGGCGCCTTAAAGCTTACGGAAAGGCAAAAAGGTTTATCATTATTGCCAAATTTATCCAGGAACTCCTGAATGGCATTGTTCAGCGTATCTGTATCATGAATGGGATTGCCATCATTGCCGGTAATGATATAATCAGGTTGACCCTTACCGCCGGCTTCTGTATCCACCCAAAAATCATACATAGCTTCCGGTGGATTTTTCCCTACTCCAAACTTTCCTATGGAAGCAATATTGTATCCCGCGTTTTTCAATAAAACCGGATAGGTCCCGGACAACGCTTCCTGTGTCAGGTCTGTTGAAAAATCATGGATATTGTGATAAGCTTCATATTGTCCGGTCAGCAGGCTTGCCCGGCTTACACAACAAATGGATGTGGTTACATAGGCATTTTGAAACAATATGCCGGCTCCCGCCAGCTTATCCAAATGGGGTGTCCGGATGATGGTGTTCCCTGCTGCGCCTAATGCATCCCAGCGCTGATCATCGGTGAGAAAGAAGATGATATTAGGTTTTGTAAAAGTCTTCTGCTCATTGCTTTTTTTTGTATCCTTGTTGCTAAAGGAAACCAGCGATAGCATAAATAAGCTTAGTATAATTACCGGCGCTGATGCTTTTTGTATTTTCATAAAGCGTATATTGATATTAAAGTTATATAATCATTAATATAATAAAACAGGCTCTGGCTTTGTATGTCTGCTGATCTGCATTATAATAAAAACCCCCCGATAGACATCCGGGGGTTCACGTTTATTTAACCTATTTTCTGCTATTGTATAGCTCTTTTATAGAAACTTTATTTTTCCGAATTCAGATTTGATATTGATTTTTGAAGCGCCGGCACCGGTGGTT
>CAYWVB010000048.1:0-43951 GCA_964461595.1 uncultured Terrimonas sp. | reverse complement strand
TTCTCTCAATAACCCTTATCTGTATTGGATTTATGCACTTTTTGAGGAACAACTAAAATAGTAAGAAAATAAAACTTTTATTATAAAATATTTAGGAATAGCCATGCATAATGTCTGGAAAATCTTATTTTAGGAAATCGTTTTCCTAAAATTATACCAGCTTAGTCATATAATTACTGTCATGTTAAATGAAGAACCCAGGTTATGAATAATTTTAAAACCAAAATTTTATCATGAGCTTATCTTATACCAGGAAGAGCTCCCGTCCGGGAAAATCATACATTGTTGTAATAACTTTCATTTTGGGACTCATTACTCCCGATACTATGAATGCCCAAGCTTCGAACGGTACAGACAACACGATCACTGTTTCCATGCAGAAACGGGTGAAAGGGGATAGCGCTGTCAGCAGCTATGCCATAGTCAATGAGATCCGGCACTGGAATCCCAAGCAGACAGCGATAATCATTTGTGATATGTGGGACAGGCACTGGTGTAAAGGGGCTACAGCAAGAGTGTCCGAAATGGCTCCACGCCTGAACGAGGTATTGAATATCGCCCGCGGCAAAGGCGTACTGATAGTGCATGCTCCCAGCGATTGCATGAATTATTATAAAGATCATCCGGGCAGAAAACTGGCGCAGAAGTATTATAGTAAGAAGTATGCGAAGCAGATCAATAATGATGAGCTTCCTGCAGAAAAAAATGCTACCTGGCCAATTGATCAGTCTGACGGCGGCTGTGATGATATGATAAAATGTACGGAGGGTCATGCCTGGACAAAAGAGATTGATGCGCTGGAAATAAAAGACGGAGATGCCATCAGCGATTCGGGAGCGGAGATAGCAGCGCTTTTTGATAAAAAAGGCATTAAAAATGTAATTCTCACCGGTGTGCATACCAATATGTGTGTTATAGGAAGAACATTTGGGTTGCGCAGCATGGTAAGGCTGGGAAAGAATGTAGTGCTGATGCGGGATATGACAGATGCTATGTATAATTCCCGCAAAGCACCTGAAGTGAATCATTTCACAGGGGTACACCTGGTAGTAGACTATATTGAGCAATATGTTTGTCCTACTATAGTATCAACAGATTTCACCGGTAAAAAGCAATTTCGCTTTAAAGATGACAAGCGGCCGATTGTTGCTTTCATAACGGCAGAAGGTGAATATCACGCCAATCAAACGCTTCCGGGGTTTGCACATGAGCTCATGCTGCATGAAGGAATGAATTGTGAATTTGCCATAGGCAAGCCTGCAATGGATGGCCCGGGCAGGCATAATCTTGAAAACCTTCAGGTACTTCAGGATGCAGATCTTGCAGTGTTTTTTGTGCGGCGCGTTGCACTTGAGCCGCAAAAGATGGATATGATAAAAAACTATATAAAGAGCGGCAAACCTGTGCTGGGAATCCGTACGGCAAGCCATTCCTTTGATGCCAACGGGAATGTTGCGCGTGAAGGCGGCGGCATCACTCCATCCGGTGAAAGCGTATCAGGTTTTTTGGCCCAATGGCCGGAGTTTGATGAAGAAATACTGGGCGGCAATTACCAGGGGCATTATGGACATCTGAAAGAAAAAACCCAGATTCGCCTCATTCCCGGTATGGAAAAGCATCCTTTATTAAAAGGGATTGACCCCAATGGTTTTGGCAGTGTAAGCTGGTTGTACCAGAACCGCCCGCTGCGCTCTGCTGCAGCGCAGGTGCTGCTTACAGGCACTATACCCGATGAACCATCAGAACCTGTGCTTTGGGTCAACCATACTAAATATAATAATACCGTTGTATATACGTCGCTGGGGCATCACGATGACTGGAAGATCCCGGATTTTCATCAGATCCTCGTCAATAGTGTTCATTATTTATTGAAGGACACCGGGAAAAAGCAATAAGCATATTTTACCCCGTGATTGGATATTATAAAAGGGATTAACGCTTTTACAACTATAATATGTTTATATGAGAAGTCTTCCGCGATATATGGCACTCCTGGTCAGCATACTTACTGTATTGCATGGTGTGTCCCAGCAGGCTATTCCTTTTGCCTGCACACCTTTGACCGGCAATGAAGACCTGTCTGCAAAAATGGTAACCGGGATCAATGACTTTTTGATACAGGAAACAGAAAGAAGAACATTGCAACGGGAATCGCACTGGCAACGTGATTTTAGTTCTGCCTCTACATTCGACCAGTCTGTATCTGTAAAAAGATCGGAATTAAGAACATTACTGGGCGTGGCAGATGAAAGAATACAGCCGGTGCTGCAGATTGCTACACGTAATAACCTGGCTCCGTACACTATTATTGAAAAAGGATATTCCATCTCCGCGGTGCGGTGGACAGTAATGAACAGCCTATCCGCAGAAGGCATATTGATAGTTCCCACCCAAAAAGTAAAAGCAAGAGCTATCATCATTCCTGATGCCGACATCGAACCTGAATCTCTTGCCGGCATGCTCAAAGGAGCAGATACAGGGAGCGCATCGGTGCTGGCATTGGCAAAAAGCGGCGTGGAAATACTGATACCGGTTCTCATAAACAGGGACTATACTTATTCGGGCAACCCTGCCCTGCATTTGCATACCCGGCAACCACACCGGGAGTGGATCTACCGGCAGGCTTACGAAATAGGGCGTCATGTTATCGGCTATGAGCTGCAAAAGATTTTCTCGGGCATTGACTGGCTGGAACAAAGGAATAAAGAAGACGGCAATAATACAATTGCCATAGCGGGCTATGGAGAGGGGGGAATGCTTGCACTATATGCGGCAGCCCTGGATACCCGTATCACGGCATCGCTCGTAAGCGGTTATTTCAATGCGAGGGAACAACTATGGGAGGAGCCTATCTACCGCAATGTGTTTGGGCTGCTTAATACGTTTGGCGATGCGGAGCTTGCAGTAATGAACTGGCCCCGCAGGCTCATTATTGAGCATGCAAATGTTCCGCTGGTAACTCATCAGAATACGGGGATTGCACCAGGCAAAATAGTATCACCCCTTCTTTCAACGGCAGAAGCAGAATACCGCCGTGCTGTTGCCCTTATCCCTTCCCAAAACAGGTTGAGCTTTACAATAGCAAGCCAACAATTTTTTTCCACACAGGCATTTGTTGCATTTGCACGAGCAATGAATGTTCCGCTCCTGCGTGGCAATACCTATCATTCCCCGACAACCCGGCTATCTGTGGACTGGGTCAACATCCCGCAACGGCAGGAAAGACAGGTAACAGAGATGTCACAATGTATACAGCAGGAGCTTTCGGTATGCGAGCGCGTTCGCAACCACGATTTTTGGCAAACATTAAAAGGCTCTCCTGAAGAGCAGGCTGCTGTTAAAGAGCAACAAAGAGAACGCTTCCGGAATGTACTTGGTAAACTGCCCACACCCCCGGGTCCTTTCAATACCAAAGCACGTGTGTACCGGGAAACTGAAAAATGGATAAGTTATGAGATCACCCTCGACGTTTTTGGCAAGGAAGTATTTGCCTGGGGAATATTAACAGTGCCCAAAGATATCAGGCAGGGCGAAAAAAGGCCGGTTGTTGTATGTCAGCATGGGCTGGAAGGATTACCGTTTGATGTGGTAAATACAGATTCTACCCAAAAGAATTACCAGGTTTATAAGGGTTTTGCTACCCGTTTGGCAGAAAGAGGTTATATTACTTTTGCGCCTCATAATCCATACCGGGGTGAGGATAAATTCAGAGTGATCCAACGTAAGGCCAACCCGATAGGGCTTACCCTTTTCTCCGTCATCATCAGCCAGCACCAGCGGATCGTGGAATGGCTGCAGCAGCTTTCTTTTGCAGATGCAGAAAAAATAGCTTTTTACGGGATCTCCTATGGAGGCAAAACAGCTATGCGCGTCCCGGCTGCTGTTAAAGGATATTGCTTATCCGTTTGCTCGGCCGATTTTAATGAATGGGTGCGCAAAGTGTCTACTACGGGACATTCCTTCAGCTATGTATTCACAGGCGAATATGATATGCCTGAATGGGATCTGGGTCACACCTTCAACTATGCAGAAATGGCAGCATTAATAGCGCCGCGCCCCTTTATGGTAGAACGGGGATATTTTGACGGGGTGGGTGCAGATGAGTGGGTGAGTTATGAATTTGCAAAAGCACAACGTTATTACGATTTGCATGGGCTCGATACATTAATCTCTATAGAACGCTTTGCCGGCCCACACAGCATCAACGGTAAAGGGACTTTTGAATTCCTGGATAAGCATTTAAAAAAACAACCGGGTGCAAAATTCCAATCTTTTAAAACGAAATAATATGCAAAGACGCAGTTTTATCCACCACATGTCACTGGGGGCAGCAGGCATGGCGCTGCAGCCTTCTTTTGCAAACACGTCAAAAAACGCTGCTGCTGATAAAATGGTGCTCTCCCTCATTGGTTGCGGTGGGCGGGGGCTCAGTGTTTTATCAGGCATTGTAAAAGAAAATGAAAACCTGGAAGTAAAATATTTGTGCGATGTGAACGAAACGCTTGCAGACATCAAAACAGCAATAGATCAATACAGTAACGCCCAGGGATATGCGCCGAAATTTGTGAGTGATATGAAGCAGGTATTTGATGATAAAGATGTAGATGCTGTTGTAATCGCCACCCCTGAGCACTGGCATACGCTGGCGACTATATGGGCGCTTCAGTCCGGGAAGCATGCCTTTGTAGAAAAGAACCCAACCCTTTCCATTTGGGAAGGAAGGAAGATGGTGGAAGCCGCAGCAAAATACGGGAAAGTGGTGCAGATCGGTTTTGAAAACAGGAGCGCTACTTATGCTTTTACGGCACGTGATTATATTAAGAGTGGTAAGCTGGGCAATATCGTACACGTGAAATGTTATAATATGCTGGGGGGAGGCAAATGGATGCCTAAGCCCGATACGGAAGTGCCAAAAGGCCTGAACTGGGATGCATGGCTGGGCCCGGCAAAAAAAGTGCCTTATAATCCTAACCGTCATAGCATGACCGGCAGAGGCGGGTGGCTTGATTTTTGGGATTACGGAGGAGGAGCGTTATCAGACGACGCCAGCCATGTGATGGATCTTGCCCGCCTTGCGCTGGGAGATCCGGGACATCCAAAATCGGTATACTGCAGCGGCGGAAATATCGCTTTTCATTCTGAAAAAGAAACACCTGAATTTCTCAATATCACTTACGACTGGGGCAACGGTTTTGCAATGACCTGTGAGAGCGGGAATTTCACTCCCTACATGCAAAAAGTACCGGAAGAAATACGCTTTTCCAAAACCCAATTTCCCTTTTGGCCGCAAACGGCTACGCGCATAGAGATATACGGCACAGAAAGGCTGATGTACCTGGGGCGCCACGGCGGCGGATGGCAGGTAATGGAAAAAGACGGCAAAGTCGTGGATGCACACAAAGACATTTTCCCCGATATATTTCATCACAGGAACTTTATTGAAGCCATACGCTTAGGAAAGCCGGCTAATGGGAATGTGCTGCAGGGACATCTCAGCGCTTCCCTGGTGCACCTGGCTGATATTTGTTACCGCACAGGCAATAAGCAATTGTTTTTCGACGGCGAAAAGGAAAAATTCATCAATAATGAAGCGGCAAATAAATTATTAAAAGGAAATTACCGCGCTCCTTATGTGGTTCCTGAAAAAGTATAATTACAGCAAAAAATATCGGTTTGTAAAAATTAAGACAGGTTTAATATCAATCATATACGAATGAATATACAAAACAAAGTAGCCGTTGTAACAGGAGGCACTCATGGAATAGGTGCGGCTACAGCTATTGCATTAGCGCGGCAGGGAGCTGCCATAGCCATTATTGCAAGAAATATCACAGGCAGCGATGTACAGGAAAAAATTGAAGCGTTGGGAGTTCCGTTGCTGATGATCGCTGCCGACCTGAGCGAAGAGTCCGAATGCATAAAGGCAATAGAAGCTGTAGCTGTAAAATGGAACCGTATTGATATCCTGGTACATAGTGCAGGAGCAGCGGCTCCGGGAAGTTTATTGAACGGGGCGAGGGAGATATGGTACAATGCATTTGATGTGCATATACACGCTGCATTCCACCTGTGCAGAATTGCAGTGCCTTATATGAAATCTCAAAAGGAAGGCGCGATTGTTTTGATATCATCCGCTGCAGGTTTGCGCGGGGTAAAGAATGCATTGGCCTATGCTGTCGTCAAAGGGGCCATTCCTCAAATGACAAGAGCGCTGGCACTGGAGCTTGGCGATGATAATATCAGCGTTAACTGTGTTTCGCCGGGCGTCATACGGACACGTTTCCAGGACTACCTGAAGCCGGAACAGGTAAAAAACAATATTGATAACAGGATACCACTGCACAGGGAAGGCACCCCGGAAGATGTATCCGGAGTGATTTGTTCACTGATACAAAACAAATTCATCACCGGGGAAAATATAGTGATTGACGGGGGAATGACAATGCGCATCGTATAATACACTTATCACGCATGAATCAACATTTGCCTATCCAACCTTCTGCCGGCAAACCATCCGGGATACGCTGGCTCATGCTGGGTTTTGCATTTCTTGCCACAGTATTAAATTATGTGGACAGGCTGGCGTTCAACTATCTCAGCGCTGAAGGTGCATTACGGGCACTCATTCCTAATGATTATTTTGGTTATATAGCCACTGCTTTTTTTGTAGCCTATATGATGTCGAATTTTGTATCTGGTTTTGTGATAGACAGGCTGGGTACAAGACTGGGCTATGCACTATGCATGGCCTTTTGGACTACGGCTTCCCTACTGCATGCTATAGCGCGGGTACCGTTTCATTTTGGGGTATTCAGGTTTTTGTTGGGGATAGGCGAAGCCGGCAACTGGCCCGCTGCCATCAAATTAACGAGCGAATGGTTTACCCCTGAAGAGCGTTCTACAGCTACAGGCATCTTCAACAGTGGTGCGGCTATCGGCGCAGTAGTGGCGCCGCCGCTGATCGCCTGGATGGGCACCCGTTACGGCTGGCAGCTCACGTTTGTGATCATCGGTTGCATAGGCTATATATGGGTAGCTGCTTTCTGGTTTACATATTATACACCGGAAAGAGCCCTCAAAGCATCTAACGCTCCCCGTATTTCTCCGTTAAAGCTCATTAAAACACGTTTTGTAGGCTGGTTCACCTTCTCTAAGGTTTTTATGGATCCCATTTGGTACTTCATCACTTTCTGGATCGGCAGGTATCTTGTAGATGTGCATCACTGGGGGTTGGAAAAGATCGGTTGGTTTGCCATGTTCCCTTTTATCATTGCAGATATCGGCAATATCCTCGGCGGTCTTTTTACCCAGCTGATCATTCGCAGGGGAGTGCCGGTTGCAAAAGCAAGAAAAATAGCTGTAGGGCTTTTTGGAAGTATATTGGCGCTTGCACTTATAATTGGTCCGCTGATAATATCCGGTGCTGCTGTTGCACTGGTGGTGCTGAGCGTTGCCGGATTCGGGCATGCGGCCTATACGGCCAACACCATGGCATTTCCTGCTGATGTAGTGCCGCTCAATGCCACCGCTTCGGTATGGGGAGTAGCCAGCGTGGGCTCCGGCCTGGGCGGTGCGATTTTCCAGTCCCTTTCCGGGATAACCATAGAGCATTTATCTAAAACACATGACTATACTTTTGCCTACAGCACCGTTTTTACCGGCTATGGTATCATGGCAATCATTGCGGTTTGCGTAGTGCTGTTTGCAATGGGTCCCCTTGAACAGAATAAAGATCTGTCCGGGTTTTAAGATCCGTTTCAATTGAAATATACAGCGCCCGCTGTAGTAATTTCACGACATAATAAAGACATGCAGTACTATTTATAAAAATAGAACACTTCCCTATCTTGCTGCCCGGAAGATTCGGAATATCCCCTGATACCTGACGACCCCTGCCCTGGAAAGTTACCCGGAACTGTAACCACATATTGTTTCGAAGTTTTATTACCTGCCCTGACCACAGAACGGCTTAGGCCGATAAGATGAACAATTTGCAACGACCGGTATCCCGGTAGTTCAAAGTATTTAGGGTACATATCTATGTGCCCTTTTTTATTTATAAGCGCTATTTTTACCTGCTCAAATCCAGCCTCAGCGAAAATGACGCCACGCAACAACAGAAAAGCTATCGTAGCAGGAGCAGGCTTTGCCGGGCTGTCTGCAGCTATAAGCCTGGCGCATGCGGGTTTTGAAGTAACTATTCTTGAGAAGCACGACCAGACCGGCGGGCGCGCCAGGGTCTGGCAACATAAGGGATTTTCCTTTGATATGGGACCGAGCTGGTACTGGATGCCGGAAGTGATGGAGCAATTCTTTCAGCGGTTTGGGAGATCAATCCATGATTATATTTCATTACAACGCCTCAACCCCTCTTACCAGGTAATATTTGATAAAGATGAAGCCATAAAGATCCCGGCCGGATATGAGGATCTGAAAGCAGTATTCGATACTATTGAAAAGGGCAGCAGCCTGCAGCTGGATAATTTTATGCAGCAAGCTGCATTTAAATATAAGGCTGCAATGAAGACATACATAAATAAGCCCGGTATTCACATTAAGGAATACCTGAACAGGGAAGTACTGTCATCCCTGTTCCGGATGGATATGTTAGGTACGTTCAGCGCCCACGCAAGAAAATATTTTCATAGTGAAAAGCTGCTCCGGATCATTGAGTTCCCGGTACTTTTTCTCGGCGAAGCACCCGAACATATTCCCGCCATGTACAGCCTAATGAATTATGCCGATATTATGAAAGGTACATGGTATCCCCGGGGCGGGATGCATGAGCTGTGCAAGGCTATGACAGCATTGGCTAAAGAGTCGGGCGTTATCCTCCGGCTCAATACGGAAGTAAAAGCATTTCTTGTAAAAGGAAACCTTATCTCCGGCGTAGCTACCGCTAAAGGAGAGCTACATGCTGACATTATCGTTTCTGCGATGGATTACAGGCATACCGACCAGGAGCTGTTGCCCCGGGGTTATGCCAATTATTCTTCCCGGTACTGGGATAAAAGACAAATGGCTCCCTCATGCCTGTTATATTTTGTTGGGCTAAAAAGAAAGCTGCCTCAGCTTATTCATCATAACCTTTTCTTTGAGCACGATTTTGCACCACATGCTGCCTCCATATATAAAAATAAGACCTGGCCCGAAGAACCGTTGTTTTATGTATGCTGCCCGTCAAAAACAGATGATACCGTTGCACCGGAAGGAATGGAGAATTTATTTTTTCTGATCCCTACAGCGCCCGGCTTGCAGGATACCCCGGAAGTAAGAGAATATTTTTATGAAAAAGTAATTGCAGCAACTGAAGCATTCTGCAAAACAAGCTTCAGGCAGGATATCATAGTACAAAGAAGCTATGCCTGTTCAGATTTTGTACAGGATTATAATGCTTTTAAAGGAAATGCCTATGGATTGGCCAATACGCTACGCCAGACTGCGATGCTGAAGCCTTCTATCAGGCATAAAAAGATCAGGAACCTGTTTTACACCGGGCAATTGACCATACCCGGGCCCGGCGTACCGCCCGCTATCATTTCCGGGCAGGTAGTGGCCGGGCATATCACAAAAACATACAAACACGCACAGCATGAAGTCGCTTTTTGATAAGCTAAGCACCCGTTGCAGTAAGATCACCACGCAAACCTATAGTACCTCTTTTTCATTAGGCATTCGCCTGCTGGATAAAAAATTCCATGCTCCTGTGTATGGCATCTATGGCTTTGTACGGTTTGCCGACGAGATTGTAGATTCTTTTCATGAGTATTCAAAAGAAGCCTTGCTGAAAGACTTCAGGCAACAAACTTTCAATGCCATCACTTCCGGCATCAGCCTGAACCCGATCCTCAACAGCTTCCAGGCTGTTGTAAATACATATAAAATTGATACCCATCTTGTCGAAACTTTTTTGGATAGCATGGAAATGGATCTTCACCAGGCTGATTATTCAAGAACGCTTTACGAAAAGTATATACTCGGCTCCGCGGAAGTGGTAGGACTGATGTGCCTCAGGGTTTTTACCGGGGAAAATAAAAATTTATACGAGGAGCTGAAGTATCCTGCAATGAAGCTCGGCGCCGCATTTCAAAAGATCAACTTTCTGCGGGATATTAAAAACGACAGCAGGGAACTGGGAAGAATGTATTTTCCCGGGATAGACATCCATAATTTCTCCGAGCAGGATAAACAGGTGATAGCAGCGGAAATAGAGCAGGATTTTTCGGTAGCCATAGAAGGCTTAAAAAGACTGCCCTCCGGCTCCCGCAAAGGCGTTGCCCTTGCATATACTTATTACCGTGTGCTGTTCAACAAGATCAGGAAACTTTCGCCAAAAAAAATAATGACAGAAAGGGTCAGAATAGCAAATGGGCACAAGCTCGGCATTATGCTCCAGACGGTGCTTTCGCCAGGGATAAGGAGCTGGTGAAAGGTCAGACGTGAAAAGCGAGGTTTCACGTTTGTCGTTCATTGTCTCTCACCATTCGCCATTGCCTATTCACCTGTATTCCCCTCTCTCAACAAACTCCATGAATGTCAGCAATGCGCCCCAGTGATAAAAAGCATCCGCACTGTTGACATCACCGCCTGTTCCGGTAACGGAATTGTAATTTTCATACACTCCTCCGTCTGCTTTCCAGTTCTTCATCAGCAATGCTTTTGATCTGGCGATCAGGTCGGCTCTTGCATCAGGCAGCGTATAATTTTGCATTCCCATATATAGCAGGAAATTCATCGGCCCCCATATCCTGCCCCGCCAGTAATCATTATCGCCAAATGCCGGGTCATTGCGTGCAATGGAAGGAATAACATATTCCCCGTAAAATTCTTTGGGATTAAAATAATGTTCTTTGATCATTCGCTCCGCCTGCTGCTGTGTGCAGGCCTTGGCCAGCATCGGGTAAAAGTTGGCAGGCGACAGGCGATAGCTCTTTTCTTCAGTATCAATACGCCTGTTAAGGAAGATCCCAGTATGTTCATCCCACAGGCTGCTTAACCTGCGCGTATATTCTTCCGCTCTTTTATCAAGCTCTCCGGCATCGTTTTTCCGGTCAAGTATCACGGCGATCTCCGACAGGGAATGACAATCCATGATATACATGCTCATCAGCCCTACATCTGCCAGTTCCATGGTATGGGTTGCTTTGTTGAATACCACGCTGTCATACATCGGCGAATTGTCCAGCCCGGATTCAAACGCTGCCGCCTGCAGGTTATGAGATGCTATGGTCTTCAGGCTGTCAGCTACCGGGTCTGATCCCCAGCAAAGATAGCCGTTCCTGTCGCGGTGGCTGGGCCACCACCTGTTCCACGTGAGCAGTTCTCTGTAAACCTCTTCAAGGAACCAGCGTTCCCTGTATTTTTTGTAGATATTCAAAATAACGGTACTGCCTATCGGCGGTTGCGAACGGTCCCATGAGGTATTGCCGTAAGGCGACTGATAATTTGGAATGAACCCCTGAGGTGTGATAGCCTTGGTAATTTCAATGGCATTGGCATACGCCAGGTCCTTATTGAAAAGAGAAAGCATATAGCTGGCAAAATAAGTATCCCAGTCAAACAATACAAAACCACCCCAGCCGCTGCTCCATGCCCTGCTAACGGGAGAGATCACACGATCATTGGGAGCATCGTAGGTGGAGTTCCACGCCAGTATGGTTTGCATGGATTTAAAAGATTCGGAAAGGTCACCATAGCTGTCTATACGCTGTTGCGCAACCGCCCTGTGTTTTTCTATTACCGCTTTAATTTCAGCAAGCGTTCGCTGCCGGCCTGTACAAATGCCCAATACCTCACTGCTCCTGAATGCAAGATGAGGTGCGCTGGTCACGGAATAGGCATCGGCGACAGGCGTTGCAGTACTGTATACCTTAATGTTTTTATTTCCAAATCTGCCCACAAGCATATCCCCTTCTCTACCCACCATTCCTTTCCGGTTCCACAGCAATCCCGCTTCAACGACCACATAATTTTCTTTGCTTTTTGCCGGAGAGATAAGGATATATTCTTCACCATTTTCGGCTGCCGTTTGTATAAAAACCGTTTCCTCCCTATAGGATACTGTAATGCTGGTATAGCTGCCATCATCCGACCTGAGCCCGGGGATCAATTTTTCAGGCCGTTTCTGAATATCTGCGGCTTTAAAAAAGTTCCGGACATATTCAGGATTGCCCGGCCGGGTAAGGCATATATTAATGGCAAATCCCTGCGGCAGCAGTACATGCGATAAAAAGCTGTTGCTGTACCAGGTATTCCAGCCGGTAGCCAGCTTGTGCTGAAGGGTCTTATATTCAGGAGTGATGATGCGGCGGTCAACCGGTTGGGTCAACGCCGTAAAATGACACAACAAACATACCGGCAGGAATAACCGAAGTGTATAAATATTCATATAACAAACATGTGTAACAAAAGTAACGCTTATTGCCACCGGGCGACCATACCTTTAGAATATCATTACCACACCTGATTGCCATCAGGCAAGGTAAAAGATGGGCGCTATAGATTTACTTAAAAATATTGCAATATGAATGACAAAACAACAAAACAGATCGTATTTGATACTCAGCTGAGCTGGCTGAGCGATAAGAAAGGAAGACTAACTGCCCCGGAAGTAGATTCGTCCCTTATCGTAGCTACGCCAAAAGAATTTGGTGGTGAAGCCAATGACTGGTCGCCGGAACACCTGCTGCTGGGAGCGCTGAGCAGTTGCTTTATGACCACGTATTTGTCCTTTATGCAAAAGCTCCGCTTCAGCATGCTTCAGCTTGATTGTCCTGTGGAAGGCAAGGTGGAATTAGTGGATGGCAGGTATAAATTCACCGAAATAAATGTATATCCTAAGATTGTAATTGCCGGGGAAGCTGACCTGGAGAAAGCTAATCTTGCTATGGAAAAGACACATAAGTATTGCCTGGTTGGAAATTCTCTTAATGCAGCTATCCATTATCATGGACAGGTAACAGTTGCTGCAACAAGCCCTGTAGATAACCTATAAGGTTTGCCGGAAAACGTTGCAGTACTGAAACCTTATAAGTATGCTGAATGTACCGGCAAGCAATGTCATTAAGCTAAGAAGCTGTATTGCTTTCCTTTACGCCTTTGCGTGAAAAAACTGCCTTATATAGCCTTGCTGAATATTTTCGCTTCCGACGATACAGTATGCCGCAGCAGGTGAAGATCAAAAGTGCTGCAGATATTCCTGACAAAGGAACTGCCTTTGGATGTTACCCTTAATTCGCGCTCATTATATTCCACCAGCCCGTCAGCAAGAGGTTGTTGCAAACGCGGAAAACAGATTTCTCGCAATAACGGAAGATCTGAAGAACGGAAAGTTGTATAGCCGTTGCAGGAAATATTTTTGATATAGCTCCGGAATGCAATGTCTTCTTCATTCAGGAAATAGCCGCGGCTTACAGCCAGCTTCCCGGTGTTGATCTTGTCGTAATAATCGTGCAACGTTTTATTGTTTTGTGCAAATGCATTCCCTGTATCGCTGATAGAAGATACGCCGAGTCCGAGCAAAATACCGGCGTCCTGTATGGTATACCCCATAAAATTCCGGTGTAGCCTTCCCTGATGTTTGGCAATATATAATTCATCTTCCGGCAGTGCAAAATGATCCATGCCAATATCATGATAACCGGCAGACAGCAGCAACTGCTTTCCATGGAGGTATAGCTGTAATTTTTTTTCTGCGGAGGGCAGATCGGATTCGTCAAACAGGCGCTGGGCTTTGCTGGTCCATGGCACATGGGCATAGCTGTAAAAGGCGATACGTTCAGGCTTAAGGGTGATCACTTCCCGGATGGTATTATCCATGCTTTCCATTGTTTGCAGGGGCAGCCCGTATATCAGGTCGAAATTTACCGAAGTAAATCCTGCGGCTCTCGCTTCTTCCGTTGCCTGTCTTACTCTTTCATACGGCTGTATCCTGTTGATCACACGCTGCACTTCGGGATCAAGGTCCTGTACGCCGTAGCTGATGCGCCGGAACCCTTTTTTATATAATACGTCCAGGTGCTGACGGGTAGTATTATTCGGATGTCCTTCAATGCTGAACACATGATTGGGATGAATAACACTGTCGCGTAAAAAAATTTCCAGGAGCCTCGTAAGATTACGCGGGGAAAAGAAAGTAGGCGTACCGCCACCCAGGTGTATCTCCCTTATGACAGGATGTTCTTTCATCAGCTTCCTGTAGAGCTGCCATTCTTTTTGAATGGCATTTATATATACTTCCTCCACACTATGATTGGTAGTGATCTTTTTATTGCAACCGCAATAGGTGCATAATGATTCGCAAAAAGGGAGGTGGATGTATAAGCTGATGCCGGTCCTGCTGTTTTGTATTGCAAACTGGTTGCTGAATATTTGTGTCCATGCAGCACTGTCAATATTATTTTCCCAAAAAGGCACAGTGGGATAACTGGTATAGCGCGGGACCGGTTGATTATATCTTGCTATCAATTCAGGATCGAAAACACTCGTTGACATAAGCACAAATGTATAATAAGAAGCTGCGATCTGCCACTGATATTAGCAGAGAACGGATATGATTTTTGTCAGCCTGATAAGTTTCATTACTGCCCCGAGCGCATAAATGCTTACTTTTAACACCTCGCTTTATTATTGCCATAAAGTAATTGTTATATGAAAAAAATCATTTTTTCCTGCTTTGTCTCTCTTATTTCTTCTGCAATACGGGCCGATGTGAAATTGCCTCATCTTTTCGGCGATCACATGGTATTGCAACGCGGCAGGCCCATTCCTGTATGGGGGTGGGCGGCGCCAAAGGAAAAAATTACGGTACAGTTCAATCAGCAAACTAAAACAGTACGTGCAGATAAAAACGGGAAATGGAGCTTAAAGCTGGATAATGAAACGGCCGGCGGTCCTTATGTATTGACCATCAGCGGGAAGAATACTTTACAGCTGAACGATGTATATGTCGGGGAAGTATGGATCTGTTCCGGCCAGTCTAATATGGAAATGCCTGTAGCCGGATGGGGAAAAATTGACAATTATCAGGCAGAAATAGCCGCAGCCGATTTTCCCATGATCCGTCATATCAAGATACCCCAGATTGTCAGCAGTACTCCCGGGGAGGACATACCCCCGGCTTCATGGGAAGTCTGCAGTTCTGCTACGGCAGGAGAGTTTACTGCAGCAGGGTATTTTTTTGCAAGAGAGCTGTTCCGCCATCTTAAAATTCCTGTCGGACTGATCAACACTTCCTGGGGCGGTACTATGATAGAGACCTGGATAAGCAGGGAAGCTTTTGAAAATAGTGACGAGTTCAAAGCTATGATCGCGGATATGCCGGTGCTTGATCTCGATTCGCTGCAAAAAGTAAAAGAAGCGGCGATGCGGAAAAAAATAGAAGCGAAGCAGGGAGCGCTCAATGCTGCAGATGCCGGTATCTGGATGGATGATAATATGGATGATACCCAATGGGCACAGATGCAGTTGCCAGGGCTGTGGGATGCGAAAGAATATCCCGGGCTGGACGGGGTAGTATGGTTTCGAACCAGGGTAATTGTACCCGCTGCCGATGCCGGCAAACCTGCAACACTGGCGCTCGGTATGATTGACGATAAGGACATCACTTATGTGAACGGTACAAAGGCAGGAAGCACATCCGGTTATAATATTCCCAGGAATTATGCTATACCGGCTGGTATACTTAAGGCTGGTGAAAACAGCATTGCCGTACGCGTGGAAGATACCGGTGGGGGTGGTGGCATATACGGGGAAAGACAAAACCTATCCCTTACCATCGGAAATAATAAAATACCTCTCGCAGGGATGTGGCGGTACAGAATTGAAAAAATTACCGGCGCTGCCGCATCGGTTGGGCCTAACAGTTATCCCACACTTTTGTTCAATGCCATGCTCCACCCGCTTATACCCTATGCCATGAGGGGAGTTATCTGGTACCAGGGGGAAAGCAATGCAGGAAGAGCCTATCAATATGCCAAAGCCTTTCCGCTCATGATCAACGACTGGCGCCGCCGGTGGAATGAAGGCGATTTCCCCTTCTATTTTGTACAGCTGGCTACATTCAATGCGGGAAATGGCAACAGCAAAAAAGGCAGCACCTGGGCAGAGCTCCGGGAATCGCAAACCCGTACCCTGTCGCTACCCAACACAGGCATGATCGTTACTACGGATATCGGCAACCCTGCCGACATTCATCCCAAAAACAAGCAGGATGTTGGTAAGCGCCTTGCTGCGATCGCGCTGCACAATGTATATGGCGAAAGCAATGAATACAGCGGGCCTATGTATGCTTCCATGACCACGGAAGGCGATAAAATACGGATCAGCTTTACCCACACCGGCAGCGGGCTGATGACAAAAGGAAAATATGGCTATATAAAAGGATTTGAAATTGCAGGTACGGATAGGATATTTCATTATGCCAAAGCTGCAATAGACGGTAATACGGTAGTGGTATATGCAGATGACGTAACTTCGCCTGTGGCTGTACGTTATGGGTGGAGTGATGATGCCGGAGACGATAATTTATTCAACAGGGAAGGGTTTCCCGCAGCTCCTTTCAGAACGGATGATTGGCCTGGAATTACCGAAAAGACAAAATATACGATAAGCAAGTAGGCTTATCTGCAGGTATAGATACTGTTAAGTTAACCAGAATATACCGTGAAAACTCACTTTAGGAAAATAAAATTTCATGAAACCAGAATATGAAAGTATGGGCTCCGCTGCTATTCACGCCACAGAAGGCTTTACCAGCGCGCACGCCCACCTGATGCCTATTTTTGCTACTTCTACTTTTACCTTCGACAGTGCAGAGCAGGGCATGAAAAGATTTGCAGGCAAGGAGCCGGGCTTTATTTATTCCCGGTTTGGCAATCCCACTACCAGCGCTGCGGCAGATGCTATAGCAGCCCTTGAAGCTTTTGGGATCACATCCGGAAAGAGTGCTCCGCTGCCATTAAAAGCTATACTTACTTCAAGCGGGCAATCAGCAATGGCTGCAATGTTCTTTGCCAATCTCTCCGCAGGAGATACAGTGCTAACACATTACTCGGTGTATGGGGGTACACATGAGTTCCTGTTCGATTTTTTAAAACGCTTTGGCATCCACGCGCTCATTGACAGCTTTAATGATCTCAATGCCGTAGAAGATATTCTCAAGAAAGATCGTTCGGTTAAGATGATCCATATTGAAACGCCTGCCAACCCCACGATGCAGTGCATTGACCTTGCAGCCGTTTGCAGGATCGCAAAGCAGCATGGAGTAAAAGTAACTGTTGATAATACTTTTGCCACGCCCTACCTGCAGCAGCCCTTTAAATACGGTGTGGATTTTGTTTTTCACTCCACTACTAAGTTTCTCAACGGGCATGGCACTTCCATTGGAGGAGTGCTGGTAGGTAAAGATGTTGATTTTATGAATAAACAAGGCAACAGGACGGTGAAGCTGCTTGGCGCCAACAGCAATCCGTTCGATGCCTTCCTGCTGATACAGGGAATAAAAACACTTGAGCTGCGTATGAAACAGCATTGCAGCAATGCGCTGGAAGTAGCAAAATTTCTTGAAAATCACGAAGCTGTTGCCAGGGTGAATTACAACGGGCTTCCCTCCCACCCCGATCACGAAATCTCTGAAAAGCAGATGCGCTATCCGGGAGCCGTACTGAGTTTTGAGCTGAAAGAAGGATTTGAAGGGGGTAAAAAGTTCATTGACCGCCTGGCTATGTGCGTAAGAGCAGTTTCCCTGGGTACCGTTGATACGCTTATATCACATCCGGCTTCTATGTCACATTCCGGCATGTCGCGTGAAGACAGGAGCGCTGCCGGTATTACCGACGGACTGATCAGGATGAGTGTGGGGCTGGAGCATATCACTGATATCATTAAAGATCTGGAGCAGGCATTGTCCCGGTAAACAGGCTGCCCACAGCAACTGAGCAGCGCTAAAAAATAAAGCCGGCTTATTATGGTCTGGCGGGTTTTTCCTCTGCTAGCCGCGCCCGGCGCATGTAAAATCAAAAGCTCTTTTATTTATACGGGAGGATTAAAATTCATTGAAGCAAATCCAAATAATGTGATAACTTTCAAAATGCTACATACTGTTATAGTATAATATCGGATCTTTTTTCTCATTAACCTACTGTAAGAAAATCAGTAAACGATTGAAATGAAAAAGCTATCTCGTCGCGATTTTATTTGCCAGGCCGCCACTGCAGGTGCAGGCATTGCAGCTTCGGGCGCATTGAGCGGTTTTTATCCTGCAACCGGTAATATGAAATTCGGGCTCGTAACCTACCAGTGGGGCCGGGACTGGGATCTCCCCACCCTGATCGCCAACTGCGAAAAAACGGGCTTGCTGGGCGTGGAGCTGCGCACACAACATGCACATAAAGTAGAAAGCAATCTCACTAAACAACAGCGCATAGAAGTAAAAAAAAGGTTTGCAGACAGCCCGGTAACCTGCATCGGGTATGGCTCCAACTTTGAGTACCACAGCCCCGATCCGGCAGAAGTCCGCAAAAATATAGAGCAGACAAAAATATATACGCAGCTCTGCAAAGACATTGGCGCAAGCGGTATCAAAATAAAACCCAATGACCTTCCCGCTTCTGTTCCCAAAGAAAAAACGATCGCACAGATAGCAGCTTCTTTTAATGAAGTAGGCAAATTCGCCCGTGACCTCGGTCAACTGGTGAGAGTGGAAGTGCATGGCCATCTCACACAGGAAATACCCAATATGAAAGCCATATTTGAACAGGTAACTGAGCCCAATGTAAAAATGTGCTGGAACTGCAATCCTGAAGATCTGCTCCCGCCCGGACTGGAAGCCAATTTCAATTCGGTTAAAAAATGGTTCGGAGACTCGGTGCATGTACGCGAGCTGAATATCGGCGACTACCCTTACCAGCAACTGATGGATCTGTTCAGGGGCATGCATTACAAAAGCTGGATATTACTTGAAGCAAGAACTGAACCTGCCGACAGGATCAGCGCAATGAAAGAACAACTCGACGTATTCAAAAAAATGACAGGGCAGAAAAGCTAATGCACATATAACCTCACAATATATTCACCTTTTTCAACCACTAAAGAAAAAATAAACAGTATGGAAGAAAAAAATAACTCGCGCAGGACATTTATCAGGCAGTCTGCGCTTGCAGGTGCGGGAATTGCCATCGGAGGGATGGGATTCAGCGCTAAATCCTACGCCGCCATTAAGGGCGCCAATGACCGTATTAACATTGCTGTTGTTGGTATCCACGGCCAGGGACAAACGCATATCAATAGTTGGTGCGCACTAAAATCAAGCCGTAATGTAAAGCTGAAAACGCTTTGCGATGCCGATGAGCAATGGTTTGACTCAAGAGTAAAAACAGTAGTAGACAAAACCGGGGAGAAGCCGCTCACGGAATGGGATATGCGAAAAGTATTTGACGACAAAGAAATTGATGCTGTATCCATGGCTATTCCCAACCACTGGCACGCGCTGGGCACTATATGGGCCTGCCAGGCAGGTAAGCATGTATATATTGAAAAACCGGCTTCACACGATGTGTGGGAAGGACGCAAAATGATTGAAGCAGCCCGCAAGTACAACCGCCGCGTACAGGTGGGATTCCAGAACCGGTCTATAGCCAACGTAATGGAAGCGATCAGGTTCCTGCATGATGGCGGCATAGGCGATGTATTTATGGCAAGAGGGTTATGCATCAAGCCACGTGATTCTTTCGGTATATCACCCGACAGCGCGCCGCCTCCGACATTACATTACGACCGCTGGCTCGGACCGGCTACATGGCGCCCTTACAACGAAAAGAAAGGGCATTATAACTGGCACTGGTTCTGGGATACCGGCAACGGAGATACCGGCAACCAGGGCCCCCACCAGTTTGATATTGCACGATGGGGACTCAACAAAAATGAGCACCCGGTCTCTGTCTTCTCCAGCGGCGGACTATACGGTATTGACCCCAAAGAATGTGCTCAGGAAACGCCTAACACACAGACTTCCATTTTCAAATACAAAGACGGCACCACGCTGGAATTTGAAACCCGCGGAAGATACTCTAATGCCGAGTCATCGCTTGATATCCGCATAGGCAATATCTTTTATGGCACGGAGGGTTATATGGAAATCGAAGGCAGCACCTGGAAAGCGTTCCGCAAAAGGGAAAATGAACCTTTCGCAAGCTCAAAAGGCAAAAGCGACAAGATAGTTGACCCCCGCACACCGCCCGGCGGGACAGAACATTATGCCAACTTCCTGGATGCTATCCGTGGCGATAATAACGACCTCCTGCATTGCGATATCAATGAAGGATTCTTTTCCTCCTCCTTACCCCTGCTGGCAAATATTTCTTACCGTCTCGACAGGGGATTAAAGTTCATGGGCGGCAATATGGACAGGGAAAAATTTGCTGATGATCCCGAGGCTGATGAATTGCTTACCAGGGTATACAGACCTCCTTATGTAGTCCCCAACGAGGTATAGCGCTCCGAAAATCATCATTAGCAGATAAGATATATCAAACATTCTCCCGCAGTTGCCAACGGGAGAATGTTTTTGTTAACGGGTAGCTAATGATATTATGGCCATACAGGCTGAATAATTAACCATTACTAACATTGCAAAGCCTTACTGTACATTATATTTGTCGCTCACTTTTTAACCGTAGTGGCTTGCTTTATTAATCCCAAAAGAAAGTACTTAACAGTAATGATAAAAAAGATAATTTATTTTTTCACGATGGCAGCAACCTTCTTCTTTTCCACAGGTTGCGGCAGCAACAGAACCTCTCCCGCCAACGGACTGGCAATAGATGAAGCTACTCAAAAGAAAATCATAGCGGAGGCGCCGGTATTATCCCCCCGGGAATCAATTTCAGCCATGAAAGCAGAAAACGGATTCGAAGTAAAGCCCGTTGCTTCAGAACCACTTATCCGTGCTCCAGTAGCCTTAAACTTTGATGACAGGGGACGTATATGGGTGCTGGAGATGCAGGGATATATGCCGGATACGGCGGGGCATGGTGAAAATGTCCCGGATGGAAAAGTCATTATTCTTGAGGATAAGAACGGCGATGGTATAATGGACGACAGGAAAGTGTTTTTGGATTCTCTTGTTTTGCCGAGAGCATTATGCCTCGTAGAGAACGGCCTGCTTGTAGCCGAACCTCCAAAGCTGTGGTATGTGGAAATTAATAATGACCGGAGCGGCAAAAAGATACTTGTTGATTCAGCGTATGCTGTGGGGGGTAATGTAGAGCATCAGCCCAACGGGCTGCTGCGCGGTATGGACAACTGGATATACAATGCCAACTCCACCAAACGCTACCGCAAAAAAGGAAACCAATGGCTGGTGGAAAGAACGCATTTGCGCGGGCAATGGGGAATTTCGCAGGATGATTTCGGAAGATTATATTATAACAATAACTCTCAAAACCTGATCGGCGATTATTTCTTACCGGCGCTCGGCTCCGGCAATGAAAACCAGCGCGGTGTTTCCGGTTATAATATTGACATCGTTAAAGACAACAGAGTATACCCCATTCGCCCTACCACCGGCGTGAACAGGGGATATATGGAAAAGATACTGAATGACAGCTCCCGCCTCGTGAATTTTACCGCGGCCTGCGGTCCGCTCGTTTACCGCGGTGGTTTGTTTGGCAAAGCATATCATGAAAATGTGTTTGTTGCCGAACCCTCCGCCAACCTGATCAAAAGAAATATACTGGAAGAAGAGGGATATATTACCGAAGGAAAACAAGCGTATTCTGGCAGAGAGTTCCTCGCAAGCATTGATGAGCGTTTCCGACCGGTGAGCTTATATGATGGTCCCGACGGAGCGATGTATGTGGTGGATATGTACAGAGGCATCATACAGCACCGCACTTACCTCACCGACTACCTGAAAAAGGAGATCCTCAAAAGAGCGCTTTCAAAACCGCTGAACTGCGGGCGTATATATAAAGTGGTGCCCACAGGAAAAACAGCTAAGCCTGTGCTGATGCCACATGACCCTGCGGAGCTGGTTCACCTGCTCGGGTATGGGAACGGCTGGGTAAGAGATAAGGCTCAGCAAATGTTGGTAGACGGGAAATATGTCTCCGTTGCGCCTGAATTAAGAAAGAACTTACAGGAATCTGATGACCCCGTTACGATCACTCATTCTTTGTGGACCCTTGAAGGACTTGGTGTTTTGCAATTTGAAGATGTGATGATACTGCTCAAACATGCTGACTGGAAAGTGCGTGCAGAAGCGCTTGCTGCAGCGTCTTCCGTTGTTAACGCCAACAATTACAAGCAATTCGCTGCTGCAATGCAGCAGATGATAACAGACAATGATACTTTAACAGCGCCGTATATTGCATTCCAACTGCATTGTATCAGCGCTTTCAACCAGCCAGTGGCAGATGAATTATGGATGGCGATTGCCAGGAAATATCCCGGCAACCGCTATATAGCAGATGCGCTCATAAGCAATATTGAAAAGAAGGAAAATATTTTTTATAAAAAAATACAGGCTATTGCACCTGACACCAATCTTGTTATTAACAGGCGGTTTGAAAAAATATTTGCTGACATTAAAAAGAATGAACTCAATAAAAATATCAGCCTGCTGAAAAAACAATTTCCCAAGGGAGTGCAGGTATTTCAAAATATTTGTAAGACATGCCATGGCGACGATGGTAATGGGCTGCCATCGCTTGCCCCTCCCTTAAATCAATCCTCGTGGGTATTGGGCGACAAACGAAAGCTGATAGCGATTGCTCTCTACGGATTAACGGGACCTGTTACGGTAAATAATAAAATTTATAAGGCTCCGGAGATCAGCGGCGAGATGCCGGGTATGATCAGCAATGATGAGCTCAATGAAGAAGATATTGCGCAGGTGCTGAGCTTTATCCGGAAAAACTGGAGCAATAAGGCAGATGCGGTGTCTGCAGGGGAAGTAATAAAAGTGAAGCAAAAATTTAACGGCCGCCAGAAGCCCTTTACTATGGAGGAGCTGAATGGATGGTGAACGCAGGGCGGTAAGGGGTCAGCGATCAGCAGTAAGCCTAAAGCCGATGCCTGACCGCTGATAGCACATAGCATAATATAAGTAACTTTGCATTCTAAAATCATTTGGTATGCTTAACTGGACGAACGTTGTGAATTTTGCAAAAAACGGTAATCCCGTTCCGGACGTAAGAGTGGAAAAAACAGAGGCGGAATGGAAAGCGGTATTGACACCTGAACAATTCCGGATAGCGCGCAAAAAAGGTACAGAGCCCAGTTTCAGTGGTGAGCTGTGCCACCGGTACGACCCGGGAATATATTCCTGCATTTGTTGTGGCACACCGCTGTTCGATTCCACCATCAAGTTTGATTCCGGCACAGGATGGCCAAGCTTTACTCAACCCATCAAAGAAAATGCGATTAAATACGACATTGACGAGTCGTATGGTATGATGCGGGTAGAAGTAATGTGCAATGCCTGCGATTGCCATCTCGGGCATGTCTTCCCCGACGGACCTCCTCCCGGCGGGTTACGGTACTGCGTCAATTCTGAATCTATTAAGTTAGTAACAAGTCAATCATAGTATGCAGTATTATTTGGAGAAGAGAGAAGTGAAACGTGAGAACTACGTTCCATTTCTCTCTTCTTACTTCTGACGATAATACAACCTATTATAATCAATAAAACTTTGGTATTGGGTTCAACAGCAGGTTTTGCCGCTGGTGCCAGTAAGGGTAAACAGCCGGCGATTCACTTGCTTCGTCGAGGCGTTTTAGCTGATCAACGGTTAAGCTCCATCCCACTGCCCCAAAGTTTTGTTGCAATTGTTCTTCATTACGCGCTCCAATGATGATACTGGAAACTGTCGGGCGTTGCAATAACCAGTTCAACGACACCTGCGCTACTGTTTTTCCTGTTTCTTCAGCAATTCCATCCAGCGCATCAACAATAGCATACAACCTCTCGTCGGGTATTACAAACGGGGGCACCGGGCTTCCTCCCTGCGCTACTCTTGCATCTTTCGGCATCGGGCTGTTGCGCCTGTATTTTCCTGAAAGCTTACCTGCCGCCAGTGGGCTCCATATCAGGGCGCCCACTCCCTGATCAATGCCCAGAGGCATCAGTTCCCATTCATATTCCCTGTTGGCCAGCGAATAATATACCTGGTGGGCAACATACCTGTTCCATCCGAATTTATCCGCAACTGCCAGCGACTTCATCAAATGCCATCCCGAAAAATTGGAAGCAGCTATATACCGCACTTTCCCGGATTGCACAAGATCATCAAGGGCACGTAAAGTTTCCTCAACAGGAGTATTACCGTCAAAACCATGCATGTGGTAGATATCAATATAGTCTGTATTCAATCTTTTCAGGCTTCCTTCTACCTGCCGCATAAGGCGGTAGCGTGAAGCTCCCAGGTTATTTGGAGGCTCACCAAACCGGAAGGTGGCTTTCGTGGAGATCAGCGCTTTATCCCTGAGCCCCTTTAACGCCTTGCCCAAAATCTCCTCCGATAAACCTTGCGAATAAGTATCTGCTGTATCAAAAAAATTAACGCCCGCATCAAGACAAAGATTAACCAGCCTTGTTGCTTCATCTGCCTGAGTGCTTCCCCAAGCCTTAAAGAAAGGAGAGCCTCCTCCAAAAGTTGCAGTCCCGAAACCAAGCACAGGAACAAATAATCCTGATGCACCTAATTGTCTGTATTCCATAATTGCGCTGTTTTACTATATTTTATTTAGCAGGGAAGTTCGCCCCGACTTGTTATGGCAAAGTTATTTGCAAAGTTACAGCAGCATCAGTAGAATCAATTTATTTAAGAGGGACATATATAATCAGCCGGGCCGCCCGGCAGCAAAACATAGGATAAACCCCTGTTTTTTAGCTGCAGGGTTTCCAATAAAAAAAACCGTACCTTATGGTACGGTAAATTTTTTTAGCACCTTCGTTAAAGGTCAGAGGTAGCGATATTACAGCAAACAAATACTTTAATATCATTAACAGGCTTTCAAAGGATTGGAAATCGGGATAATGGCTTTCAGAGGAGTGGATAATTTGTTTTTCAGGTATCGGACGGTTTCCAGGTTAGGTGCTTTTTCATGGATGAGGATCTGTAGAGGATATTGTGGGCTATTTCCGGAGGATATTGTGTGTCGTGATTGCAATACAAAGATGCAAAGCAAACACCAGTCCTGAAATTTAATTCGACAGGAAGCAGCATAGCTTCGATCTTTGAGAGAAAATCTTAGATAAAGTGAAATATTACAATCGCAGCAATTGCGGCAACAATTAACATATGATAACTCCGGGGAGATGCACCGGGGCGAAGAGCGTGGGGGAAACGTGAATTGTGAGAGGTGAGAGGTGAATTGACCCGTACTAAATGATATTGATCTTCTGCATTACGCCTGATTTATGCGTCTTGCTGATAGGTATCATATTACCATTGATAAACAAAACATTCTCCTGTATATCATTGATCTTGGTAAAATTCACGATATACGAACGATGTACTTTCATGAATACCTGTGGATTTACCTTGGTCTCCAGGTTTTTAATCGTATTGTGGGTAATATATTTCTTTGAGGGAGTAATAAATTTTACATAGTCACCCATGCTTTCAATAAACAGGATATCATCATTGTGCAGGCGTATCAGCTTGCCGTCAGATTTTATAAACAGGTGATCCTGCTCAGCATTGCCGTTTTCCTGTTCTGATTTCTTGCTAACTTTCTGGATCGCTTCGAGAAAACGCTGGTAAGTGAACGGCTTTTTGAGATAATCGGTAACGTTGTATTGAAAGGCATTATAAGCATATTCGGTTTTAGAAGTAGTCAATATCACCTGCGGAGTATATACCAATTGATCAAGCAGCTCAAATCCGCTCACACCGGGCATTTCAACATCCAGGAAGATAAGATCAACCACATTATCCTTCAGATAATGAAGCGCATCTTCAGCATTTAAAAAATGATGCATTACGTCTACTACACCGCATTTTTCGCAAAATCTTTTTAGAAAATCTGCAGCTACCTGCAGGTCTTCAACAATAATGCTCTGAATTTTCATAGATATTGGGTATTGTGTTGTTTCAATCGCTTTATTTCATTATCCGCTTTCTGCAAAGCTTCTGCCGCAATCATCCTGATACGCTGAAAGTCTGGTTCCACTGATGCCGGTTCATTTGCCTGCGCACACTCCTGCTCAAACGCTGCAAACTCAGACATTATTTTATTCAAACCTATATATCCAAATAACGGTTTTATCTTATGTACCGCTTTTTTAAGCCCCGGGATATCACCATCGTGGAACCTGGCTTCTGCAAGAGAGAGCTCAGTTCTCAGTTGTTGCGCAGAAGATTCAAATACCATTTCTGCCTGCTGAAAGTCGTCTCCATAAAGCTCCTGCAAAAAATCAACATCCAGCTCCGGAGAGAACCTAAAGAATATTTTCTGTTCTTCGTTATACATATCACAATTTGTAATAAGCAAAGGCGTTAATCCTTAATGTAGTGGATAATCTACGTGACAAAACCATCATTCCAGGTTATGAAAACGAACGCCTTAGATAAATTAGTATCTTTTTGTTACAGTATTTTGAACAGTGGTATTGACCCCTCCAAAAGTCGTGAGGAAAACAGGAATGTACAAAGACTGATCATTTTTATATTATTTGGGATTGGGGTAAACCTGATCTCGGTGCTTATCAACCTGTTTCACCTGCTATATATAAGCCTCCTGATCAATCTTACTACCATTTTGCTGCTGGTGGCCGCTTTTTTCCTTACCAAGGATGGCAGAAAGAATTTTGCGAAAGGGCTTGGCATAGTTACCATCAATCTCTACCTGTTTGCCATCAGCTATGCAGAAGGCCTCCGCGCCGGGGAGCACATGTATTATTTTCCTTTTCTCCTGGCATTAATATTCGTGATTGATATCAGGAAAAACCATGAAGAGCTGATCCTTACATCGGTGGTGACTTTTATTACCGCAGCATTTATATTTATCCTGGCGCCGTATGTAAGCACTGTTCAAACCATCAGCGCTGAGCAATACAGCGGGCTTTTCAGTTCCAACCTCAGCCTTTCCCTTGTGGCAACAGCGCTTTTCACCTATTATATATTGAAGACGCTGGAAGACAATGAAGAAAAAATATTAGATGAAAAAAGGTTTAAGGATACTATGTACGACACTTCTCTCGATGCGGTGTTCATCGTAGAGATCAGCAGCCTTCGCATTACTGACTGCAATAGAAGAGCGCTTGAAATCTTCAGTTTCCGCGGGAAAGATGATATTCTTAATAAAAGCGTCAAGCAGTTTCTGGGCGAAAAGATGGAAGAGCATATCATTGTTCAGGGCAAGCAGTCATTTACCCAAAAATCACCATGGTACGGGAATATGGATTTCTCCAGGAATGACAATTCTCCGTTCTTTGCTTATGTAAATATTGTTCCTTTTGCCCACAGTGAGATCAGCTACTGTAAAATAAGCATTCTTGATATTACGGAAATAAAAATAGCAGAATTTGAAATTCTTAAGGCAAAGGAAAAAGCAGAAAAAGCTGCCCAGGTAAAATCCCGCTTCCTCTCGAACATGAGCCATGAGCTGAGAACACCTCTTAATGCTATTATCGGCACCACCAACATTATATTGCAGGAAGAATACCTGCCGTCCCAGCGTCAAAGCTTTGAAGTACTAAAGCATTCTTCAGAGCACATGATGCAACTGGTAAATGATATTCTTGACTTCAGTAAGATAGAAGCAGGGAAGATGCAGTTGGAAAATACGCCTTTCAATCTGAGATCATTGCTTCAGAAAGTAGTAGCATCCTTCACCTCTGCCATTGAATCCAAAAACCTGGCTTTTAAAATAGATATTGACAACAATGCCGATATGGAAGTATTTGGAGACGAAACGCGCCTGAACCAGGTGATGAACAATCTTGTTTCCAATGCTATCAAATTCACAGAGCACGGCACGATATGTATTGAGGTGAAAGTACAAAACAGGAAGAGCCATAGCGCCGACATATACTTTGCCATTTCAGATACAGGCATTGGCATCCCGCAAAACAAGATAAGGCAGATATTTGACAGCTTTACCCAGGCAGACATAGAAACTACCAGGAAGTTCGGAGGTACCGGCCTCGGGCTTGCCATCAGCAAAAAGATCATTGCCCAAATGGGAGGTAATCTCAAAGCAGACAGCGAGATCAACAAGGGGAGCACATTTTACTTCAGTATCAATTTCAAGATCACAAAACAACAAAAGTCATATGTAGATGAAGACAGGATGAAAGGGTTGAGCAGCCTTGAAGGCATAACGGTATTACTGGCTGAAGACAATCCTATTAATATGATCGTAGCGAAAAGGTTTTTACAAAAATGGAACCTCAATATACTGGAAGCTGAAAACGGCGTAAAAGCCGTAGAGCTTTTTTATCAAAACAAACCTGATATTTTACTGATTGACCTGGAGATGCCTGAAATGGATGGGGCGCAAACAGTAGCCACCCTGCGAAAAACGCACCCCGGGATCCCGATCATTGCATTTACCGCAGCCACTTACGAAAACATGCGGGAGGATCTTCTGAACAAAGGATTCAATGATTATGTACCTAAACCATTCAAGCCCGAAGAGCTGCACAAAAAGATCGTGCAGTATACCCATCACGGAATGAATGAGCACAGGCAGGCTTCTTAGGAGAGAAAAGTGATAAGTAATAAGAGCTCCGGGCGTCTGTATTACATATTATATTTTCTGCCCGGATCAATCTCGTCTCCCTCATTTTTTCTTTTAATGCTTTACTGTTTTCTTCAACCATGCTTTCAGTATTCTTTTCCGGGGGCTTGTTTTTTGATACGTTCCTGTCTTACCTCATGCAGGGTTTCATTGGTATGATGATTTAATGCATTTACTTTGGAAACACCGATCCGCTGTGCATGATAAATGCCCGAGTGCCCGCTGAAATAATAAGCGGTAAAGCACGCCACTGCATAATATAGCACATTATCTGCACCAAAGAGCTCAATACCCATGAATGTGCAGGCGATGGGCGTATTGGTAGCCCCGGAAAACACAGCAATAAAGCCCAGCGCTGCCATCAGGTCAACGGGAGCGCCGCTCAGGGTCGCAATGGTATTTCCAAGCGCTGCACCAATAAAAAACAAGGGGGTTACCTCGCCGCCTTTAAAGCCTGTTCCCAATGTAACAGCAGTAAACAGCAGCTTCCACAGCCAGCTGAAATAAGTAGCCCCTCCTTCCCTGAAGCAGGATACAATCGAAACTGCTTTCGGATCAGGACTGGTTACGCCCAGGCTTAAATAATCCTGTGTGCCAAGTATGTAGGTAAATGCTATGATCACAATCCCGCCAATGGCAGGGATCAGCCATTTGATCCGGATCCACCTGTTACAGTAATTTTTTATAGTATGAGAAATTTCAGCAAACAGATACCCTGCCAGCCCGAATGTCACCCCGGCTATGATCACCGTAATGAGTAAAAAAAAGTTGAAATGAAAAAAGCGCAGAAATACAGTGCCTGTTTCGGTAAAATCAATATGATACCGGGTGTGGTGAATGCCCCACGCAGCACATACGATATCTGCCAGCACACTGGCAATAAAACAGGGCATCAGTGCATCGTGCTTTATCCTGCCCAGCGCCAGCACTTCCAATGCAAAAATGGCTCCGGTGATGGGTGTGCCGAATACTGCGCCGAACCCTGCGGCTATACCGGTCATGAGCAGCGTCCGGATATCTTCTTTGGACAAATTAAGCTTTTTGGCAAAGAACTGGGCAATGCTGCCGCCAATCTGCACTGCCGTACCTTCCCTGCCGGCAGAGCCGCCAAACAGGTGCGTAATAACGGTGGTGAGCAATACCAGCGGCGCCATCCTGAATGGTACACCGCCGCCGGGCTCATGAATTTCATCCATGATAAGATTATTGCCTCCCTCTGCATTTTTACCTGAGACTTTATATAAAAAATAAATCAATACCCCCGCCAGAGGCAACAGGAACAACAGCCAGGGATAAGCGAACCTGACATCAATGGCTTTCTCCAGCAGCCATAAAAAAAGCGCTACAAGCGAACCCACGGCAACAGATACCGGTAATACTAATACAGTCCATTTAAGGAGATAGGAAACAATAAAAAAATGTTCAAAAGAAGTTTTCGGCTTTTGCATTCCTACAAATTATAACTCTATGTTAATACAATATCGTAATAACCTGCAGGCGCCATCAGCCCAAAAAGTATGGGCGGTTCAATTAGGAAGACACCATTTCCTTAAGTAAAATGTAAAAATAGATATTTCCCATCACAAAACCGGAAACTGAAAGCGACAGATTTCAAATTTTCGCACTTTCCGGCGATGGCACGTGAGACCTTTGCGTATCACATGTTTTGCAGGCGCACCGGCCCAACTAATTGAAATGCGCCCAACCGGAAAGATAATTTCCTTAAAAGATAAACGGTATGCCGCTGCAGCCTTGTTATCTTTGGCGGCTATTGCGGTCAGCGCATTATGATAAGCTATTATTGATAACTATGAATATGCAAAAAAAAGGGAATGGCATTTTAGAAACCAGGCAACATTTTGAGATCCTTGATGGATTAAGAGGAGTGGCAGCGTTATCTGTAGTAATTTTCCATTTTATGGAAATAGTGTATACCGATTACAGTAAAAACTTTATCGGGCATGGTTTCCTGGCAGTAGATTTCTTTTTTTGTCTTTCTGGTTTTGTTATTGCCTATGCTTATGACAACAGGATAAAGAAGATAGGCGCATGGGAGTTTTTTAAATCAAGGCTGATACGGTTGCACCCCCTGGTAGTATTGGGTACTGTACTGGGGTTGCTGGCATTCTTCTTTGATCCCTTTGGCGGACAGGCAGGCACCTACAGCGCCGGAAGGATCGTGCTTTTATGCCTGGCTTCTCTTTTACTGATCCCTTTCCCGGTTATGCCGGACCGTTATTTTAACCTGTTTGGATTCAATGCTCCTGCATGGTCACTGTTTTGGGAATATGTGGCCAACATTGCCTATGCTTTAGTACTGTCTAAGATGAGCAAACGCCTCATGTTCCTGTTGCTGCTGATGGCGGCGGCATTGCTTTGCTATACAGGGTATCGTGCAGGCAACCTGATGGGAGGATGGGGAAAGGATAGCTTTTGGGATGGCGGCGTCCGTGTCGCTTATTCTTTCTCCGCAGGGATGCTGGTATACCGTATGGGGCTTATTATCAAAACGAAGCTGGGATTCTTATCAATGACGGTATTGCTGGCATTGCCTTTTATTATGCCCTGGGTTTCTTTTAACTGGCTGATCGAGGCGCTCGTGGTGCTGCTCTATTTCCCATTGATGGTGTCATTAGGGGCGGGAGCGCAACTGAGCTTCCGGCTGCGTAATATCTGTGTGTTTTCAGGAAAGATATCTTACCCGTTGTATATGACACACTACGCTGTTATGTGGATATGGGGTAATTATTATAATAGTTATAAACCTGGTACAGGTCAGCTCTTCCTGATCATAATCCCGGCAGTATTACTGTTGACAGGTTTTGCCTATATCGTAATGAAATGGTATGACGAGCCGGTGCGGAAGTATCTGACGAAGAAGAGGTATAAGGAGTGAGGGGTCAGCTATCATGCTCTCACTATTGACGATTGCCTATTCACCGTTCATCTATCCCAAGGCTTAAGGAAACGACATTGATTCACCATTCATCTCCGGGATAGAACGGTGCAATCCATCACAATTAGCCCCGCACGTGTTATATTTGCCGGTATAAGTAAATAAACAATGAAGCACGCATTTGTATTTCCAGGTCAGGGTTCACAATTTCCCGGGATGGGAAAAGCGCTTTTCGACAGCAACCCTTTGGCGAAAGATATGTTTGAGCAGGCCGATGCTATAGCCGGCTTTCGCATTTCGGATATTATGTTTAATGGGACAGAAGATGATCTTAAACAGACAAAGGTTACACAACCTGCAATTTTTTTACATTCCGTTATTTTATATAGAACATTGAATGATGTTAAGCCTGATATGGTGGCGGGTCATTCTTTGGGAGAATTTTCGGCACTGGTGGCTAATGGTACATTGTCTTTTGAAGACGGATTGCGATTAGTGATGGTGAGAGCCAATGCCATGCAAAAAGCATGCGAATCAAATCCGTCCTCTATGGCGGCGGTGCTTGCCCTCGGCGATGCTAAAGTAGAAGAGGTATGCGCTGCGATACAGGAAGAAACCGGGGAAGTAGTGGTGCCTGCCAATTATAACTGCCCGGGACAATTAGTGATCAGCGGTTCAATCAAAGGCATTGAAATCGCCATTCAACGTATGAAAGAGGCCGGCGCCAAAAGAGCATTGGCTTTACCTGTCGGCGGCGCCTTTCACTCTCCGTTGATGGCGCCGGCTAAAGTAGAGCTGGCCGCAGCCGTTGAGGCAACGGTTTTTAATACACCTTCCTGCCCGGTATACCAGAATTTTACTGCTTCTGCAGTAACGGACCCTGCCACTATCAAAAAAAATATCATTGATCAGTTGACCGGCGCCGTTAAATGGACACAGAGCGTACAACAGATGATAGCCGATGGCGCAACCATCTTTACCGAGGTTGGCCCGGGCAAAGTTTTACAGGGGCTGATAGCAAAGATTGATAAGAATGTAACGATAGAAGGGATTTAGGTATGAGTTATTATGTAGCCGGCTGCAGTACTACTATCATCGCCTGTTGTGTCACTCCCTTCATCGTCAGGTAATGCTATTCGGCAAGGGCACGGCTTAATGAACTTTAGGTCAGCCCCATCTTAGAGAAGGAGAATTTTCAAACATTTCGGCGATTATGACATTATCAGGAAATATCAATTTTTCCTGCCGAACGGGATTACCTTCGTAAAAAAATAGCGCAGAGGATAGTCTGCGCTTTGGGATATTTGGGAAAACGGGGGTAAGGTTATTGCCTGAGACCAGATCAGCTCTTGATCAGAGGCATTGATAGTAAATCCGAGCTGTTTACGAGCACTTCCAAAGAATAATTGCCAGGTTTCATACTGCCTGTTCCTTCCAGTTCGAAACTGTTAAAACCTTCATTACCTGTTTTCTTCTTTTTAAAGATCTCCCGTCCATTCTCATCTGTAATTTTCATAACGATGACCGCTCTGTTTTTGAGCTGAATATTAATATGAAGATTATTAAGCAGCGTATTAGGCGTTACGCTTACCATTGACAGTGCTTCGGTATCATATAATTGCACCACCATCAGCTTGGAATAACTGATGTTGCCCCTGCTGTCAATTATTTTCAAACGATAAAAATTGGTGTTATGCAATGGTGATTCATCCGACAGGGTATATTCTGCAAGTATTTTATTGTCAGAAAAAACACCGATGGGATTAAAACGTTTCCCATTCCTGCTGCGTTCTACTATAATATTGTAGCAGCAGTTGCTTTTTACCTTACAGGCAAGGTCTATGCGGTTGGCTGCAGACTGACCTGTGAATGAGATAATCTCTACTGCAGCAACAGAATCTTCTGTGGATACAGTATTCGTATTCGTTTTCTTTTCTCTTCCTCCGCCTGCAAAGGAAGCGCAGGGTGTTGCTATTGCCCATACGGAAATGAGGGCAACAGCGCTGATGGTACCGATAATACTTTTCATTGTCTCGTGTTTTTGTTGATTGGTCGGGTACGGACAATGACTATGTTCGAATTAATTACCGGTTTTTGGCAAAGGAAATTAAATAGTATCCGGAGATGGATGGTGTCTTAAAGTTATTACTATTTAAGGGGATGGAATAATTTTAATTTAATGAAAGGCCCCTTAGACAAGGGGCCTTTTTCCGATTAGGAATTCACAACCTCTATATAAACTTTAATAAGATCTTTTTTGGTTACAGGTAGCTTAATGTCAAATCGTTACGTCAATTATTTTGCTGTATGCACATTTGTTGTTCAGATCTACCTGCTTTATCCTGTAGCTTAATTTTCCGCCTTCAACACCTTTCAGCTCATCTTTGAATTTATAATCTTTTGTTTTGAAGCTGTCTTCAAGTGTAAAAAATATGGCAATGGTCTTAAAGGCTTCTCCCCTGGTGCTCCGCTGGATTTCAAATTGTTTGTTGTTGTGCTCATTCGCTGTGCTCCAGCTTACCTCTGCTTTATTATTGATGATTTTTACGCTCAGCGCTTCAAAAATTCTATTGCTATGCTGAGTGGCAATGATGGTTACCGGCGCCTGTTTTACTTCTTCGGCTTTTGCATACCCAAAGAGAATAGTAGCGGCTGCTATGTAAATCAATGCGATCAACTTTTTCATTTTTTCAATTTTAGAGGTGTATGAAACTGTGCTGCTGCACAAAACAAAACCGGGATGTCTTTTGTCGAACTATTAAAAATGCCACGCAAAATGCCAAGGTAGATTTACTACAGGAATTGGAAATGTGTCTACGGTTGAAAGAATGGTTATATCAGATGCTCGGTTTGCCGCTTCAGGATTTAAAAAAGGCTTTATGTAGGAGTTGCACTGAAAAAGATGGTGAAATATCTGGTAGTGCGGATTTGTTTGACAAAAATAGAAGATGCTTTCTCAAACGCGAAAAATTATTGTGTTTTTTTTGTTGATATATATCAATAAAAAAAGCGCTTCTGCAAAGCGCTTTTTTGAAACAATTAATAGATGGCCATATCCTATGCATAGCTGGTAACACCGGGAACTGCCACCGGGTAGAAGCCATCACTGTTGGGCAGAACAGGGGGCATGGCGGCAAAGTCATATTCCTTAGGGTGAAGATCCAGCCCCGAATTAAGTGCCTTATCCCATTCAATTACCTGCCCGCTGTAGGTAGCCATACGTCCCAGGATAGCTGTCATGGTGCTTTTGGCGCCATACTCCGCATTATCAAATTTGTATTGCCCTTTGGCAATAGCCTCAAACAGCTCATCATGCTCTGTTTGATAGGGATTGTTTTCCGTCTTCCTGTCAAACTGGTATAATACTCTCCCTTTGTGATCTACAATGTTAGCATCTCCCGCAAATATTTTCCCTTTAGTGCCAATGAGCAGCTCATCTACCTTATTCATTGTTTTAGGCTGGTGTCTGCACTGGCTGTTCAGTATGGAACCGTCGGCATAGTGAAACTCCACGTAGTGATGGTCAAAAATTTCACCGTAGTCTTTTCCTGTTCTTACTTCTCTTCCTCCCATGCCCTGTGCTTTTACAGGATAAGCGCCTTTGAACCAGTTGATCACATCAATGTTGTGGATATGTTGTTCGTTGATATGATCACCGCAAAGCCATACAAAATAATACCAGTTGCGCATCTGGTATTCCATTTCGGTCTGGCCCGGTTGCCGGGGGTGTACCCACACGCCGTCATTATTCCACCATGCCTGCGCTGATGTAATATCGCCGATCAGGTCTTTGCGCTTGAGCAGTTCCCTGTATGAGTTCTGGTAATGTCTTTGTAACCCTACCACTACATTCAGCTTTTTCTTTTTGGCTGTTTCCGCTGCTGCCAGCACTCTCTTTACACCTGCAGGATCTGTCGCCACAGGTTTTTCCATAAAAATGTGCTTGCCCTGCTTTACAGCTTCTTCAAAATGAATGGGGCGAAAGCCGGGAGGAGTAGCCAGGATCACCACATCTGCCAGCGGAATAGCTTTCAGATAAGCATCAAAGCCTACGAATTTATTTTCTTCAGGCACATCAATACGTTTGGCATCAATCTCACCGGAAGTAAGTGATTTGTACGAGTTATCAAGCCTGTCGCGGAAGGCATCAGCCATTGCAACGATCTTTACATTTTGTTTTGTGGATAAAGCCTGGGTAGCAGCCCCTGTGCCGCGACCGCCGCAGCCTATCAATGCTATTTTGATAGTATCATCTGCCCCGGAAAAATAATTGGCTCTTGAAAGTAAGGGCGCTGCCAAAATACCTCCGGCAAGAAGAGACGAGTTTTTTACAAACTCCCTCCTTGTGGATGAATTGTTATTGGAATTTTGCTTTTTCATAAACCGTATTTTATATTAAATTCTATATGAGCAATCATTTTTTCAAATACTTATCAAAGAAGGCGTTGGCTTCTTCCGCAGTTGGCTGTTGCAAAGGGCGGATGATACGAAACCCTACGAACATAGCATCAGTGAGCCACCACCTGCTCCGTGGGATCTGTGGATCTCTTTTATTCCATGAAGGCTCCGAATGCTCGCGGTCTGCGCTGCGCAACTTCTCCGGGCCATCTAAATAGCTCCCGCCACGCACGCTCCGCGGATAACGCTTGCCTGGCTCCACTACGGTTGCATCACTATTGTCGGTGATCTTTTCAAAATATTTCTCATCATATTGATCAAGCGTCCATTCTGCTACATTGCCCAGCATATCATATAGCCCCCAGGCATTCGGCAGCTTTTGACCTACTTTCTGGTATTTGTTTTTGCTGTTGGCTTTATACCATGCATATTTACCAAGATCCTGAGGGTTGTTCCCAAACGGGTAGATCGTTGCAGCGCCCGCCCGGCAGGCATATTCCCATTCCGCCTCGCTCGGCAGCCTGTAAAACACACCTGTCTTTTTATACAGCCAGCGGCAAAACATGAGCGCTGCATCCTGGCTCATGCTGTTTACAGGATACCCGCCGGTTTTTCCCATGCCCCAGCTCAGGTCTATATATTGCGGAGTGGGACGGGTGACCGCATCCACTTCCGAACCCACAGAAGTAGCTTCATCTCTGAAAAATGCGTCAAAGATATCATGAGTAACCTCGTAAGTGCTCATCCAGAATGCCGCTACTTTTACATGGCGCGCCGGTGTCTCATCGGGCTTTTTCTGCCCATCGGCATCAGTGCTGCCCATGAGAAAGCTGCCAGCGGGTATGGGAACCATTTTGATATCAAATGGGGTCCCCGGAACTTTTTCATTGTATGCTTCAAAAGGCTGGTTGCCTGACTGTGCGATTGAATAAAAGGTTATGAAGGGGAGAAATAAAATTGAAAGTCCTGCCTTTTTCACTCTAAAAAACTTTTTTATTGAGGGGGGAAAGATAAGAAAAGAAACAATATTATCTGCCTTTTTTAGCGTTTTTGAAATAGTTTCCTTTACTTTAAAGGCTAAAAGATATTCTATATGCAAAGAAGGAATTTTTTACAGAAAGGGATGCTGGCGGGCGCTTCCGCGATGGTAGGCTCCTCTGTATTGGCAGGTAACCGGGCTGATAAGACAACAAAGAGTAATGCTGCTGAAAAGACATTTAACCTTAATTATGCCCCGCACGATGGCATGTTCAAAAACAATGGCGGCGGTGATTTTATTGATCAGATAAAATTTATGTACGACCAGGGATTTCGTGCCATAGAAGATAACGGGATGACGGGAAGAAGCACAGAGCAGCAAACCAAAATAGGCGAAACGCTTGCAAGGCTCGGGATGATGATGGGCGTATTCGTAGTGCCTAAGGGTGGTAATGGTGCAAATACACTGGCCGCAGGAAAGCAGGAACATCTTGATATATTTTTAAAGGGATGCCGTACCTCGGTAGAGGTTGCCAAACGCGTAAATGCAAAATGGGTAACTGTTGTGCCGGGCGATTTTGAGCGTCACCTGCCTCTCGGGATACAAACGGGCAATGTGATAGATGCGCTGAAACGCGGGGCCGAGATATTCGAGCCGCATGGAATAGCAATGGTGCTGGAACCCCTGAGCGATACGCCGGATCTTTTTTTGCGCACTTCTTCCCAGACTTACGAGATATGCAGGGGCGTGAACAGCCCGAGCTGTAAGATATTGTACGATATATATCACATGCAGAAAAATGAAGGCAACCTTATAAAGCATATTGAGCTGGCGTGGAATGAGATCGCTTATTTCCAGATTGGCGATAACCCGGGCAGAAATGAACCGACCACCGGTGAGATCAATTATAAAAATATATTCAAATATATCCACAGCCGCGGCTATAAAGGTGTTATGGGAATGGAGCATGGAAATTCAAAGCCGGGGAAGGACGGAGAGATGGCTGTAATAAAAGCGTACAGGGAAAGTGACAGCTTCCTGTAAAGACCTGACCAATAAAACGATTTAAGATAGTTAAAGGGTAGGATACAATTGTATCTTACCCTTCCTCATTCTGTGTAGTATCTTCTATCTTTTCATCCTCTGCATTAGTTAAAACCACATCTGACATCCGTTTCATCGGGTTAGACCGGTTTTGGGCATACTCGCTTCTTTGCTTCAGGATCTCTATAGTGGTAAATATGGATTGACGAAAGGATGACTCATCCGCTTTATTTTTGCCGGCGATATCAAATGCAGTGCCGTGATCGGGAGAAGTGCGCACCGCAGACAGTCCCGCAGTGTAATTCACTCCCTCCCCTTTTGATAAAGACTTGAAAGGAATAAGTCCCTGGTCGTGATACATTGCCAGTACTGCATCAAACTTTTCGTGGCTGCCTCTTGCAAAAAAAGCGTCGGCGCTGTAAGGGCCGAAAGCAAGAATATTATTATGCCTGGCTTCTTTGATAACGGGTTTGATCTGTTCTTCTTCTTCTGTGCCTATCAGTCCCTCATCGCCTGCATGAGGGTTTAATCCAAGCACGGCAATGCGGGGCTTGTCAATCCCAAAGTCCTTCTGAAGGCTTTCTTTAAGTATTTGTAATTTTTTGAGTATTGCCTGCCTGGTAATAAACCGGGCTATATCTTTTACAGGCACATGTTCGGTAACAAGGCCCACCCGCATATTATCCGAGCACATCAGCATCAGCACATCATCAGCCCCGAAATAAGATTTCAGGAAAGGCGTATGCCCGCTGAAATTAAAATCGGGAGACTGCACATTCTTTTTATGGATAGGACAGGTGATCAGCCCCTGTATTTGTCCTGCCTTTAATGCATTTACAGCTCCCTGCAGCGATTTTACGGCATACTTACCGCCGGTTTCGTTCATCAGCCCGGGCGTAATGTTCACTTCCTCTTCCCAGCAGTTGTATATATTCACCTGCTTCGGATAGATCCTGTTGATATCTTTAAGGTTCTGGAAGCTGAAGTTGACATCAGGCATGGTTTTTCGATAAAAGTTTATCAGCTTGTTCGACCCGAAAATGACCGGGGTGCACAGCTCCAGTATCCTGTTGTCGGAAAATGTTTTTATAATGATCTCTATGCCGATGCCATTAATATCTCCGCATGAAATGCCTATAGCCGGCTTGTCATTTTGATTTGACATAATTTACCTTGTTGAGTCCGCGAATGTACGGTTTTGTTGCAGGTTTTCGTACTTTTAGCGGGCTGATGTATACATTAAAGAAATCGCTGGGGCAGCATTTCCTCCGGGACGAAAATATAGTGGCAAAGATCATCGCTGCCCTGCGGGAGCGGGCTTTCTCTCAATTGCTCGAGATAGGGCCGGGAGGAGGAGCGCTTACCAGGCGCCTTGTTGAGATCCCGCGCATCTTGTTTAAAGCAGTAGAGCTTGATGAAGAGAAAGTGCGCTTTCTCGAAAATACCTATCCCGCGCTCAGAGGCAAAATCATTCACGACAGCATTCTGGATATCAGCCGCCCTTTTGAAGGCAATTTTACCGTAATAGGCAATTTCCCTTATAATATTTCGTCACAGATCCTTTTCAAAATATTGGAATGGAAGGATGATGTGGAAGCAGCAATAGGTATGTTCCAAAAAGAAGTGGCGCAGCGGGTAGCGGCCGCGCATGGCAACAAAACCTATGGCATTCTGAGTGTGCTCATACAGGCTTATTTTGAAGTGGAATATCTTTTTGAAGTACATGAACAATGCTTTAATCCTCCGCCCAAAGTAAAAAGCGCGGTGATAAGGCTCATACCCAGGGGCGAACCGTTACCTATCGGCAATGAAGCTTTTTTCTTCACCCTGGTAAAAACAGCGTTTAACCAGCGGCGTAAGATGCTGAGAAATGCAGTCAGGAATTTATTTGATGAAACAATGCTTAAAAATCCGATTTTTGACAAACGTGCAGAACAGCTTAGTGTGGCAGATTTTGTTGAGTTGAGTAATAGTGGGGGAAGGAGCAGGGAATAAGGCAGAAGGGGTATGAACAGGAATGTAGACGCAAGGCATGCCTTGCATCTAAGGTACGAGGCATAAGGGGTAGGGTCAGTGAAAAGTCAAACAGGAAAAGTGAGACATGAGCCTTTCACCTCTTACGTCTCACATATTCACTATTGCCTATTCACAGCAGCAACAATATTCAATCAAACAAACCCATTCCCGTTTTATATGAAAAAAGCGATCGTGACCGCTAAAGTGCATCAATACCTTATAGATACCCTGGAGAAAAAAGAATATACAGTTGTTTACCGTCCCCAGATCACTTATGAGGAACTGGGAGAAGAAATAACAGATGCCGAAGGACTTATTGTAACCACGCGGCTCAAAATTGACCGGGCGATGATAGACCGTGCGCCATCGCTGAAATGGATTGGCAGGCTGGGGAGCGGAATGGAGCTGATTGATGTGGAGTATGCTGCTACCAAAGGGATAATTTGCGAAAGCAGCCCCGAAGGCAACCGGAATGCTGTAGGAGAGCAAACGCTGGGCGTATTGCTTTGTCTCATGAACAATATCTGCAGCAGCAGCCGAGAAGTGGCAGAAGGCAAATGGATACGGGACGCTAACCGTGGTACGGAGCTGAGTGGCAAAACAGTGGGCATCATAGGCTTTGGAAATGCAGGCGGCGCTTTCGCAAAAGTGCTGTCTTCCTTCGACGTAGAGATACTGGCTTACGACAAATACAGGTCTGGTTTTGCTTCAGGCAGGGTACATGAAGCTGAGCCGGAACAGATCGCCCGGTATGCAGATGTGATAAGCCTGCATGTGCCGCTGACGGATGAGACCTTTCACATGGCAAACGATGACTTTTTTAACCGCCTGCTGCGAAAGCCGTATTTCTTAAATGCCTGCAGGGGAAAAGTGCATGATACAAATGCTGTAATACAGGCATTGCAATCAGGGAAAATTGCAGGGGCAGGACTTGATGTGCTGGAAAATGAGAAGCTTGACACCTATAATGAAACCGAGCGTGCCCAATTACACTGGCTGATAAGCCAGCCTAATGTTATCATTACACCGCATATAGCAGGGTATAGCCATGAGGCCTTCTATAAAATGGCCAGGATTGTGCTGGAAAAATTGAAAATCTGATTTTTTCACACAATATTTCTCGCTTTTTTAACTTCTTTTTATTAGCTTTGTATTCATACTTAATTGCAACGCTTCGGGTGGCCCCCGAGGCGTTGTTATTTTTTTATTTTTTATTATCTAAAACGAAGAAGCCATGAGTGAAGTAATCTATGTTACCTTCGAAACTTTGGAGCAGTTGAAAGCCGAGCTTCAGCACATGAAAGGCGTGGAAAGACCTGCTGCTTCAAGAGCCATTGCAGAAGCCCGCGAAAAAGGAGATTTGAAAGAAAATGCTGAATATGATGCGGCCAAAGAGGCTCAGGGGATCCTGGAAGCCAGGATCGCCAAACTTGAAGGTGATATAGCTAATGCCAGGATCATTGAAATAGATACTATTGATACCAGCAAAGTAAGCATTCTTACTAAAGTGACACTCACTAATATGAAAACCAGCAAAAAGGTTACCTATCAGATCGTCTCCGAAAAAGAAGCAGATCTGAAGATGGGCAAAATCTCAGTAACCTCGCCTATAGGTCAGGGAGTGCTGGGCAAACAGGTGGGAGAAATAGCTGAAGTAAAAGCGCCGGCAGGCCTATTGAAGTTCAAAATAGAAGATATAGCTATTTAATCTTTAAAGTTTTTTCACGAGGGCTGCCCCGGAACGGGCAGCCTTTTTTTATATAATTTTGTGCCATGACCATTTTTTCTAAAATAATAGCCGGGGAAATCCCCTCTTATAAAATAGCGGAGAATGAACACTGCTATGCTTTTCTTGATATTTTTCCTCTTGTTGAAGGGCATACGCTGGTAATACCTAAAATAGAGGTGGATAATCTTTTTGATTTACCGCCCGCTTACCTGAGCGGACTGGTATTATTTGCACAACCCATTGCAAAAGCCATAGAAAGATCTTTTAACTGTAACCGCTGTGGACTAAGTGTAGTGGGGCTTGAAGTGCCGCATGCGCACATTCATCTCATCCCGATCAATAGTATAGATGATCTGAATTTCGGCCGACCCAAGCTGAAGCTTTCGCCTGAAGCGCTGAAGAAAGCGCAGGAAAAGATCATTTCCAATTTATAAGCTGATGGCGGAGGCTTACCCGTTTACTTCCGGAGAACGCGATCAGGATTTTGTGCCACAAAGCTTTCCCAGGAAGATTTTTTCTTTCCCGGCAGGGCTGTTATTTGTTTATCGCTTTTTAGCGGTGAGCTTAGCTGGAAATGATGGCATACGGCTACCGCCAGGGCATCGGAAGCATCAAAATATTCAGGCTCTCCGGCTATGGCAGTTATGCGGCGCAGCATTTCCCAAACCTGGAGCTTATCTGCATTTCCATTTCCGGTAATAGATTGCTTTACTTTTCTGGGGGAATACTCCGTAACAGGAATACCGCATTGCATGGCTACAGCTATAGCCACTCCCTGGGCTCTACCAAGCTTAAGCATACTTTGCACGTTTTTTCCAAAAAAGGGGGCTTCAATGGCAAACTCATGAGGCTTATATTTCGCGATCAACGATTGTACCTGGCTGTGGATGATCATCAGTCTTTCATAATTATTCTTTTTGGAAGACAGCTTAACGATATCCATTTCCAATAATTCAATGCTTCTGCCGTTAACACAAATGATGCCGTACCCCATTACCAGTGTGCCCGGGTCAATGCCTAAAATGATCTGGCCAGTTTGCAATGCGAAATTTATTTTAAGATGAAGCTACCCGCAAAAGTATCAAAATTTTACGCAGCTTTTGTTCACCAGGATGTATTGCAAAAACTGCATGTTACAATTTTGTTAAGAGTGATGAATTTTGCGGATAACAGATGTCTGTACTTCGTCTATGCATATATATTGCTGTTGTTACCGGAGAGGCGCGCTGATGACCATATTGCTGTAGGTACTGGTCAGTAAACATTTTATAGCTTATATTAGCGCAGGTACCTGTAACTGCATTGCCCGGAGTTTGGTTTAAAAAATTTAATACGAAGAGATGAAGCTAAAATTATTCATATCGCTGGTGTTGATAATGATGAGTATTCGCCTGAATGCGGATAGTGATTTTTGCGGGGTAACAAATGCCTGCTTTTCTTCAGGGGAAAGAATTATACTGAAAGTATATTATAACGTTGTAGGACTATACGTTGACGCAGGTACTGCTACTTTCAGCGCGCAGGTAGAAAGCTATAATGGCAAACCCGTATACCATGCAGTAGGGGAAGGCTATTCAAATTCGTCTTATGACTGGATCTTCAAGGTAAGGGACAGGTATGAAACTTATATGGATACTACCAATCTGAAGCCCTACCGGTTTATCAGGAATATAGATGAAGGGGGGTATAAAAAATATGAAAATGCGAGCTTCAATCATGAAGCTAAAAGCGTGGTCACTACCACGGGCGTATACAAAACGCCTGATTGTATACACGATGTCATAAGCGCTGTATATTATGCGAGAAATATCAATTTCGATAATTATAAAGTAGGCGATAAAATTTATCTCAGCCTCTTTCTTGATGATGAGGTGCATAATATTTACATCCGGTATATGGGAAAAGAAACGATAAAAACGCGCTATGGCAAGTTCCGCACAATAAAATTCAAGCCGCTGCTCATTAAGGGTTCTATGTTTGAAGGAGGGGAAAAAATGACCGTATGGGTGAGTGATGACGCCAATCATCTTCCTCTCCGCATTGAAAGCCCGATAGTGGTAGGCAACGTAAAGGTAGATATGATGGGCTACCGGAATCTTCGCTACCCACTCAGCTCTATGATAAAATTCAGGTAAAAATTTTG
>CAYWVB010000047.1:0-44165 GCA_964461595.1 uncultured Terrimonas sp. | reverse complement strand
AGGTGAAAGGTGAAAGGTGAAAGGTGAAAGGTGAAAGGTGAAAGGTGAAAGGTGAAAAGACAAACGCCAAAGGTAACAGGCTGACCTGAAACCTGAAACCTGAAACCTGAAACCTCCCTCTACAAATCCCCCTTCTTCAGCTCTTCAAATGCATAGTCCGCAGCCCGTGCAGAAAATGCCATATAAGTCAGCGATGGATTTTGGGTAGAAGTGGATGTCATACAAGCGCCGTCTGTAACGAATACATTTTTACACGCATGCAACTGGTGCCATTTGTTGAGCAAAGAAGTTTTAGGGTCATTTCCCATACGCACACCTCCCATCTCATGGATGTCGAGTCCGGGCGCCTTGTCTGTTTTAGCAGGTTTAATATTAGTAAAGCCTGCGGCATCAAACATTTCAGAAAGTTGATCCATATAGTCCTGCCGCATCTTATCATCATTATCATCATACGCAACAGATATCTTTAATTGCGGTATTCCCCAGGGATCTTTTTTCATACTATCTAATACCACATAATTGGTTTCCTTCGGAATAGTTTCGCCCATCATATGAGAACCCACACCCCAATTGCCTAATGTTGGATGCAATAAGTTTGCCTTCAGGCTTTCTCCAAAACCTGATGAATCGGTTTCCTGCTTCCGGTAAGCGCTGAACCCCGCAGCATAGCCACGCAGAAAATTTGTTTCCTGTTTAAATACATTCCTGAATCTTGGTATATAGCCACCTCCTGCAGGGTTACGTCCGTCTGTTTTATATGCTTTCAATCCGTTGTATTCGGCGCTTACCGTAGCTCCGTAGTTGTGAAAAGCTACATACTTACCCAGCAAGCCGCTATCATTACCCAAACCATTTGGAAACCTGTGAGAAACAGAGTTAAGTAAAATAAGATTGGTATTTAATGCCGCAGCATTTACAAAAATGATCTTTGCAAAAAAATCAATTTCCTGTTTGGTATTGGCATCAATTACTTTTACGCCAACCGCTTTCCCTTTTTGTTCATCATACAGCACTGAATGAACGACAGAGAAAGGTCTTAATGTGAGATGACCTGTTTTCTCCGCCCGGGGAATAGTAGAAGCGTTACTGCTGAAATACCCTCCAAACGGGCATCCGCGCTGGCAAAGCACCCTGTTTTGACATTGACCCCTGCCCTGCTCAATATGCACAGGCTTCGGGCTTGACAGGTGGGCGCACCGTGCGCTGATGATATGCCTGCTGTTGCCATATTTCCTGTTCACCTGTTCTCTGAAATAATCTTCTACCGCATTCAATGGATAGCCGGGTAAAAATTCACCGTCCGGCAGTTCTTTTAGTCCATCTTTATTACCTGATATGCCTGCGAATTTTTCAACATGGCTGTACCAGGGGGCAATATCCTTATACCGTATCGGCCAGTCTACTGCAAAACCATCTCTCGCGGGGCCCTCAAAATCATAATCGCTCCATCGTTGTGTCTGCCTTGCCCACAGCAATGATTTACCGCCTACCTGGTAGCCGCGGATCCAGTCAAAAGGTTTTTCCTGCACATAAGGATGCTCATTGTCTTTTACAAAAAAGTGCATGGCATCTTCCCTGAAGGCATAGCAGCGGCTGACAACAGGCGCTGCTTTTTGAATAGCAAGGGGCACTTCCCCGCGATGCTCAAACTCATAGGGCATCATGTTGGTGGTAGGATAGTCTTTAATATGCTTTACATCACGCCCGCGTTCGAGCAGGAGCGTTTTTAGTCCTCTTTCCGTAAGTTCCTTTGCCGACCAGCCTCCGCTGATGCCGGAGCCTATTACAATGGCGTCGAAAGTTCTGTCTTTAATGCTGTCACCGGTAATTTCGGGCATGTACTGTCGTTAGAAAGTTAATTAAGATGTTTTGACCGGGAAATACCCATTATATCTTCCGGGAACCAGTTCGTATTTTTTAAGATCACTCATCACGTATTTTGAATTCATGAATCCCTGTATTACCCGGCGCTTTGTAATATTCATCATCGTTGTGAGCTGCTTATTGTCCTGTCTGCCACCGGCAATATCATTCAGGAATTCCGCCTTTTGCATATCGCTGCATTGCTCAAAGGCATTCCCGTATTTTTGTTTTGCCAACTGGTCAATGCTGTCCAGCCCCGCCATGAACGCCTGCTGTTCTGCAGCGTCGCTGCAATCATCTACCATTTTCAATGTAAACAAATGCAGGTTCATATCCCTTGCGCCGGGCATATTATTTTTCGGAATGATGGTTTCTGCTATGGCTGCCAGCAGCGCTTCCTGCTTTGCGGTAACAGGAAGGTTTTTCAACGCTATAGAAGCTTTTCCGGGGTCGCCGGAGCAGGAGGGGAGTATAGCGACGCCACCTGCAATGATCATGATTTGCTTTATTGCTGATCTCCTTTTCATGGCTTAAAGATAAAAATAAACCTCACAGGTTTTACACAAATGCCTCTCTGTGAATAGTCGTTGAAAATGTGCCGGGCTTATATGTATCTTTTCCGCAACTTCATCCAGACTGGTCTGCGACTTGAAGTTGTCCCGGATATAATCAATAGCTTCTGCGATCCGGTTATAATTTAATTGTGTGTGAGCTATCCTTTCTTCCTTATTGCTTTGATCACATCGTCCACTTCAGGCCGGCTGGAGAATATTTTTACCTGCTTTCCCTCTTTATTGTAAAGCACTACGAAGGGAAACTGGGTGACATTATAGTAATTCCTTACAAAAAAAGTTTTACCCTCGGTACCTGCAATGATATTATGATACGAAGGGAGCCTGAACTCTTCTGAAAAATGCTCCACTTCGTCTGCAGGGAGGAAAGTGACCATCACTATCTGCTCTCCGGCAAAGCTTTTGTGCTTTTCCAGCATTTCCTGCGTAAAATGCCTGCAATGATCGCATTCTGGTGAGAAATAGACCAGCATTACCGGGCCCTTTTTCAGTTGGGAGGCTTTAAAGCTGCTGCCATCAGCCAGGGTAATTTCAAAGGGAGCGATCCTGCCGTTGTTCTTTGCAGTCTGGGAGAATAATGAGAACGATGCCCAAGTCATTGCCAGGATCAGGAAAGCTTTTCTATACATAATGCTTGCAATATTAGTCCCCGAAGATAGTATATTGTTGCTTTGTAAAGCTCTGTATATAATGCCGTATTTTTATCATACTCACTGCAGAGCCCATGTATATTAACTATTATTTAATTGCCATAACAGTTGCACTATGCACTGCCATTGGTGCGGCGGAGCACAGCCCTTCCGGTCAAAGCGGAAAGCCTGCCGCCGCCGCCCGCCATCACTATGCTGCTTACGGGAACGGGTATACGGAGTTTCAGGATGTGCAATATGGCGATGCGGAAGGAGGATACAACCTGCTTGATGCCTACCTGCCTGATAACAGGACCGACAGCACGAAAGTGATCGTGTATATACATGGAGGCAGTTGGGTGAAGGGCGATAAAAAAGAGCTTCCGCGGCAATTCATAGATGAACTGGTGGGCAGGCAGGGATATGCCGTAGCTACTATCAACTACAGGCTGGTAAAGGAAGGACGAAATATTTTCCCGGCACAAATAGAAGACATACGGAAAGCACTGGCTTTTATTTCTGCCAATGCGCAGGAATACAGGTACTGCCCTGACCGGTTTGCCCTGATGGGCGCAAGCGCCGGTGCGCATCTTGCGTTGCTGTACGCATATGCTTACGACAGCCTTCGCCGGGTGAAGACCGTAGTGGATATCTTTGGACCAACCGACCTGTCTGACCCTTCTGTACGGGCCGAAGGGCTGGAGAGCAATGATATCATCGTTAACTACCTGGGAATAAAAGATACGGCAGCAAATGTTGTAAAAAAAGCAAGCCCTTACTTTCAGTTAACTGCATCGGGAGGAGTACCCACCATCCTTTTTCATGGTACTGCTGATGAACTGGTGAATGTGCGGCAGTCTGAAAAGCTGTATGCAAAGCTTAAGGATTTACACATACCGGCGCATCTGGAATTATATCCGGGTGGCAAACATGATCTGCCCCCGCTGGTGGCAGTAGATGTATTTGGCAAGATCATAGTATGGCTGAAACAATATTACCCGGCGTGATACAATATGTCCGTCTTCTATGTGGGAGAATTTTTGCTGAAGCCTTTATTCATCAGTATAAAGTTGCTACCTTAACGCTCTTATTTTCAATTGTCGCTATATGAGCATAAAATCTTTTTTTAATTTACCGGTATTTACTCTAATCATCGTACTTATGTCCTGCAACGAGCCCCAGCCCGCGAAAGAAAATGAACCTGCCAAAGGAACTTACGGATATGATGCCGCTTTTTTGAAAAAACATTTAAGGCAAACCATTGAACTGTTCAATGAAGAGGGAGCGAGAGTGCTGCTTACCCCCGATTACCAGGGGCGGGTAATGACCAGCTCTGCCGCTAAAGATACCGGCAACAGCTTCGGATGGATCAATTATGACCTCATCGCTTCCGGGAAATTTAAGCCGCAGTTCAATGCAGTAGGAGGGGAGGAGAGGTTTTGGATAGGACCGGAAGGTGGTCAGTATTCTTTTTATTTTAAGCAGGGAGATTCCTTTAATATCAGGCACTGGCAGGTGCCGCCGGTAGTTGATACCATCCCTTATAATGTAGTGAAGGCTGACAGCAGCAGCGCTGTTTTCAGGCAGGCAGCAACGGTTACCAACTATAGCGGAACGCCTTTTTCCATAGAGATCACCAGGGGAGTAAAATTGCTGGATAAAGAAGCCCTCAGCAGCAGGCTGCATGCGGATATTCCCGCGGGAGTAAAATGGGTGGCTTATGAAACCGACAATGCAGTGAAGAATACAGGAACCAACGAATGGAAAAAGGAAACCGGTTTGCTTTCTATATGGCTTCTGGGTATGTTCACTCCTTCAGACGAAACCGTGACCATCGTGCCTTTTAAAAATATACCGGATGCAAAAAATTATGTAACCGATAATTATTTTGGTAAAATACCCGAAGACCGCCTGCTGACGAGCGACAGTACCCTGTTGCTCAAATGCGATGGTAAGCATCGCAGCAAGCTTGGCCTTTCGCCTGTGATTGCCCGGTCTGTTGCCGGCAGCTACGATTATAAGCGGAATGTGCTTACGCTCATCCTGTTTGAAGTAGATACCACCGGCACTTATGTAAATTCAAAATGGGAGTTACAGAAAGAGCCTTATAAAGGAGATGTGGTAAACGCTTATAATGATGGCCCGCTGGAAGATGGTTCGCAATTAGGACCTTTTTATGAAATTGAATCTTCTTCTGCAGCACAGGAACTGAAGCCTGGCGATACACAACGGTACAGGCAGGTTACCTGCCATTTTGAAGGGGATTATAATACCTTGCAGGATATGGCGCTGAAGCTGTTAGGCATTAAGTTAGACAGTATCAAAATGTAAAAGGCTTCTCTGTACAGTGCCGTCCGTTATGGTACAATAAGGGTAAAACAATTATTAAACTTAGTATTTCGCATGAAATTATTCAAAACCTCCAATGGAATAGTAATAGAGCATGAGCAGCAATATTATGCCCCGGCAACAGGTATTGACGAGCTGATCAACAGGGATAACCTGTACAATTATTTGCTGTCGTCACTGCCGGGTTTTACAAAGCTTTCTTCAGAGGCTATTGATCCTTTTAAAGACACTTCTTTGCTGGCTCCTGTAGGCAGCCAGGAAGTATGGGCTGCCGGGGTAACTTATCTCCGCAGCAGGGATGCCCGCATGGAAGAATCGAAGGAATCGGGTGGCGCTACCTTTTATGATAAAGTATATGTTGCTGAAAGACCGGAATTGTTTTTCAAATCGCTGCCTCATCGTGTAGCCGGCAGCGGGCAGGAAGTATATATCAGGAAAGATTCCAAATGGGATGTGCCGGAACCCGAGCTTACATTATATATCAATTCAAAAGCAAATATCCAGGCCTATACTGTGGGTAATGATATGAGCTCAAGAAGCATTGAGGGGGAGAATCCCTTATATCTCCCTCAGGCCAAGACCTACGAAAAAAGCGCGGCGATAGGGCCCTGCCTGTATATCCCTGAACAGCCCATCAGCCCGGATACTAATATCCACATGGTGATCAGTCGTGGTAACGCTACTGTTTTTGAAGGCACTATACAGATCAGCCAGATGAAACGGACACTCCCGGAACTGGCAGGATTTCTTTTCAGAGAGATGGATTTTCCTGCAGGCGCTTTCTTAATGACAGGTACCTGCCTGGTGCCTGATAATGATTTTACATTGCAGGTAGGCGATACCGTTAGCATTACTATTGATAACATTGGCACGCTGGTGAATGTAGTAAGGTATAAGGGGTGAGGTATCCGCTGTGGGCTGTACCGGTACAAGCACTTATCTATACTTGTTTGGCTTGATTATACTGCACCTATTTTTGTCATAGCCAGAGTCCAACATCTATGCAAACGTTTACGATCAGTGACCATGTGGTAATGTCAAACGTATTTCCAGTGAAAAGCCCGGCAATAATCTTGCCGGGCTTTTCATATAATCACGACCTGTTGCTCATAGCTGATAACTCATACCTGATAGCTATTAATTATACCCCGTATTCTGCAATATAGATCCGTTACTGTTATCAATTTCCCGCTGTGGATAAGGCAGCAGGTTATTTTTAGGGGCAACAAAAGTTCTGGCAGGCTTGTAAGTTCCTTCTGCAGGCAGGCTGTTGTATACTTCCGCAGCCATCCCCCATCTTACCAGGTCAAAATGGCGTTCACCGCCTTCAAATGCCAGCTCCATTTTTCTTTCATATACCAGGTCGTTAAAGGTAGGCGCGGCAATAGCTGCCAAACCTGCTCTTTGCCTGACCTTGTTGAATGATTCGGCAGCCGCTGCCACACCGGTTGTCCTGTTCTGAGGTCCGCCTCCGTTCAGGTTCATAATGGCTTCTGCATGCAGCAGCAGTATATCGGCGTATCTTAATGCGGGGACATTTAACCCGGGAGCCCAGCCGGTATAGCTTTGCGCATAAGGCTGCATAAATTTTATGCAGACCACTTCAGACTGGTTGTTGGGAGCTTTAAGTATATCTGTAACACCATTATAAGTAACCTGGTCTACATTCCGCTTAGCTACAGTGGCTTTTTTCCTTTTATCTCCCGGTTGATAGGTATCATAAAAAGCATTGGTAGCGCTCACCAGTCGCCAGCCTTCTCCAACAGGTTCGTCATGCGTCCCTCCCCATACATTATTTGGCAGGTACAGGATGGGAGTAATAGGATAAGAATCATACCTGGCTCCCAGCACCCACAGCATCTCACTTTCATTATCATGATCAAGCGTAAACAGGTCGGAGTATACAGGATATAAGTTGTGCTTTCCGGAGCTGATCACTTTTTCTGCGGCGTCTTTACATTCCTGCCATTTTTTGCGATGGGCATATACTTTTGCCAGCAGCCCCCAGGCTGCTCCCTGGCCGGGGCGCCCTTCTTCATGGTCAAACGACAATTGGGTAGTAGCGTCTTTCAGGCTTGTTTCAATAGCATCCCATACCTGTTCCTCGCTCGAGCGGGTCAGCGCCGATGCTGTATTGGCGGGGTCATAAATGGGCACGCCGCCATACCTGATCACCTCTTCAAAATAGGCAAAAGCAAGCAGGAAATTTGCCTCTCCCAGTATCCGGTTTTTTTGCGTTTGATCCATGTTAATATTGGGCACGTTATACAACACGTCATTAGCTCTTTTAATGACCTGGAAGTACTCCTTGTAGCTGTTAAGGCTAAGGTCATTTTCTGTATTCTGTACGGCCCTGAATTCCGTCATTGCAATGAAATCGGAATAGTTATCATTCAGGTAGCCGATGTCGCTGAAAGCTTCCATGCTGCACCATTCTTCACCGCCCAGCGCTTCTTCGCCCTGCAACGGGGAATACACGCCGCCCAGCGCAGATTCAGCCTGATCCGCCGTTTTCCAGAAAACAGCATCGGTAAACTCATGTGGTTCCTTATTGAGAAAATCTTTGGAGCAGGCGCTTAAAAGGCTTGCCATCAATATATATACTGTATATTTTTTCATAGCGGGAAAATTAAAAATTAAAGTTTATGCCTAAGATATATGCCTTAGCCTGCGGATAGGCGCCCCTGTCAACGCCATACATGTTGGCGCTGGATCCAATGTCAGAACCGATTTCCGGATCAAACCCGGAATATTTGGTAATAGTGATCAGGTTCTGGAAAGTAACGAATACCCTCAGCTTTGAAATATTGGGACCCAGCAGCTTGTTGTTGAAGGTATATCCGAAGGACAAATACTTCATGCGCAGAAAGCTTCCGTCTTCAATATAGAAAGTACTGTAAGTATGGTTACTGTTGAGATCTTTAATAGAAACCCGTGGAACATCTGTATTGGGATGATCCGGCGTCCAACGGTCCAATATATCCACACTGTTGTTATAACCGGCGCCCTGCATCAGTTTACCGCCAAGTGTTAAGCCGTTAAATATTTTATTGCCCTGGCTGCCGCTCCACATCATATTTGCATCGAAATTACCATAGGTAACGGCTGCGTTCAGTGAATAGGTAAACTGCGGGAAGCTGTTGCCGGCATTCACGCGGTCGTCGGAGCTTATCACCCCATCCAGGTTGGTATCCTGGAATTTCAGATCGCCTGCTACTGCATTGGGCTGGATGATAGTGCCGTTTTTGTCTTTGTAATTATCCACTTCACTCTGGGACTGGAAGATGCCCAATGTTTTTAATACATAAAAATGTCCCAGGGCTTCACCTTCCGCCATCCTGCCTACCTGGGTATTTTTATAATCGGAAGTGAATATTTGTTTAGCCCCGGTTACGCCCAGCGTCTCCAGCTTATTTTTGACAGTGGCTACGTTCGCTGTGATTTCATAGCCCAGCTTGTGTGTGCCTGCATCCCGGTAGGTAGCGCTGAAATCGAACCCTTTATTAGATACCACACCTGCATTCTGGAAAGGAGCTGTGTTCACGCCGTATGATGATACCAGCGGTACCTGTACCAGGATGTCGGTAGTCTTTTTATTGTAATAATCCGCGCTTAGCAGCAACCTGTTGTGCATGAAACCCGCATCAATACCGATATCTGTTTGTGTGGTTACTTCCCATTTGATGGTGGTGTTGGCCATGCGGTTCTGGGCTACAGAGGTATAGGCTGCACCGTTCAAGGTGGGAGATTCCACGCTGCTTACCGTGCTGTAGTATTGATAGTTGGGTATTTTATCATTACCCAACTGACCCCAGCTTGCCCTGATCTTGAGGTCGGACACTACATTGGTAGCTGGTTCAAAAAAGTTTTCTTTGGAAATTCTCCAGCCGCCGGAAACGGAGGGGAAGACGCCCCAGCGGTATTCAGGAGCAAATTTTGATGAGCCGTCCCTGCGGATGTTCGCTGCCAGCAGGTATTTATCCCGGAAAGCATAGCTTAACCTTCCAAAATAGCCGACCAGCGAATAATCGTCTGCACTGCCGGTTACATGGTCAGGAAATGTGCCGGCATTATTGAAGTAACGCAACGCCTCTTCCTGGTTGCTGAAGTCGTTGGCTGTTCCGCTCGACGTCCAGTCATTATACCCCGCTTCTGCCGACATCCCTATAAGTGCTGAAATATGATGGTCCCCAAAGCTCCTGTCAAAAGTGAGCGTGTTGTTCCATATCCAGGTATTATTGGTGGCAAAATATTCCGACAATGAATTCTTTTTGTTAAATCCTCTGCCTGCACCCGGCGCAATAGCAACAAAGTTTTTGTTTTTGCCATACCCGAGACTATAAGCAAAATCGGTTTTTGCAGTGAACATGCCGAGGAACTTATATTCCAGGTAAGCATTTCCTCCGAGTCCGATTCCTTTATTCCGGTAGATCCTGTTATTAAGCGATGCCACGGGGTTTGGAAAATCACCGGAAGGGGTGCCATACACACCGTTAGCCTTGTCTGCCCATACCGGTATATTTCTAAAGTTGAAAAGCGCGGAGCTTAATACACCATCGTAGGCGCCGCGGAATTCCCCGGACTTCTGATCTGTTATTACAGCAGAAATATTTTCACCGAATGTGAGGTTTTTAAACAGCTCATGCTGGCTGTTGAACCTGATATTGTAGCGTTTAAAATTGGTGCCCATCACAATACCGTTATCATCTAAGTAGCCCAGGCTGAAAGAATAGTTTGACCGGCTGCTGCCGCCCCTGATGGCCAGGTCGTGCGTAGCTACATAAGCAGGCTTCAATACTTCCTTGAACCAGTCTGTCCTGGTAACGGCATTATCCGGGTCGTTATAATAATCCCAGATAGCATCTGTGGAAGGTGTGCCGTCATTGGTCAGCGCTTCTTTATGGATCAGGTTCCTTTGTGCTGCATTCAGGGCTTTGGGCATCCTCCATGCCTGCTGTATACCATGACTGGTGTTATAAGAGATCGTTGTTTTCTGATCCCTCTTTCCCTTTTTGGTAGTTACGATCACCACGCCGTTTGCACCCCGGGAACCGTATATTGCTGCCGATGCGGCGTCTTTCAATACGGAGATGCTTTCTATATCGGCAGGGTTTAACCCGCTAATCCCGCCGGAAATGATCCCGTCTACCACATAGAGCGGGCTGTTATCATTGATAGAGCCGGAGCCTCTTACTCTTATTTCTACGCCTTCGCCGGGAGCGCCGGAGTTTTGTATAACGGTAACGCCCGAAGCCCTGCCCTGTAAAGCATGCGATACCGACTGGTTAATGCCCTGGTTCACCTCATCGGCTTTAATGGTAGAAATAGCGCCGGTCACATCTACTTTCTTTTGTGTGCCATAGCCTATCACCACTATCTCTTCGGCAGTATTGTCTTTGGTGGAAAGCACAATATTCACCGGGCCGGCGCCGGTTACGGTAACCTCTTTTGTTTCGTAGCCGACAGACGACACTACCAGGGTAACCCTCTGCTGCGCGCTTTGCAACCTGAAATTGCCCGAAGCATCAGAGCTGGTGCCTGCATTGCTGCCTTTTATCACTATCGAAGCGCCGGAAACAGGCTCGCCTTTTTCATTAAGGATCTTCCCGGTAATGTCTGCAGCAACAGGAACTGCGGGACTGACAGGAATATTTTGTTTACGACGGATGATGATCGTTTTATCATCTATTACAAAATCCAGGCCTGCCGCCCCTATGCATTTTTCCATGGCTTCGCGGATACCGGCTCCTTTCAGCGTGAGGTCAATGCGTTTGCCGGCATCAAGTATTTCGTCTGAATACAGGAACTGGTAAGCCGATTGTTTTTGTATGGCTTTAAGCACCTTTGAGATAGGCGCATTCTTCATGGAAAGATTTATTTCCTGTGCATAAACCTCTCCGTTTACTTTCAGGTAAACCGCAACGATCAGGAAGGCGGTAAACTTCATTATTCTTACAGTACGTAATATCCTGTTTCTGTAAGAACGAACCGGAACTGTAGGACGATCCATAACCTTGTTAGTTTTGTTTACAATTAATTTGGGTGAAACAATGTTTATGATGATTATGGCAAAACGGTTATTCTGCCTTTTTCAATCCTGAAATGTACTTCGTTGGTCAGCTCTAATTTTCTGAGCAGTTCCGATACATTTATGTACCGGCTGAGCTGCCCGGTGAAATGCAGGTCTGCTTTTCTTTCAAAGCTGATATCTACATCATACCATCGCTCTACCTGCCGCATGATGGTATATATATCTGCACTGTTAAAGACAAACTTTCCATTCTTCCATGCTATAGCTTCTTCCACATCTGCATTGGGAATAAGCTGAAATGATCCGTTTTTGTGCAGCACTGCCTGCTGCCCCGGCATTATAAGGGAAGCCCCTGTAGCATTGCTTACCCGCAGAGATCCTTCCAGTAATGTGGTTTTAATGGCGCTTTCATTATCATAAGCCATCACGTCGAAGTGAGTGCCCAGTACATTCACCTGCATATCTTTCACCTTTAACCGGAAAGGCTTTGATGCAATATGCGCTATCTCGCAATAGGCTTCGCCGGTCACTTCTACTTCCCTTATCTTGTCCCGGAACTCTGTGGGAAACCGGAGCGAGGAAGATGCATTCAGCCATATTTTTGACCCGTCGGCCAGCACTACCTGGTATTGCCCGCCCCTCGGAGTAGAGATGGTGTTATATATTGCTCTTCCGGGTATCTGATCCTGTTTGCCTTTCAGGTATTTTAGCTGCCCGTTATCAAGCTTGATTACTTTGGTATTACCCTGGGTGCTCACCTGCCCGTTGGAAGTGGTGTCTAATATTACAGTTGAGCCATCCCCCAGCGTCAGTATCGCTTTGTTGGATCCGGGAATGATGTCGGTAACCGGCGCCGCAACTGCAGTTTCAGGAACGGTCTTTTCTTTTTCCCGGCGACCGGCGGTGATATAATACAATAATAACGATGCAACGCCGGTTACGGAGAGTATAACTGCCGCCCGGATAAAGCCGGATCGTTTCCTGCTGCGATGCCCGCCTGTTTCATGAAGCACATATTCATCCAGCCTGCTTTTAATCCTTCTGCCGATCGCTGCTTCGGTTTCATCCGAAAGAAAGCCGGGATCTTTAGGCGAAAAGTTGTAATACCATTCATCCAGCACCCTCTTTTCTTCAGGCGTGCTGGTGCCGTCAAGACATTTCTGGATCAAAGCTTTTATGTGATCGGGAATATGCTGCATTCCATAGTATAGTGCCGCGGGAGAAGAGCAGCACCTATGAGGGATAAAAAAAATTAAGGTAAGCTGCAGGGTATAGTTATCAGCTGTCAGCTATCAAGCAGTCAGGTTGTGCTTTCCCTGATAGCTGACAGCTGATACCTTCTTCAAAACAACACCTGGAGCATTTTTTTCATCGAAAACCGCAGATGGTGCAATGCCTTGTTGATTTGGTTTTCAACTGTTTTGGAGCTGATCTGCATTTCCATCGCGATTTCTTTATTGCTCATACCTCTTTCACGGCTGTATTTAAAAATGGTGCGGCATCGGAGAGGCAGTGTGTCAATTTCCCTGGTCACAAATTCCAGGAGGCATTTGTTGTGCAAGCTGTCTTCAAGCTTAAATTCAACGGAAGCGCTGGGCACTGAATGTTGCTGAAGAGTGCTTTTACGTATAGCTTTAAATACAAGGTACCGCGTGGAGGAAGCCAGGTAATGCTGCAGCGACTGGATATATATGCTTTTGCGGTTTTTCCAGAGGCTGGCAAAAACATCATGTATGATATCTTCTGCAAGAAATGAACTTTTGAGCTTCCCTGAAGCTATCCCGAAAAGTATTCTCCAGTACCTCCGGTATATTTCATTGAATGCAAGTTCATCATCCTGAGCTAAAAGACAGAGCAATGCGTCGTCGCTGTTTAATGAATATCCTTTCATTAGCTTTGGTCAGACCCGGGAATTGCCGGTATCAGCACTTTTAATAATTTCTTTTGCAAAAGTAAACAGTTGAACCAGGTAATTTCCCGGATAAGGTTATTTTATCGTCAAATTTGTGTCACAAGCAAAATGTCAGTAATAATCACTACAAAGTAGTGAACATTATCATTTTTTCAAGTGCGGATAAAATTTCAAACGTTTGCAATTCTTACGGAGTATCCATGAAGTCCGGACTGACAGCAGTTTTCTTTACCGCCGTCTGATCTCAGCTTACTTATTTAATTTATTTAAACCCATATACATTAATACATTTGGGAGCTGAACTTTTAAAATGTATAGGGTGCATTATAAATTGATTTTGTTTGTGATAGCGGTCTCGGTTGCGGGAATACTTCCTGCGCAGCCGGTCAATAATGGTGCTCATCATGATTATTTTTTGATCGCCCACCGGGGAGGTATAGTAGACAGCAACAGGGCTGAAAACAGTCTTCCTGCTTTGGAGGAAGCTATACGGCGCAGATATGATATGGTAGAAGTTGATCTGCGTCTTACCAAAGACGGCGAGCTGATCATACAGCATGATCCTGATTTTAAGAAATACTATAATGTGAACTGCCTTGTTACCGATATGACCTGGAATGAGATCAGTAAACTACGCAGCGACCGTGGTGGCAGCCGTGTATTACGGTTTGAAGAAGTGTTGCAGTACTGCAGTGGTAAAATACAACTAATGATTGACAATAAGATAGCAGGCAATAACACCGTGCTGTTTCAAAGAGTAGTTGATCTGATGGAGAAATATAATCTCCGGTCACAGGCGTTGATGATAGGTACGGAAGCCTCCACGCCGTTCTTCACCGGAAAAATAAGATTAAGCTGTACCCGGAAGCAGTTGGACGAAAATATGCCCAAACCCGGATATGATCCGGCGCATTATTACCTGTTTGGCGCTGATCTTACAAAAGATGATGTGGAATGGGCGAAGCAAAACAACATCATGGCTGTAGGTGTGGTGAATGAATGGCGCTATAAAAGATCAAAAGCTTCGGAAGAACAAATTGCACGGGATATACAACGATTGAAGGATACGGGATTGAAATGTTTCCAGATTGATTCCATGTTTGGACATTTCTTTATGAAAGGTGGAAAGCGGTAGTGAAAATCATCCCGGGCTTCTCGCGATCTCTCCCAAAAAGATAGGAGAAGCCCACCCTGGCATACTAAGTTTGACAATTTATAAATTATTTTTATAGATCGTTGCCTTGTTTAAGAGATATTTTGGTGAAAATCAATAATTATACTTTTCAAAACCGATACTTGCAGCTTCCTGTGAGTATCTTATCTTGATACTTAAAACAGACGATGATGAAATATCTTAAACATGTTCTTTTCATTTTGGATCTTGCTATATGTTGGCCCGCTGTCAGCCAGCAAATACTTTTTGAATTCGGGAAAAGAAAAAATTTTGACAAGCTGGTTTCAGGTGATAATGCTGCTGAACCTTTACGCTGGGTAGACGTAAACACTACCGATACGACATGGTATAAAAAAGGAGACGTACTGGTTGATAAAGGATTGCCGGTTGGCGTGGTGCGTTCGGAGAGGATGTACCAGAACTTTATAATGCAGGTAGAATGGAGACATCTGGAGAAAGGAGGCAACTCCGGCATCTTTGTATGGTGCGATGCTCAGCCCGAGGAACATAACCGGTTGCCCAGCGGTGTTGAAGTGCAAATGCTGGAATTGGACTGGGTGAACCAGAATAAGCGCAATGGCGAAACGCCGCCGGTTGCCTATGTACATGGCGAGCTTTTCGGAGCCGGCAAAACCAAAATCATACCTGATAATCCCCGCGGAGAAAGGAGCAAATCAATAGAGAACAGGTGCCTGGGTGTTGGTCAATGGAATAAGTATACGGTTGTGTGTGTGGATGGGACCATAAAGCTGTCTGTCAACGGGAAATATGTCAACGGGATCCGGCAGTCTTCGCAACGTAAGGGCTATTTATGTCTGGAAGCTGAAGGCGCCAGGATAGAATTCAGGAACCTGCAGATCATTGAGCTGGATGAAGGATATATTCTCCCGGATCAGATAGTGGAAAAATTATAGGGTTTGAATCAGGAAGATACGGAATTGTGTAAGGCGGTTTATCATCTGTTGTTTATCGTTTACTGTTTATGATTGACATGCCTGACGATAAACTCCAAACCATACACCCCGAACCTTCTCACTTTTGCTACTTAACCCGTTTAGGCATATTTTTAGCCTCTCAAATCATCAACTCATTAATTGATTATGCGTCTTTTGCTTTTGGTTGCCAGCGTATGTTTTGGCGGCTATGTTTCAGCCCAGTCTACCCACCCTACCCATTTCGTTCCCGCGGATAAAAAACTGTCGGCGCAGTGGCAGCAATCGCTCTGGCAGAATGAAAGAAAAATATATAAAGGTAAAGAGCTGACCACCATAGGTATGCCCTGCGGAGGGATAGCGGCCGGACAATTATATGTTCGCGGCGATGGGACCCTTGCCAACTGGTGGATCGCTAATAATGCTTACAATACCGGTTACGGTATAGATTATCTGCTTAATTTTGAGACAGCGCTTGGCCCCTGGAAAGTATGTTACCAGACTTTTGAGCCTTTCAGCTATATTGACCAGGGATTTGCTATTACGGTCAGCCAGGGCAATAAGCATATTACCCGGCAGCTCAGTAAAAAAGATTTTGATGATATTTCCTTTATTGGTGAATATCCCATCGCCAAGATTAATTACGCTTCTGTAAAAGACCCGCTGCCGGTGCAGGTGGATGCTACGGTATTTTCACCTTTTATTCCATTGAATGCAAAAGAATCCGCTACGCCGGCCACGGTGCTCCGTTATACCATAAAAAATACTTCGTCTGCGCCCCTTACCATTGATCTTACCGGCTGGCTGCAGAATCTTGTATGTATTGATCTGAAGGATGAAGCAAACGGCATGCTCCGCAACCGGGTAATTAAAAAAGATGGAATGGCTTCCGTGATAATGGACCTGGTAAAAGCAGATCATCTTCCCGGGGTTGAACGCCGCAGCATTATGTTCCAGGATTTTGAATCAGGCAGCTATGGGAAGTGGAAAGCTGAAGGCACGGCATTTGGGAAAGGCCCTGTTACCAGTGAAGCTGCAAAAAAAGATTTTGTCACCGGGCAGACAGGGAATTATCTTATCAATTCCAAGCTCACCCAATACAGCGACAGCGGCACCGGTAAGCTTACCTCCCCTGACTTTGTAATTAAAGAAGATTATATCAATTTTAAGCTGGGCGGAGGCCCTTACCGCGGCAGGACCTGTATCAACCTCATTGTAAAAGGGAAGGTTGAAAAAACGGCTACCGGCAACAGTGACGAAGCATTAAAAGATATAAGCTGGGATGTAAGCTCACTCAAAGGGCAAAAAGCATATATAGAAATAATAGATCATGAAACCGGTAGCTGGGGGCATATCAATGTAGATGAGATCGTATTCAGCAACCTGCCTGCCAGGGAAAAATATTTTCCGGCAAACCATCCTTATTTCGGGAATATAGCACTAAGTGTGCTGGGCAGCAATGGCTTCGCGGCAAGCGACTATAACGGCGCAGTCCAAACGATAAGCAATGCCGTACAGTCCACAAAATCTTTGGGAAAAAAACTACTGGGCGCGGCAGGAGCATCGGTAGCGCTTGCACCTGGTGAATCAAAGGATATCACATTTTTGCTCACATGGTATTTCCCCCGCCGCCCTATGCAATACGGAGAAGGGGGCAACTGGAATATGCCGATCCCTGCCGAAGGTCCGGCAATAGGGAATATGTATGCCAACTGGTATGACGATGCTGTTGACGTGGCAGACTGGCTGCATACCAATATGGGCAGGCTGACCAACGAGACCTTTCGTTTTCATGACAGCTATTACAACAATAGCGCTCTCCCGTACTGGCTGATACAGCGCATTATGATGCCGGTATCCACGCTGGCTACTGAAACCTGCCAGTGGTGGGCAAACGATAAGTTTTGGGCCTGGGAAGGAGTAGGATCATGTGTGGGTACCTGCACCCATGTATGGAATTATGAGCAGGCATTATCACACCTGTTCCCCGAACTGGAAAGAAATATCAGGGAGAAAACGGATTATGGCACTTCCTTCCAAACAGATGGAGGTATACAGGCGCGCAATGGCTGGGGCGGTATTCTCATTGACGGGCATGCAGGCGCTATATTAAAAGCTTACCGTGAGCATCTTGCTTCAAAAGATGATCTGCTGCTTTCGCGCAACTGGGATAAAATAAAAAAGGCGACTGAATTTATTATCAAAGAAGACGGCAATGCGGATGGATTAATAGAAAAAGAACAGGCGAATACTTATGATATAGCTTTCTATGGAGCTAACACTTATGTAGGCGGCTTATATCTTGCCGCATTAAAAGCAGCCTCAAAAATGGCTATGCTGATGAAGGATACGGCTTTTGCAAAACATTGCGACAGCATCTTTATCAGCGGAAGCAACAAAAGCGTGGAAAAGCTATGGAATGGAGAATATTTTGTGCAGGATGTGGATCTCACCAAGCACCCGCTGTCGCAATATGCTGATGGCTGCCTGAGCGACCAGATGTTTGGGCAAACCTGGGCGCATTTAACCGGTATCGGATATATTTACCCGAAGGATAAGATAAAAACAACACTACAATCGATCTGGAAATATAATTGGGCGCCTGATGTAGGCGTGCAGACCAAAATGCACAAGCCGGAAAGAATATATGCCGATGCCGGGGAGCCTGGCCTTTTGGTAGCTACCTGGCCTAAAAGCAAACACATGGGAGATAAGGGTGTGCGTTACCGTGATGAAGTGTGGACCGGTATGGAATACCAGGTAGCCACTAATATGATCTATGAAGGCATGATAAACGAAGGACTTTCTATAGTTAAGGGTATCCATGAACGTTATAGCCCTGAAAAGCATAACCCCTGGAATGAAATAGAATGCGGCGACCATTATGCAAGAGCGCTTGCTTCCTGGGGAGTATTGTTGGCGATTGAAAATTATGTATATGACGGGCCTGCTAAAACGCTGGCATATATTCCTGCGGTGCAAAAGGAAAATTTCAAAGGATTTTTTACGGCGGCAGAAGGCTGGGGAAATATTAGCCAGGAAAGAAGAGCCGGGCAACAGGTGAATACTATATCTTTAATGTATGGAAAATTGCGGTTAAAACAATTATCTGTTGAACTGACGGGTAGGGCAAAAAAAGTGCAATTAACGCTTGATGGCAAACCTATCCCCTGCAGCTTTTCCCAGCCTGGAAATAATATTACTCTTTCCTTTGATGAAACACAGGTAAATGCATTGCAGCAACTGGTAGTAACTATTGATTTATAGTATGTCATAACACTCTAAATGCTTTGAAATATGAAGGCAAAGAAAGACCGTCGCTTATTTTTAAAGAATGTAACACTGAGCGGGTTAGGAATGTCGGTAATGCCGGGGATTGCAATCAGTAAGCATATTGCCGCAAATCCAGGGATGGCTAAAAGCGATAGATCCCCGGCACCTGAAGCAGCAGCCCATACCTTTAACGGGGCTTATTCCGGCGATTATCTCCGGCGTATTGCTTTTCCGATAGGTGGTATCGGGGCAGGAATGTTTTGCCTTGAAGGTTGCGGTGCTATTTCACACATGTCAATACGGCACCGCCCCCAGATATTTAATGAACCTGCTATGTTTGCCGCGGTTTCTGTAAAAGGCATTCCCAATGGTGCTAAAGTGATAGAAGGACCTGTGCCAGAATGGAAAATATTCGGAGGGCGTGGTACCGGTAATGGTGCAGCCATGACTACCTATGGGTTACCGCGGTTTCGTAATGCTATATTCAATACCAGTTTCCCTTTTAGCACTATCTCTCTTAAAGATGAGGATATTCCACTGGCTGTTGAACTGAAAGGCTGGAGCCCTTTCATTCCCGGGGATGCAGATAATTCGAGCCTGCCCGTGGGTGCGCTGGAATATCATTTTACCAATACTTCCAGCACAAAAGCGGAGGCAGTGTTTTCGTATAACTCAAGGAATTTTATGATTGCCAATGAACAGGAGGGCGCCATAAAGAAAATGCAGCATGGCTTTGTGCTGTCGCAAAACGGTACCACTGAGAAGCCGCAGTTACAGGGCGATTTCGCCATCTTCACCGACGACACTAATGCGGTGGTGGATCATTGCTGGTTTCGCGGCGGATGGTGGGACCCGCTTACGATGATATGGAATACTATCAGGGACGGCGAAATAAAAAACAACCCGCCGGTAGAGTCTGATGCTCCCGGCGCTTCCGTGTTTGTGCCTTTCTCTTTGCAGCCGGGTGAAAAGAAAGTCATCAGGGTATTAATGTCCTGGTATGTGCCTTTTTCGGATATGCATATAGGTGATGTAAATAAGGATAAAGAGAAATGCACCAGCCCCGGGTGCTGTAACACATCAGATGAGCTCGGCGACAAAATAGATACACAACTGGTCAATTATCGTCCCTGGTACAGCAGCAGGTTTGGGGATATCGGGGAAGTAACAGATTACTGGAGACAGCAGTATGATGCGTTACAGGGAAAAACAGCACTTTTTACCAAAGCTTTTTATGCCAGCACGCTTCCTGCCGAAGTGATGGAAGCCGTAGCAGCTAATCTTACGATACTTAAAACACCAACGGTAATGCGGCAGTTTGATGGCAGGTTATGGAACTTTGAAGGCTGTGGTGATGAAGGAGGCTGCTGCCATGGGTCCTGCACGCATGTATGGAATTATGCACAGGCTATTGCGCATTTATTTCCTTCCCTTGAACGTACTCTGAGACATACGGAATTTTGTGAGAGCCAGAATGCGGAAGGTCATCAGAATTTCCGATCTAATATACCGATCAGTCCGGCCACTCATACTTTTCATGCAGCCGCCGACGGGCAGCTTGGGGGGATAATGAAGGTATTCCGGGAATGGCGTATATCCGGGGATAATGAATGGCTGAAAAAACTTTTCCCGCTGGTGAAGCAAAGTATGGATTATTGCATTCGCACCTGGGATCCCCGTGGCAAAGGACTGATAGAAGAACCTCATCATAATACGTATGACATTGAATTCTGGGGCCCGGACGGCATGTGCACCAGCTTTTATCTTGGCGCCCTGGATGCTTTTTGCAGGATGGGCAAATTCATGAAGATAAATATTTCTTCCTACCAGAAGCTGTATGAAAAAGGAAAGAAATATATGGAGAGTGAATTGTATGATGGAGAATATTTCATTCAGCAGATACAATACCAAGGGCTTAATGCGCCTGACCCCGTGGAAGCAGCCAAAAAATCTTTTGGAGGAGAATATTCAGCAGAAGCCATAGCATTATTGCAGAAAGAAGGCCCCAAATACCAGTATGGCAAAGGTTGCCTGTCTGATGGTATATTAGGCGGATGGATCGCCATGATGTGCGGGCTTGACAACCCGGTGGATACAGCTAAGGTAAGATCTCATTTGCTGTCTGTACATAAGTATAACCTGAAGAAAAACCTTAGTGAGCATGCTAATCCGCAACGCCCTGCGTATGCGGTAGGAGAGGAAGGCGGGTTATTGCTGTGCACCTGGCCTAAGGGCGGGAAACTATCACTGCCTTTTGTATACAGTGACGAGGTATGGACGGGCATAGAATACCAGGTAGCCTCTCATCTGATGCTGACGGGAAATGTAAATGAAGGAGTGGAAATTGTACGTATCTGCCGCAACCGGTACAGTGGCAAAACCCGGAACCCCTTTAATGAATATGAATGCGGGAGCTGGTATGGGAGGGCATTGTCGAGCTACGGGTTGCTGCAGGGACTTACAGGAGTAAGGTATGATGCTGTTGACAAAAAGCTGTATGTTGATTCAAAGGTAGGAGACTTTACATCTTTCATTGCTACCGAAACAGGTTTTGGGAATGTATATTTCAGGAACGGCAAAGTGGCGATGGATGTAATGTATGGTAAAATACCTGTGCAGAAAGTAATGCTTGCAGGTAAGGAAACCACATTGTCTGCCTGATCAGGAAATTTTATTTTTCGGGATTCATTATAAAACAAGCATAAACATGAAACATTTTTTCAGTTGCTTCTTTGCATGCATTTGCTTACTGACTATTGCTTTTGCCCAAAAGAATAATTTTAACGGGCTCGATATGAACATGGGCAACCTGTTTCGCCTGTCTGACGCTAAAACACGGTCTATAAGCCCGGAGAATTTTACAGGTGAAAAAGGAAAAGGAGGTATGGCCAACCCGGCAGATAAGGATAAGCGTAATGTTGCCAATGCGCATAATGCTGCACGTGATCTCGGGCAGGGATGGAAAGTAAACCCGTTTGTAATCATAGAGCCGGGTGAAACGCTTACCCTCGCGAATATAGAAGGTCCCGGCGCTATTCAGCATATATGGATGACGCCGACAGGAGTCTGGAGGAATTCTATTCTTCGTTTTTACTGGGATGACGAGAAAGAACCGTCTGTGGAATGTCCGGTAGGCGATTTTTTTGGTAACGGCTGGGGTGAGTATGCGCCGTTATCATCGCTTGCGGTTTGTGTGAATCCGGGAAGCGCCTTTAACTGTTACTGGGTGATGCCATTCCGGAAAAAATGCAGGATCACCATGGAGAATATTAATACAGAAAGAATGGTTTTATACTATCAGGTGGATTATACCTTAACGGATGTGCCTGAAGATGCAGGTTATTTTCATGCACAGTTCCGGCGCGCCAATACCAATCTGACATCCGACTATACTATTGTGGATGGCATTAAAGGCAAAGGGCAGTATGTGGGTGTATATCTTGCATGGGGGGTCAACAATAATGGCTGGTGGGGAGAAGGAGAGATCAAGTTTTTCATTGACGGTGATACTAAATTTCCCACGATATGCGGTACCGGAACAGAAGATTATTTCTGCGGATCGTATAATTTTGAGAACAGGATTACACATAACTACGAGGTATTCAACCGCCCTTATTCGGGATTGTTGCAGGTCATCAAGCCGGATGGCGTATATAAAACCCAGCAGCGCTTTGGCCTGTACCGCTGGCATATCATGGACCCGATACGGTTTGACAAAGATCTGAAAGTTACTATCCAGGATCTTGGCTGGCGCAGCGGCGGAAGGTATCTTGCCCAGCATTCCGATATTGCATCGGTAGTATTCTGGTACCAGCGTGATCCGCATGCCCCGTTCCCCAAGCTGCCGTCTAAAGATGAGCTGGAGGTGAATTAGGTATAGGCTGTCAGCGATCAGGAGTCAGCTATCAGCATGAGACATCAAACCCGAAACCTGCAACCATACCACAATGCTTCATACCCGGTTTTTAATTTGCTTTATATCCTGCATATTGTATTGCACAGTTGCCACGGCACAGGATAAGCCATTGCGCATAGCCGTAGCAGGTGTCTCCCACGGGCATTCCGCATGGATACTGGGGCGCAAGCCGGATAATGTTGTGGAAGTAGTTGGAATATATGAACCTGATAAGGGGCTTTCAGAAAGATCTGCCCAACAGTATAAGCTGAACCGCGGCATTATGTTTGATGATCTTAATACCATGCTGGACAAGGTAAAGCCCGAAGCGGTAGTGGCATTCGGTTCGATCTATGATCACCTGTCGGTGGTAAAAGCCTGTGCGCCGAGAGGCATACATGTAATGGTAGAAAAGCCTCTGGCGGTCAGCGTAAAGCAAGCGTTGGAAATGGAAGCGCTTGCAAAGCGGTATAACATTTTCCTGCTTACCGATTATGAAACGTCCTGGTATCCTGCTACGGCGAAGGCATATCAGCTGGTATACGACAGCAGCTACATCGGTAATTTTCGAAAGGCGGTTTTCCATCACGGGCATCAGGGCCCGAGAGAAATAGGAGTGAGCGACGATTTTTTCAACTGGCTTACCGACCCGGTGAAAAACGGGGGCGGCGCTATAATCGACTTCGGGTGTTATGGAGCTAATTTAATGACCTGGCTTACTAAAGGAGAGCGTCCATTGTCTGTAAGCGCGGTTACCCGTCAGTTCAAGCCGGAGATATATCCGAAAGTAGATGATGAAGCTACCATAGTGATCTCTTATCCTCACTTTCAGGCTATTTTGCAGGCTTCCTGGAACTGGCCTTTCAATCGTAAGGATATGGAGCTGTATGGCACTACAGGATATGTGAAAACGGTAAATAACAGCCTGATGCATATTCGCAGAAAAGAGGATGAAGTTGAGCAGTCCCGGTGGTATACTGCAACAGATATCCCCGTGTATGAAGACCCGTTCAAATATTTTGCTGATGTAGTAAAAGGAAAGGCCAGGATGGAACCCTACAGCCTCTATGCCCCCGACAATAATATGATGGTAGTGAGGATACTTGAAGCGGCGAGAACATCAGCGGCAACCGGTAAGACGGTGTATTTGAGGTGAATGGTCAATGGTGAATGAAACATGAGAAGTGAGACCTGAGACCCGGAACATCGTACCTGCAACCTGCGAATAGCGGATTCATCATTCACTATTCCCCAAACGATATTTTTTAAGTTTAAAATTTACAATCGGAATGAAAAGAAAAATGTATCAATGGGCGATTGTCGCCATTTCTGTAGCTGCCGTATCATGTGGTGATGGCAGTAAAGCGCCTGAAGCTGACAGTACTGCATCCGCTGCTTCTGCACAAGAACCTGCTGCATCTGCGGCAGCCGCCGCCCCGGTAAATCTTTTTGATGGCAGCACGCTGGCAGGCTGGCATGGATTTAACAAGACCGGGGCTGTAACCAACTGGAAGGTAGAAGACGGCGCCCTGGTTTGCCTTGGCGCTGCCAAAGATGCGCATGGCGGCGACCTGGTGAGTGATAGTTCTTATGATAACTTCGAACTGACCTGGGACTGGAAAGTAGACAAAGGAAGCAACAGTGGTGTAATGTATCATGTGGTAGAAGATGCCAAATATAAAGCGCCCTATGAAACAGGACCGGAATACCAGGTGATTGATGATGTGGGTTTCCCTGCAAAGCTGGAAGAATGGCAGAAAGCCGGGGCGGACTATGCGATGACCGTACCGAATGACAGGAAACAATTAAAACCTGTGGGAGAATGGAACAGCAGTAAGATCATTTTTGATCATGGTCATGTAGAGCATTGGCTGAACGGTGAAAAGATAGTGGAATTTGAAGCCTGGAGCGATGACTGGAATAAGAAAAGAACAGAAGGCAAGTGGAAAGATTATCCCGACTATGGCCAGGCAAAGACCGGCAAAATTGCATTGCAGGATCATGGTAATAAAGCATATTATAAGAATATTAGGATACGTCCGCTGTAGTAAGGAATTGCATTTGAATTATTTTTTTGCCCGCTGTTTTAAAAAAGGCAGCGGGCATTATAACAGATGGCGGAAAGAAACAAAGATTAAATATCGTCGCCAGAAAACTGGCATTCTTTTGGATTTATACACTACATTAAACGTAACAATAACATGAAAAAAACACTGTTCTTAGCTGTATTTGCGGCTACCTTTGCTTCTTGTGGTAATAATGATTCCACTGAAGTTACTACCACCTCAGATACTGAGGTTGCACTCTCTGATTCGGGAAAAGTTTCTACGGTTACTACCACCACCACTACTACCTACACTGCTGAAGATGGGGATGTAATGTGGAAGGACGGGAAGCTGATGGTATACAAAAACGGTGGCTGGACGGTTGCAGAAAAAGATATTACCCTGGATGACGGTACTGTAATTTCAGTAAAGGGAAATGTTACCGGCAAAGACGGGAAGATGATCAGCATTAAAGAGGGAGAGTCTGTAAAGAAAACCGGGCAGTTTTTTGATAAGGCAGGCGATGCCATTGCCAATGCCTGGGATGCTACCAAAGAAGGAGTGAAAGATGCAGGCGAAGCAGTAAAAGAAGGGGCAAAGGATGCTGCCCATGCAGTAAAGGATGGCGCTGAAGATGCCGGCAAAGCCATTAAGGAAGGCGCAAAAAAAGTTGGAGACAAAGCCAAAAAAGTGGTGGATTCGCTGAAGCACTAAATGTAATTCGTGCCGACATCTTACTAAAAAGCTGCTGTACAAAGTAACGGCAGCTTTTTGCTTAACGGATATTTGGCATCACCTTTAATCTTCTACCGCGCACGTTGTGAAATCATAGCTTACGGTAAGGGGTTTGTTTTCTTCGATCGCTACATTCTCGAAAGTAAGTGTTTCCTGCCCGGAGCCTGACAAGTTCCGGCAGTGCCTGGTACCTTCACTGTCAAGTATACTGATACTTCTGTAGGAGTTTGTTTTTTCTACATCCACGTAAAGTGTTTTCAATCCCAGGTTGGTCGAAATTACTTTTGTGATTGAATTTCTTTTTAAAGGAAATGTCCCGCCTGTTTCTGTATCCATCCCGGAGAATACATTATAGATCAGGGCATTATTGTCGTGCGATTTGTTTTTAATATATATAGTTGTATGTGACGGCTCTGCTTTTTCAGTTTCCGCACTGTTTCGGTTTGCCGGAAGAAAGCTGTCATTGCTTTTTTCGCACGCTGAAAAGGAGATTAATACCAGAAAAAAAAGAAAAATTCTTGTTTTCATACGATCAGGTAAAGGGTTAATAAATATAAGATATAAAGTTTCCTCAGGAAGTTATAACGGCATATTATTGACGATATTTTAAAAGCTATAGCTTAATTTTTTGAATGTGTATAAGATATGTGGACCTGTTATTGCATGATCGTTTTTTTTAAGGAGGAGTAAGAAGAAATACTTATTCGGGGATTTGTATTAAGTTATTGCTCTTTCTGAATGCCATATGCTGCGTTTTTCACACGGGCAGCTATAGGGCTTAACACTATAGGTACAACAGTTGCTGATGCGAAAGTTGTTTTGTTTCTTCCTTCCGGTAATTTTTTATTATGCCGGTAAGCTTTCCTACGCAGTAATCCTTTAACTTGTATCATCAAATTAACCCTGTTTTAAATCATTCAACGATACAGACATGAAAAAAATTACAATAGTCTTTTGCTGCTGTTTTGCAATGTTTTTATATGGCAAGGCGCAGGTAGAGCTTTGCCAGGGCGCTTATTTCACAGAGGAGCAGGGGAAGGCATTTTTAGATCAACACATTCCTGCCTCATTAGGCGACTGGCAAAAGCGTGCCGGAGAAATCCGTGCGCATATACGTGAAGGTATGGAGCTGACAACTATTCCCCAGAGCCCCGGTACTGCACCGATCATCAATGAAAAAAAGGTAATGGATGGCTATACCATAGAGAATGTGGCATTTGAGAGTCTCCCGGGATTTTATGTAACGGGTAATTTGTACCGTCCTTTAAAAAAGCAAAAATCATATGCGGGCATTCTTTGCCCTCACGGACATGGAAATAACCCCACTGGAAGATTCATGGAGCAGACGCAGGTACGCTGTGCTATGCTGGCAAAGATGGGCGCCGTGGTATTTGCCTGGGATATGGTTGGCATGGGCGACTCCAAGCAATGTGACCATCACATTATAAAAGGGGTGAAGCTGCAAACCATTAACAGCATGCGGGCGCTTGATTTTTTACTTTCACTTCCCGGCATAGATCCTGAAAGGATTGGTATGACAGGAGAGTCTGGCGGCGGCACCCAGACATTTTTGCTTACGGCGCTTGATCAGCGGGTAAAGGTAGCTGTGCCCTGCGTGATGGTCTCTTCATATTTCTTTGGGGGCTGCTCCTGCGAAAGCGGTATGCCGATCCATAAGAAAGGCAGCTATCAGACCAATAATGTGGAGATCGCTGCGCTTACTGCACCGAGACCAATGTTATTGATCTCCGACGGTGACGACTGGACAAAGCATACGCCGGAATCAGAATACCCCTTTATGCAAAAGATATATGCGCTCTATGGCAGGAAAAATGCAGTGGCATCTGTTCATCTGGCCAATGAGAAGCATGATTATGGCCCCTCCAAGCGCAAAGCAATGTATCCTTTTATGGCTAAATATCTTAAGCTTGATATAAAAGCCGTGGAAGATGCCGGCGGAAATATTGACGAAAGTAAAATAAAGGTACTGGAACCTTCTGCGCTGCAGGTGTTTACGGAAGCTCATCCCAGGCCGGCAAATGCAGTGCAGGGAGACGAAGCAGTGCTGAAGCTATTATGAGAGAAAAACTAAAAATTCAGGATTTTTCGCGCAACCTTTATGTGCCCTCTCCCGTAATATTACATGGAAAAAGTAAAAGGCACCTTGGAGCAACTGTTGCAATTAATAGAAGGCTGTATTGGCAATGACCCGAAATGCCAAAAAGTATTTTACGAAAAATACCTTGGATTTGTATTGAAGACGGTATATCGCTATATCAGCTCTTACGAATCTGCGGCAGAAGCTTCTAATGATGCGTTTATTAAAATTTTCAGGTCGTTTAAAAATTTTGACTACCGACATGCCACCAATCCGGAGATGCTGCTGTTTGCCTGGATGCGCCGGATCGTTGTTAATACGACTATTGACTACCTGCGGGTAAGCCAGGCGCAGAAAAGACAACAGCCTGTGACAACGCTACAGGGAACAGAAACAGGGGCGGAACCGGTAAGTTCTGATAACAAACTATTGTATAAAGAGCTGATCGAGCTGGTAAGAAAGCTGAGCCCCTCGTACAGGGCTGTATTTAATATGTACGTTATTGACGGTTATTCCCACCAGGAGATTGCGGATATGCTGGGAATATCGGTAGGAACATCAAAATCGAACCTTGCAAGGGCAAGAGCCTTTTTGCAGAAATACCTTGTAAAAGATAATAAGGATAATGTGCTATGTTTTACCTGAAGAATGACGATATGGAAGAGCTTTTCCGTAGCGCTGCGGAAAACTATGAGGTGGATACCGGTAAGGCGTCTGACTGGGAGGCCGTATATAATGCCGTGCATAATGATCCGCCCGGGGGGGATATTGAGGAAGTAAAGAAAAAGAAAAAAAGACGTTTTATTTTCTGGTGGTTCCTCCTTTTTCCTGCAGGCTGGATAGCCCATAATACATGGGTAAATATAGGGACAGGTTCGTTTAAAAACACAGCACCTGTTATAACAGAAAATATAAGCCGGGAGGGCGTAAAGAGTAATGAAGCTGCTCCGGAGATCCGGCAAAAAGATGAGCTCCGGGGGCAACGAACAGTGAATAATAAAAATGATCCGGCGGGAAGCCATTCTGCTGTGAGTGATCAATTCAATACAGGGATAAGCATACAGATGAGCAGGAAGCAACAGCATGTGGATAATACTGCTGGCTTTAATAAAAATAAGCAGTTATTTATCCCGGGTGAAAATATGCCGGCAGGAGTAAATGCCCGGTATGATGAAGGAAGGGAGCCTGAAGAAGCACATAGTGCAATTTCTGCCGGATTGCAGAAAGTGGAACTCCCTGGCAGCGATCATCCTTTGCCAGTGGATGCATTGCAAATACCTCAGACAACAGGTATAACAGCTTTAGGGAATGAACAAGTTGCCCCGCAAACAGTAAAGAAGAACGAAATAAAAAAAAATATCCACTATTTCTACCTGGAGGGAATGGCAGCGCCTGATCTCACTACCGTACGGTTTCAACGGATATCAGGTACGGGCAGCAGTTTTGGACTTCTGGCAGGATACAGGATGAATAAAAGGTTGCATATAGAAGCCGGCGCCTTCCTGGAGAAAAAACTATACTATACGGAAGGAGCCTATTTTGATAAGAGCAAATTACCTCCCTACTATCAAAATGTAAAAATGCTGTATGTGGACGGCAATTGCAAAATGATCACTGTGCCGCTGAATATCCGGTATAACGTGGTTGCGGGTCAGCGAAGCAACTGGTTTGTTGCCGCGGGTATGTCTTCTTATTTTATGAACCGTGAGTATTACGATTACACCTACCAGCACGGCAGTGGACCTCCGGTAACAAGAGGGTATTCGTATAAAATCTCACAACAAAACTGGATGACAGTAATAAATTTTAACGTTGGATATGAGAGGGCGCTCTGGCGGAAATACAATTTCCGGATGGAGCCCTACTTCAGGCTGCCTGTTTCGGGTGTGGGCACCGGTAATCTTTCGTTGAGCAGCGGCGGTATCTACCTGGGTATCGGAAGGCGGTTTTAATTAGCCTCAGTATTTTAAAGAGAAATTAAACATGCGAAAAAAGATCAGCATTTTTTTGGCAGGGGCCGCTGTGTGCCTGTGTGCCGCCTGGTATTGGTACAACAAGCCCAGGGAAGGAGTGGCACATACTGCTGCAGATGTGGTTGTTGCAGCAGTGCAGTTATATGATAAGTACCAGTCGGACGAAACAGAAGCCAATAAAATATACCTCGATAAGATCATTGAAGTGAAAGGTACCGTGGATGATATTATAACTATTAATAAGGATGTCGTGATAATGTTAGGCGTAGGATCCATGGGAGGAATAAGCTGCCGTTTTTCGCCCGGTATTGCTGTCGGCAAGGCGGCAATCAAAAAAGGAATGCAGGTTGTGATCAAGGGGCGCTGTACAGGCTTCAATATTGATGTTAATCTTGTTGACTGCGTAGTAATCTCATAATTAATGATATGACAAACAGGCTGTTGTTTTTTATCGTATTGGCAGGTATAATGATGTACTTCGCTTCTTGTTCCAAAGCCTCTGAAGATATGCTGATGCCGCAGCAATGTGATACAGCTGATATGCGGTATAGCACAGATATTTTACCCATCATTACCACCAATTGTTACCGGTGCCATGGCAACGGTAATGTGACCAATGGCGTGGATCTTGACGGGTATGCTAATCTTAAAGCGCGTGCAGCAAATGGAGGTCTCGTAGGAGTAATAACTCACGCTGCCGGCTACCCGCCAATGCCCGGCGACGGTGGTAAATTATCAAACTGTGAGATCAATAAGATCAAAGCCTGGATCAAAAGAGGAGCGCCGGACAATTGAATGTGAGAACACACTCCGGTACCTGCTTATAATCTAATCGTATTAAGAGTTCATTATTAAGCAGGGAATTTCCACGACTTACATTTCATTTCAGGCCTCACTGAAAGCAGGATAAAAAAGTTAATAATGAAAAAGCTGGTATTTATTACATGCATCAGCATGACTGTAATGTGCTCCCGGGCGCAGTTGTATATTACTAAAACAGGCTTTGCGGGTTTCTATTCCAAAACGCCTTTCGAGGATATTAAAGCCGAGAATAACCAGGTATTCGCTGCAGTGGATCTGGCGAAAAAAACGATCGCTTTTTCCATGCTGCTCAAAGGGTTTTTGTTCAGGAAAGAATTGATGCAGGAGCATTTTAATGAAAATTATGTAGAGAGCGATAAATATCCCCGGGCAACATTTTCAGGAATATTTTCAGGTGATATTGATCCTGCGGGTCAGCCGTCTGCTACTGTACAGGTGAAAGGAAAAATATCACTGCATGGCGTGGAAAAGGAATTTTCCACGCCCGCTACTATTGAAATAAAAGACGGCGTGATGAACGGCACGGCTAAGTTCCAACTGCTGCCGCAGGACTTCAACATTGCTATCCCCTCGCTGGTAAGAGAAAAGATAGCCAGGCAGATTGATGTCGCCATAACAATAGCATGTAAACCCGCAAAATGATAATGATTATATGAAAATACAAATGCTTCTCCCTGCATATATGCTGATATCCGGCATATTTTTCCACTCTTTTGCTTTTGCACAGCAACCGGATTTATTGAGCAGGCTGAATGATTCGATGATGGCATCGGCTGCAACAATGTATGTTACCGGCACCTTTAAAGGAACAAGGATAATCAATACCCAGTCTGTAGAGATGCCTGCAAAAAAGGAGCTGCTGTTCTCTATCATGCACCGCTTTGGAAAAATAAATGATGGCGGATATGAATTTTTCGGGCTGGATAATGCTACCATGCGGATGGGATTTGAATATGGGCTGTCTGATTATCTTACTGCGGGAATAGGAAGGAGCACCTTTCAAAAAACATACGATGGCTTTCTGAAAGGGCGCCTGCTGAGACAAACAGTGCCCGGCAGCCATATTCACATCCCCATATCCGTTACTGCATTTGCCGGCATTACCCACAACACTATCAAATACACTGACAAGCCATACATGAATGCGCGTTACAGAACAGACTATACTCTGCAGTTGCTGGTAGCAAGAAAGATCAACAAGAACCTGTCTTTTCAATTGTCCCCCACATGGCTGCATTATAACCTTGTGCCCGAAGCGCGAGATAAAAATGATGTGTTTGTATTGGGAATAGGAGGGAGGATGAAGATCACCAGGAGGTCGAGCATTAATATAGATTATTGCTATATGCCGCCTAATCAGGTCAGCTCCATGAAGGTATATCATTCCCTTAGCGCCGGCTTTGATATAGAAACGGGAGGGCATGTTTTCCAGGTGCATGTCACCAACTCGCAGGGTATGACAGAGCCACTCTTCATGGGGCGAACCACCGGTAGCTGGGGCAAAGGCGATATCTATTTCGGCTTTAATATTTACCGCTCTTTCAAATTCGGTAAGAAATAAAACATTGTCATTCAAAAAAAAACAATTATGGAACGCAGGAAATTTATCAATGATCTCGGCCAGGCTACGGCTATTGTTTGTACAGGGGCTTTTTTTGCTGCATGCTCCAAATCAGATGACAATAATCCTGGTCCGGGCAACCCGGGAAATGGCGGTAGCGCACGCCTGACAGCAAATCTAAGTTCCGAGCTTACTTCGATAGGCAGTTCCAAGATAAACGGTTCAGTGATAGTGGTGCGCACAGCGGCGGGAAATGTAGAAGGATCATTTGTTGCGCTAAGTCTTATCTGTACCCACCAGGGCTGTACGGTAGGATTTGATTCTGTTGCAACAGGTTTCAAATGTCCCTGTCACGGCAGTGAATATAATATTAACGGTGGAGTTACACAGGGTCCGGCCCCGACAGCATTGACGAAGTACAAAGTAACTATAACCGATAATATTTTGACAGTGACGTGATCCGGATTTGACCGGAGAATATTATATTATTGTCTGACAGCAGTCTCAATAATGATCAGTATACAGACTACAGGCAGGTGCTGCCATTCACCTGCGAAAAATTATATATACTCCCCTCGTTACAAAAACATCTTGCGTGATAGTTCAGGATCACAAATAATACTTACAGCAGGTATATCCCATGTTCTGCTGACGTGCAGCTCCTTTAATTTGACATGCGGTACTGACAATTGAAATAAATTTGGGGCCGGAACGTTGGAAATCAATAGTATTGCATTGATCAGTAGTATTTTATTGAACCTGATTAATAATTCAGCCATATTTGTATCCGTTATTGTAAAAGGAATAATAACTGTCTGATCATATTTTTACCTCGCTAAAGCGGGATATTATGAGAATATTCATTAACCTGTTCTTCTTTTATGCTGTCATCATTTTATCCGGTTGCAGCCGGTATTATTACAGGCCAAACGCGGTAAATGCACCTTTGTTTACCGAAGGCGGCCAGGCACGGCTCAATGCAGCCGGTAGTATTGGAAACGTAAGTGATAATAGCTATGATGGCAGCACCTATTTCTTTAATGCGCAGGCAGCGGTTTCCCCAATAAACCATTTAGGAATAATAGCCAATTACAGTACTTTTTCCTATAAAACAGATAATACAGATGAAGCTAACGGGCATGTGAATGCCAGCGCTCACCTGCTGGAAGGAGGTGTCGGAGGCTATTATGCGAAAGGTAAAAAATTCAAAATGGTAGTTGATGGATATATTGGTTATGGCGGAGGAAAAATACATAGTGATGTTGACATGCGGATGCGCCGTTTTTTCTTTCAACCGGGTATCGGGCTGCGTTCTCCCTGGTTTGACGCTGCGTTTAATCTGCGCATCAGTAATGTGAAATACCTTGATTTTGACAACAAAGGGAGAAGCAACGACTACCTTGAGCAACACGGTCTGATTAGCAATAATGGTGTAAGAATAGATAACAGGACTTATACATTTGCCGAGCCTGCATTCACGGTAAGGACCGGCTATAAGTTTGCAAAAGCACAGTTGCAGGCAGTACTTGCCCAGGAAATGAATAATGTACCGTGGAGATATAATGTCGCCAGTTTTTCTGCAGGTATTTCCTTTAGTATAGAAGAGCTTTTTAAAGCTGCCAGATAAAAGCATATTATGATGCGGTCCCTTGTCTCTTATAGCTTGTATCTTGAACTATAAGACTTGCGGGACACTTCAAAATAGCTAATGTTACTTAAGCCCCGGCTGCAGCAGTTATTGCCTGGTCAGTGATCTGCTCAATTCAGACTTTTAATGAGCCACGGAATCCTCTGGCTGCATAGTAAGATTCAGCGCCATTGTGATACACGAATACAGTATCATACCGCCGGTCACAAAACAATGCGCCTCCGAGCTTCCGGACAGGAGCGGGGGTAAGCACCCAGCTTGAGGTTTTAAGATCAAATGCTCCAAGCTGCTGCAGCTCCCGGTATTGTTCTTCGGTCAACATCTCAATGCCCATTTCATCTGCCATCCCAATGGCGCTATGTGATGGCTTATGTTCTTTCCTTGATTCCAGCGCTTGTGGGTCGTAGCAAATACTACGGCGGTTTTTGGGCGTTTCGGGAGAACAATCATAAAAAATATATTCATTTGTTTTTTTATCAATATCCACTACATCCGGCTCGCCGCCGGTCATTTCCATCTCATTCAGCGACCATAGTTTGCCGGGACTGGCTTCCAGCTTCGCCTGTACTTTATTCCATTCAATACCTTTGTGGCGGTTTCTGTTTTTTTCAAAACGGAATTGCAATATGTTCAACAGCTCTTTTACCTGTGAAGCGGTGAGTTTGTTTTTACCGGTTTTCATGATGTATTTGTTTTTGTTTTGTAACAGGCGCAACGGAGCAGAGATTCAGCATGGCGATCGCTGCGCGAAAAAATTATTTCATTTCAGTAAAGTTACAATGTCTTTTTCCAGCGCTGCTGGAGAGGTGGTGGGCGCATACCGTTTATAAGGATTGCCCTCCCGGTCAATGAGGAATTTGGTAAAATTCCATTTGACCCTGCTTCCGAAAAATCCGCCGAGCCTGCCCTTTAGATATTTGAATACAGGATGCGTATTTTTCCCGTTAACGTCGCATTTTTCTGTAAGAGGAAAAGTGACACCGTGATTGATCTTACAGGCCTGCTCTACCGTTGCATTGGTTTCGGGTTCCTGTCCCGCAAACTGGTTGCAGGGAAAACCCAGGACTATAAGCCCCTGGTCTTTATATTGTTGGTATAAAGCTTCCAGCTCTTTAAACTGTGGTGCAAGCCCGCATTGAGTGGCGGTATTTACGATTAATACCACTTTTCCCTGTAAATCTTTAAAGAAAAGAGGTTTACCTCCGGGTGTCCTGGCTTCCAGTTGATAAAAGAGCTTGTTCATGATAGCAAAGGTAGGGTAAGGATATCCAATTGCAACCGCCCCAACCGCCCTGATCTTAAGCGCCGGCTTTCTGTTCTTTGCGTAATAATGGCTTTCTTTGGCGCCAATTTTTCTTATCCCGAGCATTCTTCCGTTCTCCTCTGTATTTTTGCGCTCAATTTTACCGGGGAGACCGTTTTTATGCAAAAAAAAGTTTTGGTAATAAAGCTCGGCACGGCAGTGATCACAGATAAGGAAGGAAAGATAGCCCAGGCAGTAATAAAAAAAATTGCGGCTGAGGTAGCGGTATTGAGCCAGTCTTATCATGTGGTGCTGGTATCAAGCGGCGCGGTGGGCAGCGGAAAGTCTTTTTTTAAAAATTACAAAGGCTCTATTACAGAACGGAAAGCCGCTGCTGCTGTGGGCAATCCCATGCTCATACAGTTGTATCATAAATATTTTTCTAAATACAACATCACGGTAGCGCAGGCTTTATGCGAAAGGCATCATTTTTCCAACCGCAAACAATTTTTGCAGTTGAAGGAAACCTTCCATGAGTTCTGGCAAAATGATATACTGCCTGTTGTCAATGAGAATGATCTTGTAAGCAATATCGAGCTCAAATTTTCCGACAATGACGAGCTGGCTACTTTGATCGCCATCGGTTTCGACGCCGATACGCTCATCATCTGCACTTCTGCCGGCGGGTTGCTCAACAACGACAGGCAGGTAATTCCGTATGTGGATAAAATTGATGCCACCATATTGGGATTTGTAAACAAAGAAAAAAGCAGCGTGGGGCTGGGAGGCATGCTTTCCAAGCTGACTTCTACCAAGCTGGCCGCTTCATTGGGGATAAGAGTTATTATCTGCGGGCTTGGTGGTGCGTCACCTTTAAGCAGCGCCCTGGAAGGCAGGGCGGGAAGTACCTTCGCTCCCAGGACATCCAATCTTAAGGCAAGGCAAAAGTGGCTCGCCAGCGGCTCTATTACCATCGGTGGTATTGCTGTTGACAAAGGCGCCTCAAAGGCATTGCACAACAGGAAGAGCCTGCTTACCGTCGGTATAAGAAAAGTAAATGGTAACTTCGTTGCTGGAGAAGTAGTTCAGTTGCTTGATGAAGAAGGAATGATCATAGGAGTGGCCAAAGCGCGGATAAGCAGTGAGGAGATCAATCAACAGGTTACACATAAAAATATAATTGCCGCCCATGCGGACGATATCGTGATCTTTTAATATTCTATATATAATGGGCAGTACGCTATCATTGATCAAAAAGGCATATAAAGCAGCGCCGGCGCTGAGGGCAGCGGACGATAAGCTGTTGAAAAGGATATTACTGATGATCGCCGATGAACTGGAGAAGCAGCAGGAAGCGTTGTTGAAAGCAAACCGCAAAGATGTGGCAAAGCAGGATCCTGCAAATCCCCGTACAGACAGGCTGAGGCTTGATGCGCAGCGTATAAATAATATTGCTGCCAGTATCAGGAAGGTAAGCAGGCTTCCCAATCCCTCCAACCAGATCATTGAGCGCAAAAAATTGCCCAACGGGCTCTTGCTCGAAAAAAGATCCGTTCCCCTCGGAGTAGTAGGAGCGGTCTTTGAGTCAAGACCTAATGTAGTATTTGATATTGCGGTGCTTTGTCTCCGCAGCGGTAATGCCTGTGTATTAAAAGGAAGCGGTGAAGCGGCACATAGCAATATTGCGGCAGTGAGCATCATACATGCTGCGCTCAAAAAAAATAACCTGCCGCCGGAGGTGGTCACCTTGCTGTCGCCCGAGCGCGAAACCGTGCAGGAATTATTTACTGCCACGCAATATGTAGACGTACTTATTCCCCGCGGCTCCGACAGCCTGATCAGCTATGTAAGAAAGAACAGCCTTGTTCCCGTAATTGAAACAGGCGCAGGCGTTTGCCATATATATGTGGAAGAAAAGGCAAATCTGCCCAAAGCAGAAAAAATAGTAGTGAATGCAAAAGTGTCGCGTCCCTCTGTATGCAATGCCATGGACGCGCTGCTGGTAGATAAAAAAGTGGCGCCTGCTTTTCTGCCGATGCTTTGCCATGATTTTGAAAAGTACAAAGTGGAGATTTTGGCAGATGACGCAGCGTATAAATTATTAAAAGGATACCCGTTTCTCAAAAAAGCGGCTTCTGCAGATTTCGGAAAAGAATTTCTTGATCTGCGCTGCGCTGTTAAGGTAGTGGATAATATCGGCGAAGCGCTTGAGCATATCCGTGAGCATTCCACCAGACACTCGGAAGCCATAGTGACAGAAGATAAAAAGCAGGCTGAGCTGTTTTTGCGGGAGGTAGACGCGGCTGCCGTATATCACAATGCATCCACAAGGTTTACCGATGGCGAAGAATTTGGGCTGGGTGCCGAGATCGGTATTTCTACCCAGAAGCTGCATGCACGCGGGCCGTTTGCGCTCGAAAAGCTGGTAACAGAGAAATGGATATTGAGAGGTAACGGGCAGGTGAGATAAGCTTTTTCGTTGCGTACTTTGCGTACTTTGCGTGAAAAGTATTACTACAAACTGTATATTCAAATAATGATCTTAAGCAAAACCACACTTCCTGACATCGCTGCGGCAAACATTCAAAAGCCTTCGAAAGCGCTCCTTGATTTACCTGAGAAAGTATTGCAGTTCGGAACAGGCGTGCTGCTGCGCGGGCTTCCTGATTTTTTTATTGACAAAGCCAATAAGCAGGGCGTTTTCAATGGAAGGGTAGTAGTAGTGAAATCCACAGACTCCGGCGGCGCTGATGCTTTTGAAAAGCAGGATGGATTGTATACTATCTGTGTGCAGGGTATAGATAAGGGTAAAAAAGTAGAAGAGAATATTATTGCCGGAGCCATCAGCCGTGTGCTGTCGGCCGGGCAGCAATGGGAAGACGTCTTGCAGACGGCACATCATCCGGAAATGCAGATCATCATTTCCAATACTACCGAAGTGGGCATTACATTGGTGGAAGAAGATATCCGTCAGCAGCCTCCGGCTTCATTCCCGGCAAAGCTGCTGGCGTTTTTATATGAACGCTATAAGGCCTGCCGGGGAAATGCTGAAGGAGGAATGATCATTATTCCCACAGAACTGATCGTGGGCAATGGGGATAAGCTGTTGACCATACTGCTTCAACTGGCAGCTTACAACAGGCTGGATGCTGCTTTTGTGGATTGGCTAAAGATGCATAACCATTTCTGTAATTCGCTGGTAGACCGTATTGTACCGGGAAAACCCGATGCTGCTGCAAAATCTGCCATTGAGGCTGCACTTGGTTACCAGGATGATCTGCTCATTATGTGCGAAGTATACCGGCTGTGGGCCATTGAAGGCGATGAAAAAGTGAAGCAGGTACTTAGTTTTGCGCAATGCGATGATGGCGTCATTATTGCTCCTGATATTGAAATGTACCGCGAACTTAAGCTGCGCCTGCTCAATGGCACGCATACCCTGAGTTGCGGGCTGGCTTTTCTTTCGGGCTTTCAAACGGTGAAAGAAGCCATGGCTGACCCTTCATTTGGTGGCTTTGTGCAGGATATCATGCTGCATGAAATTGCACCTGCTATTCCTGCAAAGGTTGATCCTGCGGCTGCCGCGCAATTTGGCATGCAGGTATTAGACCGGTTCAGGAATCCTTTTATCAATCACCAGTGGATCAGCATTACCATGCAGTACAGCTCAAAAATGAAGATGCGGGTAATACCGGTATTGCTGAAGTACTATACGGAGTTTAATAAGGTGCCTGCCGGTATGGCAAAAGGGTTTGCGGCTTTTCTTGCCTTTATGAAGCCGGTAAAGAAAGACGGGAATGTTTTTTATGGAGAACTGAACGGCAGGCCTTATCCTGTCAACGACGATAATGCTGCGTACTTCTATGAGCAATGGCAGCAACATAACGCAGGAGAACTGGTGCCTGCTATCCTGGGCAATACCGGTCTCTGGGGAACTGATCTTACCAAACTGCCTGGTTTTGCAGAGGCGGTTTTAGAAAGCTTAAAAAATAGCAGCAAACTGAAAGAATAAGACCACCCCTTTGGCCGGTTTCTGAAATTTGCATTGTATTATTGCCGGATGTCAAACTTCCTGCTGATCGGATTATGCATCCTTGCCGGTTACCTGTTACAGCGTTCGGGAAAATTGCCTGCAGACAGCTTTAAGGCGGTCAACGCCTGGATCATTAATCTTGCATTGCCGGGAGTATCTTTTAAATTCCTTCCTCATATACACTGGGACAAAACACTGCTGTTGCCAGTGCTGATGCCGGTGGTGGTGTGGATAACAGCCTGGGTATATATCACTGTGTATGCAGGTAAAAAGACTGACAAACGCACAAGAGCAGGGCTGTTGTTAACTACCGGACTGTCAAATACTTCCTTTGTCGGCTTTCCACTTGTGATAGCTTATTTTTCCAGCGCTGAATTGAGCATAGCGGTCATCTGCGACCAGGTTTCGTTCCTTTTATTGTCTACCGTAGGCGTTGTTGCCGCTTTGCGCGCTTCTGGCGAAGAAGGTATAACTGCAGCAATGCTGGTCCGGCGCATCATCAGCTTCCCTCCTTTTATAGCATGTGTGCTCGCGCTTGTTTTCCCGGCTTTTGTTGACCTTGCTTTTTTAGACCCGCTGTTTGATATACTGGCAGCGACTATTGCGCCACTTGCGTTATTCTCAATAGGTCTGCAGATCAGGTTTGAAGGATGGCGGGATGAGATCAAACATATAAAATACGCCTTGTTCTTTAAGCTGCTCATAGCTCCGGCTATCATTTTTATGATCGCCTGGCTGGTCAATATGAAAAATATACAATCGCAGATCAGCATATTCGAGTCCGCCATGCCTCCTTTTCTTACTTCAGGGATCATTGCATCAGAGTATAATCTCAATCCCCGGCTGACAAATCTTGTTATTGGCATAGGTATTTTGCTTTCGTTTCTTACCACCGGGGTATGGTACTGGCTGATACAGGTATGTTTTGCCTGAACTGATATTCAAATTCCACATTCTTTCCAATGTTGAGATTTTTTTTCTACAAAAGCTACGGAGGTAATGCCTGAAACATAGTGGCAGGAGATTTGTTTCATCATTACAAACCAATTATAAGATGAAAGCGCTGGGAATAATATTAATAGCAGCAGGAATATTGATGTTAATATTCCGGGGCTTTAGTTTCACAAAAAAGGAAAAGGTATTGGATGTAGGTCCCGTTGAGGTAAATGCCGATAAAAAGGAAAATGTAAGTTGGCCTGTATATGCAGGTGGCATTGCAGTGGCGGCAGGTGTAGTAGTGTTATTGGCCGGCAGAAAAAAAGTATAATGTAATAATGCAATTGTGAAATACAGATTTCCTGCCCTATGGAAAATACTTTTATAATTTAATATCTCCTTATATATATCGGGTAGCAGGATCACATAGAGGGAGCATCATTGCTCCCCTTCCTCTTTTATTTCCCCTGAAGTCATCGCATTTTTTTCTTTAAAGCCTGTTATATTTGCCTGATATTCGTACTGATAGGTTTCAATAAATTAATCAGACAAGGTATTTATCCTGTTTAAATTTTCGTATGACCTGGGATGAATTTTTGCAGTTTTCAATTTATACCGGTTGCGGCATTGTGCTGGGCTTGCTTATTCAAAAGCTGTTGATGCCTGCTTTGCACAAAATAGCTGAACGCAGCAAATGGGCAGGAGACGACTTAATTATAAGCAGTATCTCCAAATGGGTAACGGCATGGTTTATAGCACTGGGTATATTCCTGGGCTGGAGAAGGGTGCAGATGGATGAAAAATATCATCATTGGCTGGAAAACGGGTTGCTGATCTTTTACATTTTTTCTGTTACCTGGATATTGGCTACCATATTTGCGGGGTTAACATCTATAAAGCCAAAGGGTAGTGATAAAGTACCTGCTTCCTCATCCATCGTAGGTAATATTATTAAAGTAATTGTGTATTGTATCGGGCTGCTGGTTATTTTGCAATCTCTGGGCATACAAATTACGCCTATCCTGACAGCACTTGGTGTAGGCGGTCTGGCCGTAGCGCTGGCGCTCCAGGATACCCTGTCCAATCTTTTTGCGGGAATACAGCTCATAGCCACCAGGAAGATCAATCCGGGGGACTATATAAAGCTTGATTCGGGGCAGGAGGGGTTCGTAGAAGACATTAGCTGGCGTTATACTTCTCTCAGGGTAGGAGGAAACAATATTTTTATTGTGCCTAATTCCAAGCTTGCCGGCCTGATAGTTTCGAATTTCGATTATCCCGGCAGAGATTTTATTATAGATGTGTCTGTAGGCGTGGATTATAACAGCGACCTGGACAATGTAGAAAGAATAGCTATAGAAGTGATCAAACAAATGCAGGACGAAGTAGAAGAATGTGTGCCTGGTTTTGATCCCTTTATCCGTTTTCAGCAGTTTGGCGACAGCAGCATTGATCTTAAAGCCTATATCAAGGTCAGGGACTATGTCAGCCAGGGCATTGTGAAGCATATTTTTATAAAAGAGCTAAAAAAGAAGTTCGATAAGGAAGGGATTAATATACCGTTCCCGGTAAGGACAGTTTATATCAATAAGGAGTAAGGGGTCAGCTATCAGCTATCGGCAATGAGGTCCTTCCAACGTTTCACATTTCACATTTGACGTCTTCACCATCGCCCATTGCCCATTCACCTCCGGCAACCGCTGATGATGTTTATCAGTTTTTATAGTAATATTGCCGGATTCAAAAAATAATTAACTTAATGGAAATCCAGCTTGCTGAACAATTCCTCCGCTTTTTCGGGCATCATCATACTAAAACCTATTTCGCGCCGGGACGCGTTAACCTGATAGGGGAACATATAGATTACAACGGAGGATTGGTAATGCCATGTGCCATTACCTACGGCACATATTTGCTGCTGGCTCCAAATGACGACCAGGTATATCGTTTTCGCAGCCTGAATTTTGAAGCGTCACTGGAGATTGATATAAGGAAGGGTGGGTATAGCAAAGCGGGCACCAACTGGTATAATTATCCTCTGGGGGTCATTGACCGTCTTATTAAGACCGGGCATATACCGGCGGGCCTGGATATGATGTTTTGGGGCAACATTCCTATCGGATCAGGTCTATCTTCTTCTGCTTCTATTGAAGTTGTTACAGCCTTCGCATTAAATGAGCTGATGGGCGCCGCTATCTCCAGGCTGGATCTTGTTAAGCTCACCAAGGACGTAGAAAATATTTTTATCGGGTTAAATTCAGGTATCATGGACCAGTTTGCCGTAGCTTTTGGTAAAAAGAACAAGGCTATACAACTGAATTGCGATACGCTTGACTACAGCCTGGTAGACTGCGATCTTGGTGATTATCTGCTTGCCATTATCAATACCAACAAATTAAGAGCGCTGGCGGAGTCAAAATACAATGAGCGGGTAATGGAATGCAATGAAGCGCTTAAGGCGTTACAGCCTGCGCTTCCGGTGCAGTATCTCTGCGATATAGATGCAGATGCTTTTACCCGTCACCAGCACCTTATCAGCAATGATATTGTTCGTAAACGGGTAAAACATGTAGTAGAAGAAAATGCCCGTGTAAAACAGGCTGCCAGGGCACTCGCGGCAGGTGATCTTGCTGCATTCGGGCAGCTTATGTATGCTTCGCATGATTCCCTGCGACATTTATATGAGGTTTCAGGTAAAGAGCTTGACACTGTTGTGGATTATTGCATTACCAATAAGCAGGTTGCAGGCGCTCGCATGACAGGTGCCGGTTTTGGCGGGTGTGCCATTGCGTTAGTTCGAAAAGATAGTTTTGATGTATTTTCAGAAGAGCTGATCCGGTATTACCAGCAAAGGATCGGATATGCTCCAACTGTTTACAGCTCTTCTATTGGAGACGGAGTTAAAGCGCTGGGTTGAATTTTTACTGGTTCAGCACTACCGTTTCAATAGTGTGATTGAGCCTGCTTCTTTCCGCTGCAAAAGCCATCAGGTGGCTGACTACGGATACATCAATGGTTGATGAGAGAATGTCGGGGTTGTGATGCCCTACTGCCTGTACCCAGTCCTGTACCAGCCTGTGATCGCCTCCCCCGTGAAAATCTGTTTTCAGGCTCCAACTGGTTTGCCGGCCCGTACGGAAATCCGTAATGGTATATGTTTCCATATCTCCTACAATATCTCCTGTAGTGCCCATGATACGGGTGCACCTGCCTTCATAAGAAGTGAGCCCTTCCATTGAAAATACGGCTGTAACGTTATTTCCGAACCGCATATTGACGGTAAGATGATCAGGCTGATCGTTATCCATATCAAAAACACAACGGCCATAATCCGTGGTTTTTAATTTTTTTAATATAAAATAATCCCAGTTCCGCCTGTTTTCGGGGAGGTCAAACACATACAGCCGTTTCCTGTCTCGGTAGTATATCTGCAAAGCAGAATAAGGACAGGTAGATTCTACAGCACATCCGTCTGTACAGCGCGGAGTGCTTCCGGAAGGTGCGTTTTCTTTGGTGAATAATTTGAGATTGCCAAAGCACTGCACATCTTCAACAGGCTCATTGATGAGCCAGCGCAGTATATCTGTATCGTGACATGATTTTGCCAGGATGATAGGAGATGTTTTTTTGCTGTTATGCCAGTTTCCCCGCACATACGAATGGCACATATGAGAGAAGCCTATAGGTTCCATGTGCTGCACGGAGACAATATCCCCGATCGTTTTTGCATTGATGATTTCCTTCAATTGCCGGAAATAAGGAGAATAGCGCAATACGTGGCACACACCTACTATTCTTCCCGTTGTCCTGGCTTTTTCAAGAATGTCCCTGCATTCTTCTTCTGTAAGCCCTATGGGTTTTTCCAGCAGCACATCATATCCTGCTTCAAGGGCCTGCAGGCAGGTGGATGCATGAAGCTGATCGGGCGTAGCGATAATAACAGCATCTGCAAATTTTTCCCTTTTGAATACATTTTCCCATTGGTAAAAACGATTGGCAGCCGGGATATTATGTTTGCGGGAAAACCGTCCGTTGCGTACGGCATCCTGGTCGGCAACCCCTACCATTTTCAGCTCATCGGGATGTATCAATGCATAATCGGCATATATATTTCCTCTGTTGCCTGCACCTATAAGGATAGCTGTAACAGGACGGAGAAGCGGCTTATGCAGCGGGTTCTTATAAAAATCGTGCTTAAGCCCAAACAAAGATGAGATCTCTTTCCAGGTTAGCATGAGCGATTCAGTGGCCTGGTTTAAAGTTTCTGTGGCAATATTCCTGAAAGAAAAATTTTTTAAAGGCATTTGCTATACGGTTTTATGTTCGTCTTATTTGCCCGGATGGCGTAATTTAAAAAACATTAGGCAAACAGGGCGAGATTAATCGGGTGTATTTCAATTTTTCACAAGCGGAAATGTGCAACGGATTGAAATCCGTTGGA
>CAYWVB010000046.1:0-44586 GCA_964461595.1 uncultured Terrimonas sp. | reverse complement strand
AACGTTTGTATTTGCGCTAATATACGCTATAAAAGCATCCGAGTAAATAACATCAGTTTGTTGATTAAGTAATGATTACAAATATTTTACCCTATAACGCCAATACAGCTCAATATCCGTGCATAAACGTTTATAGTCGTTTCTACACGGCTCATTTTGTTTTTTAAAGCCACTAAAATTTTGAAATACGGGTTCGGGTAGTGGCAGGCCCGCCTAAACGGACGGGCAGGCAGTCAAAAGATGGAAGGATTAAAAATGCACCTTCAAGGCAAGAAGTTTTTTGATAATACCAAATATGCTACAGAGCGGGGCTGTAATAGATCATCTCACTCCCGCCCTCGTGCAGATCTGTAGCAAAGCTATTGTGTGTTGGCTAACCTGATGCCTAAACGTTACTTATTCCGCTATAATAATTAGCCCTGCTATATTGATTTTGCAGGCCAGGGCTGGCAGCATTGCTTAATTTACCATTATAGCGCCGGCTCTTTTTCATATTAAAATATTACATTTGAATTGTTTAATATAGCACACTACACCATTCCTGCTATGCATAAAAAACCTATAGCTAACCGGGACAATACCATGCCGCGCAAAAAAGACGATGCTCTTTTAAAAGCCGCTTTTGAAGAGCTTTTCCCTTACCTGCTTCGTTTTTGTTTTCCTGATGCAGATAAAGTGTTTGACTTCCGTAAAGGTTTTGTATTCCTTGATAAGGAACTGACCGAACTGTTCCCCGAGCTCAAAAAGCAGGGAGGAAGCAGGTTTGTAGACATGTTAGTAAAAACATTCCTGAAAAACGGAAAAGAGGAATGGATACTGGTGCATATTGAGATACAGGGCGGCAGCACAAAAGGCTTCCCCAAACGCATGTTTCAATACTGGTACAGGATATACGATCGCTACGGGGTGGATATAACCGCTTTAGCCATATTTACAGGCAATAAGCACCAGCAGCACCCCGATACGTTCCATAAAACATTTATGGGCACTGAAATTACCTACCGTTACAATGCGTATCATATATTCGACCACTCCGAGGCGGAGCTGCTGGCTATGGACAACCCGTTTGCCCTGATCGTGCTGGCGGCACAAAAGGCTCTGTTGCAGGGCAAAGTGCCTGAAGAAGAGTTAGCAAGCCATCGGATGACGGTAGCCCGTGCGTTGATACAAAGCAAAAAATTCAGCCATAACAAGATAAAGAGGCTGCTGCTTTTTTTGAAAAATTTTATCTATATTGGAAACGAGGAAATAAACCGTAAATTCGATAAGCAAATCGAACAATTAACAGGAGGAACAATTACCATGGGTATTATAGAAACCATAAAGAAAATAGAACGGGAAGAAGGTATAGAAATAGGTATTAAAAAAGGCAGGGAGGAAGGTATTGAAGAAGGCTTGGAAAAAGGTAAGAGGGAAGTTATTGAAAACCTGATCATCAAGACGGAGTTATCGGATAAGCAGGTAGCCGATGTTACTGAAATGTCGGTAAGCTTTGTAAAAAAGATCCGTGCCGCACTGAAAAAGAAAAAAAAAGACTGATCAAAATCCGGTTTCATTTCTCCTGGATAATAAACTCCGCCGCCGTGGTTCGTGTCTCACGAACCACTACCATGAATTTTATAAATTGTGTCTTGCCGGTTTTGTGGTTCGTGAGACACGAACCACGGCGGAAGAAGTGTTGATTATTTGCATGCTTTAAGTATCTCGAAAATTACAAAATAATCAATACTCTTGGTCACTGCGAACCACGTATAGAACGCTTAATTGTAAGAGGTGCCGTCAAAGTGGTGAAGCAGTCTCCGGAAGGCATTGGTATTTAACTGCTTCGATAATACGTCATTGGCATCCTGCCTGCAAGTTGTATGATTTAAACACATTTCTTCCCTGCCGGGTCTCTGCATCGGCTCAATAATTAGAGGCTGGCAGGACCCGGCGTAAGGTTGTGATCAAAGTTAACATAAAGTCTTTCTTCGTTACTTTGCGCCATAAGTATAAATACCGCCTGATGAACGAAGCCGATGTAAAAAATATACTGGGGCTGCAATTGCCCACCGACCCAAGATGGTCAGGCCTGGCAAGCCTCAGCCTTGAAGACATTCTTACAGACCATGCCTATTGCGAACAAAAAGCAGCTACCAGTTGCATATCGCTTATCCAGAAATATTCCGACAAGGAAAAGCTGGTGACAGAACTTTCCCCTGTTGTAACAGAAGAATGGGGGCATTTCCGGCTGGTGCTGGCCGAACTGCAAAAAAGAGGATTACCGCTTGGCAAGCAACGAAAGGATATTTATGTAAATAAATTACTGGAATTTCAGAAAAAAGGCGGCAGCTCTGAAGATCGTTTCCTCGATCAGCTGCTGATAATGGCGCTGATAGAAGCAAGAAGCTGTGAACGCTTCAAACGGTTGAGCGAAGGGCTTAATGACGATTACCTGCAAAAATTTTACCGCCGCTTTATGGAAAGCGAGGCCGGTCATTACACATTATTTATAGACCTGGCTGAAACATATATTGATAAAGCCAAAGTGCGCAACCGCTGGAATGAATGGCTCAGCTACGAAGCCGCAATAATGAAAGCAATGGAGCTGAGAGGAGACCGGATCCATTAATGGTGCATTGCTGATACCGCATCATCAATTAAAAATGCAGCGGCAATTTGTAATGTACCCGCAGTATAGCTTTAACAAAACATCTATATAATAAACCATAATTTGCAATCGTTTACTGTTTTGTACTAAATATATGCACATGAAAAAAGCTCTTTTGTTTTTATCTCTGGTTTGCGCTGTACAATTGTTAGCGCAGGATAAAAGCAAAAAGCCTGCTGCACCTGCTGCCACTGTACCTAAGATCACAGTCTCTATCGGGAGTGCTAAGGGAGGTGATATCACTGCAGAATCGTTATCCAGGATCGTTGACTCAGCGATAACAGCCAAAGATGCAAACGGAAATATCTATCCCATCGTCCGTTTCAGGGTGTTGTATAAATTCAAAAGCACTTACCAGGACCAGGACACCGGCGAGAAAAAAACCACAGATGACATGCGCACTACCGATTTCACTAATACTTCAGTTATGTCTGAGTTGTGGCGCCAGAGCATTAAAGACAATATCAAACCCGGCGACGAGATGATCATTGACAATATCATCGTGAAATTAAAAAACGGTAACAAGCTGATGACCCCTTCTATGATGTTTAAGGTGAAGTAGGCGGAAGGAATAAGGTGGAAGGTGTAGGGGGCAGACCTGTAACCTGAAACCTGTAACCTGAAATACCCTATCCTCCTGCCTTACACTCCCAGCTTCCAATCCCCCCTGTATGTTCTCTTCACAAACTGGTTGGCAGGTTCAAAATTGGTGATCCGCATATGCTCCCCATCCCACAGCAATTGCTTTCTTCCGTTAAAAATTTTATCTCCTTTGGCATTTGTATCATAATAGTTGTAGCTGAGCACGGCAAGGTTGCCCATCAGCACTGTTTCCGTAAGTGGGCCTGATTTGTCGAACGATGAGCTGGTATATGCCCCCCATCCTTTCTTGCAGGCTTTCACCCATTGCTGCTGGTGCCCTTCGGTTCCACCTTCTACGAGTTCAAATTTAGAAGGCGGCAGTGCTTCTTCTTTCATTCTCCGGGTAGGTAATAGCGTTGGGTTACGCCCGAACAGCCCGGCCATGATCTTTCCTTTTGTACCTTCAAAAATGATACCCCCGTCAATTTCGCCCATCGGCTCATCTGGCAATAGCTCTGCGGGGCGCTTGGGGCGGATGCCGCCATCATACCATACCATCTCCACGGCAGGCATGCCTTCCCTTTCGGGGAACTGTATATGTGTTTTGGCCGAAGGCGGGTAGCTGTCTTTATAAATCGCTTCCTGGAAAAAGCCTGTATATACTGAGCCAACGCTGGTTTCCACCGACACAGGATATCTTAGCTTTAATGCACGATAGGGCACATCCATAAAATGACAGCCCATGTCGCCCAGCGAGCCCGACCCGAAATCAACCCATCCGCGCCAAATTGCCGGAAGATAGGCAGGGTTATAATTCCGCTGCGGGGCGGTGCCCAGCCAGAGCTCCCAGTCTAACTCCTTTGGAACGGCAAACTTCCCCGGCGGCGTTGGAACGCCCTGCGGCCATGTAGGGCGGTTTGTCCACACATGCACCGTATGCACCTCACCAATTACGCCATCCTGTACCCAGGTCTCTATTTTTCTTGTATCGTCGCCACTGCTGCCCTGGTTGCCCATTTGGGTAACTACTTTGTATTTTTCCGCAGCCCTGGTGAGCATGCGCGCCTCATATATATCATGTGTCAACGGCTTTTCGCAGTATACGTGTTTGCCAAGTTGCATGGCAGCCATCGCCATCACAGCATGCATGTGATCGGGAGTAGTGACGATCACTGCATCAATGTTCTTATGCTCCTTATCAAGCATTTTCCTGAAATCTTTATAATATGGAGCTTTCGGCCATTTCTTTCTTCCGTTCACAGACTGGCGGTCGTCTACATCGCAAAGGGCCACTATATTATCAGATCCATTATTATAAGCATACGGAAGATTTACTTCTGCCTTGCCGCCTACACCTATGCCGGCAATATTTAACTTATCGCTGGGTGCAATATGTCCTTTACCCAACACATGGCGCGGAACGATAAAAAAGCCGGCAGCAGTCATGGAAGCATCTGCAATGAACTTTCTACGTGAGGTTTTCTTTTTGGTCATAACAGTATTATTTTAAATAATGGAGGAATAACTTGAAGCTTACCACTACTATTCCACCGTTACACTTTTAGCCAGGTTCCGGGGCTTATCCACGTCGTAGCCTTTGACTATTCCTATATAGTAAGCAAACAATTGAAGCGGCACCACACTGATAATGGGAGCGATCACCTCATCGGCTTCGGGAACGGGAAGTATATCATCCGCCATACCGGTAATGGTTTCATCGCCTTCTGTTATCACGGCAATTACTTTACCTTTCCTGGCCTTAATTTCCTGGATATTGCTCACGATCTTTTCATGATAAGCATCTTTAGTGGCTACAAATACTACCGGAAGAGATTCGTCCACCAACGCTATCGGGCCGTGCTTCATTTCTGCTGCAGGATATCCTTCGGCATGTATATAAGAGATCTCCTTCAGCTTCAGCGCGCCCTCAAGCGCCACCGGGAAATTGTATCCCCTGCCAAGGAACAAGGCATTGACCACATCTTGGTATTTAACGGCCACTGCTTTAATATGCTCCGCACCATCCAGCACTTTTTTTACTTTTTCCGGCACGCCATTCAGCTCGTCCAGCAGGTGAAGATAACGGTCATGGCTGATCGTATTTCTTTCTTTGGCAATTTTGAGCGCTACCATTGCCAATACTGTAAGCTGAGCGGTGAATGCTTTCGTGCTTGCTACACCGATCTCCGGCCCTGCATGCGTATAGGCCCCGGCATGGGAGATACGGGAGATGGACGAGCCCACCACATTGACAATGCCCAGGATAGTAGCGCCCTGCTCTTTCGCCCGCTCAATAGCCACGAGCGTATCTGCCGTTTCACCGCTTTGCGATATAGCGATGATCATATCACCCTGGTGCACTATGGGATTGCGGTAACGGAATTCCGAAGCATATTCCACTTCTACCGGGATACGGCACAGTTCTTCAATAATATATTCTGCAATGAGGCCGGCGTGCCAGGAAGTGCCGCAGGCCACTATAAGGATACGGTTGGCATTTTTGATCTGTTCTATATTGTTCTGGATCCCCGACATGGTAATGGTGCCCTGCTGCACATCCAATCTTCCGCGAAGGCAATCCCGGATAGTGTCCGGCTGTTCAAATATTTCCTTCAGCATGAAATGATCATAGCCGCCTTTTTCAATGGCTGCAAGCTCCAGGTCAAGCTTTTGTATAAAAGGCGTTTGCCGCTCATTACCCAGGTTCTTCAATATCAGCTCGTCTGATTTTATAATGGCGATCTGGTAATCGTTTACATACACCACTTCTTTGGTGTATTCCACAATAGGCGAAGCATCGCTGGCCAAAAAATGTTCATTTTTACCAATGCCGATCACCAGCGGGCTTCCTTTCCTTGCCGCGATCAGTGTATCGGGATTGTCTTTATCAATCAGTACAACAACGTAAGCGCCTACCACTCTCCTGAGGGCAATGCGCAATGCTTCTTCAAGGGTGCTGCCATTATTCTCCTGTATATCTTCAATAAAATTCAGCAGCACTTCCGTATCAGTATCACTATGAAAAACATACCCCTTTTTAATAAGCTCCGCTTTCAGCGCAGCATAGTTTTCAATAATGCCGTTGTGTATCATCGCCAGCTTGCCATTCGACGACTGGTGCGGGTGAGCATTGCGGTCACTGGGCTCTCCGTGGGTAGCCCATCGCGTGTGGCCGATACCAATATGCCCGTCAAGGTCCCTGCCTACTGTCATTTCTTCCAGCGCAGCCACCTTGCCTTTCTTCTTGTATAATTTCAGCCCGTGATTAAGCAAAGCCACACCGGCACTGTCATATCCCCTGTATTCAAGTCTTTTTAGCCCCTTAATGATAACAGGATAAGCCTGCCGGTAGCCGATATAAGCAACTATACCACACATTGTTTTATTGATTTTAATGAATTTTCTTACAACGCAAACGATTGCACAATATTATTAAAAAATCTTAAATGGCTTACCGGTCATTCAAAGAAGCGCTATAATGGATTTAGGGTTTATCGTCCCGCCCTGCAAAAGCACTCTCTTCAAGTATCTGCTCAGGCTTTTTCTTGTAAAAGATCATACCCGCCGTCATAATAATGCCGGTAGTAAGGATGATAAAGAAAAGAATGCCTTCATTGAAGGCCGTAAGCTTGAACTTTTCAGGGATCTTATAAAACAGCACAATGGTAATTAATCCGCGGGGAAGAAAAAAAGATTCCGGGAAAACATTTGTCTTTACGAAAAAGCGCAGGTATAGCAAGCGTACAATAAACAAGGCAGCTACAACCGAGCCGCCTACGGCAAGCACTTCGTTTTCGGCAAGGAAATCAAGCCGGATGGAATACCCGAAAAGTATAAAAAAGAAAGTACGGATCAGAAAAGAAGATTCAGCTGTAATAGAATGCAGCAATGCACGTATAGATTCCACCTCTTTTACAGGAAAAAGCCGTTGAATGCGGGGGATCCGTATTAATTCCCAGTTATTGATCATCATACCGAAAATAAGTATAATGATCAGGGAAGGCAGATGCAATATTTTGCCCGAAGCATATATAAGTATGAGCAAAGAAAATATCAGGAAAAATTTAATATTCAGTTTGGTCTTTGCCATGATAAGAAACAGCACAAATGACAGCACAAAAGAAAGCAGCACAGAAACTATAATATTACCTCCAAAAAAAGCAACTGACTTTAAAGTAAGCGTTTCTTCTCCCGTAAAATAATTAAACAGCAAGATGCCGATGATATCCGAAAAAGAAGCTTCATACACAAGGAATTCCTTTTTCTCTTCGGTAAGGGAATGTATGCTGGGGATAACGATGGAGCTGCTGATAATGGACAGAGGTATTGAATACACCATGCAGTTTATCACATCTTCATGCAGCCAGTAATGAAGAATAGCTGTAATAAGACCTGCAGAGCATATAAAAATGATCAGCGCAGAAAAAAAGGAGTCCCGTATCAGCTTTAATTTGGAGCGGGAAAGTGTGAGATCCAGCCCGGCTTCAAGCACGATCATGATCAGGCCTATCACACCCAACGCCTCCACTATCTGCGAAGGTATTGTTATGCTTAAATTATTTACATCGCTGAACCATCTGAAGAAAACGCCGCCGAAAAGCAACAGCAATACGGAAGGCACCCGGATATACCGGCTGATGATAGAAAAGAAATAAGATAATATGACAACGCTGCAGATGATGATCAGCAGGTATTCTGCATCAATTTTATTCATGATACAAAATACATTATTATTCCATATTGCCCATGCCGGGGTACATTTCAATTTTTTGCATTGGATGTCAATCCCACATTACTTCCTCAACGCTCATCCCCTCCCTTCTCATCCAAAAATCCTCTGATCACTTCCACCGCCAGCTTTACTATGCTGCTTCCTGCTTCAGGCGTTTCTATTTCTCCCATGTAGGCGCCATGACCGGCCGGCAGGATCATCAATCTTGCATTTTTTATCAGCTCAGACATGGCTACGGCGTGCGCATTGGTAACCACATCCCGGTCTCCATTAATGATCAGCGCCGGTGCTGTTATAGACTGCAGCATTTCATCGGGCCAATCCTTAAAATGCAGCATACGGTCGCGGTCTTTAGTAAACATATTGAGCAGCTTACTGCGATCGGGGTTGATCTCCAGAAAAGCATCCTGCAGCTCTTTGGGCATATTATCCAGCGTGGCATGCTCCATGCCCTCAAAAAAGCCCGGAGGCAACCCGGATCTTTTATAAATAGCTGATGCAATTACCAGCTTGCTCACTATCGCCGGGTGCCGGACAGCGATCTGCATGGCAGTGCTGCCGCCATTGCTAAACCCGAAGAAGAAGGCCCTGGCAATATGCAGATGGTTCAGCAAAGCTGCTACATCATCTGCATCCTGCTCAAAGCTTTCCGGCGCATCGCGGTCGCCGGTATGCCCGTGCGCCTGGAGCTCCAGGGCAACCACGCGGTAATGATCAGCAAGCACCGGGAGTATCTTTCCGAAAGTAGTGCCGATGGTAGAGCCGCCTCCATGTATAAGCACAAGATATTCCCCTTTATCCCCATGCAGCTCGTAATACATATTAATACCATTCACTTCGGCATAGCCCTCCCGGAAAGCTGTATTGCCGTTGTTTGTTTGAGGTTTCATATTACTTTCCAAATTTTTTCTTCAATGCGCTCAATGCATCGTTCATAGAAGCAGAAGAAAGATCAGGCTCCTTTTTGGTATGACCGCCTCCCGTTCTGTTACGCCGTTCTCCTCCGCGCTGCGGAGCTTCCTGCGTTTGCTTTATGGAGAGCGCTATACGTTTGCGCAGCTTATCCACTTCCAGCACTTTTACCATTACCTTGTCATTAAGCTTCAGCACCTCATTAGGATCGTCAATATACTTGTGCGCTATCTCTGATACATGCACAAGCCCGTCCTGCTTTACGCCTATATCTACAAAAGCGCCGAATCGCGTGATATTGGTTACGATACCCGGCACTACCATTCCTGTTTCCACATCGTCAATGCTATATATTTGTGCAAATTCAAATTGCTGCACTTCACTGCGCGGATCAAGCCCGGGTTTGCGAAGCTCCCGGAGAATATCCTGTACCGTATGTTCTCCAAACATTTCTGTTACATATTTCTTAACGGGAATATCTTTTATCAATGCTTCGTTGCCGATAATATCTTTCACTCCCACATTACGGTCTGCGGCCATCTGCTCCACTACAGTATATGCTTCCGGGTGCACGGCGCTTTTATCCAGCGGGTTGCTGCCATCGGTGATCCTCAGGAACCCTGCGCACTGCTCATACACTTTTCCTCCCAGTCTCGGCACTTTCAGCAACTGGCTCCTGTTGGTAAAGCCTCCTGCTTCTGATCGGTATTTAATAATATTATCTGCCAGTGTAGCGCCTATACCGCTCACATAAGCCAGTAAATGTTTACTTGCCGTATTGAGATTCACGCCCACCTGGTTCACACAACTTACTACCGTCTGGTCCAACCGCTCTTTTAACCTGAACTGGTTGACATCATGCTGGTATTGTCCCACTCCTATGCTTTTAGGATCAATCTTTACCAGCTCTGCGAGGGGATCCATCAGCCTGCGGCCTATACTAACGGCGCCGCGTACCGTAATATCCTGCTCCGGGAATTCTTCCCTTGCTGTTTCAGAAGCAGAATACACGGAAGCGCCGTCTTCATTGACTAAAAACACCGGCAATCCCAGGCTGAGCTTTTTAATGAACTGCTCGGTTTCCCTCCCGGCAGTGCCATCGCCAATAGCGATCGCTTCAATGCGGTATTGCTCCACAAGATGCCTTATCGTATGCTCTGCGCTTACCAGCTTTCCGGGCTCATGCACATAAATAAGATCATTCTTTTTTAAAGCGCCGTTTTCATCAAGGCATACCACCTTGCAGCCTGTTCTGTAGCCGGGATCAATTGCCAGCACTCTTTTGCCGCCCAACGGGGCGCTAAGCAATAACTGCCTGAGATTCTCCGCAAAAACAGTAATAGCCTCTTCGTCTGAGCGCTGCTTGATCAGGGTACGGAATTCGGTTTCCAGCGCCGGCTGCAATAGCCTGCGGTAAGCATCTTTTACTGCTTTTTTTACCTGGGCGCTGCAGTCATTTGTTCCTTTTACATATACGGCTTCTATCATCTCAAGCGCCTGCTCTTCTTCAGGCGCTATGGATATTCTCAGCACCCCTTCCACAAAACCGCGCAATACAGCCAGCGCCCTGTGCGAAGGCGCTTTCATCACCGGCTCATTGTAATCAAAATAATCTTTGAACTTAATGCCTTCCGCTTCTTTTTCAGTAATTACTTTACTATGCAGCAAAGCTTTATCTTCAAAAAGCTTACGGATCTTTGCACGCAGTTGCGCATCTTCATTAATTTGTTCTGCTATGATATCCCGTGCACCCTGCAGTGCTTCTTCTGCAGTTTGTATTTTATCATTAATAAATGTTTCAGCCAGGGATAACAGGTCTGCCTGCTTTTGCTCCAGGATAATTGTTGCCAGTGGCGCCAAACCGTTCTCCCGCGCAGTTTGCGCTTTTGTTTTCCGCTTTGGCTTATAGGGCAGGTAAATATCTTCCAGTACTGCAAGGGTAAGCGCAGCATCCAGCTTTTGCTGCAGTTCATCGTTCATTTTTCCCTGCTCGGTTATAGATTTTTCAATAGCAGCTTTTCTTTCTTCAAAAGCTTTGAGCGCTTTTGCTTCATCCTGTATCTGCTGGATCACAACTTCATCGAGCGCACCGGTTTTATCTTTGCGATACCGGGCAATGAAAGGTATAGTGGCGCCTTCTTCCAGTAATGATAATACTGTCTCCGCCTGCTGCGTGCGTATATTCAGCTTTATAGCAATATCTGATGCAAAATTTTTCATAAGGCTGCGAAACTAACAGCTTATTTTGAAATAAAAACTTGGAAAAATAATCCGGTTTAAGTAAGGTCTATTCTTTGCTTTGGATATGCCTGCGCATGGCGATATATCATATCGCGTATAAAATCATTGTCGGGATAAGGGGTAAGATGCTTTTTGATGCGGCTAATATCATCCAGCTTCATAGAATGCGGGATATACCCCATACCAAAAAACTTTCCCTTCTCCATAAGCAGGCAACTGTACTGATTTTCTTCCACGCCCTCTCCCAGCACTACAAAGCTCGGCAAGGCATTGTGCAGGGCGCAGAGCGCTTTTTCCACTCGCTGATTGTAAGTGCCGGGATCATCATATTGAATAAAATATTCTCCTTCATATTTTGTTTTATCTACAAAACACAGCTCGGGAGATAATTGGTGCTGTTCAATCATATTCCACAAAATGCGGTAGCCCTCCCATATCAGCCCAAAAGTGTGTACCGGCTGCAGGTGCTTCCGCTTCTTTTCTATAGCCAGCCTTGCATAGCCTCTCTGATCTTCAAATACATATAGCCCGTATTGCACGGCTACCTGCTTACGGCTGGTATTATACACGGGCCAAAGTCTTTTTATTTCCGTTTCCTCCAGTATAGCGGCCATCAGCTCCGTGCCGCAACGCTGGTAGCTGATATCATGCACATTGCGGATAAATTCCTGCTTTTGCCTGCCGGTGCCGTTATGTGTAAAATGACTGCTCACCCGCTGCTTCAGACTTTTGGCTTTGCCTACATACACTACTTTACCTTTCTGGTTCCTGAAATAGTAGACACCCGGTGTACGTGGAAGCTGCTCAATCTGCTCTTTGGGCAAATGCAACGGCAGATACTGCTCCTTAGATGATTTCTTAAGAAATTGCAGGATATGATTTTGAGTATCGTTACACAGGAGCTTTTCGAAAAGTAAGACGGTTGCCTGCGCATCCCCTCCTGCCCTGTGCCTGTTTTGAATGGGTATATCCAGCGAACGGCAAATGTTGCCAAGACTGTAGGACGGCAGCCCGCTGAAAATTTTCCTGGCCAGCCTTACAGTGCATAGTTTTTTTACGCTCAGGTGATAGCCGTTCTGTTGCAAAGCCTGGTTCAGAAAAGAGAAATCAAAGTTAACGCTGTGCGCTACAAATACTTTATCATTGAGCAGGCTGTGCACGTCTGCCGCAATAGCTTCAAATGCCGGCGCATCTGCCACCATTTCGTTGGTGATCCCCGTCATGGTCTGGATAAAAAGAGGAATAGGTTGCAGCGGTTTTACAAGCGAGTGGTATTGATCTATTATACCGTGACCATCATGCACAAATATGGCAATTTCCGTTATGCTCCCTGCTGAAGCATAGCCTCCGGTTGTCTCAATATCAACAATTGCGTAGATCAATTTTCAGGGGATTCTTTTAATTATCTAAAGTTAAAATCCTTTGTTCAATGTATATACTTTGATTTTTAATGCACTGATTGTCATATTTTAACGTAGTGATTCCACAAGTTATATACAAATTCTCCTTTTCCTGCACAATAAAAGAAAGGTATTTGCAGGAAAATCATTAACTTTGATACGATCACTGATTAAGATATACGGACGGTACTGTGAAATGATATTTTTAGGTTTGTCTTAATGAGTTGCCATATCCCATTCTCCTTTGAAAGCTTAATAGTCCGGTCCTGATTTTTTTAACACAAAAATCATCAGTTATGAAGCTTTTGAATTCCTTGCACATTGGAGAAACAGCGAAGATCGCTTTAATAGTAATTGCAGCTTACGCTACAATTGCCGTTGTCACATACCTCTCCTGGTAAAAAATTATTGTACTTCTGGACGGAACACTTTTTCGCGTAATGTGGAAAAGTGTTTTTTATTTATATGTAATTTCGCAGCCCGCAATTGGGCGTATTTCAATTTTTCGCAGGCGGGTGGTGACACCAGCCTGTAGAACCGCTACAGGCCGGTGCCTCACCGGCCGGAAAATTGCACGGAGCGAAAAATTGAAATACGCTCCCGGAATTATATAATTAATATTATTTTATGGAACTTAGTAAGAATTATCTGCCAGGAGCTGTTGAAGAAAAATGGAACCAATACTGGAAAGCAAAAGCTTATTTCAAAAGTGAACCTGACAGCAGACCTGCTTTTACTGTAGTCATCCCCCCTCCCAATGTAACGGGCGTGCTGCACATGGGGCATACGCTCAATGAAACGGTACAGGATATACTCGTAAGGCGTGCACGTATGAGCGGATATAATGCCTGCTGGGTTCCCGGCAGCGACCATGCTTCTATTGCCACCGAAGCCAAGGTAGTAGCAATGCTGAAAGAAAAAGGTATTGATAAAAATACACTGACCCGTGAGGAATTTCTGAAGTATGCCTATGAGTGGAAAGAAAAATACGGGGGTATCATTTATCACCAGATAGAGAAGCTGGGCTGCAGCGTTGACTGGGACAGGGTGAGCTTTACCATGGATCCTGAATATTATAAGGCGGTAATGAAAGTTTTTGTAACGCTGTATGATAAAGGGCTGATATACCGTGGCGCCAGGATGATCAACTGGGACCCCGCTGCTGAAACTGCATTAAGTGACGAAGAAGTAGATTATAAAGATATAAGCGGTAAGTTATATTATATCAATTACGAAGTAGATATCCCCGGTTCATCTGAAAAGCAATATATCACTATCGCCACACAGCGTCCTGAAACTATTATGGGTGATACGGCAATATGTGTGAATCCTAACGACGAACGCTATGCGCACCTGAAAGAGGCATTCGCCATAGTGCCGCTGATTGACAGGAAAATCCCCATCATCTTTGACGAATATGTAGATGCATCATTTGGCACCGGTGCATTGAAAGTTACCCCTGCGCATGATATTAATGACTACAATCTCGGGCTGAAGCATAACCTTGATGTGATAGATACGCTCAACCCCGATGGTACGCTCAGCGCAGCAGCACAGATATATATTGGCGAAGACCGCTTCAAAGCAAGAAAGAAAATTATTGCTGAGCTGCTGGAAAAAGGGTTTATTCAAAAAGAAGAAGCGTATCAAACCAGACTGGGCTACAGCCAGCGCTCCGGAGCGGTGGTAGAGCCCCGTATTTCCACCCAGTGGTTCCTTAAAATGAAAGAGCTGGCGGAGCCCGCATTGCAGGCGGTGCTGGAAGGCGAGATCAGGATCCACCCGGGAGACAAGTTCCTGGCGACTTACAAATACTGGCTGGAAAATGTAAAAGACTGGTGCATCAGCCGGCAGCTCTGGTGGGGGCAGCAGATACCGGCATGGTACGATGATAAAGGCAATTGCATTGTAGCTGAAAATAAGGAGGAGGCTATTCAAAAATGGCGATCTGTATATGGCAGCACCGCCAATGCGGGGGAAGAAATGACGCTTACACAGGATGAGGATGTGCTGGATACCTGGTTTTCTTCCTGGCTGTGGCCTATACAGGTATTCAACGGTATCACTCAACCGGGCAATAAAGACCTTCGATACTATTATCCTACTTCCGTACTGGTGACCGGCCAGGATATCATCTTTTTCTGGGTAGCGAGGATGATCATGGCGGGGATGGAATTTGAAAAAGAAATTCCGTTCAGAGATGTGTATTTCACGGGGATGGTTCGCGATAAGCTCGGCAGAAAGATGAGTAAAAGTCTTGGTAATTCCCCCGATCTGCTTGAATTGATAGAACAGTTTGGCGCGGATGCTGTCCGTTTCGGCATTATGATATCTTCACCTGCAGGCAACGACCTGCTGTTTGACACAGCTTCACTTGAGCAGGGCAGGTTCTTCAATAATAAAATGTGGAATGCGCTGAAGCTGGTAAAAATGCTGGAACAAAAAATCGGTGGACCAGATGCTGAAAAAGAAGATTTTGCTGTAGAATGGTTTCAAAGCAGGCTTAGCGAAGTGACCGGACAGGTAAACAAACTGATTGCAGAATTTAAGTTAAGCGAAGCTTTAAAAACCATCTATTCCCTGGTATGGGACGATTTCTGCAGCTGGTATCTTGAATGGATCAAGCCTGAAGCTGATCAGCAGATATCACAGCAGGTATATGATAAAACCGTTGATTATTTTTCTGAGCTGCTTCACCTGCTTCATCCGTTTATGCCATTTATTACAGAAGAGTTGTACCATTTACTGGATGAAAAAAGAGAGGATGACCTTTGCATCAGGCAATACAAAACGGCAGCTCTGCCCAACTCTTCTGCAATTGAAGCAGGGGAACTGCTGAAGCAGACCATCACCGCAGTGAGGGATGCCAAAGTAAAGAACCAGCTTAAGCCTAAAGAAGAAATAAAACTGTTTATACAAACGGAAACGCCCTCACGTTACGGCAACATCCTGCAGATACTTGCCAGGCAGGTAAAAGCAGTGACAGCAGAGGCCGCTAAAGAGCCGGTTGTCGCACCGCTTACAATGGTGGTAGGTACAGACAAGCTCTTTGTGCAATGCGATGCACTTGCCGACAGCGGCTCCCAGAAAGAGCAGTTGCAAAAAGATCTTGACTATCAAAAAGGATTTTTGACTACTGTAGAAAAGAAGCTGTCGAACGAACGCTTTGTGCAGAATGCAAAGCCGGAAGTAATAGCGCTCGAAAGAAAAAAGAAAGCAGATGCCGAAGCCAGGATCAGGGCTATTGAAGAAAGCCTTGCGCAACTGAATTAGGATTCTTCTTCCATTCATACCCCCCCCTACTGCACAAATAAATGCATTTATATTCGTGCATTCGTGGCTTTATTGTATCCAAAAATCATCCTGCCCCGCAAGACGCTGGAATTCGTGGCATATAAGAAAAGCCCCCCATAGACATGGGAGGCTCTAACGATTGCTTGCCCTATGAAAAAGTTTAAAATTTAAAAGCTGTATACTGCTGCCAGCACAAATGTCCCTGTACTTTTAGCGGTTGGAGATATTTTATCGGAACTCTTATAAAAGAGCGGATCTTTGGAGGAGTCAAGCCTGAATTCGGGTATGATCATAAAATTTTCTGCCGGCTTAATATTCAAAGAAAATGTGGCATCAAATAATGATGTGCCAAAGCCGGCCACTCCTTTTTTATCATCAAAAACCTCGCCGCGCAGGGTAAATCCAAATTTGTCGGTAGGATCAACATTCACATAGAGTGCCGATCCCCACCAGGAATCGCTGTTACCGTCATATTTAACAGCTTTGACAGAGCCATTATAACCAAGAGAAAATTTATCTGACAGCTTGCCGGTAAGCACCAGATCCACCTGGTTGGAAGCAACACCATCCATATCTTTACCGCCAACATAATTAAGAAAAGCGCTGAAATTTTCTGCGCTGCCATGCACCTGGGCGAGGAAGAATTTTTTTGCAAAAGGAGCCGAAATATAATCTGAGGGATTAGCCACTCCCAGCATAAACCCGAAATTATCACTCAGGTTCACATCCGCTTTTAAGCCGGTGTGGGAAAAAGGACCATAGGAAAACATATAGTCCATGCTATAGTTCCTGTTGAGCTGCGGGTCCAGCAATTCATAGCCCACATGTGTACCAAATTTCCCGAGTGTAAAAGTAATCTTATTTGAAGGGGAATAGGTAATGTAAGCCTGCTTGACGGCAGCCATTGCTCCCGATTCGGCATAGGCAAATTCGGTAGCGCGGGTGCCAAAACCAAGATCAGCCACCAATCCTACTCTCCCTGTATTATATCCTACTTTCACAGAAGCCATACCCAGCTCAAAGGAGTTTTGCGAGTTGGTAAAGCTGGTGTAATTATTAGTGCGCCCGGAATCTTTGGCATTAGCAAAATTGTACCGGTAATACGCATCAACACTCCCGCTGATAGTGAATTTCTTTTCTTGGGGTGGGGCGGTTATTGCAGTATCCTGGGAAAAACCACGGGAAAAAGAGGCCCCGATAATGAACATAGCCAGAAATTTTCTTAACATTGCAGTTGATTTTAAGTGTTAAATGAAAAGGTACTGTTTTAGACCTGGTCAGAGGTTATTAAAACCGTACCTTTTCTCTTATGAAATTTGTAAGAGCATATAATCAGGATTAGATATAATAGCTATTTGGTATAATCTGTAGCGATTTCTTCTTTGATCTGTCCGTTGTGCTCTACCAGCAAAGTTCCCTGTATGTATTTCTCGTTATGCTGTGTGGCGTCAAGCCCTATTTCTTCTTCTTCTGCGGTTACACGTAAGGGCAAGATATAATTGATAAATTTGAAGATGACAAAAGACATGGCAAAACTATACCCGACAGCAATAAACATAGCTTTAAGCTGTACAAAGAAGAAGTTCGCATTGCCATAAAAAAGTCCATTATTGCCTGCTGCATTTACTGTTTTTGTAGCAAAGATGCCGGTAAGAAGCATACCAACCATACCGCCGATACCATGGCAGGGGAATACATCCAGCGTATCATCCAGCGTGGATTTTTGCTTATAATATACCGCCACATTTGAAATGATTGCAGCTATCACACCGATAAAAATGCTCTGTGGAACAGCTACAAAACCGGCAGCAGGTGTAATAGCTACGAGACCAACTACAGCCCCGATACAAAAACCTGTAACGGAAGGCTTTTTACCCCTCAGCACATCAAAAAACATCCAGCTCAGCCCGGCAGCAGCGGCAGCAGTATTGGTAGTAGCAAAGGCAGAAACGGCCAGCATGTTGGCCCCAAGCGCTGATCCTGCATTAAAGCCAAACCAGCCAAACCATAATAAACCGGTACCAATCAGCACATAAGGTATATTGGCCGGCGGAATTTCTTTGTGCTCTATATGAGCTCTCCTTCTTTTCAGTACCAGCGCACCGGCCAGGGCAGCGCAGCCTGCAGAAATATGCACTACCGTACCTCCTGCAAAGTCAAGAGCACCCATTTTAGCCAGAAACCCGTCAGGGTGCCAGCTCCAGTGCGCGAGAGGAGCGTATACAAGCAGACTGAAAAGCGCTATGAAAAGAATATAGGATGTGAAGCGTATGCGCTCGGCAACGGCCCCTACTACAAGCCCGGGGGTTATTATCGCAAACATGAGCTGGAACAAAGAAAACAGGGTCTTAGGTATGGTAGGAGCGCCAACCCAGGGCTCCCCTGAATTTACATCTTTAAAAAACAAATGTGTCATAGGGTTCCCGATGAACCCGCCGATATCACTTCCAAAACAAAGGCTGTATCCAACCACCACCCATAATACGCTTACCACTCCCGCAGCAACCACGCTTTTCATCATAGTAGAAATGACATTCTTCCTGTGTACCATCCCCCCGTAAAAGAAGCCGAGCCCCGGAGTCATTAAGAATACGAGTGCTGTCGCGACCAAAATCCATGTAATATCTGCAGTGTTATATTTACCAGTGTCAACAAAGTCTGCTGCCGGCTTAATAAAAACGGACAGGATAGCAATTAAGGCCAAAACCAGGAAGGGTGCGATCTGTTTAATTGTTGACTTAGCCATTTGATCGTTTTTTAATTAAAAAATAAATTAATTAATCATTATTCAACAAATGTATTGGATTATTGAATATAATTTCAATAATTTTTTAGATATTATTTTTTATAATTTGTATAATTTTTTTATGAATGAATGCTTATTAATCTATTTTATAAAAAAATCCATGACAACTGTAGATTTAAAGCAAAAACTATATAATAAGTCATTCTCATTTATATTATTTATTGAAATAGACTATTCATAAAACACATATATATTATTAACTATCTATTATTAATCGTATTATTATATTAAATATATATTTTTTATCTGTATTTCCGTCTATGCCCTGCTTAATATCAGCACATTTCATAAACAGGTATACAATGCGTATATCGCTAATTATTTTATTTTGACCAACATGTGTCAAACAATCACTATTACTTCTCCCGACAAAATATTCACTCAATTCAGATGATCATGGGGGCGGGACCGCAATGACAGTAAAGGATTAAAGACTTTGCAGTATACTTATGGCGAGGATTTGGCAGCATTGCCTCGTGCCGGGTCTGGCATGTTGCCTCAGAAAATAACGCTCAATGCGAAAAGCTACCTACCAATACCACAGCAATAGCCACAGTTCGTGTGTGGGAAAGAGAAACCTGTATCTCACCGGTTAGCAGCTCACTGAGCGTGGCAGCGGTGGCGCCGAGGAGGCGGATGTGCGGTTTGCCGGATGCATCATTGTATATTTCGATCTCGTTGAAGGAGGTGCCGTTTTTCCAGCCTGTACCTATGGCTTTAAAGAACGCCTCTTTGGCGGCGAACCGGGCGGCATAATGCTCATAATTGTACGTCTTTGCTTCGCAATATTCCATTTCGAGGGCAGAAAAAACCATTTCCCTGAATCCCTGCTCCCTGCCGATGGAGGCGGCGATCCGGTCTATTTCAACAATATCAGTTCCTATGCCTGCTATCATATTATTCCGGCTTCTTTTTTATTTGGCTGATCTGCCTTTTAATATACTCTTCTTCGGTTACCGTGGCTATCTCTTTGGTGAGCGCCTGCTCATAATACTTTATTGCTTTGGCGGGCTGGTTGTGCCTGTAGCAGTAATCGCCGGCTAAAACATAAGCATGATAAAACTGAGGATTGCTGGCAACAAGGCTGTCGGGGTCAATGGTTTCCCCTTCGGCAATGCGATGCTTATATTCCCGGAATTTCTCGAACTGCCTGAATTGTGTTGTAAGCAGGAAGCTGTCGCGAGGTATGGTAAGCGTGCTGTCATACAGCTCGTGGTTTTCAGCAAGCCCATGCAGCGCAAAAATGCTACGAAGATCATAGGCTACAAACTCACCGAGTTGCCAGGGAGCGGTAGACACCCATACCAGCAGCTTCTTCGGTTCAAAAATAATAGCATGATGAGCGATAAGCTGGTTCATCGCTTTTTCATTGCCCAACCCGATATCCGTATTATGCAACCCCCTCCGGTCGCGGAGTATTGCCGCTGTTTTCTGCACCGTGTTTTTCCCGTTCTCCTGCATCAGTTCTTCCAGTCTTTCATAACGGTATGCAGAAGCGCTTTTTTTCATTTGCTCTATATTAGGCTCCGACCCGGCCAATAGCTCACCCTGGAAATGATTGGAGCACATGATGTGATCCGACTGCGGGTCGTATACATCCAGCGTATCCGGCGTTTTTTCGATGATCACGGCTTTATTATCCGCTGCAGACCCTACAAGGAATGACTCAGACACAAACATCTTCCGTTTATGAGCGATCGCCACAGCCTCCTTGATATTGCCTGCATACTGCAATATTTCCCTGGCTACCAGCGAAACCGGCGTGGCCGACCCGGAAGGAATGCTGCTCCTGGCAGCGTTTATGGTCACTGTCAGGCCTTTCTCATTCATGCCGGATACCACGCCTATAAAGCCTCCCCAGGTCACGCTCATGAATTTATATCCGTCGGACGGGCTTTCAAATGAAACAATTTTATTTTTTGCAAAATCATCGCCCACATAAAAATCAAAATTCCTTCCTATGATCATATCGCTGTCCTGCGATGCATTGTTCCAGGTGCCAAAGGAAGTGCAGCCTACCAGCGCCATGTTCTGCAATGCATGGCCGATATCATGGGCGGCATGATAATTTAAAAGGCGCTGGTAATTCGTGCCGATATAATTGTATTCATCAGACGCTGAAGCAGAAATGCCGTATATCTCCTCTTTATATTCCTCTGTAACATTTTTATCAAGGTTACGGTTAAACCAGCCTATCACATACTTGAGAAAATGCAGGTAAGCCTTTGACGGGATCATTTTATTGATCTGCGCATTGAAATAATCTTCCTGGCTGGTCACCAGCTCTTTTGAAAGCTTACCGTTCACCACACCCCGCTCAAACGGCCGGCCTTCCGTATACATTTCATACAGCCCCGACCTGCTTTTCCTGAACCAGTTATTGCCGATGGTATAAAAGCCGCCACCATGATCTGCTCTCTGCCAGCTCAGGCTCCTGGTGTCTGCTATATGCGGCGGATCGGTCCTGCTTACATATACTATATAACCAAAGCCGCATAATAATATTATTACCAGGAACGCCACTACATACAGCAGCCATTTAACTATTTTCTTAACCCTGCGCATTTTTTATTTTTTCTACAATGTCTTCGCTTCCGAAGAGTGTGATACAGGTGAGCAGACCGCTGATGGTAGAACCAAGCACACCGTGTATATTGATATTCTGACCGGTAAGGTACAGGTTTTGCACTTTGGTCCGTGGCGAAATAAAGGTTTTCATGGGGTTTTTATGATCTTTTGCTATGCCGTACAATGAGCCGTCATAATTACCGATATAATCGCGGTAAGATAAAGGGGTGGAAACAGTATATGAAGCTATACAGCTTTTTAAGCCGGGGAAACGCTCCTCCACCGCATCAATCACTATAGCGGCTTTATAACGCTTGAACGCTTCATAGCTCTCCCCACGGTCATGCTCACGCGAAACAGTATTAAAAGTATCCTGCCAGGGCGCCACTTCCTCGTAGCGCATATAGGTGAATATAGTCATTGCCTGCGCATATTCTTCTGTTTGAGAAGCAGGGGGAAAAAACACGGCATAGCCCAGCGGCCAGTTATCCTCGGTGTATTCCGTAAGGTTCCATATCTCTCCTTCCCTGTGATAATAGTAATTATGTTTCCGGTACCTGAAGCAATCCTTTTTTAAAACAATATGCACCAGGAAAGAAGAAATAGTATGGGGCAGGCTCCTGAGACGGCGGCGATACACTTTTCTTATGACTTCCGTATCTGTCATCTCCAGCGTTTTGGAAGGGTGAATATTGGAGATAAATTTTTCCGCATAAAACCTCCTGCCGTCAGCCGATTCCACATACAGGGCGCGGTCGCCTTCCGCATGTATTTTCTGCACATCGCAATGCCGCAGCAGCTCTCCGCCGCAGGCTCTTATATTAGCCGCGAGTATTTTGCCGATCTGTGATCCGCCGTTAATGCATTTCCAGGCGCTTTCGATATAGCTGTTAAGTATAAGCGCATGCACATAAAACGGGGTTTCATAAGGTATGCCTACATACAATGCATTATTTCCCACGAGCACTGCCTGCAGCTTTATATTATCAGTGAGCGACTCGATCACGGTACGGGTGTCCTCTGCAAGCACTTCCGCTTTCTCCTCATACAGTCCTTTTGTCCGGAGGTTGTACAGGGGAAATTTTGAGCAGGTGTCTTTTACTTTCTCACAATAGTTTCTTATAGCGGTTTCTTCGCCGGGGAAGTCTTTAAGCAGTTGCTGTACAAAATTTTCGTAGCCCTGGGCCAGCCGGTATTCATGCCTGTCTTTCCCTATAATGATCCTGTCGAAGCCGTCCATATCCATCCGCTGCAACTTCAGCTTATCCATTACCCCTAAGTAATTAAATATCTGGTAGAGATTTTGTCCTTTATCCAGCCCCCCGATATAATGTACCCCCGAATCAAAAATGGTCTTATCTCTTGAAAACGTCTGAAGGCTTCCCCCGATCTGCCTGTTTTTTTCCAGCACGCACACTTTATACCCCTCCTTACAGAGGAGGTTGCCGCAGATAAGCCCGCCGATGCCACTGCCGATGATCACTATATCATATTTCGCTGCTGTCATTGCGCTTCTTTCTTAATACAAAGATCACATTTGAAGTATATTTTGTTTCATCAATTTCCCTGCAGTCCATATTGTTGTCGGCAGCTACCTTCCGGACCATACTGCCAGTCAAAAAAGAAAGCCCGGTAGCGGCAGTTTTATTGAACGCAAAAACTTTGGTGGAGAAAAACTCCGTCAGCTTTGTGCCCCCGTGCTTCTCTTTTTCGCTGTCGCCATCCCGGATAACAAGTATTCCCCCCGGAAGTAAGCTGTGAATGGCTTTTTGTAAAACGGAGTGCTGTTCCTCTTCCGGCAGATAATGCAGCATATCGGCCATAATAATGCCATCATATTTTTCAAAATTGAATTGAAGAATATCCGCATGCATAAAATGAATACCGTCATCTTTGCTGAAGCAATGATTTGCCATTGTTATCTTTTCCTCATCATAATCTATACTTGTGATCTCACGCCCCGGGGCTGCAAAATGCAGCATATACGACATAAAACCATATCCGCAGCCGGCATCCAGGAACCTGCCCGTCAAAGGCAACAGCTCATGAAACACCTGGTAATCCTTTTCCAGCCTTACTTTTACGCGCATATACCATTCCAGCACGGGGCCTTTGTAAATATAGTTGTAAAATAATTTTTCACGATACCAGCGGGGCTGCTCCAGGGAAGCCTTCCAGAGGGTGAACGTACTGCGAAAATATTTGCCCGTCTGTTTTGCCCTCTCTGTATAGGTAATCCCGTATGATGTGTCGCCCGCCTGTATCCTCGGCAAAAAACGTATATGGATATGCCCGTCTTTGAGCATCATATCTCCCTTGCTCAGCGTGTAGCCGGTACCGTGAAGCATTACAGGTAGTATGTCAGCGTTGAGCTGTTCTGCAAGAAGAAATGCTCCTTTATGGAAACGTTTCATATTGCCGTCAGAAGAGCGGGTACCTTCGGGGAAGATCACTATAGAATAGCCCTGCGCCAGCTTTTCACTCATTTTTGCAATGCCTGCCTCCGCGCCTTCAGATACTGAAAAATAATCAGCCATACGTACCACCGCCCCGGAGATGGGAGCCGATCTTACTTTGTCGTTGGTAAGCACAATGATCCCGGGGTGCAGCATCATCATTACAAAATTATCAAGCCCCGACTGGTGATTGCATATTATTACCGCAGGCTTTTTGAGATCTTCATTCAACGGGTTAATAATGGTCTTCTTTACATTGCCCATGACATAGATCAGCGACTTTGAAAAGGCTGCAATAGCAGTATGATACAGGTATTTCCCCTTCTCTTTATTAAAAGGATTACACTTCACCAGCACAAACCCGATAACTGCCAGTATCATGCTTCCGCCAATAAACCATACCTGCGAAAAAGCTGTTTTAAAAAGAGACATAGCTGTCCAGGGATAGAGACCTTTCTTTGTCCTTCGGGTAATGAGCAGTGAAAACAGCCAGGGTATAAAAACCTGCGCCATAACGACCACGCACAGAATACCTACTACGGATATGGCTGCGATAGAACGCAATGCAGGATGTCGGGCAAAAATCAGTACGCCCAGCCCCACAATAGTGGTGACGGCGGAAAGCAGGATCGAAGACTTGAATGAAGAAAGGTTTTTGGTACCGGTGCGGTATTCCTGCAATAAGCCGTCCATTATAAAAATACTGTAGTCGTCGCCAAGACCAAAGATAAGCGTAGACACGATGATGTTGATAATATTGAACTTGATGCCAAGCATTGCCATCAAACCCAGTATCCATATCCAGCTCAGCATCATGGGTAAAAAAGCGATAAAGGTCAGCTCAATCCTGCCATAGGTGATCCACAAAATCACAAACACCAGTATAGAAGTGATCAAAGCGATGCTGGTAAAGTCTGCATTGATCAGTGCTACAAACTTACCGGTAAGATATTGCCGGTCCAATACGGTAATATCCGGCTTGCCGGCAAAGGCATTATATACTCTTTCTTTATGCTCCGGGGGAACTTTTACAAGTGTAACAACCGTAGCATGATCGGGGAACTCTGAAATATAGTCGTCCAAAAAGCTTGTACGGAGCTGCCTTGCAGCGGCTGTATCAATTGCAGAAAAATCTTTACTGAGCATAGCTGCAAAGGGATGGAAAGCAGCGGCGCTGTAGCCCGATGCCTTCCCCTTCTCCTGTAATGCTTTCAGCAGCGTTTCTTTTTTTGCTGCAGTCCAGTATGTATTCCAACGGTCAATCCGCATTTGCTGAAGGGAATCAGACATGATCAACGTAGAGACACCTGAATATTTGCTGATGATATTGCTGTCCTTCAGCTTTTCGATTTCCGTGTTCAGCTTTTCGTTGTTGACAAGCGCCTGGTTGAGATTGCTTCCGTCTGCTACAATATACACGGATTGTAAAGCGGCTTCATTGATACGGTTGAGCTTTTTTTCCGCCTCCTTCAGCCGTTCCGGCATATAATTCATATTGTTGAGGTCGGTTTCAAAACTTACATGCCCGGAGGCGATGATGAAAACAATAGTGAGCAAAAGAATTGCGCCGATGATATACCTGTTGTGATCAGGACGCCATGTCGCCAGCCGGTCTATCCAGGAATGCGAGGCTGTCTCAGCCTTTTTTTGGGAAGACCTGATAAAATGCGGCAGGAAGACCAGCGATGATAAGGCGGCGCCGATCAGGCTGAAGCCTGCAAAAGTGCCGAGGTCTTTCAGCATGTCCGACGCTGCAAAATTCAGGCAGAAAAAGCCGCCGATAGTGGTGAGGCTTCCCAGCGTTAACGGGAATGCAAGATCTGCGATTACTTTTTTAATATCTCCCGTATGACGATAATGATTAAAAACATGGAGTGAGTAATTTACTGCAATCCCGAGGATCACAGAGCCCGTGCCCACTGCGATCACCGAAATGCTCCCGCGGATAAAGTATACCATCGCGAGCGCAAAGAGCGCTCCCGTTACCACGGGGATCATGATGAGCACCGGGGCAGATACGCGCCTGAAATAAAAGCCGATGAACAATATAAGGAACACAAGGGTAGCTCCCTGCGTCATCCATGTATCTTTCCCTAACTGCCGCGCATTCCCCGCCGACACTGCGGTAGCGCCGAAATAGCGGGCGTCAAAATTTGAAAAACCTGCATCGGTTTTTGCCCTGATAATGCTGTCGAGACCATTCAGGAATTGCTCATTCTTACCTGTATTGTTGGGAGGATATACAGGGGTAAGAAAAAGCATCAGTGTTTTGTGATCTCTGGTTACAATACAATTATCATACAGCTCAAAGTTTTCATCATACTGCAGTTGCTGCAGCTTTCTCAGCGCTACAAAGGAAATGCCAACCGGATCATTGCTGATCATATTTTTCAGCGCAAACCCTGCTGGCGAAGCAAGGGTCTGCAGGTTATGCTGAAGCGTTTGTGCAATGGTTTCCGGTTGTATGAGGCTGTCTATCTCATGATAATCTTTTTGGGTGAGGTAAACGGGGAGGTGCTCATTTACGATGTTAAAGAGCTCCATAGCCATGTCCTCGTCTACCCTGTAGCTAACCTTCTTTACATAAGCTGGCAGCCTGTCTTTTATCTGCGCTGCCAGTTCGTCCGAAAAAAGGATAAGACTGTCGGGATCGGTATGCAGGGTATCTTTTAACGATACCATTACCACCAGCTTATCCATAAACTTGGAATGCTGAAAAACTTCATTCAGCTTTTCAACCCGGGGATCTTTGGGTAATATCCGCGAAATGTCTTCTTCAAATTGCAGGCGGGAGGCAAAAAAAGCAGTAACTGTCAGCAACAGTGCAAAGCATATATACAGCAACCATTTTCGTTGCTGGAAGAAATTGTATATGCCGGAAAAGAATTGCTCCATGAGGGGTTGAATTAAGCTACTGCACCCTGCTTTTTCCGGAACAGGGCGAGTATAGTCCAGGTGATCAGCCCGCCCAGCACAGCGGCAATCACTGCAAGCGTCATGCTACCGTAGAGGTATTGTTGAAAATTATGTTGGATACTTTTAAAAGTGATGCCATAGGTAAATGCAAGATCTTCGCCTTTTTCATGCATCCACACAGCGCCTGTTTTATAGCTCAGGTAAATGATCAGCGGGATCATCGGTGGTATGCTGATATGCGCCGCAAGAATGACCAGCGCCTTATTCAGGCGGAGCAATATGGAAAGAAAAATGGCGCTTACCAGTTGGAATCCCCATATTGGCACAATACCCATGAATATCCCTAATGCCACTGAAAAAATTTTGACATGCTTCGGCTCATGGATATTGATCAGGTGCTCTCTTATAAAATTGTCCCGTTTTTCCTTGATGAAAATACCGCGAAGAAAATTACGGGGCTTAATATACAGTACAGCAATCAGCACCAGGATGGTATTGAGCACGCTTATCCTGAAGAAATCTTTAAAAGGCCTGAAATGAGATACTCTTTGATTGCCGGGGGCGTAATACACCGATACGGGAGCGGAAAGCACAGGAATATCTTTCCATGCGGCCCTTACCAGCACTTCTATTTCAAACTCATATTTTTTTGTAAAAAAATGCATATCCTTCATCAGCGATATGGGATAAAGCCTATACCCGGATTGTGTATCAGGGAGCTTGATCCCCGTTTCTACCCTGAACCAGAAATTGGAAAAGCGGTTGCCAAAGCTGCTTTTACCCGGAACAGACTCCTGCTGCATATTCCGGGCTCCTATGATAACAGCACCGGGATGGCGCTGCACATTATCAAGAAAAGCAGGCAGGTCTTTTGCAAAATGCTGCCCGTCCGAATCAATGGTAATGGCATACTCATAACCCAGCTCCAATGCTTTTATAAATCCCTGACGGATGGCCCAGCCTTTGCCTTTGTTGACAGGATAGCTTACTATTGCTATCCCGGGCAATTGCTCAAGTATCCCGGTAGTATCATCTGTAGACCCATCGTTCACTACAATAATACCGGAAGTATGTTCAGCCACATCCTCCACTACTTTCCGAAGTGTGCGGCTGTTATTATAAGTGGGGATAATAACACATACGCGGTGATCATTGAAAGTCTCCCTGAGCACATCTTGCTTCTCCATCAATAACTCGGAATTATACATTGTGGCAAAGATATTAAATAGCCGGCGCTCAAAAAAGGAGCTGTATATTTTCGGGAGTATTTCAATTTTTCGCATTGGATTGAAATCCCACGCGAGAATATGTGATCGAGCCGATGGCTCTGGAACGTGAAACTACAAGAGCCATAGGCTCGGTAGCATATTGTTCCAACGGATTTCAATCCGTTGTATGTTTCCGCCTGCGAAAAATTGAAATGCTCCCTGTTTTTCCCCGGTGTAGTAAAAAATTACAAATGATTAGCTTTGTCAAAAAAAGCAGTGAAGCAATTATTTCTGATCATCGCAATACTTGTACCGGGTCTAAACGCATTCACACAAAATAGTAAAAAAGCCATGTCGGGCAACCCTGTATTCAAGGGTTGGTATGCAGACCCGGAAGGCGTTATCTTCAATAAGACTTACTGGATATTCCCCACCTTTTCCGCTCCCTATGATCAGCAGGTCTTCCTTGATGCATTTTCTTCGCCGGACCTGGTACAATGGACAAAACATTCCCGCATCGTGGATATCTCGGCTATACGCTGGGCCAGGCGCGCAATGTGGGCGCCGGCAATTATAGAAAAGCAAAACAAATACTATTTATTCTTCAGCGCCAATGATATTCAAAATGATAATGAAGCGGGCGGCATCGGCGTGGCGGTTGCCGGTAATCCCGGCGGACCATATAAGGATCACCTCGGCAAGCCATTAATTGATAAATTTTATAACGGCGCCCAGCCGATAGACCAGTTCGTTTTTAAGGATGCGGACGGGAAATATTACATTATTTACGGCGGATGGAAGCACTGCAATATTGCAAAACTAAATGAAGACTTTACCGGTATTGTTCCTTTTGAAGACGGAACAATGTTCAAAGAGATTACCCCGGGCGGATATGTAGAGGGGCCGCTTATGTTCATCCGGAACGGGAAATATTATTTCATGTGGTCTGAAGGCGGATGGACAGGTCCTGATTACAGCGTAGCCTATGCGGTTGCTGATTCCCCATTCGGCCCGTTTAAACGCATAGGTAAAATATTACAGCAGGACCCGGCAATTGCAACAGGCGCCGGTCATCACTCCGTTATAAAAGTCCCCGGTAAAGATGAATGGTATATTGTATACCACCGCCGCCCGCTTACAGAAACCGACCACAATGCAAGAGAAACCTGCATTGACAGGATGTATTTTGATGAGCAGGGCTTTATCAAGCCTGTGGTCATTACTAAAGAAGGCGTTAAGAGAAACCCGTTAAAATAACTATTGCTATGTTAATCGAAAAATGTCAGAAGTCAAGCGTGAAAGTCTCACCTCTCACCTTTCACGTCTCACAATAGTTTATTTAACACTATTTCCCCGTCGTTATTGCCCGCCGAAGGTATAGCGGGCGGAGATGCCGAAATTACCTGCATAAAAGGAGTCATAGCTGTCGGGGCGGGAAAAGAAGATTGTAGGACGGTAATCTGCGCCTACCACAAGAGGTATGGCGGGTATCTTCCATTCAACACCGCCTGTAGGATAGAAGCCGAACCCAAGCCCGTTGACATTTCCATTGCTCGCAAAATTGTGATAGCCGGTAAGTCCCCCGCCAACAAACCACCTTAGTCCGTCTACCGGGATATTGAAATGGTATTGATACCCTGCAGAGATTGAAACGGCGAAGGGATGATATGTATGCAGTACACCATTTTCTTCCAGTCTTTTTGATTTATTACCTATTCCTACATTAAATTCAATTGCTCCGGCATCATTAAGAAATGTTTTGTATGAAAAAGCAGGCAGGTCGTAATAAGAATCAGGCGCTATACGTATACCCATACTATTTTTATAATCGCTTTGAGCAAAGAGGGTACCACATATCCCTGTAGCAATTAAGGTTAAGCAAAAAAACTTCTTCATATACAAATATTTTGATTTGATGCCTCAAAGATATTGTTTCGGGAGTTCATTTAAGGATGTCGTTGCATTGTAGCATTATTTTTAGTGTGCAATTAACAAAAGGTATCAGCGGTCCCCGATACCTCACCTTATATATATTTACCCTCAAATCAATCCCGGCAGAAAAAATTTATGTAGGTTTGAAAATTTTATGAATATTACAGTAAAATCGGTGGGATTGAAAAGTTGGTGGCTGGTTATTATTGTGTGCGCTGCCAATCTTGTATATGGTCAGTCGTCTGTTGCAACATTTGACAGAGCTATCTATTATAAGGTCATCGGCGGGACAGACCCGGAAGCCATGGAGAGCCAGATAGCATTACTGGATAAAAGCGGGCTGAAAAGCAAAGACGCTTTTGCCGGAGCCCTGATGATGAAAAGAGCCGGACTGCTGCACGGCGCTTCCCAAAAGCTAAAAGTATTTAAGGCCGGCAGGTTAAAGCTGGATGCTGCTATAACCCGCGAAAGCGACAATGCAGAATTGAGATTTCTGAGGCTGATGATACAGGAAAACGCGCCCGAGATACTGGGGTATAATGATGATCTCGAAAAAGATAAAGATTTTATAATAGCTCATTTTAATAGTATCCCGGAGGTCACCCGGCAGGTAATCCGTGATTACAGCAGGCAGTCGAAAACATTATCGCAGTCAGATTTTTAACCCAGGAGAAAGCATGACCCAAAAAGTGTTAGCCGTTTATTTTACTCAATCCGGTCAGCTCGGAGAAATTATTGACCGGTTTACAAGCCCGCTTACGGGTAATGATAATGTCGTTATAGAAAAACTGAGGATATATCCCAAAAAAGACTTCCCTTTCCCCTGGACATCCCCTGCTTTTTTTGACGCCATGCCCGAAAGCGTGGATGGTACACCCGCACTGCTAAAACCTTTTGAGCATAAAGAAGACAGGTATGATCTTATTATATTAGGTTACCAGCCCTGGTTTCTTTCCCCAAGCATCCCGGTAAGTTCATTATTGCAGCACCCTGATTTTTTGCCGCTGCTGAAAGATACGCCCGTGATAACTATCAGCGGATGCCGCAATATGTGGATCAATGCACAGGAAAAGATCAAAAAAAGACTGAAGGATGCCGGCGCCAGGCTGGTAGGTAATATTGCGCTGGTAGATCAGCATAATAATTATGTAAGCCTGGTCACCATCCTATACTGGATGATGACAGGCAAAAAAGACCGCAAATGGGGCATATTTCCCAATCCCGGCGTCTCTGATGAAGATATCGCAGGTGCTGCGCTTTTTGGAAAAACCGTTAAGCAGCATTTACAGCAAGGCGACTGGGAAACCCTGCAGCCGCAACTGGCAGCGCAAAAAGCTGTGGACATTAAATACCCGCTGATGTTCATAGAAAGGAAAGCAGGAAAGATCTTTAAAATATGGTCAGGCATTATTCATAAAAAGAAAAACAGGAAAGCCTGGCTGGTTGCTTTCAAATATTATCTTTTGATCGCGCTTTGCGTGGCTGCGCCCATTATCCTCCTTGTTGATGGCATTTTCTTTAAACCTTTCCTGGGTAAGAGAATAAAAAAACAGAAGGCTTATTATGCAGGGGTTGAACTTAAATAAGATAGGAGTTGCTTTAAAAAGGTAAACCATTATTTTTGCTGCCGCATTGGATGCCAAAAATCGTTTATTTTTAAATTTCTATACAAGTACATAATGTCATTGAAAGAAGTATATATAACAAGGACTTCAACTTTTTTTCCCAATAACCCTGTGTCAAACGACGAGATGGAGGAGTATCTGGGTTACATTAATAATAAACCCTCCAAATCCAAACGTATCGTATTGCGCAATAATGGGATCACCAACCGGTATTATGCATTGGAAAAAGGTGGAAAAGCAACGCACACCAATGCACAAATGACCGCACTTGCCATTAAACAGCTTTTTAATGAACATCCCCGTGACCTGGGCACTGTAGAATTGCTGGCATGCGGTACCTCTTCGCCAGACCAGTTAATGCCTTCGCATGGGGTGATGGTGCATGGCTGGCTGCCCGAAACAAAAGCTATAGAAGTGGTATCTCCTTCAGGAGTATGCTGTGCGGGCATGCATGCGCTTAAGTACGCCTATATGGCAATAAAGACGGGGGATGTTAAAAATGCTGTGGCTACGGGGTCAGAACGCATGTCTATATCTCTTCGCTCGGAGCAGTTTGAAGATGAAGTGCAGAAGCTTATAGCGCTCGAAGAAAATCCTTATATCAGCTTTGAAAAAGAATTTTTAAGATGGATGCTGTCTGACGGAGCTTCTGCTTTCCTGATGAGCGACAAAAAAAATGAGGATGGTCTAAGCCTCAGGATTGAGTGGCTGGAAGGCGTGTCGTATGCCCAGGAGATGGAAGCCTGCATGTATATGGGCAGTGAAAAACAGAAAGATGGCACATTAAAAAGCTTTCATGAATACCCGTCACATGAGCTTATTGAGCATTCCATACTGAGCATCAAGCAGGATGTGAAGCTGCTGAGCGAGTATATCGTGCCGCTGGGAGGTATTAAGCTTAAAGAATTATTTGAGACCAAAGGAATGAAACCGGAGGATATTGCCTATTTTTTACCTCATATGTCCAGCAATTTTTTTAAAAGTAAAATTTATGAAAGACTGGAATACAATGGCATAGGTATTCCTTACGAAAAATGGTTTGTAAACCTGAGCACGGTAGGCAATGTAGGTGCAGCTTCCGTATATATGATGGTGGATGAGCTGTTCCATAGCGGCAAACTTAAAACAGGCGATAAGATATTATTGCTGGTGCCCGAAAGTTCCAGGTTCTCTTATATGTACGGACTGCTGACAGTTTGTTAAGATATAAAAAACACATTAAGCACTTAATTATTGATTTTCATTTATTTACGATATTTTATTATAATTTAATTTCAAAAAAATGAAAATAAATGAAATCCCTCAGGATCCCGGTGCATTAGGAAAAATAGCAAAAGAGATGGCGTATGCAGTGGATGAGAACGGAAAGTATACCACAGCATTGAGCACCGGCTGGGAAATAAAAATGAAAGCGCTGGATGTAGCCTGGGAAGATGTGGAAAAAAAAATTGCGGAAGCCCGCGCCAAAGTACTGAACGGAGAAGCCAGCCCTCTCTTATATTATATGGAGCTTAAGCTAATGGATGTCACCATTGTGTCCGGTTATACCGGTTTTTGGAAATGGCAGGTAAAAAGGCATTTAAAACCCTCGGTCTTTAATAAATTATCCGGTAAAAAGCTGGATAGATATGCAGGTCTTTTTGAGGTGAGCAGAGAACAACTTATGCATATTTAAATGAAAGTGGATTATAATCATATACAGGCTGCGCACTGCGAGAATGGCGTTACTACGGGTTTACTGAGAAATTACGGCGTAGAACAAATTACCGAACCGCTTGCATTTGGCATCGGGTCGGGGCTGTTTTTTATTTATATACCTTTTATGAAGGTAAACAACGGACCGGCGATCTCTTTCCGTACCATGCCCGGGATGATCTTTAAGCGCACCTGTGCTTCGCTGCAGATTCCCGTAGTGCGAAAAAAGTTTTCCTCGCCGGTGAAAGCACGGCAGGAACTGGATATGCGGCTGGAAGCCGGGCATCCTGCCGCCTGCCAGGTAGGGGTATACTACCTCACTTATTTTCCACCACGATACCGTTTTCATTTCAATGCCCACAACCTGATTGTTGTAGGCAGGGAAGGTGATGATTATCTGATCAGCGACCCTATCATGGAAACCATTGTTTCTATGAGCAGTTATGAGCTGGAAAGAGTGCGTTTTGCCAAAGGTCCCCTCGCTCCAAAGGGGCAATTATATTACCCGAAAACTGTTAATACCGTTACTGACGAACAGATCAAAAAAGCTATTGTTACCGGTATAAAAAGAAATGTGCGGGATATGCTCCACATCCCGGGTAATATTGCGGGAGTGCGCGGCATAAAATATACCGCCCGTAAAATAAAAGGCTGGAAGGAAAAGCTTGGCCCGGAAAAAGCAAGGAGCTACCTGGCACAACTGGTGCGTATGCAGGAAGAAATTGGTACAGGCGGTGGCGGTTTCCGTTTTATTTACGGTGCTTTTTTACAGGAAGCTTATCACTATTATCCTGTAGATGAGCTGATGACAATTTCCAGGCAGTTCACCAAAGCAGGCGATATGTGGCGCGATGCCGCTATACAGGCTTCCGGTATTTACAAAGGCAGGCTTGGCTCACAGCAGGACTACAATGTGATGGGAGATCAGCTCACAGAAATTGCCGAACTGGAGAAAAAAGCCTTTATTGATCTGTCTGCTATAGTTAAGAAATTGAAATAACAATATTCCGCCGGTCAGATAAATTCATGAGTGATGCCATCCAGATAAAAAATCTAAGCTTTGGGTATAAAGGGAATGCCAATACACTGATCAACAACCTGAACCTTAGCATCCGTGAGGGCGACCGTTTTGGCATTTTCGGACCCAACGGTGCAGGTAAGACTACATTGATGCACCTGATGACAGGGCTGCTTCCCTACGATCAGGGCTCTGTTCAATTGCTTGGTCATGAGATGAAAAAACATCGCAAAAAGCTGAACCGGTGCTTTGGAGTGGTCCCGCAGGACTTTTCTTTTTACGGCGAGCTGAGCCCGGTAGAAAACCTGGCCTTCTTTGGTGCCTGGGCAGGTCTTTCCAGGCAACAGATCAGGTCAAAAACAGATGAATTACTGCAGATCATGTCGCTGACTACAGTAAGAGATAAGCCGGTGCATAAATTTTCAGGAGGAATGAAACGCCGGGTCAACCTGGCCATAGGCGTGATACATGATCCGCAGATCTTATTCCTGGATGAGCCAACCGTAGGTGTGGATATTCAGACCCGTTATGCTATTATAGCCTACCTGAAAAAATTAAATGAAAAAGGAACGACACTGGTATATACTTCTCATCATTTAAAAGAAGCAGAAGACCTTTGCCATAGCATTGCTATGATTGATGAAGGTAATATCCTGGTGAATGATACCCTGGAGACATTATTAAAAATCCACCGGCAGGACGGACTGGAAGGGCTGTTTTTAGATCTCACAGGAAGGGAATACAGGGATTAGAGATTTGGAATTTAAGATGTTTAATATATAGTATATAATGATTTAATAAATTGATATACACATTATTATGTAATTAATTTCAACTAAATATTAAAATAAATTTTGTAAGTCATCTAAGATCCTGATCATTTCAAATTTCAAATTTGTTCATCCTTTGGTCCACCATATTAAAAGATCTGCGGATCCTGACCCGCGACAAGGTAGGGCTGGCATTGATGTTCCTGATGCCTGTCATCCTGGCTATTGTGATCGCTTCGGTGCAAAACAGCACTTTTGAGCTGGTCAATGATAATAAAATACCGCTGTTATTATATAACGAGGATGGCCGGGAGGTATCCGGCGCGCTGGAAGAGGCGTTGGGCAAAGTCGGAATGTTCAATATCAACAAACCAGCCGGTACAAAAAGCAGCGCTGAGCTCAAAGGTATGGTAAATACCAAAACAGCGCTTGTTGCAGTGGATATCCCCCCGCATTATTCAGACGAAGTGCTGAGAAAAGCAAAAGAAGTATCCCGCAAAGCGCTCAAAGATCTTGAAATACCGGCTGACAGTATCCGCCGGTATCCGGATTCTGCCACGGGCATTACCATATACTATCACCCTGTGCTACAGGAATCTTTCCGCAGGAGCATTGACGGAGGATTGCAAAGCGCCCTGCAGGTAGTACAAAGCAAATTCATTGTAAAAAGCCTGTATCATTCCATTAATAATGAAAATATTCCTGACAGTCTTGAACACCAGATAGTAGTTAATCAGACGCCGGTAAAAGCTATTGCGGTATCAAAAAGTCATTCACAGGGCATCCCCAATGCCACCCAGCATAATATTCCTGCCTGGACAATATTTGCCATGTTCTTTATCGTGATCTCTCTCGGAAGCAGCGTGGTGAGGGAAAAGCTGAGCGGAAGCATCATACGCCTGCGCACGCTGCCTACTCATTTTGGATTAGCGCTTGTATCCAAACAGGTCACCTATATATTCGTGACCTTCCTGCAGGCAGCCGTGATATTTTCTATCGGGAAATGGTTTTTTCCAAAAATGGGGCTGCCTGCACTGAATATGCCTGCTGATCTTTACGGTCTCATTATCATAACCCTGATCTGTGGCTGGTGTGCTGCATCTTTTGCAATATGTGTAGGCGTTTTTGCCAATACACAGGAACAGGCGAACGGGTTCGGCGCCGTTGCTATAGTATTGCTTGCAGCTATCGGCGGACTGCTGGTGCCCTCCTTTGCCATGCCGTCTTCCTTCAAATATATTATGCAGTTGTCACCGCTGCACTGGTGCCTCGAGGCCTATTACGGGCTTTTCCTGGAGGGGGGAAAATTAAAAGATATTTTGCCGAATATTATACCTTTATTGGCAATAACCATATTATTGCAGCTCCTTTCCCTGTATGGACTGAAAAGAAAAAACTTAATTTGAATATGGAGACTATTGACAAAGAGCAATTGAAGCAACAGTTAAAAGAGCAGATCATTAAATTCCTGAACCTGACAGATAAGCAACCCGAAGACATCAAAAACGATGAACCTTTGTTTGGAGAGGGCCTGGGGCTGGACTCTATTGATTCTATTGAGCTTATCGTTCTGTTGTCAAGGGAATATGGTATCAATATACAGGATCCCAAGGAAGGCCGTAAAGTATTGGTGGATATCAACACCATGGCAGATTATATAGAGCAACACAGAATCAAATAAATCATTTGTATTGGGCAGGATTCTTGTTACGGGGCTGGGAATTATCAGTGCTATAGGTGACAGCGTGCTGCAAAACCACGAGGCCCTTAAACATGGAATATGTGGTATTTCCACGCTTCAGCATTGTGATACCCGCTACAGCGGTTTGCGCCCCTGCGGGGAAATAAAGCAGTCAACAACCGGACTTAAAGAAAAACTACAGGTAAAAGAGCCGGGCGTTACCCGCACTTCCCTGCTGGGACTGCACGCTTTTAAAGAGGCCTGCGCGAGTGCATTGCTGAGTGACGCTGATATCGCTTCGGCAGATACTGCCCTTATTGGCGGCTGCACTGTGGGGGGTATGTGCCTTACAGACGAATTATACTGCGACGCCAATAAAAAAGAAGATGGCTCACCGTACTTATCTTCCTACGATTGCGCGTCAGTGAATATCTACCTCCGGCAGCGATACGGCATGAAAGGCATTATTAACACTATTAACACTGCCTGCTCCTCTTCTGCCAATGCCATCATGTACGGGGCAAGGCTTCTGCAAACGGGGTTTGCAAAAAGGGCTGTCGTGGGCGGCGCAGACAGCCTGGCAAAATTTACTATCAACGGATTTAATGCACTTCATATTCTTTCTTCCGAAATCTGTATGCCTTTTGACAGGGACAGAAAAGGACTTAACCTCGGCGAAGCCGCTGCTTTTCTGGTGCTGGAAAAAGAAGAAGAAGATGTAAGAGGTAAAACAGTATATGCAGCAGTGTCGGGCTACGGCAACAGCAATGACGCCTTCCATCCTTCCTCGCTTTCGGATAACGGCGATGGCCCGTTTTTATCCATGCAACGGGCACTCGAAACCGCACAGCTCTCCCCCGACCGGATCAGTTGTATAAATGCGCATGGCACCGCTACTGAAAACAACGACATGGTGGAAAGCACAGCCATGATCCGTTTGTTTGGCACTCCCCCACCCTTTGTATCTTCCAAGGGAAATACCGGTCATACGCTCGGAGCAGCAGGCGCTATTGAGGCAGTATATAGTATTCTTAACCTCTATCACCAGGAAATATATCCCTCCCTGCACTTTAATACCCCGATAGACAACACCGGACTGATCCCCGAACAGCAGTACAGGTCTGCTGCACTGCAGCACGTGATGTCCAACTCATTTGGTTTTGGAGGCAATTGCAGTTCGCTGATATTTTCAAAAGCATGAGGGGAGCGCAGGCCCCATAAGCGCAAGGCATGTCTTGCGCCTACAGCTCACTTACTACTTATCCCTTACATTTGCACCAATGTACATCCACGGGCATACCTGCATATCGGCGCAGGAAACTTTCGGCAATATCAACCTGGATATATGCCACCAAGCTGTTGATGGTAAACTTACCGCGAGGGAGCCTGTATATGAAGGCATCCCCCCGGGCATCCTGCGGCGCATGGGAAAAGCAGTGCGTATGGGGGTGGGAGCCGCTCTGCCGATAGTAAAAAAGCACCCGGATATTGACGGCATCATTATAGGAACTGCCAACGGCGGTATGGAAGACTGTATCAAATTCCTAAACCAGATCATTGACTATGAAGAAGGTATGCTTACACCGGGGAATTTTGTTCAGAGCACGCCTAATGCCATAGCCGCACAGCTAGGGCTGATGACGGCAAATAGGGGTTATAATATCACACATGTGCACAGGGGGCTGTCGTTTGAAAACGCCCTGCTGGATGCAATGATGCTGTTGAAGGCTCACCCCGGAGGCCGCTATCTTGTGGGAGCAGTGGACGAAATATCTGCTTACAATTATAATATTGATTACCTGGACGGCTGGTATAAAAGCCGGTTGCAACCGGGCATAGACCTTTATGACTCTGATACTGCAGGCAGCATAGCCGGGGAAGGCGCAGCCATGTTTTTAGTAAATAATCAACCCACAGGCGCTGTGGCCCGATTAAAAGCGCTGCAAACTCTTCATGCCGATAACGAGCAGGAAGTAAAAGCATTCCTGGATGCTTTTATAAAAAAACATGCAGGTGCTTCAACTGAAATAGATATATTAATAACCGGTGAAAACGGGGACAACAGGCTGCAGAAATATTACAATGCAGCGGAATCCCTGTTCACCAGCCAAACAGGCATTGCCCGGTATAAGCATATTACTGGGGAATTCCCTACTTCACCGGCATTGGCATTATGGTTAACCTGCAATGCCGGGAAAATGCCTGATCAGCTTTTTAAATCCGGCACTTCAAAACCCGGCGTCCGCAGCTTTCTGATATATAACAGCTATAAAGCAACCCAGCATGCCTGTATGCTGGTGCAAAAGATGCAGTAGCATTGTGTGAATAGCTTCAAAGTAATGTTATGTTAATCGGGAAACGTCAGAAGTCAAACGTGAAGGTCTCAGGTCTCCCCTTCCCATCTAACGATTGTTTACAACAAAATGGTTTGATTTAACAGTACATATCCAACAATATAATTTTTAAAAGAAACGTTTGAGCGGTAACAATTATCAGCAAAAAACGATTTAATTTGGTAGCCATAAATTTAATCACAGAAAAAAAATAAAAATGAAGCTTTTAAAAACACAACTGCTGCTTGCATGCCTCGTATTTTTTGGGCTAAATACTATGGCGCAACGCGTCAAACTGGTAGAAGGGAAGATCCCTGCTATGACAGATGTAAATACTGAATTCACCTACGACAATATCAGTGTGGGCAAATATGATAAGGAAGAAGATTATATTAAAGCCAAAACAGAGGAATATAACAAAAAAGAACCAGGGCGCGGTGATAGCTGGGCTATAAAATGGAAAGACGACCGTGAACAGCGGTTTCAACCAAAATTTGATGAATTGCTTACCAAGTACGGAGAGCTTTCTCTCAATAAAAATGCAAAATATACCATTATCTTTCATACCCAGTTTATGGAGCCGGGGTTCAATATCGGTATTACCCGGAAGAACGCTTATATCAACGGCGAAGTATCTATAGTGGAAACCGCAAATAAAAATAAAGTCGTTGCTAAGCTGACCATAGAAAAAGCTCCGGGCAATTCCTATTGGGGCAATGATTTTGATACCGGCGCCAGGCTTGCAGAAACGTATGCAACGGCAGGAAAAGCGCTGGGAAAATTTATCAAGAAAGAGCAATAATAAACTAAGCAGGCAGGGTTTCCAACTTTTTGAAAGTTGGCAACCCTTTTTCATTATTATATACTACCACTACCTGCCCGGGCAAATACAACGACCATAGTTGTCGCAATCAACCCCTTAGATTGACGTATTCTCACCCTTATTCCTACCGGCACTCAAAGTAAGTTTGTAGTACAAATAGCATGGCACAGAGATCTGCCGAGTTTATTTGAGACCACATTTTTAATGACCACCAGCATGGAAAGAAACATCATGTCTTTATATGAAGAAACGGTTAACAGCCTGCTGGCTACTGTGGAGTTCTTTAGCCGGGATACCATTAACCAGGTACCCTTCGAGGGAAGCTGGACTGCCGCACAGGTGCTGATCCATATTACGAAGTCTAACCTGTCCATCGCCCAAACCTTATCACTGAAAGGCAACCCTGTACACAGGCCACCGGATGAAAGAAGAAAGGAGCTGGGCGATATTTTTTTAGACTTTACCACCAGGCTGAAATCTCCTGATTTTATATTGCCTGAGCCAGGGATATATGAGAAAGAAATGCTGGTACAAAATCTTCAACATTCTATAACCCAAATATATAATGAAGCAGCCAGGGCTGATCTTTCGGAAGCAGTCAAACATCCCATTTTTGGTGATATTACCAGGCTGGAATTATTATATTTCGTAGTATACCACACCCGGCGGCATATCAACCAGTTGAATAACATTCTTAAATACACCGGTATATGTTGAAGCATATCTTGAATAAATTACTGCTTCTTAACGGGATTATTTTTTATCTTAACAGTTAAACTGTCAAAACCTGCTTAGCATGAAAAAAATTTTAAAGATCATTGGTGGTCTACTATTGCTGTTGATTGCCTTCGTACTGATCGCTGGCTTATTTGTAGCCAAAGACTATCATTTTGAAACCAGCATTGCCATCAATGCCCCGAAAGAAAAAGTATGGCAGTATGTGGGGTCTCTTCATGGAATGGAGAAATGGAACCCTTTTATAGAAGGCGATCATAATATACAAATATCTTTTGAAGGCCGGGATAGTGCAGTGGGCGCCATATACAAGTGGAAAGGAAATAAGGAAGTCGGAAGCGGCTCTCAAACTATTTCAAAAATTGACCCGCCCAACCGCATGGATACCCACCTGCATTTTATTGAGCCTTTTGAAGGAGAAGCGGATGCGTATCTTAAGCTATCGGGGGAAGGAAATGCTACCAGCGTTGCATGGGGATTTGACACAAGATACAAGTATCCTATGAATGTCATGCTCCTCTTCATCAATATGGATAAAATGATGGGAGAATCCTTTAATAAAGGATTGGCAAAGCTTAAACAGCTTTCAGAAGCGGAATAACCGGGCTTTTAATACCGACGCCTTAATCTTTTTCCTATACTTCATAGTTGAAGATGCAACGATTATGCATTAAACTCTGTATTGCATATGTATAAAAATTTCGCTCAATGATTGAGGTTTTCAAAACGGATGTCAAAGACAACCGTCATGCGAATATGTTGCTGGAAAAAATTCATAACAGGTTCTCTGCCTACACAGCTAATTTTGATCTGGCAGACTGCGATAATATACTACGGGTAAAATGCTCCTCGGGGGCAGTAGAGCCGGGACTGCTGATTGACCTGCTCAGACAGCACGGTTTTCATGCCGAAGTATTACCGGATGAGATCATTTTTTCTTCCGGCAATAATTAATACAATATACTTTTGCCATATCAAATACACAATAGCATATAATAATAAAGCCGGCGTTGTAAGGCGCCGGTCTTTCGGATGGTTTATCATTAAGGAATAAAGTAATAAATAAATGTTGGTTTTTACTATTTGCTAATATCCAGATTTTGTGCGGATAAAACAAGCTCTGACAAATTAAAATTTCGTTCATTTCAAAAACCTGATTCATCAAGAGTCAATCTGCCTTACCGCATCAGCACTTGTACTGTCTCTTTCGATTGCTGCCGCAACACAACGGCTTTGCCCGCCGTCATCGCCTCCAGCACTCCGGGAGTATAATGCCGTATGGTAAGCAGGGTCAATCCTTTTTCCAGCTGTACATCAAATATCGCAGCCGCTTCGGCCGCAAGCCGGTCAATCTTTCCCTCCCGCTCATCGGCACATACCATCAGGCTGACCGCTCCGGTCTGGATAAGCCCCGGGCGTATGCTATGCTCTGCAAAAAGATGATAGAGATGCGACATCGTATGTTCACCTATAAAAGAAAAATCAGTAGAATGGAGATGCAGTAATACCTGGTCATTCCTTATTACAATGATCGGTGGTAAATGCTTCAGCGCTTTGTTATGGATTATTGTGCCCGGAAGCGCAGGGTCAAGAAAACATTTTACATACAGCGGGATGCTTTTGTTTTGCAGCGGCTTGATGGTTTTGGGATGTATCACCTGGGCTCCGCAGTAAGCCATTTCGATCACTTCCTCATAATTAAGCTCCGGTATGAGTTCCGCTGTTGCAAAAATTTTCGGGTCAGCATTCATCACTCCTTCCACGTCTTTCCATATAGTAACGCTTTCTGCATCTAAAAGGCTGGCAAAAACAGCCGCCGTATAATCGCTGCCCTCCCGCCCCAGTGTAGTGCTTTCATTTTCATCCGTAGCGCCTATAAATCCCTGAGTGATCACCATATCAGTCTTTTCAAATAAAGGTGCAACCAGGCGTTCTGTATTACCGGCAGCAGCGGCCCAGTCAATAACGGCTTCGCGAAAAGTATCATCCGTTCTCAGCACATCGCGCACATCTATCCATGCATTGGCAATACCTTTTTCATTGAGATAAGCGCTGATGATGGTGGTGGATAATAACTCTCCCAGGCAAACAATCTGGTCATAGTAATAATCATAATCCCTTACGGGTTTATCGTGCAGCGCCCATTCTATTTCAGTGAACAATTGAGAAAGCTGATCATAAGCCGCATTGTAGCCAGTAATAAGAAGGTATTTGGCAGTAGTGATATGCTGTGTTTTTATATGGTGAAACAACTGTAGTGCTTCCTCTTTTGCATTGTTGAAAAATGCGGTTGCCACTTTCTCCAGCGCATTAGTGGTCTTACCCATGGCTGATATCACTACCAGCTTTTTTTCCCCGTTATACAACCGTAATATATCGGTCATCTGTTTAATCCGCTCCACACTGTTTACACTTGCGCCTCCAAACTTAAATACCTTCATTCATCATTTTTTTAGCTGCCTGTAACTGTTACCTGGCGCTTATTTATATTAAATAATTTGCCGGAATGCTCAACTGCATTAACTTGCCACCCCATGAACAGCAATACAGTGATATCAGTGAAAAACCTTACCAAAAGCTATGGTAGTTTCCAGGCTGTCAAAGGTATAAGTTTTGAGGTGTATGAAGGGGAAATTTTCGGGTTGCTGGGACCCAACGGCGCCGGCAAATCCACCACGCTTGAGATCATCGAAACACTGCGTGAAAAAACTGAAGGAGAGATTATTGTTGCCGGCTATAATATAGATAAAGACATTAATGCCATAAAACGTATCATCGGCGTACAATTGCAGACCTCAGGTTTCTACCCCGGGCTCAACCTCACAGAGCTTATACAATTATTTGCAGGTTTGTACAACCAGCCCGTTAACTATATGGAACTGCTGCAACTTGTTAACCTCGAAGAAAAGGCAAAGAGCAAATTCAAAGAGCTCAGCGGCGGCCAGAAGCAGCGTTTTTCTATAGCCACCACGCTCATCAATAAGCCAAAGATCATCTTCCTTGATGAGCCTACTACCGGCCTTGACCCGCAGGCCAGACGCAACCTGTGGGATCTGATCAGGGATATCAGGTCGAAGGGTACTACCGTTATCATCACCACTCACTATATGGACGAGGCGGAAATACTCTGCGACAGGGTCGCCATTATGGATCAGGGTAAGATCATCGCGCTCAACTCGCCAGACCAGCTTATTGATGACCTTGTAGCCACCGGCTTTGAAAGGCCCAAAGAAGTAAAGCAAGCTAATCTCGAAGATGTGTTTATCCATCTCACCGGGCACGCGCTGCGCAGCGAATAAAATTTATAAAACAAATATCTGAGCAATGAAAAAAAATGTGTTGGTAATAATATGTTGTGGTTTGTCACTCATGATACAGGCACAAACAAAGCCTGTCACTAAACCTAACCCTGCGGTAAAGCAAAAGCCTGTGCCGAAACAAAATGCAGCAGGCGCCCCCGTCTTAAAGTCGGCCCTCGACAGCCTCAGCTATGCCCTTGGTATGCTGGATGCTACTTTTTTTAAAGGACAGGGCGTGGAGAAAATCAATTACGCTATGATGAATAAAGGATTTGAGGATGTGCTGAGAGGAAAAACCACATTATTAAACAGTCAACAGGCAGATATGACAGTAAGAGAACAATTGCAGGCCTTCATGCGCAAAAAATCAGAAGCGACCATTGCACAGGGAGAAAAATTTCTTGAAGAAAACAAAAAACGCGAAGGGGTAAAAGTCACTCCCAGCGGCTTACAGTACGAAGTGCTGAAAATGGGCGAAGGACCCAAACCTTCCGATACCAGCACGGTGAAAGTGCATTATGAAGGCTTTTTGCTTAATAGTGAAGTCCCCTTCGACAGCTCGCGGAAAAGAGGCGAACCTATATCCATTCCTCTCAACCAGGTGATCAAAGGCTGGACCGAAGGGTTGCAACTCATGCCTGTAGGATCAAGGTTTAAGTTCTATATTCCCTATACATTAGGCTATGGAGAGCAGGGCTCAGGCAGCACTATTCCCGGCGGGTCAATGCTGATATTTGACGTGGAGCTGCTGGGGATCGGGCAGTAGGGGAAGGTTTCAGGTTACAAGTTGCAGGTTACAAGTTGCATGCACAGGCTATGAATTGTTACAGGTTTAGGCTTCCGGTTACAGGCACAACCTGTGCGTGCCTAAAATAGGTTGACATTTTTTTATACTTGTTCAAAAAGATCG
>CAYWVB010000045.1:36399-45251 GCA_964461595.1 uncultured Terrimonas sp. | reverse complement strand
AAATATTTTTCCAATTGTCATAAAGGCCTGTATAAAATTACTACCAACGTTAAAGCGATTATCATTTGGATGGTATTAAATAAACTTTCAGACAGAACGTCAGGCGATTGAAAAACTATAGCCGATTGTTATTCCGTCAGCCAGCCTGTTGTCAAAGCATTTGTCACCTGCTGCCCTGTTCATCGCATTTATAAGTTTCCGATTGCACTAAAAAAATCCTTCAGTTTTTGTGAATCAAGTTTTCCGTTTGTCCGAACGCTACTGCAAAGGTCAAGCCCGAATGGTTGAACTAATTCAATAGCCTGTCGAACATTATCTTTGTTTAGGCCGCCTGCAAGAAATAATGGAATTGGAATTGATTTTCTAATTTCTCTGCTTAACTCCCAATTATGTGTTCGTCCTGTTCCGCCCAATTCTTTAACTGATAAGTTCGGATTTCCGCTGTCCAGTAAAATTGCGTCAACATACTTTGAAATTTCAATTGCTTCTTTTACAGAACTGTCGTCAATTACGTGAATGACCTGCACCAATTTTACGTTTGGCAATTCCTTCCGAAGCATTTCATATTCCCGTCCTTCCAGCTCGTCCACAATCTGAATGGTCGTGGTATTTACTCGTTTGTAATGCAAAATAATGTCTTGCGGTTTCGTTTCACTTGTCAGCAAGAATGTTGAAACAGGCGGTGGAACTGCCTTTGCAATTTGGTTTATGAGTTCATCTCCAATTACTCCCGGCCCACTTGGCATATATCCCACCAAACCCAATGCAGAAGCGCCATGTTCAATAGCAGTTTTTGCTTCATCAATACTGCTTATGCAACAAATTTTTACTCTTGGTCTTGTCATAATTCGGTAATCTATATAGTCTAAAGTTAAGAACTCAAGCCGAACATTTAACGCCCGGCCGGACTGAAGCTGAATAGCGAAATGCTCAGTGTTATTCCATCTCCCCAACTTGCACAAAACCCCTTGCTAGCAGTACTTTTTTTTCGAAGCTTGTTTGAATTTGAAATTCGTCCCACTGTTCCCCAAAAAGATAAAAAAAGAGGAAGGTATAAACAGTTTTGCTTTAATCATTTTGTCTATGGTAGCAATAAATATAACTTGAAAAAAATATTTGTACAATTGCAAACTGATGAAACAATAAATACTATTTGTAATTGTCAGTTAAAATTAATAAGATATGCCAGTGGAAAAATTTTGTCCACCGAAAGCTACCAGTCAATTAATTCTCCCGCTCCATAATTTTTGCTGCTAAATTCAATCTTAAATAGCCTGATGGCATAATGCTTGACAAAGTAGCCATGACTTTGTTTCTTAGTCCGGGAATAACATGTAGTTTTCCTTTGTGCATGGCTTTGTAGCCAATCACCGCTACATCTTTCGCATTCATAACGCCGCTTTTGTAAAGTTTGGCGTCTTCCATGTCAGCTTTATCTGTAAAGCCTGTAGCAGTGGGGCCTGGGGATATTATGGTTGCTGATACGCCTGCTTTTTCCAATTCTTTATGCAAAGCTTCGGTAAAATTAATTACAAAAGCCTTTGATGCCCCATAAACGGCAAAATACGGGTCGGGCTGAAAGCCTGATGTGGAAGCAACATTTAAAATCTTTCCGCTTCCGTTCAATTTCATTTTTTGGGCGAAATGATATGTCAACTCCACAAGCATTGAAATATTAAGACTAATCATTTCCCTAAACTTCTCAATGCTCCTTTCTACGAATGCACCATAATCTCCAAATCCTGCATTATTGACAAGATATTCAACCTGCAAATTGTTTTGTGTTACAAAATCCTGAATGGCATGCAGACCCTCAATAACCGACAGGTCAGTTGCGACCAGATAAACTTTGATTGGGTACTGTTTCTCCAAAATCTGCTTTATCTCCCGCAACTTTGCTTCATTTCTTGCAATTAATAAAAGATTGGTTTTGTCCTGAGCAAACAGCGTTGCCAGTTCGAGTCCGATTCCGCCCGAAGCGCCTGTAATTAATGCTATTTTTTCCATAATTATTTATTTAAATATTTATGGCGTAAAGTTGCATGCTCTGCAAGCATATTTTCATTCACATTTGTGAAGAAATCATTTAGGCCGTAAGATTTCTTTGCGAAGCCTACTTAAACTTTGTGGCGCAATACCTAAATAAGAAGCAACTAAATAATGTGGAAATTTATTGAGCAGATAAGGTTCTTCATCCAACAGTTTCAAATAACGTTCTTTTGCGGATTGTGTTAATAGCGAAAAAGCTCTTTTGTGCATTGCATTAAAAGCCTGCTCGTTCATAATTCTGCCTAGTGATTGCATTTCATGAGATTGAGCTAATAGTTTTTGCCATTTATCATATCGAAGGGTAATAGCGTTAACTTCATCAATTGCCTGAAGTGTAAGTGAAGTTGGCGTTTGGCGCAGAAAGCTGTTGTAATCAAGAGCGAATAGGTTTTCAAAATTCGAATATTTGTCATTAAAATAAAAGCTCCAGGTAAATTCCTGTCCATTTTCGTTTATAAATGTAGATTTAGCCGTTCCTGATACCACGAAAATCAATTCCTTGCAAATTTTGTTGTGTCCTAAGATAATTTCGGCAGGTTTATACTTTCTTGTATCTAATGAGTTTGTAAGAAGGATTTTTTCATCTTCTTGAAGCGCAATAAAGTTGTTGACAAATTCAATAAGTAAATTCATTTTGATAATTATGTAAAATAGCTTGGGTGGCTCAGTTGATTTCTGCAGAATAAAAATAAGAAAGATAATGTAAGCGATGCACAACTGCTGATGCTGCGTTGGGTCTGCCGGCATAGCAGAAAACTGCTGTTAGGCGCTGCTTTCCGTCACCCGCAACTACGTGAATTTGAAAAGCAATAACGTCGCTAATACAATGCAAAGCAGTCCAAACTTCCACAAAAAAGGGTTATCGTAATTTCTCGGCACCGGCGGTGTCATTGCTATTATCATCCTTTTATTTACAGTTGGTTTGCGAGGGGGGGGTGGTGGGGCGATAAAAGTCCTGCAACCATTAGCAGTGTGGCAAAGACATACAAAAGAAACAGTTTGCTCATTTTGTTTGTTTGGCTGTGCTATCTGTCAGTCTGCAAACGTCGCCATTGAAATCCAATTCCCGCTTTATTGACAATTTCTTTGGCTTTCTCTAAAAACGAAATACCTTCTTCGTTGGGTTCAAATTGCATAATCGTCTCTATAGTTAGTTTCCGCCCAACGGCATTTGAGTAGTCTTCAAAGATTTGTCCGCTCTCAATGAATTGCAAATAAGACTTGATTTTGTCCTGTAGCAACTGAAGATGCCAAGTCTCGTCCCAAGAGTTGTGGTCAGAAATAGTCAAAATAATCTTTCCGTCAGGTGTCGTGCTGATAATGTCAACAGTGTCTGTCTGATTTACACTCATTAAAAGATGAAAGCTATTTTAAAGTTGCGCCTAACGTTCGAGTATTTGCGAAGGTATGGATTTCATTGAATGTCCATAGCGGTACAGATGCCCATTTGAAAATATGTTGCTGAAGTTTGTAAGCTGTGCTTAATCGGGTTTAAGTTTTTTGTAATAATTATTAAAGGCTAAGAAATATGCAATTGTCATAATTGGAAAACATACTGCACCAATTAAGTTACCAAGAAGTTTATAAATAATTAAAGAAATAATTATAATAAGTCCACCAGATAAAAGTATTGTCAATTGCTTTTGTTTCGGAATTGATTTTTCAAATGTCACTTTCAGAATTGCAAAGAGCCATAGAATTAGTCCTAAAATATTTATTCCAATTGTCAAAAAGTAAACCGAAACCTGGGAGAAATGGAAATCTGAATTTCCTCTGTCAGTATACACAGTGGTAATTTCCGATTCATTTTGAATTGCCAAAAGTTTATAAGCGAAAATTCCTACAAATAGAAGTCCCGTAATGCTGAAAAATATTTTATAGCGGCTTTTCATAAATTGTCCCATTATAAAAAGTATAAGTCCACCCATTGCAAATATTACCGGTGAAATGTTAATAAAAGTATTCATTTTATCAATGTTTGTTTTGCTATTGTCAAATGTTTGATGTGTCGCTATAGCATAGCATACAACGTCTATGGCTTGCTGCTGCTATGGAATTCAAAGTTCCTTCATCTGAATGTCAGACAAATATCGAACTGAAGTTGAAGCTAAAACAAAAAACCGAACAATGAACTTTCAGCCGGAACTACTGTTGAATAGCGAACAAAAGCTGATGTTTATTCTGTCAGCCAGCGTAGCAGCAATCCCACTGTTAGCTGTGGTTTTATCTCGTCACGTTAAATTTTGCATTTGGCAATTCAACTTGCAGTTTCACCTTTGCTTTCAATGCTGTAAACACTTTCATTAATGTGTCTATTGTTACATTACTTGCATTGCTTTCAAGTCGTGAAATTTGTGCTTTCTGAACGCCAACTAATTCACCTAATTGCTCTTGTGTCAATTTGCGTTCTTGCCTGCTTTCTTTAATCGCTTTGCCTATTAAGTCCATTTGAAGTTCGTATTCAAACCTGTCTCTGTTTGGTGTTCCTTTTTTGCCAATTATTTTGTCGGTCACTACGTCTAATGTGTATGTCTTCATTTTCTACTTTTTTAATTTGTCCTGAAAATATTTTTTACGTTGAGTTTCAGCTCTTGAAACTTCATTGTCCGGCACTTTATTTTGTTTCTTAATAAAACCGTGAGTAGAAATAACCAAAGTGTTTGTTTTATTTGTCTTGTCCCAAAATGCAAGCATTCTGTATTGCAGCCCTTGATACAAAGTTCCAAATTCCCAAATCTCGTCTGTCAATTTTTTGAATAATTCAGGGTCATTTTTTTGTTGGGCTTTTCGTATGTTGAAAAGTATTTTGTTAGAATGTTTTGTGTCAAGAGCTTTTAAAAATTCAAATGCTTCTGCCAAGAAAATGATTTCGAATTTGTTATTCATTTGGTTCTTTGTCTAAACAACGCGAAGATAAGGAAAGTTTCGTTATAATGAAACTTTATTTTTAGCAGGATGTTGCCGAAAAATCACAGATAATGGTTCACGTATTGGCGATGGTGTGGCATTTGAAAAACATCAGCCCACATTTGCACAAATGCCCAATAGAATTACAAATGTTGAGTTTACAACTGTCAGCCCCACTATTGCCAATACGATGTTAGCAGCCGTTTTTATTCTTCCCGTTTATCAATAATTTCAAAGTTGTTCTCTGTCAGCATTTGTTTGAAATTTTCTCTTGTCAAACTGTCGGCAAGTCTATAATGAAAGTGGTGATAGCCAAATTCTAAATTATAAAACTCTCGTGTTTGTTCGTAACCTAAATCAGTTATGTTTTCTAAAAAGTTCTGAAATATTTTTTCGCCTTTTGTATGAAGTTGGATTTTTTTATGGTCGTCAAGTGTTAAATTAGTTTCGCCTGATAGAGAGTGAACTACAATATCCAAATAACCATTTTCAAGCGTATCAATTTTGTGGCTCAGTAAAAAGTCTTTAACTATTTGTTTTTCTGTAAAATGTTTTGCAACCCACAATTCCGTTAACCCAGTTTCCCAAAAGTTCTTTATATAAATCCAAAAGCCATCCATAGAGGGTAAAAAATCTATTGTTTTTAAAAATGTATCAATAAGATTTTCTTTAGTCAACACTAACTCAAATTCAAAAATTCCGTTTTCGTTCGCACCGTAAGCAACAAAATTTTCTTTTATAAGGTCGTATTCATATTCTCCTTCATAAACACTTTTGACAATTCCAACAGGTGGAACAAACTCCTTGTCCGGGTCGTCAAAAGGAAAAGTGTAAGTTGTTGGTCGCATAAAAACTTTATTGGCAATTTCTAAAAGTTCAGAATTGTTTTCAATTACTTCAAAAGTGTCAAGATATGAGGCTTCTGTCAAATTGTGGTTTGAAAAACTGTACTCTTTTGATGCTTCAATTACTTTTTCTAATGCGTCTCCTAAATGACTACCATAGGCATAAAAATTACCAACAATTCCTGTTTCACAATCTTTTTGTCCGTCTATTAGAAAATACCAAAGTCCTTTATTATTCATTTTGATGGTCGTCTCTTAAAATGGTTGCTAACGTTAAAGAATTGGCAATGGAATGGCATTTGAAAAATCGTCAGCCCAAACTACCGCCGATTGAAAAACCGAAGATGAAGATAAGCACAAAAGCTAAATTATTAACGTCAAGCTGGAACCGAAGCCGATAGCGAACAAAAAGTTGAGATTATATTCGTCGTCCCCTGCTATTGCCAATGCACCTGTTGGGCGATTGTGCTATTATTGGGGTTTAACTTTTACAATTTTATTGTCCTTAATAATAACAAGGTCGCTGTTCTTTTGCTTTTTAAATTCAAGCAGCTTTTCATAAACTTTTTCCAGTCCTGTAAGGATTTTATTAAAAAGTTCTGTTTGTTTTTCAATTGTTGTCATAAAACTCTTTTAATAGGTTGAATTTTGATCCGTCAATAATATCAATGGCTCTGTCAATATTTTTCTTTGCTATCAATAGGTGCTTGCCATAAGAATTATCAAAAATTAAAGCCCCGTCAACTATGGGAAGATAAATGTCAAAAAGATTCTTTATCCCTTTTATATATCTTCTTTCAATAACTTCCGATTCAATGTTATGTCCACCTTCTGAAACTCTGGTTCGCACACGTTCTTTAGCCAATTCTACATTTTGAAGCCAAAAGAATAGTAATGTTATTATGAATCCTTTTTGTTTTGCTTCTTCAATTTTTAGTTTGTAGCTTCTTGTAGATAAGGTAGTTTCAAATGCAAAACTTCGATTCTGTTCAAGAAGTTCAGCTATTCTATTTAACATTATTCGTCCTGCTTCGAAAGCAACTTTTTCGGGCTGAAAAGGTGAAAGTCCTTTTGCAATTTCGTCAGCATTTACAAATTCTTTACACTCAATGATTTCAGGTAAAATTGTAAAAGAAGCTGTCGTTTTCCCTGCCCCATTACAGCCTGCGATTATGTAAAGATTTTTGTCTGTCATAACCGCAAATCTACAATCTTAATGGGTCATTTTCATGTATAGTCATTTAAAGGGTTGTTCGCAAGCATATCGCACAACACGTAAATTTATGTTATTATACACAGTTCCCTAACATTGAAAATCACTTACTTAACGTTATAGATATTGTATTGTCATTGCGTAAATACAACTTTCATTACCCGGTAATAAACATTTATAAACGTTTGTACACAGGTAATCCGGATACGGCTTCGCCACTCTCCGTAACATGTCAGTTTTTTGCAGGCACCTCCAAAACCCGGCATATACAAAGATATCTGCGCTCCGGATATAACGGAGTACGCTAATAAAGCCAGTAATTTCCCTGAAACAGGGGTTCGGGTAGCGACAGTCCCGCCTGAACGGGCAGATAGGCAGTCAAAAGATCGTTGGATTAAAAAAGCAGGATTAAGATAAGATGTTTTTGAATAATATAAATATTTTTCCTGCGGTACCGGCTTTGCCTGTTTTACAATAGCAGTTATTGCGATGTAAGTGCAAACCATATCAACCGGTATGCCCTTATCAGAATGTAAATCTCAGATCCGTATTAGGGTTCACATGTCCTATGGCAACAGCAATATAGCTCAGCACAAGTATCAACACAACAGCCGCTATCCACCATTTTATGAGCTTTGCCGCATACGGAGAAGGAGCACCGTTGTATATTTCTGCAGGCTGTGCAACAGACTGTTTTAAAAATAACCACACTGCCACCAGGTTTACCCAGTACAGGTGTTGTGAGCTGAATGTTGGCGTGAGCCAGGTAGCGCTGATGACATTGCTGATCAATATATACCACACCAGGTAGATCAGCACGAACCACATGGATTGCTTTGCCGTCGCTGCTTTTTGAGTGCCCGGCTTATACGCATTGAGCAATATGATCATCAGTATAACAGACAATGCCCACAGCACAAGCTGCCACGTAAGCGCAAAAGCTGCGGGGTCTGCAGCATTTATTAATGTGCCTGTGCGCACCAGCGTTCCGGTATTAACCCCTTCTATCAGGTTGAAAACAGGGAGTATCACGATGAGAAATACCCATGCTATGATATTGGACATGCGCTCCGGCGCAATAGTCTTCGGCCAGTTGCTGTGGGCGAAAATGCCATACGATAAGCCCAGCCCGCTGAAAAAACCGATGGAATACTCCATCACGTTCCACCAGTTGAAGCTGATGCCGGTAGTTTGCCCCATCCGTTGTAAGAAATTGCCCAGGGCAAAGCCAAACCCTGCTCCAAGCGCACTGAAAAAGGCAACACGAAGCGCTTCAGCATTGCCGTTGCGGTAGAGATACCATTCTAAGGCAAAAGCAGCGCCAAGGCTTGCGGCCCATAGTTCCGACCGCGGCGGTGTCATCAGCCATCCCAACTGATAGATCAACAGTCCCCATACCAGGAAGCCGCCCGCAAACATCTGCACAAAGAGAGATGCCCAATCTGTTTTTTTTTCTTTACCGGATTCCAGCGCTAATCCTGTGATACCACCGCCAAGAAAGCCGTACAGGCAGCCGATGACCATGAGCATGAGCAGCCCATAGCTGGTATTGATATAATCTGCCGTGTGGCCATAACCCACTACCTTTCCATAGCTGATAATACCCCCGGAACCCCAGGCTATAGCGCCGAGCGCCACTATTACCGGGAACCGTTCGTACCAGTCTTTCCGCCCGGATAATACAATCACAGCGCCAATGCCGATAGCTGCCGCCCAGGTAGCGCCATATTCATGACCAATCTGCCCGCGGGCAGCCCAGGCTGTGCCAAAAGCAAGCGCTGCAGGCAACATTTTTTTCAGGAATAGACCGGAAGCATTCATCAGAAAGAATATTTAGG
>CAYWVB010000045.1:26539-36299 GCA_964461595.1 uncultured Terrimonas sp. | reverse complement strand
ACCTTATACCCTATACCTCACTCCTCTCTCACTATTTCCTCTCCCCCGCCGCCTTCACCAGGTCATCTTTCTTTCCTATCCAGTACGCGATCTTTTTCCTTTTCCAGGTGTAGGATACAGCTATTGTATCGCCGTAGCTGATAACACCGGGATAAGAAAATTCATCATCTTTTGTACCGCTGTCAATATCCAGGATCTTCGGCCATGTCTTGCCGTTATCGGTTGAAATGGCCAATGAAAGCGGGGAACGCGAGCCCCAGTTGGAGGTATCGGGATTATAGGCGAGGACAAGCGTGCCATCCGGCAGCTTCGTCAGGTCAATGCCGCTATTGGGGTTGGGCAAACCTGTTTTGTATCCATCAGACCAGGTTTTACCATAGTCATCGGAATCTGCCCTGTAGATAGCGCCGTCAGAGCTACGGAGCAGCATATGCACTTTGCCCGGGGCAGATTCCCATAATGTAGGCTGAATGACGCCTTTTCCTTTCATCTTCGTTTTGTCGAGCTTTATATAGGCAGCAGCCTGCCATGTCTTCCCGCTGTCGGCGCTGATATCGGCAAAAGCATTCCATGCGCCTTCTTCATGCGAAGCGCCGGCGATCCATGCTCCGTTAGAAAGTATTATGGGCTTATTGCGTACCGGGCCGCGACCGCCTTTATCTCCTGCGATCAGCTCCCTGGCATCGCTCCATGTTTCCCCGCTGTCATCAGAAGTTTTGACCCAGGTTTCCCAGGAAGGGATCTTTTTACCCACTTTAAAAAACAAGAACACTTTGCCCTGCGGCGACTGAAACAGTACGGGGTTCCAGTGTGCATCCTCTCTTATTTTAGCTATTTCCACAGGCTTTGACCAATTGCCGGGGGCTCCTTTTGTAAGCCATATTCCCACGTCATCCGTTCCTTCTTTCTTGCCGCCAAACCATGCAGCAAGGAATTTCCCGTTCTGCAGGTGCAGGATAGTAGACGCATGGCATTCGGCAAAGGGCTGCCCTTCCTCAAAAAAATAACCGTGAATAAAGGGGGCGCTATTGTTTTCTGAAGCCATGACTTCACCTGTTTTATTTTCAGCAGCAGGCGTATTGCACGAAAAAACAAATACTGCAAGGCAAATGGCAAGAAAGTTATGGAGCATAGCAACTGTTGGGGATGATTATCGTATTTTATAATACATTCTCGTATTCAGCTTCCTTGATATCAAGCTTCTCACACCATGACTGCATCATATTGCGCAAAGTATCCAGCCCTGCTTTTTCTTTCGGCGTAGGCTCCATTGCATGCGCCCTGCTGATAGCATGAATAGGCAATCCCCTCATCTGCAAAAAGAACTTGGCGCTCATAGGATAGGCAGTATGCACAATTACATCGGCTTTGATAAGCTCCGCCTGCAACCAGGCTACTTCTTCCTGCTTTTCAGGGTTATCTACATTATCACAAAGCCATACCATCACTTCGGGATAAAAATTTCCTGCTATTGCAGACATTCCTGCCGCGCCTGCTTTCATGGAAGTAATGGCATTAGGAGTATGCGCGTCGAAGAACTGAAGATCAGAGCCGCGTATGGCGTCCAGCTTTGCCTGCACCTGCGCTACATCGCAGCAGGTATCTTTGTGGTATATCATCCTGCCGGTTGATACGAGCGTCTTTAATGCGCCGGCGGTGATCACTCTTTTGTAAGGCACCGGGCACTCGTACAACCCCAGGGGAATATCGCCGGTAAGTGACATCATCTTTTCAAGCCCTTTCATCATTACGCTTTCCGGCTCTTCTACTTTGGCATAATGCCCCGTTATCAATACCACGGCTTCTATACCTGTATCAAAGATCTTTTTGGTGAACTCAGCTTTATCTTCAATGGTGAGCCCGAATGATCCTGTGGCTACTACAGGCACCCGCCCGTTCACATGATCTACCACTGCTTTGGTAAGAGCAATGCGTTCATCTTCCTTTATGCTGTACATTTCACTCGAAAGGCAATTGGCAAATAATCCTTTTACTCCCGCTGCCAGGTAAAAATCCACCAGCTTCTTCAACATGTCAAAATCCAGACCGGCCTGCGGGGTGAATGGCGTTATCATTACGGGAACAAACTTCTTTGACATACAATACAACTTACTTTAATTATAAATATTTGTTCAAACATGCTTAGTGTTAGGTTAACCATTGTGAATAGTGAGTGGTGAAACAATTCATCATTACCATTGCCCATTCACACGCCCGATTTACAACTAATAGAGTGAATATCACGCCCCTACATACTCACTTCCTTTTCAGTTTTGTTATAAGCAAGCCTACTAAAAAAATAGTAAGCGTTCCTACAACAATGATCATATTGACATGGAACGGGCTTTTCAGGTGTTCCCATCCATCCGGAAAGTTTTTTGATAAAGACATCCACAGGATGACGATGATGCCGACAACAGTTCCTGTGACCGCTTCAACATTCCCTGCTTTTTTCACGATCAGGCCCAGCAGGAACAGCCCCAGCATACCCCCTGAAAAGATCCCCGCAAATTCCCACCAGAGGTCAAGCACGCTTTTTACTCCAATGATGGCAATACCGAAAACAATTGACAATATGCCGGACAAAGCAGTGACCGTATACAATATTGTCATTTCTTTTTTGGGACCGGGATTGGGGTTAATATAGCGCTGGTAAATGTCTTTTAAAAATACCGTTGCAGAGCTGTTCATTCCGCTGCTAATGCTGCTCATTGCAGCAGAAAGTATGGCAGCTATGATAAGCCCCACCAATCCTTTGGGCACTTTTAATACCATAAAATACGGCAATATTTTATCTCCGTAATCAGCAGGAGTAAGGGAATTGATATCCACTCCTTTTTCCAAAGCCACCTGCTCTTTGACATGCACCAGCAATTCGGGGTGCTGGCTGAAATAGGCATACAGCGCAGAGCCGATAATGAAAAACAGCAACGACATGGGCAGGTACCAGTATACGCAAAGCCAGATGCTGCGGGAAGCTTCTTTGGGGCTACGTGCCGCATGATAGCGCTGAACATAGTTCTGATCCATTCCGAAATTATTGAGATTGATAAAGAAGCCGTACAGGAACACTACCCAAAAGGTAGAGCTGTGAAAATCTGTAAGACTGAAGCTCCCCAGGCTGAATTTATCTTCCGCACTTCCTATACGGTATATCTCCGCTATACCGCCTTTCATTTCGCGGAGAATAATATACAATACAATAAATGCGCCGATCGTCTTTATGATCCCCTGTACTACTTCCGTCCATATCACCGCTTCCATTCCCCCCAAAACAGTATATACAATAATGCATATACCGGTCACTATCATTATCGTTTTCATATCCACACCGGTAAGCGCCTGCAGTGTAAGCGCTATCCCGAAAAAGATGGACCCCATACGGGCAAGCTGTGTAAGAATAAAGCATACCATTGCATAGGTTCTGGCCCAGGGTCCGAAACGATGCTCAAGATGAGTATAGGCGCTGATCTCGCCGCTTTTGCGGTAGAAGGGAACAAAGAACTTAGCCGCTATTATGGCAGCAAAAGGCATGGACAGGCTGAATACAAAAGAGTTCCAGTTGCTGCCGAATGCTTTTCCGGGTACGCCCAGGAAAGTATTACTGCTCAGAAAGGTGGCATACATAGAAAGACCCAATGCCCATCCCGGAATAGTGCCCGAAGCAGTAGTAAACTGCGCGGCATTTTTATTCTTTCGTGAAAAGTATACGCCGACAAGTACCATCGCCAGCAGATAAATAATGATAACAAGCAGATCAATGAGGGGCAAATGTTGCATGGATAGTCTTAGTTTCTTTTACATTAAGGCTGCATTCAAAGATTATTCAATTTTAAAAAGCAGCCAATGTTAATTGTTACAAAAAGAATAGCATATATTATTATTGCTGGTAGTAATTTACATTACATTTGAAGGATTAAAAAAAGTCTTTGATCACTGGGTATGCCTACGCGACAAATTACTCCTGAGCCCGAAACCTCCGCACAAAAAGCATGGCTATTGCCGGCCCGGCTGAGAAGTAAGCTGGATCAGCACCCTATTGGAAAGAATCTCTACATTACCGAGATAGCTTTCCACGATGAGGAAAGCTTTTTTGAAAAAGAAGTGCTGCAAAACAATCCCGACTATATACTGATCTATTGCGTAAGCGGTACTGGCTGGTATAAAATAAATGGCAAAAAACATGTTTTGAAAGCCAATCATTTTGCATTGCTGCCCCGCAAAACAGCTTTCCTGGCAAGCACCGACCCTCCACAACCCTGGAGCCTTTACTTTGTAAAATTCAACGGCGTCCTCGGAGAAGATATGTACCTGTACCTGCTGCGTGATGACAGATCAGACCTTACCACGCCTCCGCTGGTAGGCCGCATCGCACAATTCAGGGATATCATGCACCATCTCGGGCTGATGGAAAACCTGGAAAACCTGCTGTATGCTAATTTTCGCTTCTATAGTTTTCTCGGCACCTTCCGGCTCACGGTATTTAACTATATGAAAAAAGGGATAGACAATATCATCGAGCGCTGTATCATCATCATGAAAGAGCACCTGCATGAAAACCTCACCCTTGATGATCTTGCAAAAAAAGCATGCGTGTCTGCGTCCTATCTTTCAGCATTGTTCCGGCAAAAGACGCACTACTCTCCTATTCATTTATATACCTCGCTAAAAATCCAGAAAGCAAGCCAGTTGCTTAAGGCCACCAAAACGCCTATCAAACAGATCGCTGAGGAGATGGGTTATACAGATCAATACAGCTTTTCAAGATCTTTCAAGCAGATCATGGGCGTTTCTCCTAAAAAGTTCAGGGAGCTGAAATAACAGCCCGGTCAGCGTATATAGACTGTTTTAATATTTACAAACTCCCGGATGCCAAACAGCCCCAGTTCACGCCCGTAGCCGGATTGATTAATCCCGCCAAAGGGCAGTCTCGGGTCTGATTTTACAAAAGTATTCACAAAGCAGGAACCTGCCTGCAGCCTGTTCCTGGCAATGTCTTCCCCAAGCGGCAGATCTTTTGTAAATACTGCCCCGCCGAGGCCGAAGGAAGTATCATTGGCAAGCCGTACAGCTTCATCTGTACCGGCGGCTGAGATAAATGAAGCTACCGGTCCAAAAATCTCTTCACTAAATGCCGGCATGCCTTTTTTTACTCCTGTAAGTATGGTAGGCTCGTAAAATGCATGATCTCCTTCGAATGAAGGTATTTTGCCACCAAGGATACATTTTGCACCTGCCGCTATATTATTTTGTACTTGCCGATGTAATTCATCCCGCAGATCCGCACGGGCCATTGGTCCAAGATCTATCGCCGCATCAAAAGGATCCCCCGTTTTCCGCTGCATCATCTTTTCTTTAAAAAGAGCTGTAAACGCTTCTTCCACGGAAGATACCACTATGAATCTTTTTGCAGCTATGCAGCTTTGCCCGTTATTGATAAGGCGGCTGTATACGCAGGTTTCGGCAGCCTGTTCCAGGTCAGCATCCGCCAGTATGATATAGGGATCACTTCCCCCAAGCTCAAGCACCGTCTTCTTCAACAACCTGCCTGCCTCCGCTGCTACCTTCATTCCTGCCCCGGTACTGCCGGTAAGTGTGACCGCTTTTATTTTGGGATGTTCCATAACAGCATTGACCGCCCCGCTGCCGATCATCAATGTCTGAAAAACATCATCCGGGAAACCGGATACTCTTACCAGTTGTTCTATCGCCTGGGCGCATCCGGGCACATTAGAGGCATGCTTCAACAACCCGCAGTTCCCTGCCATCAGGGCCGGTGCAAGAAACCGGAATACCTGCCAGAAAGGAAAATTCCACGGCATAACAGCAAGCACAATACCCAGCGGCCGGAAGCTCACATAACTTTTAGCTGCTTCAGTGGCAATGATTTCATCTTTCAGGAAACCTGCTCCTTCTGCAGCGTAATAATCGCAGACGAGCGCACATTTTTCTATTTCCGAAACGCCCTCCTTAACGGGTTTCCCCATCTCTATCGTCATCAGTATAGCAAGCTCTTCTTTCTGATGCCGCAGGTTTTCCGCCATTTTTCTCAGCAGCGCGGCTCTTTCGGAAAAGCCTGTTTCCCGCCACAGGAGCCAGGCTTTGTGTGTCTGGTCAATTTTTTCCCCTACTGATGCCGGAGTATCTTCTTCATAATATCTGTTCAATTTCCCATTAATGGGATTAATAGATGTAATGCTCATAGTTTTCTACTATCATTTTTTATGCCGGGAATGTTTCATGGGGATATTCCCGGCCCGGGAAATACGACCCCGGGCGGGCAGTATTATGCTATCAAAGGTATAACAATAATACAGTGGAGCAGCCGGGAAATAGTGCTATGTTAATCGTGAAAGTCGGCTGCTATTTTTTGAAAGTGATCTCATTCGCCCAATGGTTTACTTTAATGACTGTTAAATTGCCCATCCGACTTTAATACTGCCTATCAACAAATGATCAGGACAGTTCTTACTGAAGGTCTATTATTTTAAAGTAAATTCGACATTGATTAATAACTTTTAAAACAGAGTAATGAAAGGACGATTATTCAACAGGAGACAATTCATTAAAGACGGATCAAAAGCGGTCGCAGGCATTACCCTGCTGTCCTCGGTAGCTAACAATACCTGGGCTTATACCCGTAAAGCAGCGAAGATCAGGTTTTCCGTTATAGACATCAATCATCCGCATATTTACGGCATGGTAGAAACCGTTATAAAAGGAGGCGGCGAACTGGTATCCGTTTACGCAAAAGAACCCGAACTGATTGCGGCATTTTTAAAAAAATACCCCCAGGCAAAGCAAGCACGTACACATAAGGAAATACTCGAAGACCATTCCGTACAACTGGTGCTGAGCTCCGGAATACCGGTAGACAGGGCGCCGTTGGGCATAGAAGTAATGCAGCATGGTAAGGATTTCCTGGTGGATAAACCCGGCATCACAACGTTGGAGCAATTGGACGAAGTACGGCGCGTGCAGAAAGCGACCCGTCGTTCCTATACCATTTTCATCGAGCGGCTGGAGAGCAGGACTATTCCAACAGCAGGGGCGCTGATCAAAGGAGGAGCGATCGGGAAGGTGATCCAGACCATCGGTCTTGGGCCACACCGTATTAACCCTCAAACCCGGCCGGCGTGGTTTTTTGATAAAAAATATTTTGGCGGTGTTATTACAGATCTTGCCTCACACCAGTTTGATCAGTTTATTTATTTCACCGGGTCGTCAGAGATTGAAATTGTAGCAGCCCAGGCAGGTAACCTGAATCATCCGCAGTACCCCGCCTTCGAAGATTTCGGAGATGTAATGCTGAAGGGAGATAAAGGTACAGGATATCTGCGTGTGGATTGGTTTTCACCTGAGGGGTTAAAATCATTCGGCGACGGGCGGCAGACAATCCTCGGCACTGAGGGCTATATTGAATTGCGCAAAACAGTTGATCTTTCCGGGCGGCAGGGTGGCGATCACCTTTTTCTGGTGAACCAGAAAGAGAACCTGTATATTGACTGCAGCAAAGAGCCATTGCCGTTTGGCGAGCGGTTCGTAAATGATATCCTCAATCGTACTGAAACAGCTATTACACAGGAAGAAGTTTTCCTGGCAGCAGCGTTGGGACTGAAAGCCCAGGCTAAAGCAACGGAATTGAAGCTGAAGGGATAGAGAGAAAAAATTTCACGCAAAGGAGCAAAAGAGAACAAAGAAAACAGAAAGCTGAAATGCTAAAGGCTGATAGCTATCTGCCTTACCGGTATATTTTTTCAGGCCATTGTGTGGCTATCCCCTGCAAACGGATAAATTGCTGAAAATCTTCCAGGGTTTTCCTGTTTTCCCTTACAGCATGCGGTTGTATTTTTTTTATGAATGAATAAGCGATAAGCATTCCGGCAGATTCGCCAATGTTCCACTCTACCGGATGCAGCCGGTAGCAGCCGTTGGTAATATGAGTAGTGCCTATATTTTTATTTGCCGGTATCAGGTTCTGCACACGTTGCGGTAAAAGTGCACCTAATGGTATCTGGAAAGGCAACGAGCCAAAATCAATATAGTTGTTGCCGCCGGTGCCGGGATGAAGATCAATATGGTAATACCCTGTTCCCACGCTATCAAAAAAATCTGCGGCCTTGCTGCCGTTCTTCTTACCGGCAACCAACTCCCTGTTTTCTTTGCCTACATGTTCTTCAAGCACCGTAAACACAGCTTTAATCCGCCGGGACTCACGTATATATGGGTATTTCGCCAAACCATCTGTGGTGCCCAGCACATCAGGTCTTAAGCGGAGCCCGGGCCATCCCTGTCCACCGTCGGCGCGGGGCGCTTCTGTTTGCAGCCAGTAAAAAAGCGACAAACTTAATTGTTTACCCTGTTCCACAAAACGGTTAAAATCGGTTTCATTCACATCAATAATATTATGAAGAAAATAGTCATTCTGCGGCCAGTTTACAATAGTGATATCCCCACTATACAATCCTGCGTTAAAATTGTTCCTGTCAATGATCCTGCGATAGTTCCATAAATTAAGCGCCTTACCGGTAGGGCTACCCGAAGGATCGAAGCCCAGTGCTTTGGGCTGCAGTGTGGAAGGACTGGAATAATACAATGACAACAGCTTTCCCGGCCAGGCGGGCGTCATAGCCGGTACGAACTTCTGCCAAAAGTCATAATCTTTTGGCTTATCAATAATATGATCTTCACCCGGTAAATAATCCATGGCAAAGCAACAGGTAAAAGCCTGGTTATTACCGGGATCTGCTTTTTCGGATGCATGCAGCTCATGTGTATCCTGCCGGGATTCTGCTCCGGTCACGTACTCTGTTCGCGTCAGCGGTAATAGTTCCCCCAACTCGGTAGCATCAACAAAGTAAGGAGCACTGAGTATAATTTCATTTCCTGTTTGCAGGCAACGCGCTTTCAGCGCTTTTACTTTATCACCGTTAGTATCTGCGCTTATTATCTTATGCTGTAATAGTAAAGTTAGTTTGCCGGCGCCCAGGTAAGGCGCGAGCATATTATATAATACCGCCAACGCTATACGCGGCTCATGACATAACCTTGAGACAGCGCCGGAGCCGGGGTTAAGATTTTTAGTTGCTTTAGCAGTTACCGTTAGCGGGTAATTACGGATATAATATTCCCGGATAGCTGTGCGCAAATCGAGGTACGATCTCGTTGCTCCAAAAGATTCAATCCAGGGATGCTCGTCGGGGCAACTCACTCCCTGCTGGGTAAGCTGTCCCCCTATCCAGTCGGTTTCTTCAGTCATGATCACATGCAGTCCATTGCGTAAGGCCGCAATAGCAGCAGCACAACCGCCCATGCCGCCACCGGCTATCACTATATCGGCTACCCTTTCATTAGCCGCTTCATTTTTATTAAGACCACTGGTAACAAATGGCGCACTAAAAGATGGCGTAGCAATAATAAAGCTACCGCTTACACTTAATGATTTTATGAAATTTCTTCTTTTCACAATTGATATATTGAGCAAAAAGATTAATCCTGCTAAAATTCTGTGGAGTGGAGAAAAAAGTGACCGTTGATAGAAATCAACTTTAGCCGTCAGTATCTACAACCAGGCATTCACAGTTCTACACATACTGTATAAAGTATCTTATTTTTTCTCTTTTAATGAGAGACGCATTTTTTTTACATAATCTACGGATACTCCTGCTATATCTGAAATCTGGGCATCAGTAAGCTCAAATTTGCTGATAAGTTTTTTCACTACTTCATGGCTTTTTTGTTCTACTCCCTTCTCCATACC
>CAYWVB010000045.1:0-26439 GCA_964461595.1 uncultured Terrimonas sp. | reverse complement strand
TGATAAGTTTTTTCACTACTTCATGGCTTTTTTGTTCTACTCCCTTCTCCATACCTTTCTCCATACCCTTTTCCATACCTTTTTCCATACCTTTTTTCTCAGCGATCTTTGCCTTTTCTTTCGTAACCCTGATTTTTTCCTCCGTAATCTTGATTTCCTTTTTTGCTGCCCTGATCTTTTCTTTCACAGTCCTTAATTCTTTTTTTACAGTCTTCAGCTCTTCTTGTGCAGTCCTGATTTTTTCTTTTGCCGTCTTCCTTACCGCATAGTCGGTCCATTTATCTAAAAGAGCTTTTTCGTATAGCATATACTCCTCCTTTTTTAAGTTGGCTATCTCAGCTATCTGAAACAATTTCAGAAATATCCTCTTGTGTAAAATTACAGGAATTTTTTCCATTTTCGCCATATTGCACAGCACATACATCCAACGTTCGAGATCGGTTTCTATTTTCGTTTCTTCCCGGTTGAAATTGGGCAGTTCCAAAAATATAAATCCCAACTTATTATAAAAAGTTTGGCCGGTTTCTTCCTCTGCCAGTCTTACCCGGTGGAGATATTTATCGCGTGAAGTATTCTCAAAATTAAAATCCATCAGAGCTATAAAATACACTTCCTTTAATTCAAAATCCCAGTGCTGTTTGCCTTTCTGACCCTGTTCATACAATTTGCTGGAAGTATAAAAAATGGACCTGTCGATAAAAAACTTTTGTTCTGCCCTTTGCATTTCAATTATAAATATTTCTCCATCCGCTCCGGTACAGGTAAGATCAAAAACAGTTTTGCGGTAATATTCTGCAGGACCACTGTTCTCCTGCGGGTTGTACACCAGGTCTTTTATTATTTTGCGCCCTTTGAATAATTCGTTCAGGAAGGCTATCAGCAAATCCTTATTATGTTCGGATCCAAAAATCCTTTTAAAACCAAAATCCGTGAGCGGATCAATAAAACGGACAATAGGCGGTGCGGTGTTTCTTTGAGTGTTTTTCATAGCCTAAAGATAGTATAATAGGGATCAATATAATCATATCAGTCAAGCCGTTGATCCTGCTTTAATAACTGTCTTTTCAACTCATCATAATTTACTTTCTGCACGCTTACCCGGTCATCTATAGCACTTGCAGCAGCAGTAGCCGCAGATTCTGCAAGGATCATAAATACAGGCTCCATACGGATAGAGCCATAGGCAACATGCGAGCTTGACAGGCAAACCGGCACCAGCAGATTCTCACACTCATTTTCTTTTGGAAGAATAGACCTGTAAGATATGCTGTATGGTTTGGGAACATGTACACCGAAGTCGCCTTCATTTTGCACATAGCCTTCCGGTGTGACATAACGCTGGACATTGTGAGAATCTAAAGTATAGGAACCCATACCGATGGGATCCGTAACTGTGTTAGTCCCCAATATTTCATGCTCTGTCATTACCGAATACCCTACCATTCTGCGGGCCTCCCGTACATATAACTGGTGGGGCCAGTTATTATTATCCACAAACTCATCCTTTGCAAGCCCCCATATATTAAATTCCTCCTGCACTTCGCGGGGTATGCGCGGGTCAGTGGCTATAAAATACATCAGTCCTTTCTGATAGGTCTTATGCTCTTCAATAATTTGTTGCCGCAAACGATAAGATGCATCCGGGTATGCATAGTTCATCCCTATATTATCAGTGCTGAATGGCCCATGGTTGTTCGTATCTGTTTTCAGGTTAGGTATCGGGTCAAACTTTTGAAAGAGCTCATCCCACCCTGCATTAAATACCCGCACTAATAATTCATACTGGTAAGGATCATAGCCTGCAGGCTTTGAGTATGGCACTTTGTTTTCAGGATGCTTTGATAAGCACATGCGATAGCAGTAAGCCTGTACTTTTTTATCGCCTGCACCATACACACCGGGAGGTTCGGATGAGATGCGGGGCAACAACCCGCTGGAGGGATTTCCGGGTATTTTGTATGGATCAATATTCTTCTTAAAATGATGACCGTGATGAAATACCCCGGTGATCACTCCTCCCCATTTCTCCATATACTCACCGGCAGCTTCACGCCCTACAACATATTTCACTTTAGCAGCTGCCATCAGGTCGCCTTCATAAGTGGCATCAATGAACATCTTCCCGGCATAAACATTTCCGCTTAATGTTTTAAAAGAAGTGATCCTGCCGTTCTTCATCTCCATTCCTTTTTGACGATCCAGCCATTCATCGCGTAATACCTGTATATTATTCTCCTTCACAAAATCTTCAAACACTTTTTCCGCTGCATGCGGCTCAAAGATCCACATGGTCCTGTTCTCACCATCTACAGCCGGTGTGCCCTGTCCTTTATTTCCATACGCATCCTTCTTCTGCCACTTCCAGGATTCCTGGCGATCATAATGTAGATAAATACGATGGTAGAACTCCCTGGCTAATCCTCCGATCACTGTTTTATTGCCGGTATCAGTAAATCCCAGCCCTCCCGATGTCATCCCGCCGAGGTGCTTATCGGGTGAAACCATAATCACCGATTTCCCCATTCTCTTTGCCTGCACTGCCGCGGTAACAGCTGCAGCCGTGCCTCCGTAAATGACAATATCTGCATTGTAATTTTTTTTATTGCCCGGCACTGTAAACGCCAGCGCAGGGACTCCGGCAGATACAGCCACGCCGCTGCCAACGGTGAGAGATTTTATAAAGCTTCTTCTTTTCATGTTCTGCTGAATTTTAAAATTGATCTATAGGAAAGGTTAATGGTTAATGCTTCCTTTTTCTAAGTTAGGATCATCATGAAGCCATTGCTGCAGCTCCGCCACATTCACATCCTGTACCGGGATATCTTTTGCGATAGCCAGCGAAGCCGCCATAGCAGCAGACTGCCCCAATACCATAAAAACAGGCTCCATACGTATAGACCCGTAAGCTATGTGGCTTGAAGAAAGACAAACAGGCACCAGCAGGTTCGTACAGTCTTTTTGCTGAGGGGTTATGGAATGATACGAAACCGGGTATGGATGTTCTACCCTCACTTCTACATTTCCTTCATTCTTCACCATGCCATTCACCACTATCCTGTCGCAGTTGTGGCTGTCCATACCATAAGAAGCAAAGCCTATCCCGTCATCTACTTTAGCTTCACCGCGGCAGTTGTGTTCCGTCATCACATACGCTCCAATCATACGCCGGCCTTCCCTTACGTAGAGCTGTGGTGTAAAATGATCAAACTGCTCATACTCATCTTTGGGATACCCCCATTGCCTTACAAATGCCTGTAATGTATCGGGCACTCTTTTATCTGTGGTCATAAAGTACAGCAGCCCTTTGGTATAAGAAAGCGCTTCCCGCAGCATTTTTTCTCTTTTCTTATAGCTGGCTTCCGGCCAGTTATAGTTCATCCCCATCATATCTGTGGAAAACCCGCCGCGGTTATTGATATCCGTTTTTCGGTTTGGCATAAGGCTCCAGATAAAATAGTGATTGATCTCTCTCATGTTCGGCTGCGCTTCAAAAAGACGCGCCATCAGCTCATACCGGGTAGAATCATAATCATCCGGCCGGGTTATAGGCAACCGGTTTTCAGCGCTGTCGGTAAGGCATATCCTGAAATTATAGGCCTGCACTTTTTTATCGCCTGTGCCGGCAGGCTCCGCCTTATGTTTGGTTATGCCCCATACCAACCCACTCGAAGGATCGCCGGGAATTTTATACGGGCTAACTCCGTCGGGGAACTGATGATAACCGGATTGCTTATGGTATTCCGGCAGTTGAAAGCCGTTGAGCGTTTCATTATATACGCTGTTGTCTTCACGGCCTACAAAATAGGAAACCCCGGACATAGCCATCAGGTCGCCTTCATACGTACAGTCAAGAAACTGTTTTGCAGTAACGCTAACAGATTTCCTGTTCCGTATATCCTTAAGCTTAACCGAACGGATAACAGCGCCCTCCTTTTTAACTTGCGACAATTGTGTTTCCATCAGCAAGGTTACTTTCCCTTCACGGATATAATCCTGCATCACTTCCAGCGCTACACGCGGTTCGAATGTCCATTGTTCTCCTGAGCTGAGCCCGTATTTTTGGGCTACCCGCTGATAAAAGCGGAGAGACAAGCCTGTGATGGATTCTTTTATCCCTGCGTCTGTTTTACCCAGCCCGCCTGTAGTCAGTCCGCCGATCATTTTTCCCGGCTCAATAAGTATGACACTGTTGCCGCATTTTGCTGCAGCATACGCAGCGACCACGCCGGCGGAACTGGCGCCATAGATACAGATATCTACAGTATAGTCAGCCGCCTTGCCGGGTTGAGCGGAGGCAGTGTAATGTAACAGCACACATACAGATAGCAGGAGACTGCTTATATTTTTATACTTCATCATGATATTATTTGAACCTGTTCCAGGTTACAAGTTGCACAACCTGAAACCTGTAAGTTGAAACTCTTCTCAGTATCCCGGGTTCTGATCCTGTTGTTCAATGTCCGGGTTATTATCTATTTCTTCCTGCGGAATGGGCCAAAGCAGCCGGGCATCAATAACGGTTCTTCCTACCTTTTCCATAGCTTCGGCTACTGTTCCTGTTCTTTTCAGATCCTGCCAGCGTTTGCCTTCTACTATAAATTCATACGCTCTTTCCATCAAAACTGTGTTGCGGAATTGTTCCTGGTTCATTCCCGTAGCATAATCAACGGCGGAAGGCGCATCAGGATCATACCCGTAAGCTCTTCTCCTGATGGCATTTAGTCGTTCAAGCGCCAAGGTTGTAGGGGCGCCGTTGGCCATGCAGTCTGCTTCCGCAAAGATCAGGAAAGCTTCCGCATAACGGAATACCGGATCACTGTAGGTAGCTAAACCAGATGGAGCAGTAGTGAATTTTTTAAACAAAATGGGAGTGGCAGAAGGAAGCGACACGGAATCTCCGCCGGGACCTGTATATTTTGTATAGAGGTTGAAATCTCTTCTCAGATCGTTGGCATCCCAAGTGGCCAGGAACGAATTCATATTGGGCAGCCAGGCATAATTACCACCACTGCTATAGTTGTAAGGCGGCGTATTAGGTCTGTGCAGATAACCCGGCAATGATGACTGCCTTGAATCCGAATGATGGATAGAGAGCACATCTTCAGTGCTTGTTGTCACTGCAAATATTTTATAAAAATCATTCGGCTGCTGCACCCGTACCAGGGAATATTTTCCGCTGCTGATAATATCATCTGCCTGTTTTGCAGCATCACTCCATTTTTCTCTGGTAAGGTATACCTGTGATAAAAGCATTTTGGCTGCCCATTTGGATGCTCTGCCTGTTTCGCTACCTACTGATTCAGGCAACCCGTTAACCGCAGCTATGGCATCTTCCGTGATCAGGTCATACACTGAGTCCTCCGGCATCCTGGCGGCGCCTACTGTGCTGATATCTGTGCTTTCCGATGTTTTTAAGGGAAGCGGTCCAAACCCTCTTACAAGATTAAAATATGCCATTGCTCTCAAAAAATGCGCTTCGGCAAGGATCCGGGTCTTTAATGCCTCATCCATATTGATATCCGGTACATTATCCAGAATAGAATTGGCGCGGTTAATGGTCCGGTAATGAGACGACCAAATGTCGGCCGCCCTTCCTATGTTGGCCACATCTAAAATCTGGCTGAAAACAGAGATAGGCGCCTGCGATCCTCTTCCCTTTTCGTAGTCGGCATGATTGACCAGGAAAAGCCAGTATGTGATGCCATAGTTATCAGCCAGCGACGAATAAGCACCCGTAACGGCAGCCTGGGCATCAGCAGCATTTTTATAGAAATTGGCTTTTGAAATAAAATCCTTCGGCACTTCCGTCAATTCCTTTTTGCATGACGAAATAATAGCGATAAGTCCTATAAATAAAATTGTTCGTTTCATTGTCAGATAGTTTTACTGTTAAAACCTGAGTTCTATGCCGGCTCCAAATACTCTTGCGTTCGGATAGCCGCTTTCATCCGTACCGATGAAGAGGCGGTCTTCAATAGATTGTGAATCGCTTCCCCTGGTATTTACCTCAGGATCAAGTCCCGGGTAATTGGTAACGGTGAAAAGATTGGTCGCTTTCAGGTATACGCTCGCATAATCCAGCCAGTTTAGCCCCAGCTTCTCTACCGGCAGATTATAAGACAACTGGATGGACTTAACCCTCAGGTAACTGCCATCCATGATAAACCTGTCGGAAGGGCGCATTTGTGTAAGAGGGCTTACACGGGGATATTTGGCATGCGGATCAGGATTATCCTCTGTCCAGTAATTGCCAAACAGATCGGCAAACTGATTTTGTGTTCTCTGGAAGGAATTGAGATTGGTGAAAGCCGTGGCAAAAAAGATGTCATTGCCTTTAACGCCCTGCAGGAAAACATTCAGGCTAAAATTTTTATAGGAAAAATTAGAATTGAACCCGAACTCAACATCAGGATATGGCGTACCAAGTATAACACGATCCAGGGGTGTGATACTACCGTCCTTGTTTACATCCACAAATTTTATGTACCCGTTCTCATCCAGCCCGTCTTCCTTGTAACCGTAAAAAGCGCCCAGCGGCTGGCCCACCCTTGCAATGTTATACCCCGGTAATCCGGAAGTTTGCCCTACGGTAACAATATCGCTTCCTCCCGCTATTTCAACCACCTTGTTTTTATTCATGGATAGCTGAGCGGCGGCATCCCACTTAAAGCCACCGGTAAAAATATCAGCGTTGACCGCAAATTCAACACCCTGGTTCTGGATCTCGCCAAAATTTTGAAGAATATATCCAAAACCTACTGATGGCGGCAATGGCACGGAAGCCAGGAGATCGTGCGTATTTTTCTTATAGTAATCAAAAGTAAAACCAAGCCTGTTGTTTAGAATGCTGAGGTCAAGACCAAGATCAAGCTCGCTGCTGGTTTCCCATTTCAACTGGCTGTTGGAAATACCGGAAGGAGCATATCCCACACTTTCCGTATTGCCATTATAAATATATTTTACCGGCGACATCCTGTCGAGAGACTGATAGGGAGATAAGGCAGTATTGCCGGTGATACCATAGCTTGCCCTGAGCTTGAGGTTATCAATAAATTTCAGGTTATCGCGTATGAAGTGCTCTTCCGAGATTCTCCAGGCTACAGCTCCCGATGGGAATATGCCCCATTTATTGTCTTTACCAAATCTCGAAGATCCGTCGGAGCGAAGGCTGGCGGTAACATAATATTTATCCCAGATGGAGTAATTCACCCTGCCCAGCCCGGAAACCAGCTGCCATTCGGATATGCCTGAAGAAGGAGGATTGATGGTCTGTGCAGAGCCGAGATTATAGTTCTCGGTAATGTTGTTCGTAAAGCCAGAAACCGAGATACCGGCACTTCTCGACATATACGTTTGATAAGTGAAACCACCGGTAACGGTTAAGCGCTGGGAATGATTAAAGTTTTTAGAATATGTCAATACATTTTCATTCAAAAATGAATTCCAGTAGGTATTGCTGTTGGAAGCGCCACCGCGGTCATTGGCATAAATGATCGGGCTGAAGCCATCATTGATGGAGTTTTCATATTCAAGACCAAGCCTGGTGGTGAAAGATAAATCGTTTGTGATCTTTATGTTCAGCGCGTTGTTGAGCAATATTGTGTTTGCCAGCGTTCTGTTTTTGTAAGGCTTATTCCAGAGCATCGGGTTCCTGATGTCTCCCGGATCAGTAAACGGATAAGCTTCGCCTATGCGTACAGGTAAGCCTTCATCATCATATACAGGTACTGTAGGAGGAGCAGACAATGCGCCGGAAAACATATTATTTCCTCTCCTTCCATTATCAACCGGAACGGAAAACTGTTCTCTCCTGGATACATTAAAATTGACCGCAAGATTAAGCCAGCTTTTTATCTCATGGTCCAGATTAAGCCTGAAGGAGCCTTTCTGAACGCCTGAATTAATGATAATCCCCTGCTGGTTGTAATAATTTCCCGAGAGGGCGTAATTTGTTTTGCCACCGCTTCCCGAAAAACCAAGCGTATGATTTTGCACAGGTGCAGACCTGAATATAACGTCCTGCCAGTCCGTTCCCGGGCCGGTGATCTGGTTTACATCAAAATAAGGATCTTTTCCATCGTTCTTCAAAAACTCATTGGCCACTATAGCATATTGTTTGGCATCGAGGAGCTTAAAACGTTTAGCTGTTTCCTGTACTCCGTAATAGCTGTTTACAGAGATAATATTCCTGCCGCCCTGTTTCCCTCTTTTGGTAGTCACCATTACCACCCCGTTGGCACCCCTTGCGCCGTATATGGCCGTAGCTGAGGCATCTTTCAGGATGTCTATAGTTTCAATATCGGCGGGATTAATGAAATTTATTCCTCCCGCTATAGGAAAACCGTCCACAACATATAAGGGGTCATTGCTACCTATCATGGAATTACCTCCGCGCACTCTTACCTGTATCCTGGAACCGGGAGCTCCGGAATTATTTGTAACCGATACGCCGCTTGCTCTGCCCTGCAGGGCCTGACCTACATTATATACCGGCACGGCCTGCAAATCTTTATTACTCACCTGGGCAACAGCACCCGTCAGATCCTTTTTTCTTTGCGTACCATATCCCACAACTACTATATCGGTTAAGCCTGTCTCGGCAGCCTGCAGAACAATATTTATAACCGACCGACCGCTTACCGGTATTTCCCTGCTTTGATATCCAACGTTAGAAATAACAAGGACGGTATTCCTATCCACCCCGCTCAGCGAAAATCTTCCGTCGGAGCCTGTGGTCGTACCTTTTTGTGTTCCTTTGATCACTACGCTTGCTCCTGCCAGCGGCTCGCCCTTTTCATTTACTACCGTACCTCCCACATTAATTGCCCGGGGAGCTTCTGACTGAGGTTTATTTTCAATCCTGATGGCTTTTTCCTTAACAGTGATCAGCTTATCAGCGATGATCTCATAGGTCAAAGGCTGATCTTTAAAGATCAGGCCTAGCGCTTCTTCCAGTTTTGCATCAACTACCTCAATATCTACCGGAAAACTTTTCCGCAGCAACTGATCCTGGTAAAGAAAGGCATAACCGCTTTGTTTTTTTATCTTCTTCAAAACGCTTTCCAGCCTGGCGTTCTTTTCAGAAAGCGTGATGGTTTGGGCCTCCGTTTTAGCATTGAGCTGCATAGCTGTCAGCAGGAGAAATGCAAGTGCAACTTTGATCATGCACAATTTTTTAAAGACGGTATTCCGTCCGGTTACTCCTCCGGGTAAGCACGTTTTTTGATAAGCAGTCGTGTACATACTCCATGTTTATTTAGTGATGAAAAATGATCGGGAATATGGTATTACGGATTAAACTGAACATGCAGCCTTTTGTTTGGCGCATTGAGCGTGAAATGCAGCCGTTTCGATTCAAGCGCTTTCAGTAATTGAGAAAGTGTTACTTCACGCGGTATTTCCCCGGTAAATGTCAGCTCCGGGGGAATGCTCCCTTCATACTCCACCTCTACATCATACCACCGTTTTATCTGCCGGAGGATAGTGCCTATATCAGCTTTTTTAAAAGACTGAAAGCCGTTTTTCCAGGCCATTATCACTTCTATATCAGGATTGGTAACCAGTTGCAGTTGTTTAGTTTGGGACAACCTGCTTTGTTGCCCGGGCCTCAATATCATTTGCTCATTATTATTCCGGAAGCTAACCGCACCTTCAAGCAGCGTTGTTTCAAGGAACGCTTCATCGGGATAAGCCATTACATTGAAATGAGTGCCAAGCACTACTACCGATGACTGCCGCACATTCACTACAAAAGGTTTTGTTTTGTCGGGGCTGATCTCAAAATATGCTTCGCCGGAAATTGCTATCTCTCTTGTTTTACCGGCAAAGGTTGTTGGAAAGCGGATGGAGCTTTCGGCATTCAGCCATACATGTGAGCCATCAGGTAAGATCAGTTGTTGCTGCCTTGCACGTGGAGTAGTGAGGGTATTGTACTGAACAGGCTCATCTTCAGGAGCTTTTTCGAAAACAATCGCTGCCCGGCTTTTCATCACATTATTATCCAGTGTTCCATTGGCGGCAGTATCCAGAACGATTACTTTGCCATTGGCAAGCGCCAGGATAGCGCCATTAGTACCCGGCTGCACATCGTCCGCCGTTGTTACCGTCATTGTTTTCCGTGCAGTCCGCTCTTTTTTGTTATTTATTAAGTAATAAGTAAAATAGCCAAGAAGGATAATACCGGTAAACATAGCTGCCCATTGCAGCATATGGCGATAAACCGGCTTATGCGGATGTGCACCTTCGCTCTTTATACGGCGCTGAAGCTCCCTGAATATTTTTTCCCTGTGCGCTTCTTTAGTTGTAGCTATCTCTGCCGGGATCTCTACATGGGCATCAGCATCTATCTGCTTTAGCCAATCTGTATATTCCCTGAGCTCCTCATCTGAAATGGTTCCGTCTACCCATTTTTGGGCAAGCAGCAGGTATTTCTGATACTGTTGGTTTTCGTGCATAAGCTGACAAGCATTCTTTAATATGTCAAATAAGCTAAAGAAAACCCTATATGTACCGGAAAAAAAATTTCACGCAGAGATCGCTAAGGAAGCAAAGCCGGTAAAGAAAACCTTTTGTGAAGCTTTGTGCCATACTGCCTTTGCGGTTCAATTTCGCGCAAGGCTAACAACAAATACCGGAAAATAAACCTTTGTTTCTTTGCCTGTCTGCCGAACAGCAGGCGTGAAAATAACCCTTCAATAAAACAGTATGGATAATATCTTTTTGAGCCCGAAGCGCAATAGCTTCAAAGAACGCGTTAAGTTAGCTTCAACCGTCTTTTGAGATACAGCCATTTTACCGGCAATTTCTTTCAATGACAAACCTTCTTCCCTGCTCAGCCGGTAAGTGATACGACATTTTTCAGGTAATTGTGAAACCAGCAACTGGTAGTTTTTCTGAAGCTCTTTTTCATCAAGCCAGGGCTCAATGCGAAGCGCAGTATCTGTGCGGCCCGCCAAAAAGTCCTGCTCTCTTTTCATTTTTGCATGAGCATTGATAATTCGGTATTTAACGGCAACGGAAAGATATGCTCCAAGGCTGCCTGTAACGGACAATTGTTTTCTGCGCTTCCACAGGTCTAAAAAAACATCCTGCACAATTTCTTCCGCCATAGCAGGATCTTTCAGTTTGACAGCAGCTACAAAGAGCAGCTTATCCCAATAGCGATTATATACTTCCGTAAAAGCAGCTTCTTTATACGGAAGTTGTTCAGTTAGTTGCTGGTCGCTGGTATGGCACAATATCTCGGGCATTCACAAAACAGGATTAAATGCAATCCGCAAGTATACAAAATTATATGTTTGGTTTAAATGAAAAAGAAGGGAGAAAATTAGGTAGAAATAAGTAAGAGAGATGTCATGTTTCACTTCTCACGTTTCAACTTTTGCTATTTGCTTGTTTTTATTAATTCGTATTGAGTCCTGTGCACTCCTGATTCCAGTGCTAACTCTTTCAGGAGTCTCCCGGCCCAAAGCTTTTCATATCCGGTGGAAGATGAGCTTATCTCTTTCAATTCCGGAATAGTGGGAGCATCTGAAAAAAGGAAGATCTGTTTCGGTATATGCTGATTTTAGTTCAGAGGGCTGTCTTTGCATAGTATCCTCAAGGACACATTCCACTGCAGCAGCTAATTCTTTGCCGTTTAGTTTCTTCATCAATGAACGGGCATTTTTTTTCGCAATACCTGACTAACGTTTGTGAACCCGTTTTACCACGCTATGCACGCCTTTGGCAATACGGTCTTCCACATTTCCTGCCCATCGCCATGCCGGGTGTCCGTATTCATCCAGGTGGGGTCCGCCTTCATACCCTCCTTCTTCCCATACCCGCCTTGAAGGCATGTAAGCTACCATTGTATTGGTATAGCCGAGAACCCAGGTAGACCCTTCTCCAAACTCACGTTTAAACCTAAGCGAATAATCTACCACTGATTCTCCGCCTATCCCTATCAACAGCAATTCTTTGCCAAGCTGCCATGCCTGTACCGGATAGTAATGATAGGAATCGGGAAATTGAATATCTTTATCCATCATCTCAAGCATACGCCTCGCCCAGCGGGCATGTATATCATTATCTCCGGTAGTAAGAGGGAGTAATTTTTCTTTGGTTACCACTTCCTCATAGTCAAGGTCAACAAATTTGAAGGCAGTCTGCAAGCCCGGTGATACGGGTTGCATGGGTTTGGCTATCACTTCTTCCACGGCATCCGATAACATTTTTCCATATTTTTCACAGAGCTCTACCGTGCGGCGGGGTAAAGGGTTCTGGTCACCCCCACATGCATTAAAAAACATAGCAGTAACACCGGGATACCGTTCTTCCAGGTTCACCTGGGCAAAACCCGGGTAATCGCCTGACAGCAAATTACCTGATAATGTGGTGGGGTGACAGGCATATCCAAACAAAATAGCTATAAGATTTTCCTTAGCATCTTTCACTGATAAAACAGGAACATAATGATCTGTCGCTCCTTTAAGCGGTTTTCCGGCTGCCAGTATTGCCGGCACTTCTGATTCAACATTATCTCTCCTGTTAACGGCAAAGCTGCAAAATCCCTGTCCCCTGGAGATACGGGCAGGCTGCATGCTCTTTAATGCCTCATCCGTTGCATCAATGATCTGCTCTTCCATCCAGTCGGAATATTCATCCACCAGTTTTTTTTGCTGGTCATCGCCGGGATAATAATCTACCAGGTCGCCACGAAGGCATGGGCCCGAATGGTTGTGGGAAAACGTGAGCATGAACTCAGAACGATCGAGCTGAAAGCGTTCATGTATCTTCCGGTAAAGATTTTCATAGATCGTCCTCGACATACCCTGGTTATCGGTGGTGACCATAACAGCCCGCTTACCATTTACACTTTTAAGCGCTAATACTTTTACCCATATATCGTGCAGTTTCCCTTCTGCCGGTCGTTTCACCCCGTAACCCGCCAGCCATACATCTGTCGTTGGAGTGATCACGCGCCGGGAGATACCCACCATCCAGTCAGTATCTGCTGTTGGCGAGATGATTTTGCTTTTACTTTCTTTTATTACATTATCCCCGGTTTTTGACTTTCCAAAATAGGGGACGAGGCCTGACAATATCAATGCTACCAAACAGCTCGTAGTTATACGGATGATAGTGGGGGATTTTCTTTTCATTGTTAAGATCAGTCTAATGTTTTAATACGAATGTTCCGGAATTGTACCGGAAGCGGACTATTGCCGGAGCTTTGATGAACCAGTTGGGCCCTCAGAGCAGGATATAACAGTTACCATTGCAAGAAAAATGGCTAAAAGCAATGCAGTTTTTTCATTTTATTTCTTTTAGTATCTGATCAATAAAGCGATAGGCTTCAAAACGAACCTCGGGCGGGAAATCATGTGAGCAAACAGGGTAACGCACCTGTAAGCTATTGTCCGCATTCAGGAAATGGTATACCTCCGAAGCACTGGCTATACCTACCCTGACACCCTCTACATTAAAATTGATGTCATGGATGGGTGAGCTGGAAAAAAACGGTCTTGGTGCAATAGCGGCGATCACATCTTCAAAGTCAAAGGGCATATTTTCAGGTTGCAGTTTATACTTAGTGAGTGCTAAAGGGCTATATCTTTCCTGTGCATATCCCCAAAGCCTGCCTCCCATTTTTTTCCTCATTTCCTCGTTATAGTTATTATAATACCTGTTGGGTGTCCAGCCACAACTGGATACCACTACCTTTAACCTCGTGTCGAAGGCACCAACATACATAGCGCTATGCCCACCCAGAGAATGCCCGATAACACCGATACGCTCAGGATCAACGTCAGCTCTCGCCTGTAAAAAATCAACGCAGCGGATATTATTAAAGATCGCTTTCATAACACCGGATTCATAGCGATCAGTAGTAAAATCATAATCTTTCTGATCTCCGAAGCTTGGATAATCAGGTGCAATAACAATATATCCCCGCTGGGCTAATTCTTTAGCATACGCAAGATTGATATTATGCCCCTGACCATCCACACTTTTTTTTCCGATCATATCGGTTTCATGAAGCGCTAACATTGCTGGAAGCCTTTTTTTATTGCTTTCCTTGATCGGAATATATAAATATGCCGTTACGTCTTCATCCGGGGCAACCGTAAACCGAATATTATAACAGGTATATAAGTTGGTTTTTACACTGTCTGTATACTGCGTGTTGAATGAAGGAAGCAAAGGTGTCCTGCTGTTGAAAGGGGGCAGGTTATGATCGCCCGGCAATTTACCAAAAAGCGCCTGCATGCTGTCCAAAATCTGTTTTCGTTTGGTCTGCCATTCAAAGAGTGTTCGCACGGGCACTTTTTTACCGGCGGCATTGGTATAGGTAAGCAAACTCTGGCAGAATACCGCGTGGGCAAGAAACATGAAACAGACCACCAAACATACAGGCTTTTTTTTTGTCATTGTTGATATTTTAAACAGTTTGAGGGCAGGTGAAGACATGAGATACGAGACGTGAAAAGTGGAAATGCCCGCTGTCCCGGACCTGACGTTTCGCATCACACGTTTCACAACATCCTGCAAACATAATTGATTGCCTTAACATGCGCCTATTTTTTGATTCCGCGACCCGGATGCCCAACCTGCTTCGCCAGCAGTAGTGATGTTGACGTCTATCGGTCAAAGGACATTAAACGGCTGTATCGTAAAGATGCTGCCTCCTATATTCCCGATCTGATAATGACGGTTCCGGGACATTACTCTATCGTAAAACCAGTTATGATCAGTAAACGTAGCTAAACTATAACCGCTCTTGTTGAGCCTTGCCATAATATAGGCGGCTCTTACCAGCTCAGTGTGGCGCATTTCTTCTATATACAATTCACGTGCACGCTCATCAAAAATATAATCAAGAGTTACCTCACCTGCTGTAATTGGCAAAGCATGGGCACGTTCCCTTAGCACATTTGTAAGCGGTTGCATCGCCTTCAGTAACCCGGAGCAACGGGTCTTTCTCATTATGCAGGTAAGTCTGTTCCAAAGTAATCAACCGGTAACGCTGAAACAATGAAATTATCAAAAAATGAGTAAGATGCAAATTTATAATATAACCTCCCCTGAAATAATTGCTATCCATAGAATGCGGAACCATTGCAGGAAGAAAAAGGGGGTTAAAAACAATGTAGATTTTTCATTTGTCCTCTACCTGCAAAGAAAGCAAAGTCCGAAAATAAAATACTTTGTGCCTCCCTGCCTTTGTGGCTCAACGGTTTCACGAAAATCCCGTAAAGAAAATATTGAAACCAGGCTTTGCTCCTTTGCCCTCTTTGCAATCTTTGCGTGAAATAACTACTTTTAAAGTCTCTTTTTAACCCTTTTTATATCTGATTATAATGATGAGTAAAAATCCTGGCTATGTAATTAAGCTCTTGCTGTTGTTATTTGTGCTATCCTGCCGTTATCCTGCGTCAAGGAAGCAGCCGCTCAGCAATGAGCAGGCCAGCCAACATTCTCCCTATGACGACAGCACTTTGAATAATAACCTCCTGCCTGTGATCATGCCTTTTAACCGTATCATCAGCCCGGCAGGAGCGGTTGTGGCATGGGGTGATAAGAACCTTGAGCAGCATAGCCTCGATGTGCAATTAATTCCGGGATCTGACTTGCTGGCGGTGGAAGAAAGAAACGGGATTGTGATCATTGACCCTCAGAGAAAAGCAGTAATTGCCAAATGGAATTTCCGGGATAACAAGCCATTCAGCAAACTTAAAAGTACTTATTCGGGAATACAGGTCTGGCAAAATGGCAACAAGACCTATATATTCTGGAGCGCTGCCAATGGCAAAGAGTCTTATGTACTGCAGGCTGAATGGGACGGGCAGAAAATTTTTATAAAAAATTCCTTCCGGTTCAATGCGGAAGGAAAATCGCCGCTCGCATTGCCCAATGAAGTGGCTGTCAGCACGGAGAATGGCCGTAACTACCTTTATGTAGTTTTAAACGGCAACAATCAAATCGTAAAAACGGATATAGACAATAAGGAAGTAGTCTGGACAAAACCTGCAGGAGTAGCGCCTTATGGCATTACCCTCGCAGATAATCATATATATGTCAGCAACTGGGCCGGTCCCCAGCCTGCCCCCGGCGCTGCGGAAGAGACTGCGGGCGTTCCCTATGGAGATGCTTATATTAATCCAATAACCGGCGCGCTGAGCCATGGCTCCGTTTCAGTATATAACCTGGATGGCTCACCCGTTACAGAAATTGAAGCAGGACTTCACCCCAATGATATTATCCATAGCAGCGACAATCGCTTTGTATATGTTTCCAATGCCAACAGTGATAATATAACGGTAATTGATACACGAACTAATAAAGTAACTGAAGAGATACCTGTAAAATTATTTCCCGGTACAGAAGGCTTTATCGGCGATTCACCCGGCGCTTTGGCGCTGGACGAGAACAGCGCCAATTTATATATTACAAACGGGCTGGATAATGCGGTGGCTGTAGTCAGCCTGGGGAGTAAAGCCTCATCTGATGGTAAGGGGGAAAGCGCCCTTAGAGGCTTCATCCCTACGGAAGCTTATCCTTCAGGAATAGTAATTAAAAACAATACCTTATTCATCACCAATCTTGAAGGGGAAGGTTCGCGGACCAACAGCATGGATATTAAAAAAGAATCTCCCCAAGCAGATGTACCTGATACTAAAGGGGGAGCATACAATAGCCATAAGCAGGCCGCTACCCTGTCCATCATTCCTGTACCCGATAACGAACAATTAGCTTCGCATACTGAAAGAGTTAAGCAGCTCAACCTTGCATTCCGGGCACAATTGGCGCGGTTGCTTCCGCGCAAAGACGTGGCGCCCAAACCTGTGCCTGAACGGATAGGCGAACCTTCTGTATTCAAACACGTAATTTATATCATCAAAGAGAACCGCACTTACGACCAGGTGCTTGGTGATATGAAAGAAGGCGACGGCCGCGAAGACCTTTGTGTATTTGGCAGCAACGTAACCCCCAATGAGCACCAGTTGGCAAGAGATTTTTTATTACTCGACAATTACCATGTATCAGGCAAGTCTTCTGCCGAAGGACATCAATGGACAGATGCCGCTATGGTTACCGACTACCTGGAAAGAAATGTGGGCGCCTGGTTTCGCAGCTATCCGCATGTACAGACTGATGCGCTGGTGTATAATAAAAAAGGATTTATCTGGAACAATGCTACAGAACATGGAAAAAGCGTAAGGATATATGGTGAAGCATGCACCCCGCAGTTTGGCAAAGAAATGACCTGGTCTGCCATCTATAATGATTATATAAACGGCAGACCTTTTGAATTTACAAACACGAGCACGATATCAGCAGTGCGCCCATTACTATCGCCCGGCTATCCCGGATATGACAGCCATAAGATCAGTGACCAGCTAAGAGCATCTGCATTTATAAAGGAGCTGAAAGCGTATGAAGATAAACCAGGGGACCAGTTGCCGCAATTGATGATCCTTGCGCTTCCCGCAGATCATACGGGTGGTACCAATCCTGCCCTGCCTACCCCGCGGGCTATGGTTGCCGATAATGACCTGGCACTGGGAAGAATTATGGAGGTATTGACCAAAAGCAGGTTCTGGAAGAACACGGTTGTTTTTGTTACGGAAGATGATTCACAGGCGGGATGGGACCATGTATCTGCCTACAGGACTACCGGTTTTGTAATGAGCCCCTACAGCAGGTTACAGCAAACTGTTCATACCAATTATAACCAGACCTGTATTGTACGGACCATTGAGCAGATATTAGGTATCCCGCCGATGAATGCTATTGATGCAACAGCTCTCCCCATGTTCACATGCTTTAATGACAAGCCTTCTGACTTTGTTTATCATGCCGTTCCCAACAATATACCTTTAAATGAAATGAATCCGCAAATGTCTTCCTTAACCGGCAAAGACCTGTATTATGCAAAGCAGTCCTTAAGACCGGAATTTGATCATATTGACGGAGGCAATGACGGCTTAATGAATCGCATTATATGGCATGCGACAAAAGGGAGTCAGCGTTACCCGGCAAAATTTGCAGGCAAGGATGATGACGATGATGATTAATTTTATTTACGATGCTTTAGCTAAACCTGACAGAGGTTTTGTATCTTGTTACGATAAACCAGATCAAAGTTTATCATGCAACGTAAACGGATACTCGTATTAGCAGCTATAATGACAGCAAGTACAATCTGCCTGCTGTCATGCCGCCACAATCAGGACGCTCTCCTCCTTACAAAGAATGCTCACATCATTCTTATTGGAAATAATCTTGGCTCCCGGATGATGAATTTCGGGCATTTTGAGACAGAGCTGTATTTGCGGTACCCTGACAGCAACCTTTACATACGCAATATGTGCGACGGAGGCAATACACCGGGGTTCCGCCCTCACTCCGCACGGCCTAACCCCTGGGCATTCCCCGGCGCGGAAAAATTTCAGACAGAATTAGCAACAAACCCGCACAGCGAGGGATTCAATGAATTTCCTGATCAATGGATCACACGTCATAAAGCAGATATTATCATTGCATTCTTTGGCTTTAATGAATCTTTCCAGGGAAAAGAAGGATTGGAAAACTATAAGGCCGAGCTGGATGCTTTTATTAAACATACGTTACAGCAAAAATATAATGGTCAATCAGCGCCACAGCTTGCTATTGTATCACCCATTGCATTTGAAGATCTTTCTGCAAAAGCGGATCTGCCTGACGGCAAAAAGGAGAATGAAAATCTTTCTTTGTACACAGAAGCCATGAAAGCTGTTGCCGAAGCCAATAAAGTTCATTTTATTGATATTTTTTCGCCCACACAAAAATGGTTCGGGAAAGCCGGCTCGCCGCTTACCATCGATGGCTCCCAGCTCACAGATGCAGGATACGAAAAGCTGGCACCTCTGCTGGCTGACGGAATTTTCGGAAAGAAAAAAACGGAAGCGGAAGCGTATCGCTCCCTCGTTCATGCGGCGGTACAGGAAAAAAACTGGATGTGGCATAACGATTTTAAAGTTCCCAATGGCGTGCATGTATATGGCCGGCGTTACAACCCCTTTGGTCCTGATAATTATCCCGCGGAGCTTGCCAAGATCAGGGAAATGACGCTGCTGCGCGACGAAGCCATCTGGCAGGCGGCAAAAGGACAAAAAATGGACCTGGAGGCCGCTGATGCAAAAACTTCAGCATTGCCGGAAGTAAAAACCAACTACGACCCGGCTAAGAAAAACGGAAGCCTACGGTATCTTTCAGGAGAAGAAGCCATCAGCCGCTTTACACTGGCGCCAGGATACAAGATCAGTTTATTCGCTTCCGAAAAAGAGTTCCCGGATCTGGCTAAACCCGTACAGATCTCTTTCGATAATAAAGGCCGGTTATGGGTAGCCGTTATGCCTACTTATCCTCACTGGAGACCCGGCGATCCCAAGCCGAATGACAAGATCATCATACTGGAAGATACAGATGGGGACGGCAGGGCAGATAAACAGATCACATTTGCAGACCACCTGCACCTGCCATTGGGATTTGAATTATCCCACGAAGGAGTGTATGTGTCGCAGGGAACCAATTTTGTATTATTGAAAGATACGAACGGCGATGATAAGGCGGATACCCGGGAAATTTTGCTGAGCGGCTTCGATGATCATGACACGCACCACAATCATCATGCTTTTACTACAGACGCATCAGGCGCTATTTATATGGGACAGGGCGTGTTCTTATTAAACGATATTGAAACATCCTATGGACCGGTACGTGGCACCAATGGCGGTTTCTTCCGGTATAACCCGGCCCGTCATAAATTAGATCGTATTGCACAATTATCTATTCCTAACCCGTGGGGGATTGCTTTTGATCAATGGGGGCAGGTGTTTTACGAAGAAACATCAGGGCCTGATGTAAGCTGGATGCTGCCAGGGACCGTGAAGCCGCGATATGGAGAATTTACACCCAAGTCGCGCAGCCTTATTGAACCGGCTCATAAAGTAAGACCAACATCGGGATTAGAGTTTGTGTCCAGCCGTCATTTCCCGGATGATGTGCAGGGCGATATGCTGATAAATAATACAATAGGTTTCCTGGGCACCAAGCAGCATCAGATTACCGATATGGGAACAGGATATGAGGGCAGGCACCGGCAGGACCTGGTACAATCTTCCGATCCTAATTTTCGCCCGGTAGATCTTGAGTTTGCACCGGATGGTTCATTGTATATTGCCGACTGGCATAATATACTGATAGGGCATATGCAACATAATGCAAGAGATCCATTGCGCGATCATTTGCACGGGCGTATTTACCGTATTACTTATCCGTCGCGCCCATTGGTCACTCCTGCTAAAATTGATGGCGCGCCCATTGAGCAATTGCTGGATAATTTAAAGCTGCCGGAATACCGTACCCGCTATCGTACCCATCGCGAGCTGCGCGGGCATACACCTGCAGAGGTGCTTCCCAAGCTGGCAAAATGGGTGGCGGCATTGGATAAATCCTCTCTCCAATATGAAGCATTGTTGCTGGAAGCATTATGGGTAAGCTGGGGATTGGATAAAGTAGATCAGGACCTGCTTCGTCAGTTGCTGAAGGCTAAAGACTACCGGGTACGGGCAGCCGCAGTAGAAGTGTTGCGGTTTACCGGTCACCAGGTGGCAGATCAGTATGACCTGTTAATGGAAGCCGCCCGTGATACCAATGGGCGCGTGCGGCTGGAAGCCATTGTTGCGGCATCCTGGCTGCCTGCAAAAGAAGGCTTGGCAATAGAAAAGGAAGCCGCTGAAAAGCCGCTGGATGACTGGATGACCGATGCCTGGGAAACTGCGGTCGCCCACCTGGAAGGACACAGCGTAGCTGAGAAAAAGTCCCGCGAAAATGAAGCAATTCCTGCAGGCATAAATAAAGAGGTATTTCTTGCCGGGAAAGCCATTTATGCACGGGAAGGGTATTGTATTACCTGTCACCAGCAGGATGGAAAAGGGTTGGCAGCTTCCGGCTTTCCGCCTTTATCGGGAAGTGAATGGGCAATAGGCAATGAAGAACGGCTGATAAAAGTGGTGCTGAAAGGAATGGCAGGACCGATTGAAGTGAACGGGAAAAAATATCCCGGGCAGGTGCCAATGACGCCTTTCAATGGATTGCTGAATGATAATGAAGTAGCTGCCGTGCTTACTTATGTACGGAATAGTTTTGGGAATAAAGCCGCTGCCGTCACTCCTGAGAAAGTGAAAGCTGTACGGGAAGCAATAAAAGATAAGAATGGTTTTTATTCTCCTGAGGAATTATTGCAACAGCATCCGAGATAAGGAGTGCAGAGGAGAAAATGTTTCACGCAAAGCCCGCAAAGGAGCAACGGCGCAAAGAAAATCGCAGCAACCACTGCACCGCTGCTATCGCTGCGAGAAATTATGTTTTTAACAAATAAGTTTATCTTTATAAATAACCCTTATTGCAAATTACGATGAAGCTGATTACAATAACACGATTGCTTTTGTTAGTCTCTTTTACGTCATTCATTGGATATGGATGCGCAGGTACAAAAGCCTCAGGCAGCCACGATAACTATAAGCCGCTGGTTGTTTTTATAACCGGCGATCATGAATACAGCGGGGAAGAGACCTTACCTCTTATCGCTGCCGAGCTTGAAAAAAACTATGGTTTCCGCACCAAAGTGCTTAAAGCTTACCCCGATCAAAATGCCGAAGAAAATATCCCGGGGCTTGAGGCACTAAAAGAGGCTGATCTTGCCGTGTTTTTCCTCCGTTGGCGCAGGTTGCCGGCAGACCAGATGAAATATATTGAAGATTACCTGAAATCTGCCAAGCCGGTTGTTGGTTTCCGCACTACTACGCATTCTTTTAACTATCCCAAAGGACACCCTTTGGAAAAATGGAATGCATTTGCTGAGATGGTGTTCAACGCGCCACCCGGCTGGGGCGGAAAAAGTAATCACACACATTTCGGGCACACTTCTTCAACAGATGTAACGATCATTCCTGCACAGGCAAAAAATCCTGTTCTCACCGGTGTTGCCGACAGCTTTCATGTACGTTCATGGCTATACAAGGTATTGCCTGACTATCCTTCAGGAAATTCAGTTTCATTATTAATGGGGCATTCGGTTAATTCTGAAAACCCTGATGCATTTGATAATCCCGTTGCCTGGACAGGAACTAACTCTTTCGGCGCCCGCTTTTTTATGACGACCATGGGGCATCCGGAAGATTTCAGGATCGAGCCGTTTCAACGCCTGATCATTAATGGAATACTCTGGGCAGCGGGGAAGCCTATCCCGGCAAAATGGGCCGGCAAAATAAATATTGAAGTGCCTTACAGGGGCATGGTTACAAAATAATTTTCAGTAATTGGTTATGAATAAAATCGGATTTAATACACTGGTATGGTCTGCTGAGGTATCAGATAAGCTGTTTCCCATACTTGATAAACTGAAAGCCATCGGGTATGACGGAGTGGAAAGCCTGATCGGTTCACCCGATGAAAAAGCGTATCAGCGGTTTGGAGATCATGCTGCAGCATTAGGACTGGAAACCACTACTGTTTTTGTGCTGGGCAGGGATGAAAATCCTGTCAGCCCTTCTGCTGAGGTAAGAGCTAAAAGCGTTGATCGTATAAAATGGGCTATTGACAGGGCGCATGCCATGCGGGCAAAGATCATTGCCGGCCCGTTTCACTCTGCGCATAGCGTATTTTCAAGGGAAGCACCCCAGGAAAATGAATACGGATGGAGCGCTGAAATATTGTATGCGGCAGGTGATCATGCAGCCCAGGCAGGCATCACCCTTACGTTGGAAGCGGTCAATCGTTTTGAGTGCTATCTCTGCAATACCATGGCGCAGTTATCAAAGCTGGTAAAGTTAACAGACCATCCTCATGTAAAGGCTATGTATGATACGCATCATGCCAATATTGAAGAAAAGAAGATCCGCGAAGCTATCGTGGAGATATCCCCCCTTCTTGCGCACGTGCATATCAGTGAAAATGACCGCGGCACTCCCGGCGACGGGCATGTGCACTGGGATGAAACCTTCGCCACGCTGAAAGCAATTGATTACGAAGGCTGGCTCACCATAGAAGCTTTTTCACGGAACGATCCGAATTTCGCAAATGCTATTGGCGTGTGGCGGGAATACTCACCACCCTGGGATATAGCGATTAAAGGACTGTCATTTATAAAACAACACCTGTAGTGAGATTGTTTTAGTTCCGCAATATGTTTCTGTGAGACATATCACAAAGTCAGGGTATTTTCTACGGCATTTTGTAACAAAATTGGGGTATTTTGCTCTGTACAATGTTATAAAATAAGGTCATTTACCTGCAAAGCGGGATTGGCATCACAGGTAAGGGGTTGATAACTTTGTAACTTTCCTGATACGGTAAGCCCGCAAAATATCCCGCACTCCTGCACCACCACTGCGAGCCGCATACAGGACGCTTCATTAATGAAAAGTAAGTCATAGCGGCGAAGCAGTCTCCGGAGATTGCTTCATTCCTTACAATGATGCCTTTAGCCCCAGAGACGCCTTTCCTCTTGCTGCATCATCAAGTAAACAATTAGGCGGCGCCTCAATCATTGTAGTAATGACATTGAGTTAACAGCAGTAATAAATATGGAGATTGCTTCGCCGCGTATCAGTCCTGATCTTTAAAATGCGTATGGCGGCTCGCAAAGACGGCAAGAGTGTTGATGTTTTTTAGCTTTCGTGGCACTTAAAGCATGCAAATAGTCCACAATCTCGTCCGTCACAGCGAACCACGTATAAAACGCTTAATTGTAAGAGCTGCCGCCAAAGTGGTGAAGCAGTCCAGCGGCGAAGCAGTCTCCGGAGATTGCTTCATTCCTTACAATGATGCCTTTCGCCCCAGAGATGCCTTTCCTCTTGCTGCATCATCAAGTAAACAATTAGGCGGCGCCTCAATAATTGTAGTAATGATATTGAGTTAACAGCAGTAATAAATATGGAGATTGCTTCGTTCCTTACAATGATGCCTTTCGCCCCAGAGACGCCTTTCCCCTTGCTGCATCATCAAGTAAACAATGAGGCGGCGCCTCAATCATTGTAGTAATGATATTGAGTTAACAGCAGTAATAAATATGGAGATTGCTTCGCCGCGTATCAGTCCTGATCTTTAAAATGCGTATGGCGGCTCGCAAAGACGGCAAGAGTGTTGATGTTTTTTAGCTTTCGTGGCACTTAAAGCATGCAAATAGTCCACAATCTCGTCCGTCACAGCGAACCACGTATAAAACGCTTAATTGTAAGAGCTGCCGCCAAAGTGGTGAAGCAGTCTCGGGGAAGCACTGATGATTAGGGTTTGCTGTTTAACGGTCCGGCATATTGTTTCTATGCCATAAATGCACGAATACGCCTGAGCCGTATTCGTGCATCAAATTCGTGTTATTGTTTTTTTTGTGCCTGATAGCTTGCAGGCATTTTGAAATAATTCTTACAAGAGCCTTGCAGCAATGATGCTGTCAGTTTAAATCAAATACCTAAAAGCGCATAATCCTCTTAAGATTTTTTACAAATTCCGGCTAGATATTCGTTCATTAGTGGCTATTTACTCCTTTCTCACAAATCCATGAGGCATCTTCAGTTATTCAGCGGCCCCTAATTAACTACTTGTCATTGGCATCCCGCCCGCAGGCTGTATTGATTTAACACATATTGCGGCGGGAGAGAAATCTGTTGGGCAACAGGCAATGATCAATTCAAATCAACACCGGCTACAAACGGCAAATGATCCGAATAATGCACAGGGGGCGCTTCAACTTTTTCTACCCGTCGTAATGCTCCCGGGCTGATCAGTATATAGTCAATCTTTTTGACCGGCGCATTATCCGGGAAAGTATGGACACCGGACATATCTGTTGTCTGCAGGTGCTGTTGCAATAATTGTATTTCTTCTGTTTCCGGCGTTGCATTTAAATCGCCGGTAAAGATTACAGGCAATGTATTTCCTGAAAGATAATTAAGGGTCTCTTTCACCTGGGAAGCTCTTGTTGGCTTATCAAAGGCGGAATAATGCGCTGTAACAAAAAGTATTTTCTTTTTTCGCTTTATTCGTATAGTTGCAAAAAGCATTGAAACAGATTCGCCGTTGGGTCCCCTTTTCAGGAGCTTTAATATTTTAGGCTCCGATTTTTCTATCGGGTACTTCGAAAGTATTCCCACGCCGTAAGCTCCGCCCTGGTAGGGGAAATGTCTTACGAACGCATAGTGCATGCCGGTGATCTCCGCCAGCCTTTTCATCTGGTCAACTTTTCCCGAACGCTGGCAAATACTATCCACTTCCTGTAACCCCACAATGTCCGGCTTTTGTTGCTTTATAAAATACCCCATGGAGTCTAATGTATTCCGTTCATTCCTGTCGGCCCCGTGATGTATATTGTAAGACATGATCCGGAGCTGCTGCGATCGCGCATTCAAAACTGACAAGCTGACCATTGATATGCAGAAGCACAATTGTATTGTTTTCATACATCGAAGTCTATTTCATTTCTACAACAGCGCTGACCGGCAAATGATCTGAAAGTTGCACCTTATAGGTAGTTGCGTCAACACTGCTCCATTTATCTTTTGGATAGCAAAAGATGTAATCTATGGTGCTTCGTGGTGCATTAGCAGGTATGGTCGGCTCCAGGTTGGAGACTATTTTCCATGCGTTCATCCCTTCGCTGATCTCTTTGGAATCGGGCCGGGCATTAAAATCACCCGCTACAATAACGGGATTATTTTTCGCCGCCAATACCTCGTTTATTTTCCTGACCTGTACCTGGCGCTCTTCCGTATTGGTATAATCCAGATGAGTGCTCGCAAAAGTGATGTACTCGCCTTCACGGTATTCAACATCGGCAACCAAAACGGCTCTCTGCTCTTTTCCATTTACCGTTTTAGGAAGATATATACGTTCAACCTTTGCCAGCGGGTACTTTGATAATATGGCGATGCCATAGTAGCCGCCTGCGTAAGGAATGGTTTTCCCATAAGCCGGGATCATCCCGGTACGAAAGCCCAGCTCAGTGGCAAAATCCTTACCATGCTGCTTGGGCGCGCGGTCGCGGTAAGTGCGGCAGTCTACCTCCTGCAATGCCACAATATCAGGATCCTGCTCTTTAATGAATGCTGCCAATGCTTCGAGCGATGCGAGCTCACCAAAGCGTAAATTATAAGAAAGCACTTTTAAACGGGCAGGCATACCCGGTTTGCCCGTAGAGTCCGGCATAGCCGAAGCAGGATAGCAGGAAATTATTAAAAGAAAGAAGCAGATAAATCTAATATATTGCATCGTCTGTTAATTTAAATTGTAAGAAAAAAGACCTCCTGTTGCAGCGCAATGGCGAATGTGTGCATTTTCAATTTTTCGCATGCGGAAATGTGCAACGGATTTCAATCCAATGTCGTTTAGTTAAGGATTAAAGCTGTTTGTATTCCA
>CAYWVB010000044.1:0-45821 GCA_964461595.1 uncultured Terrimonas sp. | reverse complement strand
TTCTCCCTCGCAAAAGTTGCATTAAACTATAGTGTTCGTGTTGGCTCGGTCGAAAGGACGGAACCGGCAAACATCAGAAAATATATTTCACCAATGCGGATATACGACTTCGGGTATTCTTCATGGTAATTCATAACTAACACAATTTACAAAATTCGCTTTCCTGATGATGGTCTGTAAGACACGAACCATAGCGGGGGCGGCGGATGAGAAGTCTGTTGGGGCGCTTTCTTTTCTTACAGTTTTTTATTATTTTTGATACATGTACAGCACTACCCAGATAATCAAAATTTTAAGAGACAAAAAGCCTGAACTCCAAACACGCTATCCCATTTCTGAATTAGGCTTGTTTGGTTCTTATGCACGGGGCGATTTTAATGAAAACAGTGACATAGATATTCTTGTTGATTTTAATGGCAGGGTAGGAATTGAATTTATTTCTCTGGCACATGAACTGGAAGATATTTTTCATACAAAGATTGACCTTGTATCCCGTAAAGGAATTAAGGAAAAATACCTGCCGTTTGTGGAAAAACACCTGATCCATGTCTGAAAGAAGGGTCTTTTTTTTATTAGGAGATATAAAGGAATCAATAGACAATATAATATCCTTTACCGAAGGGCTTACATTTGAACAATACAGTACAGACATAAAAACAGTACATGCCGTTCAGCATAATTTTATGATAATCGGTGAAGCTGTGGCAAGAATACCCGATAGTTATAAAGCACAGCACCCGCATATAAACTGGCGGCAGATAAAGGACTTTCGCAACATAATAGTTCACGATTATTTTGGAATAGACAGTAATATTGTTTGGGATATTATCCAGCATAACATTCCTCATTTGCTCACAGACATTACTCAATTATTGGAATCAAAGCAAGAGTAAAAATCGCCTGCCTTTAGGCTCTCCGGAGAAGTTCATGAAACGCTGCGAGAAAAAAGAAGATTTGGGGGGATGTTCATGCTTTATTAGATAACTATTGGGTAAAACAAATGATCGTCAGGTGATTCAGATTTGAGAGATGGAAATTTCCTGATAAGCCGTTTCGCTTCCCGCTTAAACTTGTCGCTGGGAATAATACTAAAGCTCATTTAAAAACTCGTTTAGTGTCTGCTTATGCTCTTTTGCTTTTTTAAGACTTGCGACTTGTTCAAATGCCTCTTTAAGGTCTGATTTCAGCTTTAAAGCTCGTTCATACTTTTTTAGCTTATTCAGTACTTTTTCCCATTCTGTCAGGGGTAGCTGAACAGCATTTGTTCTGCCATTCATGTCGTTAACATATTGAAGTGCAATTTTCATAGTTCAAATTTACATTGCTTTGTTGAATCCTACATTGTTGAGAAAAGCTTTTAGCGCGCAAAAAATCATAAATTTGATTTGCCATGAAACCCAAAAAACAAATAAAATCAGTAAAGCTAAAGCTTCCCAAAGGTTTTAGTATTGATAAATCCCTTAACGGGAAATATGATGATCAGCCGCTATTTAAAGATAAGGTTGACAGGGCAAACCATATTCTGAAAACAGTAGGGCCTCCTAAGTAATAAATTATTTGTCGCTATACGGAAACCGCAACCGTCATCTCGCCGTTCAAAAATATATTTCACCAATGCGGATATACGACTTCTGGTGTTCTTCCTGGTGATTCATAACTTACTTAATTTACAAAATGCTGTGTAATGCAATCTATTTAATAAAGCTGGTGGAAGCCGCGTACCTGGTGGATGTAAGGGAAGTAACGCATGTGGATGAATGTTTGAAGAAGGACAGGGCGTTATCTTTATAATGGCATTTCCTGTAAGGGTGGATAGCTCTATTTTGCAATATTTGTGTCCGCTGGCTTTATTTTATTTGAAGTATGTAAATCTAAAAAAAGGACATATAATTTGTCTGGACTATTACTCAATAAAACTGTGGAGATCGGCTTGTATGCCGTAAGCGAACAATGCGTATTTCATTCTTCATAACGCGATAGGATATTCTGTACCGGTGAAGCTCAAATGCTCTCCAGCTTCCATTATTGTTTTTCTTATACTTATCCAGAGGATAAAATTCAGGAGGTTTGGGGAGTTCAATGGTTGTGTCAATTATTTCATCACGAACTTTTGCAGCATTTTTGGGGAATCGTCATAGATATACTGATAGGCTTTAGCAAGTTCAACTTGTGCCTGTTTGCTCCAAACAGCTACCATTTCTGGGCTTCCTTTTTTAAATCTTCGGCAGTTATAAAATTACCTTTCTCAATTTCAGCATTCCCTCTTTCAAGATCCTCGTTATATTCCTCCAACGTTTGGGGCACTTCTTTGGTATGGAAGCCAATACCCATCAGCTTGAGCGTACGGATTAACCATTCTCTTTTTGAAGAATCTTTGATGTTATCAAAATCAATTATAAGTTCCATAGTAATTCATTTATTTCTGTTACTGTTATATTTAGCGGCCCGAGCTATAACAAATTTACACAATTCAGGGTGTATTTTACACCTTGTTTGCGGCCGTTTTACGCCTAACCGGCAATTATCTAATATATTTGAAACTAATGAGTTAGATAAAAAATCAGTTAGTGCGAAAATTGCACAGGTTCAAAAGGAAGGTGGGAGGAAGGTAAACCGGAAAATTGAATATTATAACCTGGGCGCGATTATATCTGTAGGCTACCCCGTTAATTCCCTTCCCTTAAGGGGAAATAGGATGATCAGCCGCTATTTAAAGATAAAGTTGACAGAGCAAATCGTATTTTGAAAACTGTAGGGCTTCCTAAGTAATAAATTACTTGTCGTTATACGGAAACTGCAACCGTCATTTCGCCATCCAAAAATATATTTCACCAATGCGGATATACGACTTCCGGTGTTCTTCCTGGTGATTCATAACTCACTTAATTTACAAAATGCTGTGTAATGCAATCTATTTAATAAAGCTGGTAAAAGCCGCGTGCCTGGTTGATCTAGGGGAAGTAACGCATGTGGATGAATGTTTGAAGAATAGCAGGGCGGTATCATTACAATGGCATTTGCTGCAAGGGGGATGGTTCTGCTTTACACTATTTTCCGTACTGGTGTACGCCTTTACCCGCCCTGGTTCATCTTTCCGACACGTGAGACACGTGCCGGGGCGGTCAGCAGTCCTCTATCGCCAAAGCTCGTGTCTCACGAGACTTAAAAATGATGATCGAAAAGGTGTTTCGTGAAACAGGAACCGCGGCGGTGGAAACAAATTTCAACTTTAGTGAACTGAAAAAGAAGAAACCTAAAAGGTGTGACTAAAACACTTGTACACTTACCAATTTTTGGTAACCTTTAGGGAAAGTTTGATAAAATGAAAAATACATCAATATCACTCGGGAACCATTTTGACCAGTTTGTAAGTAGCCAGGTATCAGCAGGACGGTATAAGAACGTGAGTGAAGTTATTCGTGCCGGGCTTCGGCTTTTAGAAGATGAAGAAAGCAAAATTATTGCATTGAGAGCTGCAATTCAGAAAGGCTTGAACAGCCCACGAGTTGAAAATTTTGACTTTGATGAAAATTTGAAAAGATTAAAATCTGAAAAAAGCAAAAATGGCTAAAGTTATTTTAAGACAGGAAGCCATTGACGACTTAAATGATATTGGGATTATACTTTTGAAAAATGGTCTGAAAAACAGGCTGACAGATATTACTTGACATTGAAGTTTGCCTGCATGCAAATTGGAGAAAACCCAGAACCTGGAAAACAATACGATGGAATAAGCAGTAACTTACTCGGACTAAGAACCGGGAAACACATAATATTCTATCAACAAATTGCGGAAGATGAAATTGAAATCATCAGAATTTTACACGAACGAATGGACTTAAAAAACAGGATTGGCGAATATTAAAGGTTGGCAACCTTGCGAAAATTCTATTTTCCGTACTGGTGTGTGTCTTCACCGCCCTGGTTCATTTTCCCTACTGGTATGTATCTTCACATACCGAAATACCCACTCTTTTAATGGCTCTCTTTTGCAATATTTATGTCCGCGCTGGCTTTACTTTATTTGAAATAGTAAAGGACATATAATTTGCTTTTATTGGCAGGCAATACCGGGTTACGCCGGGCAACAGGCATCATTATGTTGATCTGGTTTTTTACCACAGGATCCTCAAGTGCTTTATTTTATTTAGGAAAACAATACACATGCCCTAACTAATAAATTTACCTTTGAAGTATATTGCCTTTTCATGAAACCGCTTTATCGAAAAATTACATACTCAGACCTCTATTCTTTTTCAGCATTCATAGAAAGACCTCCTGAATTTGATACTCCGTGGCATCATCATCCGGAGTATGAACTTATTCTAATTTTAGGGAGCCGGGGAACCCGCTTTATGGGAGATAGTATTGCTGACTTTAAAGAAACGGAACTCATATTAATAGGACCAAACCTGCCACATTTTTGGAAAGAAGATACACGGAATATAAACAAAACTGCCGAAGCTTTTGTGCTTCATTTTTCTGTCGATTTTCTTGGGAAGGATTTCTTTAATCTTCCCGAAACAAAAAAAATAAAACAGCTTTTAGATAAAGCGCGGCTGGGATTAAAATTTCATGTTGATAGCGAAAGCAGCCTGGTGAAAGCAATAAAATCCTTACATGAAAAAAAAGATTTTGATAAAATGTTAGCTCTTCTTCAATTATTAAACAACATGGGAACTTATAAAAAATTTGAGCAGTTATCAAGTCCCGGCTTCGCCAATTTTATTACCGAACAAAAATCAAACAGAATAAATAAAATTTTTGAATATTCTATAACCAACTTTAAAGAGGCTATTAAACTCGATACGGTGGCGGCAATGATTAATATGAGCAAGCCTTCTTTTTGCAGGTTCTTCAAAAAAAGTACCGGCAAAGCGTATTTTGATTTTATTAAAGAATTACGTATTGGCTACGCCTGCAAATTGCTGCAAGAAAGCAATATGAGTATTATTCAAATTTGTTTTGAATGCGGGTATGAAAGCATATCTAACTTCAACCGGCAATTCAAAGAAATTATTAATGAAACTCCATTTAAATACAGGCAAAGTTTTATTGAACAGGTTAGTTGAATTAACTATTAAGTCTAACATTTCTCTTTCTTTCCCTGAATAATTTTTATTAATAAAACCATCAACAAATGGCGTGTATATCCTTTTTTCAATTCCGCTTTCTCCGCCTGTAATTACGACAGTTTTATTTTTTAAAGAAAACATATTATTCATCAATTTGAATTCGTTAGCTGTCATAACAATATCGTTCTTAATTCCCGGTAAGAAGAATGAGCAAGCCTGATTGCGGTGCTATTGTTTTAAAAAAAGTTTTTGAAAATGTTCCTAATTTCTTTGATGCATAAACATCTTTAATACTTACTTTTTTAGTGATGCCAATATCATCAAAGTTTAATACAATATTCCTGCTATCAGTTTTATCTCTGTTCAACAATAGCACAGCAACCATATTATTCTGCATTTTTTTTGCCCATATTTCTGTGTTATTCTCAACCTTTATTCGCTTGCCTTGTTCAGTTGTATCCTGGTCTATCATGATACAATCTTTATTCAGAATGATATTTTTTTCATCTTGCGTCATATTACGTGGATCGTTTCCCAGCATAAGCGGAGCACTCATAATACACCACAAAGCAAAATGTGCTTTTTGTTCTTCATTAGTAAGCCCCTGGTTACCTGTTACCAGCATATCGGGGTCATTCCAGTAACCCGCGCCTGCATATTTTGCCCATTTATTATTTTCATCAGCAATCTGCATAACAGTTAATAAATTCCATTTGTTTTTTGCTGCAGGAATTGTATCATCAAATACAGCATTGCATCCAGACATCCCTCCAGCAGTAGTGCTTATATCTTCTGATATGCGTGCCATTTGCCCAATGCCACGATACCAATCTCTAAACTGATATGCGCTTATGCTCAGTAAAATTTGTGCACCGCTTTGCTTAATCAAATTGCTCCATTTTGTATAAACCTGCTTAACCAATGACTCATCCCAGCCGCCTTCAAACCTGCATAAATCGAGCTTTATAAAATCTATGCCCCAGCTAATGAATTGCTGAAGCTGTACTTCCTCGTGTCCATAGCCACCTACGTGGCCGCCGGTACAGTCCTCTGTTCCCGGCACAGTGTGCAAACCGAACTTCAGACCTTTTGAATGCGCATAATCTGCAAGGGCTTTCATACCATGAGGAAATTTTTGCGGGTTTGACAAAAGTTGGCCATTGGGGCCAAGCGCTGCACCTCTCCAGCCTCCGTCAACTACTACATAATTATACCCGGCATCTTTTAAACCTTCGTTTACCATAGCGTCAATAACTTCGCGAACAACCTCTTCATTAATCTTATTTTTTCCAAACCAATTCCAACTGTTCCAACCCATAGGCGGTGTTAAACCAAGCACAGGAACTGTATCAGAAATTTGGATACATGCAACAGATGTGTTTTGAATGTCGCCTGCAAATGCATTAGAAATCCCCGTAATTAATAAGAGAATAAAACTGCAGATACAACCGGCTTTATTAATAACCATAATCTAAATATTTAATTCTGTATAAAATTTTATTTATGCCATAATTTTTCCAAGTCTTCAAGGCTTTTTCCTTTTGTTTCAGGCAAAATTTTCCATGTAAAAAAGAAAGTTGGAATTGTGAGCACGGCAAGCAACCAGAACGTTCCATATTCTCCCAATGTTGAACTTAACAGGGGAAATAATTGCGCTATTATCCAATTAGCGGCAAATAATACTAATGTGGCAATCGCCATAGCCCTGCCCCTTATTTTTGTTGGAAATATTTCAGACATAATTATCCAGGGTATAGGCCCAAGGGAAAAAGCAAAGCTTGCAATGAAGAAAGAAATCGAAACAATCAACCCGGTTTCAGAAGGCAATGATGTATAAAAAAACCAGCCTACTGCCAACAAAGAAAAAAAGATCCCCGCATTGCCGGTAAATAATAATTTTTTTCTCCCTACAGAATCTACTTTCCACATTGATAAAACAGTAAATGTTACCAAGACAATTCCAAAAACAATTTGCCCGTTTAGCGAATCTCCGAATGAAAATCCCGCTCTTTCCATAATAACCGGGCCATAGTGCAGAATAATATCAATGCCGCTGAATTGTGATATGATTGAAAGAAATAAAGCAATAAAAGTTGCCTTTCGCAAACCAGGCATAAACATCTCTTTTACAGAACCCGTTTCTTTTGAAAGTGCTTCTTTTATTTCGATAACCTCTTTCTTGGCAATAACTACTCCGCTTACGCGAATTAAAATTTTGATTGCAGCATTTTCTTTCTTCTGCATTATCATGAAACGCGGACTTTCCGGTACAAAAAATAATAAAAGAAAGAAGAGTACAGATGGTATAATTTCAGAACCAAGCATAGCCCTCCATATATCAAAAAGCAGCGTATGTATTATACTTCCGGTAGCGTAATGCTGGTTCAAATTCAAGCTTAATTGCCTTATATATTCATTTGAAAAATAAGCAGCCAAAACACCCACAGTTATTGCAAACTGGTACATGCTAACCAGCCTGCCGCGAATGCCTGGCGGCGATACTTCGGAAATGTATAAGGGCGCCACCATTGCCGCCACACCTACTGCAATACCAGCAATAAGTCTTGCAGTAATAAAAAAAATAAATGAAGTTGCTGCCGCAGAACCGAATGCTGATAATAAAAAAAGTATTGCTGTGAAAAATAAGGTCTGCTTTCTTCCGTATTTATCGGCAAGAAAGCCGGAAATAGCTGCACCAAATACACTTCCTAAAATAATAGAGCTTACAAGCCATCCCTGTAATACCGGATTGTTCTCAACCTGAAAATAACTGATGAGCGAGCTAAGGGCTCCTGAAATAACTGCGGTATCAAACCCAAATAGAAAACCTCCTAAAGCTGCAACAATAGAAATTATTGAAACATATAAGATGCTCCCTTCTATTATTATTTTTTTTTCGGTTATAGTCTCCATTATTGGCATTGGTTTATTAATCCTTTACAGAAAACCGGAAAATTGTTGTTTGATCGTATTCTTCTCCTGCTTCTAAAAAACAGGAAGGAAAATTTAGATGGTTAGGGCTATCAGGGAAATATTGTGTTTCGAAGCAAATGCCTGAGCGCGGAGTATAATCTTTTTTAATTTGTGTATTTAAGCTATTCCCAGTATACAAATGCAAGCCCGGTGTTGTTGTAAATACTTCTAATAACCTGCCGCTTATTTCTTCAAATAAACTGCCTGCAAATAATTTTTCTGAATCATTTGATTTTTTTAAAACATAGGTTACATCATAGCCGTCACCAAATTGCAGCTGGTCATAATTACTATTAATTACCTCACCGATTTTCTTTGATTTCATAAAGTTCATCGGTGTGTGTTTTACTGACTTTATTTTACCGGTTGGAACCAGCTCTTTGTTAAACTCCACGTAAGCAGTTGAGTTGATGCAAAGCTCATGTTCGAGCACATTGCCTTTGGGGGCACCGCTTAAATTAAAGTAGCTGTGATTAGTAAGGTTGACAATAGTTTTTTTATCAGTTTTTGCTGAATATTTTATTATGAGCTCATTATTCTGTGTTAATTCATAAACAATGGTCGTATTTAAATTGCCCGGAAAGCCTTCTTCTCCATCTGCACTTAAATAACTTAATTTCAAGATTTGAGCATCGGCTGATTTTTTAAAATCGCTTTCCCAAACAACCTGGTCGAAACCTTTAATACCTCCATGCAGGCAATGATTGCCAAAGTTTTTATTTAGCTGATAACAAATGCCATCAATTGAGAATTTAGCACTTGCTATCACATTTGCATATCGCCCGACAATGGCGCCTAAATAAGGATTTTCGCACAGATAATTTTCAGTTTTATAATCTTCAATATCATCAAAGCCCAGCACAATATTTTCAAAAGTGCCTTTTCTGTCAGGAACGGATAATGACATAATAATACCTCCATAATTTGTAATTCTTGCCTCCATTCCCGCCAAATTTTTTAAAATAAAAATTTTTACCCTATTCATAAACACTCATGTTCGCATGCTTATTGGTTTTAACTTCATACTTTTCAACAGCATCATAATTTAAATCAATGCCCAAACCCGGTTTGTCTTTTAATTTTAAAACTCCATTTTCCATTATTAATGGATCTTCAACTAACTCTACGCGCAATACGGAATCACACATTTCGGCTGGTAGAAATTCTATCATCGGGCAATTGGGTGTTGCCATTGCAAGATGTGCTGAAGCTGCTATGCCTATTCCCGTTTTCCAGCAATGCGGCACGATAAGCCTTCCCCTGTCTTGTGCAAGATGGCATACTCTCATGGCTTCAGTAATTCCACCTACACGCCCAATATCAGGCTGGGCAACATGCACCTGGCCTTTATCCAGTAAATCAATAAATTCAAACCTGGTATTTTGCCATTCGCCTGCAGCAATTCGCATAGGTGCTTCGCGGGCAAGTATGGCATATCCTTCAAGATTATCAATTTGCAATGGTGTTTCTAAAAAGTAAATGTCAAGTTCATCCCATTTTTTTATTGTACGCAATGCTGATTTTGCATCATACCATAAATACTGGACATCAACCATCATTTTGAAATCATAACCAACAGCTTCCCGACATGCAGAAATGATATTGGTCAGGTCTTCATCAGTACCGGTTAAACCACTATGATTATAAGGGCCACCCAGCGTACATTCCATTTTTGCGGCTGTATAGCCAAAGGCTTTTGCCTTTTTTGCCCATTCAACCAATGATTCACCATATTCCTTTACAGTTTTTCCATAGGGCTGCAGGGAAGCATATGGAACAATATGATTTTTATGTGCCCCACCTAATAATTTATAAACAGGCAATCCTAATGCTTTGCCTTTAATATCCCACAATGCCATATCAATAGCACCCATCGCACAAATAACTGCACCGCGTCTGCCACTCATAGCAGTGTAAGTATAAAGCTTCTCCCATATGGCGCTTGTATCAAAAGGATTCATACCTATCAACAGCTCCTTTACACCCATTGCCATTTTATGACTTCCGGGTGCTTCTATTGCTGCCTTTGCTAACCATGGACCTGTATCTGTTTCTCCGATTCCAGTAATGCCCTGGTCTGTATGAATAATAACTATCATATCATCTTGTGAAGAAGAAGTAGCATTTTCCTGGAGATTAGGAATAACCAGGATTTTGCATTCTATATCTGTTATTTTCATGAATATATTTTTAGTTTTTAGATGCGTTAAACTCTTGCTTTAAATTCAGGTACTCCCTGAACATCTTGTATTAACCGGTACACACCACCGCCACGGGGCAATGAAAAGTCATGCTTTGACGGTGCTAAGCTGGTTTCCCAATGCGCAGCTGCTGAAGTAATAAAAATTTCATTATAGTCTTTTCCTCCAAATGTTATTGAGCTGGGTTGCGCTATGGGTAACTTAATCTTACGTTCCAGCTTTCCATCCGGGTCATAGCGCGATATGCCATAACCCAACCAGCGAGCCACCCAAATAAAGCCTTCAGCATCCACTGTTAAGCCGTCTGGAAGCCCGTCTTCTTTATCAAGCGTTATCAATACTTTTTTATTATCAATATTTCCCGTTTCAAAGCGATAATCGTAGGAATAAATTTGATAAAGAATGCTATCTGTCAAATAAAATTTATCTGCCTGTGGGCTAAATCCCATTCCATTGGAAAGATGTAATCCTTCTTCAACAATTGCTGTCTTTCCATTTGTTTCTATTCTAAATAAAAAGCCGGTATCATAATAGTTGTTTTCTCTAAAAGCTTCCTGCCCTCCGAATACTCTGCCTACAGGATCAGCGATGATATCGTTTATATGTGTTACAGCTATTCCTTCACATTCATTACAAACAACTTTTAAGGCGCCGTTTTCTGATAAATGACAGAAGCCTCTTTTACCACAAAGCATTAGTCCTCCCTTTTCATGCAGCGTTAGAGAGGCGGCATGAATTCCTTTAGAGAAGAGATTGGGTTTATTCGGTTCGTCAGCATAAAATATTTCATCACCTGCACTATCGGTCCAATAAAGCCGCTGAGCATCATTATCCCACACAGGACCTTCACCACACAGCAGACTTTGGTTCGCAAATAATTCAATATCGGTTTTTATTATCATTGGCGGTTTGGTTTGATATTAATTTTATTATTAAGCGCCTTCTATTCGTACCCCAATGCCGCCATCAACTCTGTAAGCCTGTCCTGTTGTAAACCCCGCCTTTTCACTGGCAAGAAATAATATAAAGCTGGCAATCTCTTCAGGTTCGGCAATTCGTTTCAGCAAATGAATATTTTCGGTTTCCTTAATTAAATTATCTTTTGCTTCGCCTTCAACCAAATCAAATTCTTTTGTTAGTAAAGGTGTTCGAACGGCGCCCGGACAAACAGCTACACACCGCAGCAGTGGGCCATAATCGGCAGCAATACTTTTGGTTAGTCCCAATATTGCAGACTTGCTGGCTACGTAAGCCGCTTCTTTATCCTGGCATACAAAACTTTTTACACTGGCGACATTGATAATTACAGGCGCTTTTTGACTTAACATTAGTGGAATGGCATATTTTGAACACAGGAAAATACTTTTTAGGTTGATATTTATTGTTTTATCCCAGGTTTCCTCGCTCGTCTCGGTTACGCTGCCGTAAGATTGTATGCCTGCATTATTTATTAAAATATCTATGCTGCTAAATTTTCCCTTTATCAGCTTAAATGCATCTTGTACTGAGGAAGCATTTGAAACATCGCATTGAACAAAAAAGCTGTTTTTGCCAAACGATGCAGATACTTTTTCTCCTTCCGGGTTTACATCAAGCAAAATAACGGTAGCATTGTCTTCAATCATCATTTTTGCTGTGGCTAAACCAATTCCGGATGCAGCTCCAGTAATAACAACAATTTTGTCCTGAAAATTAATATTCATTTTAAGTGTGTTCTTTTGATATAAAAAAATCGGTTGCTTGTCCTTCAGCAATATTTATATCCGTTTTAAAAACTTTAAAATTTTTGCCAAGGCTGAATTTCTTTAAATGCAGTTTGCCCTCTAATACTTTAAGCGTAACTGTATATTGATTTGAATTATCTGAAATTTCAACACTGCCCCATGCGTAACCGCTACTCCAAAACCAGTTGCCCGCTTTTTCTGCAAACGACATTTCTGCTGTTACTGCTGAATAATGAAATCCGCTGATTGCTAATACTGCTCCCCAGCTTGCCATTGCCCTGGCATAATGATGCCCCCATTCTATTTCATCAAATGGATTTCGTTTACGCCCGTCAAAGCGATCACGTATATTTTTTATACATAATAGTCCATTGTCTGTCTGGTTTTCATAAAGCATCCCTATTGCTGCCGTGTATTCAAAACCTGTCATCACTTCATTGAAATATGGAAAAGGAACAGCAGGGCGGTTTGACGGATAATAAGACATCACTAAGCCAGACTCACCATCTAAAGCAAAAGACCTTAGGTTATTAAAATGGTCAGACATGTCTAAGCAATAATTATATTTCATAATGCTTTTCAGGGTAGTACGTACATGTTCCGAATCAGCCAAATATCCAAGCCCGCATATATGTGCCATATACTGACCAACCAATTGATCAACCAGGCATCCATTTCCTAATTGAAATTCAGGATTTGAAAAATTTTTACTTCCCATGCCTACAATAAGCGCAGGGTTTATATTTTCAATTTTTCCAGGCGCTCGTATTTGCTGCACATAATATTCACCATTGAATAAATGATTGTCCGTCCATGAGCTGCCCGAAGAAAAAATACGCGCACATTTGGCAGCAAATTTTTTGTCGCCGAGATAATCAGCCATTGCTTCTGCTGCCTTTAAAGCGCCGAGATACCAAAACTGCATTTGAGGATTAGGACCATAATATTCCACATCCATTGTATTATGCTGGCAGCCCTCCATGACACCGTTGCTGTCACTATCCCAGCCCTTTGGCATACAGGCAAAAGACAATGCACTTTTTACTGCACTCCAATGTGTTTTCAAAAAGGCATCGTCGCCAGAAAGCTGCCATTCGCGATACATTTTCATAATAGCGCCCATTTGCCCATCTGCAGCAGCGTAAGGAAATTTTTGAGGTTTACTTAAAGGCAACACAGTTCTGAAACTCATCTTGCCGGTTGTATCGGTTGAATATCCAAATTCCACGTCACGCATAGTTTTAGCTAAGTCTCCAAATAAAAAAGGGGTGGCCTGTTCATAATTCCAAACATGTGTACAAGACCCAAAACCTGCACCCTCTCTATTAAAAACACCTTCCCATCCAAACATTTTGCCATCACGGGTACGAAAAACTGTTTCCGAACGCAGCGTGCTTAAATTAAAAAGCGCAGCTTCTTTTACTGGTTCGGGTAAATCACTTTTTAAAAAGGCATTGACAAACGAAATTGTTTTGTTTTCAAGCATGGGGAGCCGAGGATATGTTTTTTTTATTACATCCCATGCGTCTGTATACTGCGTTGCATAATAATTTCCAACTAGTGTATCTGCCCATCCGTACCGGTTAGGGAAACACCAGGTGACGTAAAATGAAATTTCTCTGCTGCCACCAGGTGGTATTTTAACATAAGAAGCCAATGCCGCAGTAGGTTTATCTGGTTGATTATAATGGGTATTAACCAATATTCCATCATCACTGAAATCATCCCAGAAAGATAAAATTCCTGTGCCCGAGTTTAGATCAATTGCAGAAACAGAAGTCTTATAACTGATGCGATTACTGCTTTCAGTGCTCAGTGCAATTGTTCCCCAGGCTTCGTCTGCTCTGTTAACGCTGTCGGAATACATATAAATGCCACTTAATCCACCTTCTGTTCGGAACTCGTTTTTATTATCTCTGGCACCATACGAGCGAAGTTCACCTGTGCCGTCAGTCTTTATTTTCGTTCCGTTAATACCAATAATATTATCCATGAGTCCGCAAACAGCTGCTGATACTGTGGCGGAAGTTCTATTGGTTAAAACAAAATGCAGCACCGCTATTGGTATCCCGCTGGCATCAGCGTTACAAGGAATAAGCGGATTAAACGCCTTAATAGTAACATCTACAGGTACTTTTTCATCTGAAAGATGCACTTGTCCAAAAGGATAAGCTGCATCAAAACTTGCATGGCGGAATCTTGGTAAAGCATGATCTTTTACAGGTGTTCCAATCATGTGTTCATATTCATAAGACTCCAATGGACCTATAAGCGATTTGGTTATTGGTGCTTCATCCCCTGCTTTAGCATACAGACAAAATACCGGCGGAATGCTGGACAAGTCATTTTTATTCAGACTTGTAGGGTCATCTTTTCCAGGTCTGTTCATAATCTCCCAATACCGCAAATCACCACGACCTCCTATAGAAATACTGCCGGTTCCAATACCGCCAATACCCATAGCAATTTTTGCAAGATGATCTTGGTCGTAATGTTTGAGCACGGGATATGCAGGACTAATAACCTGTTCAAAAGAGTTTAATGCAATTAACAATAACAGGCAGCAACAATATGCATATTTTATTTTGAATTTTGTCAACATTAGTACTCTTTATTTGACCGGTGTATAAATTGTTTCTTGATTATCAGTTAAATCAATAATTAATAATGATTTTGCCGGAATATCCCGCCCTTCATACTTATATATTTCCTTACTAAAATTTGCAACAATTTCCTGCACACTGCCAAAGCGCGTTTTCTGTATCTGCTTATCCGGAGTTATATATTCAAACCCGGTCATTTCCTGTGTTACTGCTTTGGAATGGGTTTTTGAAAAAACTTTCATGTGATCAGCAATAGTATTTTGCTGCTTTATAAGCTCTTTTCTATCCAGATTATATAACGGAGGAAAGTTGAAGAGTATCTCTCTTAATTTATTGGTTATAATTTCATCAATAAATTTCAGAGAACCCATTGACCAATGATGAGAAGGGATAATACAGTTATTGTAAACTAACTGAAATAAGGGCAAACTAAACCGGCAATCATAATAGATATAATGGTATAAAGGCTTTATGGGTACCTGTTTTGTAAACTGAACAGGAGCACCACCATCCGCGGCAAAATAAGGTCCGAAATAATATTTGGATTGCTTGTTCTTTCTCCAATCCAGGTCATTCCAAATAAAAATTGGAGAGCAAATACCATGAGCAAAAGCAATAGTTGTGTCAGCAAAATCATTCCCGCCTTCTGAACCAATGACCATTTGTTTTGCGTCTCTTATCCATGCCATTCTTTGCAGCCTTGCTGCTGCATCCTGTGTCTGGCTTGTTGTATGACTCTTTGAATAATCATCAAACACTTCACCGGTTGCATCACAATCAATAAACCAGGAATTAAATTTGAAGCCATTGCTTAAAATATCATTTACCCTGTTTTGTACAGCTGGCATTGATAGCGCAGGATTTAGCTTTCTGCCAAGGCCTTGAAAGCCTTTATTAAAACTTCCATCTTTATTTATAATGGTGGCAGTATAATATAATGTTGTGTCGGGAAACTTTGCTGTTTCCCATTTTTCCTTTCCAGGCGGATGAATGCTGTGATAAGAATCATACACGCCAATCAGATAACCCATATTATTAGCTGCTTCAATAAAACCTGGATGCATATATGCAGGCTGAAACGATTCAAGCCCCAGCCATGCTTTTTTTATTCCCATTTGCTGCAGCTTATTCAGCATAAAAGCCGAAGTGCCGTTTCCCCATTCAGTCGTATCGTCAAGATAAATTTTATAAGCTATGTAAAACAATGTTTTGTTTAAATTATACAATTGTAATTGCGTAAGGTTAGCAACGCCATTTTTAATATAAGCGGAGGTAACAGGATCAAACAGCCTTTCATCCCATAAACCCTTACGGTAAAAATCGGGAGAAGTTAACGCATCATTTATTCCGTTTATAATAACGTGTCTGGCATATTGACTTACAAAATCAGCATTTTTCTGGTCTTTTAAAATTTGATTAAATGCAGTACGTGTCTCATCATCTTTTATTATATCCCGCAACTGTTTGGAAATATTAGCAGAAGAACTCGTTATTTCTGTTGCGATCTTATTACTGAATGTATTCCAGTCCTTTACATTTTCTTTTACCAAGAATTGGGTGCCCCATAAGTATATAAATGGCGCTCCGTAAAGTTTTCGGATATTAGGATTCTTTTCCGCCTTTTCTTCAAGGGTTACCAACCTGCCCTGCAATTGAATATAATTTCTGTAAGTTTTGGCAATGGCAGCCGGGTCATTTTTTGTAAGGTATATACGAAAGCCATAATTCCTTTCTTTTACAGTGGCGGGAAATTCATGTGAGAATGCTAAATTCAGTTTTTGTTTACCTTTTAATGAAAGCTGGTTATTAAACATATTTTTTATGATGAATACCAATGCAAAATTTTTATAATTTACTCCCAGAAATTGCATGGATAAATCCTGTGCGCCACTAATTGTACCCTGAAGATTCCAAAACTTAATCCATTGCGTGTCTGAAACAGGAATATATTTACCCTGTCCCCATGGCAAAGTATATGCAACTGCATCCCTGGAAATAACAGGCCACGTAAAGTTGTTTACCGAATCTGAAAAAATATCAACATCCAAGTAATCATCTTTCAGTTCCAATTTTATCTGAAGACTTTTACCCGGCATTTTCCATTCTGCCGAATTATCACTTGCCACCAAATGGCTAAGAACAAATTTTTCCTGCAGCGCAGATGCATGCACTGACTCGCCATTTTTATTTTTTATGGATACAGAAAAAGTTGAAGGTTGCACCTCTACATCAAAATTTTTTCCTTTCAAAAGGAAGGCATCTTTTTCAATTAAGCCGGGATTAGTTTGCCGAGAAAAGCAATTTACAGTTGTATAAACGATAATTATAACCGGTAAAATAACCTGAACTATTATTTTTTTGTTTATCATTTTTCCAGTCTGCATAGAAAAAAATTCGTGATTAAAAATTTTCATTTAAACAATTTCAATTTTAAAATTTTACTTTCATCCATATAGCTTCAAATAATTATTGCAGTATAATAACAGCTACATCAAGGCTTTTAAGTGTTACATTAATTTGATTATTGACAATTGCTACTGGCTCATCAAAAAGTGTAGATGCATTTTTCCATTCTCCAATGTTCAATTGTTCAGTTACTTGTTCCCTGGTTGGGTTAGTAATAATCAAAGCCTGCTTACCGTTTGCTTCTCTTTTTCTCACCAGCAATTTCCCTTCATGTTCAGCGCTTATACCGCAACTTTTCATCAGCGCTTTTACGAAGGCAAGCGTATAATCATCCCTGTAAGCTGTGCCGCTATGCCCTATGTAAGTTCCAAACATCCAGGCTATTCCTTTTCCATAATTTTTAACTGTGCCGGCAATTTTATTGTTATACCATAAACATGGTTTGCTGTCTGTGCAATCAAAAGTTTGCAGGTAAACATTTGCTCTTGTTTCTAATCCTTCCAGCTCATTTTTACCCGTAAGCATTGTTGCATCCAAAAACTCTCCCCATGTGCGGGGTTGTGGCGACCACCGGTGTGCATTTCCCGGCTCGCTTACCATTGTAAAGCTGGCTGATTTAACGCCAAAAAGCTGGCTGGCGACTTTGGATATTTCGCCACGGTTGCAATATGCATTTTCGGAATATCGCGCAACTCCGGCTTCACTTATAAGATTGCCCCCGTTTTTTACATAACCGGAAAGCCTTGTAAGAATTTGATCTGATATGGAAACAGGAAAAGGCATAATGACAACGTTGTATTGATTAAAATTAATGCTATCAAGTGTAGATGCTTCGATAAAATCTACAGGAATACCGGCATCCCAAAGCAGGCGATGCCATCCTCTGGTTGAAAATTCGAGATGTTCGGCAATATTAGCTATGTTATTGCAAAAGCGGTAATTGTCTTCATTTACAAAAATGGCTACTTTGGCGCTACTCTGAGGAGGCGTTGCAAAAACATCTTCATGTTTTATCAAAGCTTTCCCTATTCTTGAGGCTTCTTTAAAACGTTCAGTGCTGTCTCCTTCGCTATCAAGCAGGCTGAACCCGTTAGCTTCAGCCGCCATTATTTCTGCTCTTGTTACCCAAAAAGAAATTGTGTTTACACCAGAACCGATAGCAGTCAGCATCCACCTGCGTATATCATCAGCAGAAGGAACCCTTCCTTTATCTAATCCTGTTGATACTGGTCCTCCTTGAAATTCAGCTGCCCATACTGGATGACCGGGAGGATTGCATGATCTTAAATAATCATATCGCAATGCAAGCATGCGCCACATTTCATTCCGCTTTGCATTGTATTCATTTTGTTTATCAGCGTTATTAAAGTTTTCATCATCCCATTCATCAAATTCTCCCCAATTCGAGGCGGGATAAGAAGATGAACCCAAAAAATCCTGCGACCGTGCATAAGACCAGTCTCTTCCGGAACCATAGCTCCATTCTCCCAAATGTGCGAATATTGGCCGGTGCAGCTTATCTGCGTCACGAATTACTGCCGCCCTTTCTTTAAGCTGTTCAGAGATTTTTATGTTCTCAATAAAATAATCCCAGTTTACATTTTGCGGAATGCCGATTTTTTGCCTGTAATTGCGGCTTGGGCTTATATACTCCCATTTTGCATAATTCGTCTTCCATTCTGTATTCAGGTTTTCCAGTGTGCCATATTTTTCTTTTAGCCAGCTATGAAAAGCCGCCATAGTATATTTACAATAACATATTTTTTGACCTACAATTCTTTCAGTCCAATAACCAATTTCTTGCCAGCTATTCCATACAACTACATTATCATATTTACCTAATGTTGTCACCAGTTTTTGTATAAACTTTTTTTGGGCGGCTTTTACGTTGGGGTTATCAAAACAAGGACCTGGTTTGCCATCCGCAGGTATAGGCGATTGTGCTTCATAAATTATAGTTCGTCCGTCTTCGCCAACCATTCTGCAATCAGGGTATTTTTTATAAAGCCATGCAGGCGCTTCCTCCATTGTTAATCCTAAATACACATATAATCCCAGTTTTTTTGCATAAGAAATCAGCTCTTCATATTTAGAGAACTCATACTTTCCCTCCTCAGGTTCATTATAAGCCCATTCTTCCTGAAGTTTTACAAGATTGAATCCATTTGCCTTCAGCGTTTGCATATCTTTTTTCAATTCGTCCATGGCCGGCATAGGCTCCCGGCATAAGTGAGAGCCTAAATAGAAATGTTGCTGAAATTTATTGAGATCTGCCGAAGTGTTTAATAGGGTATTTTGACTGCCTGCAATGCAGGAAATAAATACAGATAAAAATAACAACAGTATTTTATTTATATGACTTTTCATTTATTTCAACAATTTATCAAATTACCTAATCAGCTATCTTCACAATTATTGTTTGCTATTTTTAATACTTTTTAATTTTTCTGCCAGTTGCTTTACAATATCAGGATGCTGTGCTGCAATGTTTTTTGTTTCTCCGATATCATTTGTCAAATCGTATAACTGTGATTTTTCGTTATTACCTGTTTCTATGTTCTCTTTTATTCGCAGCAGCACACCCGGATGAGGTTCTATATATTTCCAGTTATTGTGAATAATAGATAGCATTTCTGCTTCCTCTACTAAATAATCCCTGCCGGTCTTTGATTTACCTGATAATGCATCCCACACATCATAGCTATCTTTTGGCTCATCTTTGCTTAAAGGCTGATTTAAAAGCTTTGCAAGAGAAGCCAGCATATCTACTTGCGAAATCAATGCATCTGAAACAGTGCCTGCATTTATCTTTCCCGGCCACCGTATGATCCACGGAATTCTTGTACCGCCTTCAAATGCACTGTATTTACCACCTCTTAAGGTACCGGCTGGCTTATGACCATTTTGTTTTGTTACTGCATCATCCTGGTAACCATCATCGAGCACAGGACCATTATCACTTGTAAAAATTACTACCGTATTTTCTGATAAACCGAGATAGTCGAGCTGCTTTAAAATTTCCCCCACAATTCTGTCCATTTGTAAAATGGCATCGCCACGATAACCCAGCTCGCTTTTCCCTTTAAACATAGTTGCCGGCATGCGGGGAACATGAATATCACTTAAAGCGAAATATAAAAAGAACGGCTGCTTTTGATTTTCTTCAATAAACTGCTGCGCTTTCGATAAAAAAGTAAATGCAAGTTCTTCATCTGCCCAACGGGCTTTTTCTCCGCCACTCATATAGCCGATGCGTCCTATGCCATTCACAATAGTTTGGTCATGCCCGTTGCCGGGTGTTGAATGCATTTTTAATAATTCCGGGTGTTCTTTTCCTGTAGGATCGTTGCCAACATTATGTTCATAGCTGACTGTAATTGGATCCGAGCTATCCAATCCAACCACGCGGTGATTTTCTATAAACACAGTAGGCACACGGTCGGCAGTGGCAGGAAAGAAAAAGGAATAATTAAAACCAACCTCGTTTGGACCTGGCGTTAATTCGCTATTCCAGTTTTTATTCACCTGTGTGCCCAAACCCAAATGCCATTTGCCAACCATACCTGTTTTATACCCTGCTTTTTGAAGCATAGATGGCAGTGTAGTAATATTTTGAGGAATTATTAAAGCTGCATCTCCCGGCAATATTCCGGTGCCGCTTTTACGCCATGCATAACAGCCGGTAAGCATTGAATAACGCGAAGGTGTGCAGGTTGCTGCATCAGCATGCCCATTGGTGAAACGTATTCCCTGTTTTGAAAGCGCATCAATATTGAGTGTAGTTATTTTTGTTGCTCCATAACAACTTAAATCGCCATAGCCTAAATCATCGGCATAAATAAAAATAATATTGGGTTTTGATTGCCCAAATGCCATAGTAGTTATGAATATGAAAGCTGCAGATGTAATGAATTTAAATAGTTTGTCAGGCATTCGCATTGCTTCTTAATTATTGTTTTAGTTTAGTTAATAAAGGCAAGACCTGTTTTGAGTAATAAGGCTCTTCTGTACACCAGAAAATGTAATTAAGCCGAAGATAGTTTTGAGCAAAATCAAGGATTTCAGGAACTGTTACCTGTTTGCGGGTTTTTGGATTAGTAACATCATAATTGCCTTCCTGAACGGCAGCCCCGGTTGGAACAATGCCATGTAAGCCCCTTATCAACGGGTATGAATTCTCCATTTGAAATTTTCGGTACACCTTTATATCAGGACCACCCATTCCAACTTTTATTTCTTTAGCATAGTTGTACAAATCAACCAGGTTTGACTTGATTTCTCCACGTTCATACATAAAGTTGGCATATTGAATGGATGTTGAGTTTGGAAAAGCCTGTTTTAAAACTTTCATATTCTGCTTAATTGCTTCCCTGTAATTATCAAAAGAAAAATCTTTAGGAAACAGCCTTCCTGTTGCCCCAAAAGCAATAGCAGTCTCTGGCAGGTTAATACCTTCAATTCTGCCATCGAATTTCTTTCCCAATTCCAGCAGCAGTTTATGAAATCTTTCTGCCACAGCCGGGTCCCAGCGACGGCTTACCCAGCCCGCCTTTACAGCTTTATTGTCGTGGTCATCAACAAAATTATATTGCGCATTAACTCCCCCATGATATACGGTATCGGTTAATATATACTTAGGAACAGCATATTTTAAACTGTCAAACGTTACGTCCTGTATCTGAATAAAAAGCTTTTTGCCTTTTGACTTCAGAAAATTCAAATCTTCCTCAATTTCACTAAAATCATATTCGTTTTTTTGCGGCTCCAAACGTTTCCATGGATAAGTTATTTGTGCGCCGGCAACACCCGGGTTTGAATAAAACAAAACGTTATGAATGTTTTCTCTGTCCTGCGAAAAAAAAATAAAGTGTTTAATAGTTTTTTGTGAAAAGGAGTTTTTAAATGTGAGCAGTAATAAAAAAATAGATATTGTTTTACGGATTGAGTTCATTTTTAATTTTATTGGTTAAGAACAAATTTGTCTTCGCTATTTTAATACCCTGGATTTTGGTCAGCTTCTGTAATACCGGCATTACCGCTTATTTCTGTATCAGGGATGGGGAATAATTCGTTTTTACCCACTACAAAAACTCTGGTGCCATCATTATCTCCATCCCATACTTCAAAAGCTTTTTCTGCATCGCCCCATCTTACTAAGTCTTTGTATCTTTTTTGTTCATACATTAATTCAATTCTGCGCTCGTATTTTATAATATTTCTTATGCCGTTTATATCATCAGAAAATTCATATACATCAACACTGCCCAAATCGAGAAGCTGCCGCACGGTTTTTAAATCTGTTATGTCTGTTTCCTCCTGAGGGTCTGTTAATCCATCTTCATGGCGTACCCTGCCAATAACTTTATCAACCGCGGCTTTTGCCTCTTCTTTTTTGCCAATTTCATTTAAAGCTTCAGCATACATCAGCAGCACATCGGCAAAGCGCATATCCCTGATGTTTACGTCTGACCTCCGGAAATCACTTGTATTGAATTCTACATATTTCTTTATACGCGGAGCTCCGTTTGCATTGGTAGTAAAAGTGGCGCTGTAACGAGAACTCCTGCCGGCGTATGCATATCCATATAATGCATTGCGCTTAAACTGGTACATAGGCCCGCATACCACCCATCTATAATAAGAAACAGGTAGTAAATTGCTTTCATTCAAAACAGAGCCGTCATCATCATTCCATATGCCAGTTCCATCGCCTGTAAATTGTACCTCAAAAACTGATTCTATATTATTTTCCGTTGCCGCCGAAAAGTTATCTTCATACTTAGCTGTTAGCTGATATTCATTTGAATTAATTACCTTTTCAAACTGGGCAATAGCGTCTGCCCGATTTTTTTGAAAGAGAAACACCTTTCCCAGATAAGCAGATGCAGCGCCAGAGGTTGTACGCCCGGCATCTGTTTCAGAATATTCTGATTTTTTTGGAAGATTTTCTTCTGCAAACTGAAGGTCTGATTTTATCAAACCGTAAATTTCTTCTTTTGTTGCCCGCGGAAAATTATAGCTTGTTTGAGCGCCTTGTAATGGTTCGGTAATCTTTGGTACCCCTCCCCAACCCGTCACTAATTCAAAATAATACCATGCCCGCAAAAATTTAGCTTCACCCAGTATCCTGTTTTTTAGTGAAAAATCAGGCATATTTCCAACGTTAAGGATTACCTGGTTTGCCCTGAAAACTCCGGTATACAGCGCTCTCCACATATCATTCGATTTAGCCATGGTTGAAGTGTATGTAAAATTGAACATGGCGTTTGCAGGCTCATCATCAGTGCTAGCCCAGGCTACATCATCGCTCATGCCATCATAAATTTCCCATTGATCTAACCTGAATAAATGCATGTGCTGCAATACAGCATATACAGAATTTACTGCCTGCACGGCATCTTCTTCTGTTTTGTAGTAAGTATCTGATGTAAGCTGATTGGGATTTGATAAATCCAATAAATCTCTTTTACAGCTTGATAAACCCACTGTAATGATAGTTAAAATGAAAAGTATTTTTTTCATACTATTTTAGTTTCAGAATAATTAGAATGTAATGTTTATACCTGCCAATATGGTTTTCGCCTGAGGCTGAATGCCATAATCCACACCCTGGTTGGCAACGCCATCACCCTGGTTATAACCAGTGCCTATTTCAGGATCATAACCAGAATATTTAGTGAAGGTTAAAAGGTTTTGTCCTGTAATATAAATTCTAATATTGGATATAACACCTTTACCAAAAGAATTTAAAGCGCGTGAAGGAAAAGTATACCCCAGTGATATATTCTTTAATCTTAAATACGAACCATCTTCCAGGAACCTATCAGAAGGTCTTCTGTTGAAATTAGGATCACCTAATATAGCTCTTGGCATTGTGTTGGAAGTGCCGGGGGCAGTCCATCGTTTAAGCACGCTAACATCATGATTATATACTTCAGCCATACCCTCCGTCCAATAGCGCACACCGTTATAAATGTGAACCCCCTCAATACCTTGCCCAAAAATGGAAATATCAAATCCTTTGTAATCAGCGTTTAAAGAAAGCCCATAAGAAAATTCTGGAATCGGATTGCCTAATATGGTTTCATCTTTCCCATTAATAACGCCATCGTTATTTAAGTCTTTAAATCTTATATCGCCGGGCGTTGCACCTGGCTGCGTGGCATGTTTATCAATCTCTTCCTGCGTTTGAAATATGCCGTCTGTTACATAACCTATAAAGCTCCCGATAGCGTATCCTTTTTCTGTAACTGTTACTACGGCTCCGTCTGCATCCGGAAACCTGCCTTCGATAGGCACCCCTATGCCAAGGCTGGTAACTTTATTTTTAATAAAAGTTCCGTTTGCATTAACGGAATAATGAAAAACGCCCTCTGCTTTTTGATAACCTAAAGAAAGTTCAATACCTCGATTCAATACATCGCCGGCATTAACTAAGGGCGCTTCAGATACACCGGTTGAACCCGGAATAGGTGCCGCCAAAATCATGTTTTCCGTTTTTTTGATAAAATAGTCTGCTGTAAACTGAATTTTACCATTTAAAAAAGATGCATCTAATCCGATATTGGTTTGTTTGGATAGTTCCCACCGCAAATCGGGATTGGGCAGGGAAGTTTGTGTTACGCCACCTTGCACAGTACCTGCAAAAGGATAATTAGCCGAAGTAATTAAAGTAGCTTCAAAGCCGTAAGGCGGCACTTCCTGGTTACCAATTACACCATAGCCTGCTCTTAGTTTAAGGTCACTTATAAACCCGATATTTTTCATGAAATTTTCCTGGCTCAATCTCCATCCTGCAGAAAAAGAAGGAAATGTGCCCCAACGGTGTTCTGGCGCAAAACGGGATGAGCCGTCTCTTCTTATATTAGCTGTAAACAGGTATTTATCTTTATAACCATAATTTAATCTTCCTAAAAACGAGCGGATAGCCCAGGCATCTTCAATACCTGTAATTGATATCTCTGCATCAGCGCGAGCTGTATTTAATGTTTTTTTATCATTGCTTTGAAGGGCGCTGGCAAATGCCGAAACTCTTTTAAAATCATAGCTCTGCTGGGTATACCCTGCAAGAAGGCTGATATCGTGATTACCGGTTCGCTTTGTATAGGTGAGCGTATTTTCTATTAACGGACTTACTATATCTGAATTATATTCCATAAGACTGGGATAAGGCTGTTCCTGACCGGGGCCAAAATAAAAGCTGTGTAAAAAGTTAGTACCCTTTGTAAGCTCAAAGTCTCCTCCCAGGTTCAGTTTATATTTCAACCCTTTAAAAATCTCCCAGTCTGCATAGATGCTTCCAACAATATTGTTGCGATATAAATAATGTTCTGTAAGATTTGCAAGACCAACAGGGTTCCATCTGCCAAAACCATCTCCATCACCAGGACCATCGTAACCACCTAAATGTGTTGAATCGTAAACCGGAATTGTAGGCGCCATTTCTGCAAGTACTCTTATGGGTGAGCGGGCACTGATAAATGATTGTCTTCTGTTTTTTGTTCTGCTTAGTGAAATTGATTCACCAATAGTTATCTTACCAAGATGGTAATTACTATTTATGCGAACAGAATATCTTTCTAATCCCATTCCTACAGCAGTACCGGTATTTTTATAATATCCTCCGGAAAGACTATAATCAACCTTATCTGTAGCTCCGGATAAATTAAGAAAATAATTTTGAATGTTACCTCTTTTAAAAAAAACATCCTGCCAGTTGGCTCTATCTATTACATAAGATGGATTCAATAAATTGTAAGGACCATCCCCTGAAGAAGAATCGAGAGGGGTACCGGCATTTTTATACATTTCAATCATTAAATCGGCATAGTCACGTGCTTTAAGCAGATGAATTTCCGGAACAGTTTCAGAAGCCGTATAGGTATCTAATGACACCTTTATTTTTCCCTGCTTTCCTCTCTTCGTGGTAATAATAACAACGCCGTTTGCTCCTCTAACACCATAAATTGCTGCTGCCGACGCATCTTTTAAAATATCTATCGATTCAATATCTGACGGGTTTAAATTAGCCAGCGGATCAGAAACTTTGCCGTTGGAGCCTGCCGTTGGAATTTCAGAGCCGGAATTATTAATTAAAGGCACACCATCCACCACGTATAATGGTTCAGTGTTATTAACTGTACCTACACCTCTTATTTTTACCGATACGCCACCTCCGGGATCGCCGGCGTCATTTGTAATTGTAACTCCTGCGAGCTTACCCTGAATTGCCTGTTCAAAACTGTTTGCAACGGATTTTGAAATCTCTTTAGAAGAGATTGAAGATATGGCACCGGTCAAATCCTTTTTTCTTTGAGTGCCATAACCTACTACTACAACATTTGAAAGGTTGCTTTCTTTGGGCATTAGAACCACATTAATTACTGCACGGTTGTTTATTATTTCGCTGCTTGCAATATATCCTACATATGAAAAGTTCAATGAAGTGGTTCCTGGAGGTATATCAATATTATACATGCCGTTTTTATCTGACAGGGTTCCCCTTTCTGTTCCTTCGGCAGTTATATTTACGCCGGCAAGCCCCTCACCATCCTGTGAAGTTATTTTTCCTGTAATTCTTGTTTGGGATAATGCAGTTAGATTGAAACAGCAAATCAGCAAAATAAAAATGGTTGCAGCAGTCGTTAGTTTTTTCTTCATATAAATAGTTGAAGTTTAGTTCAATGAATAAAAAGAATCTAATGCAATTTTACTCTGCTTTTTAGCCTAAAACTATCTTTGAATTGACTATAATGTATACTATATTAACCTTTTTGAGTACAAGTGCCTATAATAATGTTAATCATTTAGCATAATTGAAGAAAAACCACAATGCTATTAGTAAGCATTGTTTTATGTTTATTATCTTTTGGTCGCAAACCGCTTTTCTTTTGCAAATGTTTTTAGATTAGTCACCAACCAATTCAAAGTGAACGCACATTAATTCAACTATGAAAGATTTTCTGAAATTACTTTCGGGCGGCGACCTTCGTTCTATAGGTAAAAGTGCTAAACTTGTTTCTGAAATCAAAGATCAAAATGACTTTGACAGGTTGATTAAATTTTTATTTCACCATGACAGGATTGTTGTGATGAGAGCGGCTGACAGTATTGAAAAAATCACAGTTCATCATCACGAGTTTCTATCCAAATACAAGAAAGAGGTTTTGTCTTTATGCGATAGTGCCGAAAATAAAGAGCTAAAATGGCATTTAGCGCTACTTCTTCCACGCCTTCATTTGGATAATAAAGACCTCGGCAAAGCATGGCATATTTTGACAATATGGGCATATGACAAAACCAACTCAAGAATTGTCAGGGTAAATTCAATTCAAGGTCTGTTTGAATTAATGCAATATGAACCTAACTTAAAACTGGACTTACTACATACTCTCCTGGATATAGAAAAGGAAGGTATTCCATCCCTCACCGCAAGAATAAAAAAGCTAAAATCACAGATTGATAAACACGACAAAGCTCAATAGCAAAGCCGGCAACATTGGTATTGCCAATAGTTGTGCATGACATTGGAACAATCAGCAGCGGTATTTCTGCTGTACTTCGGTTCGGGGCCCGACGAATAAAGCCTGGCTTTAGTTCTTAATATTTAACTTTACAAAAGCCAGGCAGCAGTTCCGGGGGAATTCCAGTTCCCCACCATCGGCAATACCTGTTCTGCAGGCGCACGCCTAAGCAAACAAAATAATCAGAAAATGGAATTTTCACCATTCAACAATGTTGTTAAACGCTGTCTTCAGGGTATGGATATGGAAGAAAAAGGCAAGCCCGAAGAAGCAGGTAAACTATTTCTGCAAGGCTGGAGCGAAGCAACAAACGACTTTGAAAAATTTCTTACAGCTCATTATGTGGCCCGGCATCAAAAAACTGTCTCCGGCAAATTGAAATGGCTCGAAACGGCTTTGAAGCATGCTTTAAAAGTAAATGATGATACCGTTAAGAGCGCTTTCCCTTCTCTTTATTTGAATATTGCAAAATGTTATGAGGATTCAGGTGACACAGAAAAGTCAAAAGAGCATGCTGAATTAGCAGCTTTGTTCAGGAACAACCCTTCCGACAAAGGTCCTTTTTATCATGGTACGAAAGCAGATTTGCAGGTTGGCGATTTACTGACAGCAGGCGGCAATTCTAATTACAAATCTGAATTTAAAATGAATCATATTTATTTCACAGCCATGGTGAATGGAGCCGGGCTTGCTGCTGCACTGGCAAAAGGCGAGGGACGGGAACGGGTGTATATTGTTGAACCAACAGGAAATTATGAAAGTGACCCTAACCTGACAGATAAAAAATTTCCCGGTAACCCTACCCGTTCATACCGTTCCCGGGCACCATTGAAAATTGCCGGAGAAGTAACAGATTGGGGCAGGCCAACTCCTGAAGAGCTTCAAAAATTCCGTAAAAAATTAGCGAACAGCAAAGGAGAAATAATTAATTAGTCTCCCAAGGTCAATAACAGCAAAGCTGCCTGATGAAGAAGGGATATTTTTCTTAAAATTTGCGTAATCCAAGAGTTACATATATATTTGCGTAACTTTACAGTTACATAATATGCAAAAACAGATTGCACATCGGTTTACGTTCTCACAATCGCCTGAAGTGGTATGGGAATACTTAACCAATGCTGAGCTGCTGGCTCAATGGCTGATGCCGAATGACTTTAAGCCAATCGTTGGTCACAGGTTTCAATTCGGGACAAAGCCCAAATTTCCATTGGGTTTTGACGGGAGGATTTATTGTGAAGTACTGGAAATAGTTACTTACAGGAAATTGGTGTATTCGTGGAAAGGCGGCTTGTCAAAAGAAAATCCTTCGCTTGACTCTACCGTTACCTGGACACTCACGCCAACAGACAACGGAACTATCCTGACACTGGAGCACAAAGGATTTAAAGGCATAAAGAACTACCTGCCATATATCATTATGAACAAAGGCTGGGCAAAGATCGGCAAACGCTTATTCAAACAATTAAACCCTGCGTAGTATGGCAACACAAACATTTGACGCATTCCAGGTGATTGCCGACCCAAGCAGGCGGCAGATACTTCAACTGCTGTCAAAAGACAGCCTGACCATCAACGCCCTTGCTGAAAATTTTGAAATGAGCCGTCCCGCGGTTTCCAAGCATATAAAGATCCTGAACAACGCAGGTTTCATTTCTATTCAAAATATCGGCAGGGAGCGCTACTGCATCTTAAAGCAGGACGGCTTTAACGAGCTGCAGGAATGGATTGATCACTTTGATAAGTTCTGGGTATCTACATTGAAAAAACTACAAACACTGTTAAACAATAAAGCTGCGAACGGTTTTGCCTTGCGGACAACAGGAGGTCTAATAAATACCAGGTCCGGTTAAAACCAATCCGGTGCAAACCTGCCAGCGCTACCTGGTTCTAATTTTCTTTGAAGGCAATTTAGTATCCATATACGCTTTGGCTTCGGCATCAGTCACACTATCCATTAGCTTACCAAATCCGGAATAATTAACCCCAAGGGATTGAAGTATTAAACTAATAGTAGAAATTTTCGGGTCTACCTTTCCATTAAAAACTTCAGAAATGGTCGCTATTCTCAATCCTGTTCTTGAAGCTATCCTGTCAAAGCTGTGATCCAAAAGCAGATCTTCAATCCCCAGTTTCCTGTTGCGCTCATAGATCTTCTTATTTTTTTGCAGAAGTTTATTCAGCGCATACGCTACTTTAAATTTGGCAAAGTCATTCCCGTCATTTTTTACCATATTGTAAGCAACGAGAAAAAAAATATTTTTTCTTTACGGTGTACCGTAATATGAATTGTTTTTATTATCTTGCTGGTGAAAATTATTTTTGCGAAGACTTCATAAAACATTATTGAAGCATTCGCTTTGAGTCTCGCTTTGAAACCTCGGAAATTTCAAACAACCACGAGATGATAAGTGTAATGCCCACGTCCTAGGCGTGGGTACTTGCTTATTGGTGGTTGGGCTCTCCGAGGGCCTCAAAGCGATAAGTTGAGTCCCACGCTTTTTAATTTGGTAAAATATCTTGTTACCGGCAGACTAAGCATTCAGGGAATCAACCCAGGCTCATCCAACACTTACATGGATGGAAAACTGTGTTACCAATGCTGCATGCGCCTTTAATGCCTGTCATGGCATACAGCATCGGTATGCTCATTTATTACCGATTTTCCACTCCTCACGTATTCTCTTCGCCTGCAAGCCGAAAAACCCGGTGTAACAGCCTGTTGCCCGTAAACCGGCGGCGGGGGCTGTTTTCTCATGGCAGCCTTTTGCCAGCCGGCATTTTATTATTCACCCACTTTTTTAATTAACCCAACTACTGCAATGAAAATACTCAAATATTGCTTGTGGATACCCTTGTTGTGCGCTTCCAGCACGTTTGCTCAACCGTCACCCGGTAGAGACATAACCGGTAAAGTGATTAACGAGCGGGGTGAGCCGCTTGCCAACGCCAATGTTTCCATCAAAAATGGCAGGGGAACCGTTACCAATGCCCGCGGGCAGTTCCTGCTGAAGAATGTAACGCCTAACGATATACTGCAAATCAGCTTTGTAGGCTACAGCAGCCAAACTGTTGCAGTAAAGGATCAGCCTGTTTTCAACATTGTGCTACAGCAGGCAGAAAATGAATTAGACAGGGTGGTTGTGCAGGGTTATGGCACCACAAGCGACAGGCTACGAACCGGCAGCATAGTAAAGGTCACTTCCGAACAAATAGCCAAACAACCGGTAATGAATGTGCTGAATGTATTGCAGGGGCAAACGCCAGGGGCAGTGGTCACAAATGCTTCGGGATATGCGAGCGGCACAGTAAAGGTTGAAATACGGGGAAGAAATACGATAAACTCAAATTTTCCGTCAGAACCGCTGTATGTGATTGACGGAGTACCGCTAACCATTTTAGACGTTGCAGGCACAGATAATTATAATAATGGATCGCAGGGTATGATAAGAAGCGGCATTGAAAGCCCGGCTAAAGGGCAAAGCCCTTTATTTAGCATCAACCCCAATGATGTAGAAAGCATAGAAATACTGAAAGATGCTGACGCAACAGCCATTTATGGCTCAAGAGCTTCAAATGGGGTTATTTTAATTACCACGAAATCAGGCAAGCCCGGAAAAACAAATTTTGATTTCAATTTTTTTCAGGGCATGCAGAAAATAACGAATCGTTACGAAATGCTGAATACGCAGCAATATATTCAGATGAGAAAAGAAGCGCTTGCAAATGATGGTATTGCCATTGATAATAGCAGCGCACCCGACCTGGTGGAGTGGGATACTACCAAATACACTGACTGGCAAAAATACCTGTTCGGCAATATAGGGAATACTACAGACTTCCAGGGTACGCTTACCGGTGGCAATGCGCAAACAACATTTAGAGTTGGAGGATCATATCACTCGCAGAGCGATATACTGGCATTGAGCGGCGCAAATAAGAGAGGCACACTTTCATTTAATTTCAATCAAAAATCGTTAAACCAAAAGTTCAAACTTTCCCTTTCCGCATTGTATAGCAGCACTTATGTTGATATTATTTCCTCTCCCGGAAATCCATTAATAGCACCTAATGCACCAGACGTTTACGATATTAACGGCAAGCTCAACTATAGCGGATGGGGACGGCTTCAGGGATATTATCCTTTTGCTCAATTATTACAGCCTTACCTGGCTAATACCAATTTATTGAACAGCAGTATGAATATAAGCTACGAAATAATTAAAGGGCTTTTATTAAAAACGGATTTAGGATATGGAAGCTCACAAAATGACCAAAGAAGATTTCGCACTATCGCTTCGCAGAACCCAAGATTCAACCCTAAAGGACAGGCGGATTTTGGATACTCATTTTTTCACAACCTGATTATTGAGCCACAACTTGAATATAACACATTTATAAAATCAGGCAAGATCACTGTTTTGATGGGCGGCTCCTGGCAGAAGAATGAAACCAATGGCATTATTCAGGGCGGTGCGGAATATATGAATGACGTGTTACTCTCTTCTGTAAATAATGCGCCCATAAAATATACTTCATCCTACAAGGGAGAATATAAATATGCCGCTCTGTTTGGACGGTTGAGTTACAATTTGGATAATAAATATATCGTCAATGTGAACTCAAGGCGGGATGGGTCTTCCAGATTTGGCCCGGGGCGGCAATATGGTAATTTTGGATCTGTTGGGGCAGCATGGATTTTTAGCGAAGAACGCATTATCAAAAAAAATCTAAGATTCCTGAACTTTGGAAAACTCAGAGTCAGCTATGGTTTAACCGGGGGCGACCAAATAGGAGATTATGCCTATTTAACGCAATGGTCATTCCGGGGAAACAGTCGTTACAATAGTATAAATCCTATCGTTCCCATTCAGCATACAGATTCAACACTTCAATGGCAGGTTAATAAAAAACTGGAGATCTCTTTGGCGCTTGGATTTTTTAATGATCGAATAATTATTGAAGCAAATTGGTATAGGCATCGTTGTAATAACCAGCTTGTAGATTTTCCTATTCCACCCTATACCGGATTTTCTGAGGTGGTTTCCAATAGCCCTGCAAATGTTCAAAACACAGGAATTGAGCTGATGTTAAATGTCAAAATAATTTCCACTAAAGATTTTAACTGGGGTCTGAAATTTAATATTTCGAAGAACAGGAACAAGCTATTGTCTTATCCCAACTTTTCGCAATCGCCCTATGTTAACCAGTTCACTATTGGAAAGTCTTTAAATATTATTAAGCGATTGCATTATATTGGCGTTGACCCCGAAACCGGTTATTACCAGTTTGAAGATCTAAACAAGGATGGTGTAATAAAAATTGATCTTTCAGGTAAAACAGCAGACGACCGTTATGACCTGGACAGAAGTGTTAAATTTGATGGCGGATTAAATAACACACTCACCTACAAGCGTTGGGAACTAAACTTTTTGTTCTATTTCAGAAAGCAAATAGGCACAAATGCATTTGCTTCTTATAATACTCCCGGCAGCATCTCGAATATTTCACAGGAAGTATTTTATAATCACTGGCAAAAGCCCGGTGATATAGCTAAGTATGCAAAATTTACGACAGACGGAAGCTCTGATCCATCCTATCAGAACTTTTATTCTTACTCCGATGGCATATATACCGACGCGTCATACATAAGATTGAAAAACCTTTCATTATCCTATGCGCTCCCTGAGACGGTATATAAAAAAGCGATGATGAAAGCCTGCAGGTTGTTTATTCAAGGTGAAAACCTATTTATAATAACAAAATATAAAGGGGCGGATCCTGCGGTGATGGTTTTTGGAGACATGCCTATCCCCAAGATTATTACGGCCGGGGTTTCCTGCACTTTTTAAATCTTAAATTATGAAACATAATTATAAAACCGATAGCGGATTGCTTTCTTTAGTTGGCAGTATCAGCAACAGAGTAAACAAGTGGGTTAATGTATCTAAAACATTTCTTATTCTTTTTGCGGGAACAACTACATTGAATATATCATGTAAGAAGTTGGTGGAGGTACCCCCACCCGAAGGCACCATAACCACACCCCAGGTTTTTGAAACGGAGGCGGTAGCCAAGGCAGCCATGGCAGGTGTGTATCACACCATGATTAATGCAAATGGCACCAATTTAAGTAACGGTGCTATAACAATCTGGACAGGCGCTTCCGCTGATGAATTTAAATTCTTTCTGACAAATAATAGTGCCAACAATGAATTCCTAAATAATAACCTGAGCTCAAGCAATGCAAAACTACAGGGAGCCTTTTGGCAAAACGGGTTTTCAATTATCTATGGAGCTAACTCCATTATAGAAGGACTTAACACTTCTGCGGGTATTCGTGATTCCGTAAAATCGGAACTTATTGCAGAGGCAAAGTTTGTACGGGCCTTTTGTAATTTTTTTCTTACAAACCTGTTTGGCGACATCCCCATTGTAAATGATATTGATTGGCGGGTCACCAAAACACTGTTTCGTTCAAGCACCACAGATGTTTATCACCAGATCATTACTGATTTGATTGACGCGTACAGTATATTGCCGGCAGATTTTAGTGTAGGAAAAAGACAGCGAATTATTCCCAATAAATATGCAGCAGCGGCTTTATTGGCAAGAGTGTACCTGTATACCGGGGATTGGGAGAAGGCTGAACTGACAGCTAATGATATTATTTCCAACTCAACCCTGTTTGCCCTGGAAAGCAACCTGGATGATGTTTTTAAAATAAACAGTTCCGAAACGATATGGCAGCTACAACAATCAAATACTGATTTCCCATATTATGCTACGGCAGAAGGATACCAGATCATTCCTTATGATGCTACTTCTCAACCGTTTATTTATTTAAGAGACGAATTTCTTAACTCCTTTGAACAAACTGATAAAAGGAGACAGCAATGGGTAGACAGTACGGTTTATGCTAATACTACTTATTACTATCCTAAAAAATATAGAATAGGCGAAGCTCAACAAACTTCCATAGGCGAATATTTTGAGTATTACATGGTTTTCAGATTAGCTGAGCAATTTCTGATCAGGGCCGAGGCCGGGGCAAAGCAGAATAAATTAACTGAGGCAATAAATGATATTAATACGATCAGAGAAAGGGCGGGTCTGCCTTTGTTACCTACAGGCTTAAACCAGGAACAAATTTTGGAGGCTATTGAACAAGAAAGAAAAGCAGAGCTTTTTGCCGAATGGGGGCATAGGTGGCTTGATCTAAAAAGATGGGATAAAGCTGACATGGAATTAGGACCGATCAAAGGAAGCAACTGGCAAAGTTCAGATCAACTATACCCCATACCAGTAGCTGATCTTTTAACAAACCCTAACCTTACTCAAAACCAGGGGTACTAACATTTTTTAAGACAAACAAGGGACAATATAACAGACTATATTATCCCTTGTTTACAATGATCAGGCTGAAGGCGGCCTAAAAATTAACTTTCGCTCTTGTAAAGTTAATTCCGCCATCTGTTGATATATACAAAGCTTTGCTGGAGCTGCCTTGTATAGAAGCATTACTTGAACCTGTAGTGCCAACGTTGGAGAGAGTTGCAAAATTGCTGGTTATCTGTGTCATTGTTCCCGAATTATCGTACCAAAGCTGATGGTCAACAAACTTGCCTCTCCCGGCAAAAACTCCAATAGTGATCAGCGACAATGCTGATGACAGGACGATCAATTTTAATCTGTTCATGATTGATAAATTTAAATGGTTACAATATCCTACTCTGTTAAAGGTTTTCGGTTCCCCTTTCCGCCTTAGTTAACATTTGCGGATGTATTGCGCAATAATTTTTTTATGTTCATTTTCTTTTCCCGGTGTAGAATATTGCGACAAAGGCAAGCCACGCCAGCATTAATCCATATACCATCTTTTGCATCCAGGTAGGATTATCCCATAAAGCGTGATAAGGCCAGAACAGGTAACCGGTAAATAAATAAACGCTCATCACCCAAAGAATGAACCCGGCCTCTACGGCTATTATTGTAACTAATGCTATGCTTCTGTAACGGGGTATTATCAGCAAAACAGCTATAGCAACTTCAACAAAAGGCACAGCATATTGAAGCACTGCTCCGAATTTCCTGATTACCGGAGCATGATTTACCCAAAAGCTATACACGTGTAAATAAGCCAGCTTTTGAATGCCTTCATAAAAGAAATTCAAGATCAACACGAAACAAATACATTCATATAACCACTTTTTGACTGGCATAACCTCCCATTAAGAATAAAATCACTGCTTAGACAATAGATCACCGTAATGTCCTGTCATTTTTTTTCCGGACATTTCCAGGCAATTTCTTTTGTTTTTTAAAATATCCTTTCTATCTTGGCAGTACCTGCTACGGTTTTCTGTCCTTAAATACGTCCTCCTATATATACTCGCAAAAAAGTGGATGTAGTACTATAGCCAGTCCGGATTTTTTAAACTTTTTTCAGCGAATATCAATTACTTGTTTTTAATCATGAGTTGTATGCGCATTGCCCCACCAACTGTACAATTATGGCAGAAAAACCAGTACATAAACCTATTGATGCATTCAGGAAGTTGAAAGAAAATCCCGCTGAATCCCTGGCTGCAATTTTGCAATGGTATAAAGGCATACTTGTACGTTATATACGTAAATACATTCAAAATGATGATGAGCTGATCAAAGATGTGATCGCAGAAACCCTGCAGGCAGTATGGGTACAGCGTACAAAAATATCAGAACTGAAAGACCCGGAGATATGGTTGCTGCGCATCGCCTATAACATATCTATGAGCAAACTCCGTAAAAAGAAAAAATATTATACAGAACCTATAGATGAACACCGGTTCCTGAAAAGCGACAACACCACCGAAGCTGCTATAGAGCATAAGGAACTGGATAAGCTGTTTGCGCAGGCTATTGAAACATTAAGCCCTAAAGAAAGAATTGTATTTATCTTAAGCAGAACAGAAGGGATAAATAATAAAGAGATTGCTTCCCGGTGCAGGACATCCGAGCAAACCGTTAAAAATCAACTGAGCAGCGCCCTGAAGAAAATACACCAATACCTCAAGGAGGTATTAACTGCTGTAATTTTCATTTAGTGCTTTAAAATACCCAAAAATGATCCATCAACCTGATTATGTTAAAGAACTGATCAAAAAGTATATAGAAGGCTCGATGACAGGGGTTGAGCTTGAACGGCTGAAAGCCTGCTGGAAAATATATGAAGAGGACGAGCTGCTACATATGACCGCAGAAGTATTGCGTGCAATGGGAAAGCAGGAGCCTGGCGATACCCTGGAAGGATGGGAGCCGGATTTTGCAAAGATCATCAACGACGCACAGACCACACAACGCAACAAAAAAATATGGTTATACAGTAAAATAACAGGAGCTGCCTGCCTGTTAATGGTAATTGTGGCGGTGGTCAATCATTTTATTATTGAACAGTGGTCAGGCAGCAATACAACAGGTGGTTGCGGGGATATGCCTTTCCGGAGTGAAATACCGAAGTCGGAATTTGCCTGCACTATCCGGTGGGGCGATTCTACTGTTTTAACCGTTGACAGCAGTGCTACCGGGTTGGTTACACGCGTCAACAACTTCGGGGTTCGCGTGGAAGGTCCGGGCATACTGGCATTGACCCGTTTGCCGGTAACCACATCCACGGACACAACAAAAGGCCTGTTCATAGAAGTGCTCACACCGGTACGCAGGCAGTATATCATTAAGCTGCCGGGCAGCATCAGTATCCGCCTGAATGCAGGATCTTCCCTGAAGCTCCCTTTTATCAGCACAGGCAGGGACACCTGTTATATGCAGATCAGCGGGGAAGCCTATATTGAAGTGCCGGGGAAAGGAAAGCCGGAAAGATTAATAGCGGAAACCTCCAACAGCCAGTTGCAAACAGCCGGTGGTGATTTTGCCATATTTGCACTCCCCGGTTATACCAAAGCCTCGCTTATCCGTGGCAGGGCTGCAACATTAAGCAGGGGGGGCATTCACAATAAAGTGCTGGACTGCCCGGGAGATCAGACTGTTGTTAAAAGCTACGATAAAACCAATAATGCTAAAGCAGATTCCATATTTTTTAGACGAAATATTGATATTAGGGAAGCGCTGGTTTGGACAAAAGCGACGCGGAACTATAGAAACGTTTCGCTGCGGCAGTTTGTAGTAGACATGAGCCAGTGGTACGGGTTTAAGGTGGAAAGCCTTAACTGCATTCCTGAGCAGTTGCGCATCAATGCTTCTATATGCTACCGGGCTTCCCCGCAAGAGGTATATTCGGAGATCCGCAGAGCAGGCATCACGGTATATGAAAAGAGAGAAGGGATCAGCTTTTGCAACCCGGCAAAGAAAAACAGCGCTCCATCGGTGCGAACAGCTTTCAGAAAAAAAGGAAAACGCCCATCCGGATTGTATGATACATATATCCCCGTGAGTAAACCGGTGCTGCGCTAAAAACCACTTCCTCTATATCATCTTGCTTTTTGCACCGGCATTGGTCCGGGCGCAGCCGTCAATCCATAAAGACAGTGTAGTCGTCCCCGTTAGTGTGCACCCCGACAATCCAAAACGGACACCGACAGCTCACAAAAATACCTGCGCACCTGGTTTAAGCATTTGTCGGCTTATATGCAGTATGGGGTGCCCGGATTCCGCGGCGATCTTGCTATAAGAATCACGAGACTGAATGAATAGGATATTTCTATTGCGTAGCCGTCGATAGAAATTCTGTATTATTCTATGACGATATTTCGCCCCAGCATCGCTGCTCAATATTGAACCCGCAGTACAAGCGAGCGTGGCAACAACAGCTTAATAGCGGTACTGTGGCCGGAACCATAAAAAATCTCACTTTTTTGCGTCATATCCCGAACTTTTACTACTATGGTATAATCTACAAACTCCTTTAGCCAAATATTTTTTATAGCTTTTTCCCTTCCTTCCTGACTCATGTTTCCCGGCCCGGTAAAGCGGTCTGCTTTTTGATACCTGAACCCTGAACCCCGCCTTCTATCCCTTTTTTATGGGTGTATTTCAATTTTTCGCAAGCGGAAATGTGCAACGGATTGAAATCCGTTGGAACAAAATGCTACCGAGCCTACGGCTCTTGCTGTTCCGTATTCCAGAGCCGTAGGCTCGATAACATATATTTCATTGGGATTTCAATCCCATGCGAAAAATTGAAATGCGCCCCTTTTTTATCCTCACCATCTTATTTTTATGTAGGTTTGTTATCCTAAAAGGTATCTCATGAAGCATCTGTTATTACTATGCATGATAGCTGCAGTAACATTTTCCTGTAACCAGGAAACCGTGAACGGTAATGGGAATGTTGTATCCGAATTAAGGAATACGGGATCCTTCAGAGGAATTAAGCTCCTGGGGGGCATGAACATTGATGTAAAATCCGGCGAGAAGCAATCTGTTGAAATAAAAGGAGAAGAAAATATCCTTCCCTATGTAGAAACCTATATTGACGATGACAATCTGGTAGTCAAATACAAAAATAATGTCAATATCAATACTCACGAGGATCTTAATGTATATATCACTACTGCCTCGCTCAAAGATGTGGAGATACTTGGTTCAGGCGACATTACAGGCGACGGCAGATTTGTAAATAACGATGACATGGAGATCGGCGTAATGGGGTCGGGCAATATTAAGCTGGAAGTAGATGCTCCCAAAGTAAAAGCCAAGACAACAGGCTCCGGCAGCATTTACCTTTCGGGCAACACTAAAAACATTTCGTGCAACACTATGGGCAGCGGTAACATTGATGCATTGGAACTGAAAGCCGAAAACGCCAAAGCGACAACGATGGGTAGTGGCGATATTAAAGTATTTGCCAGTATAAAAATTGATGCCAATATTAATGGCAGCGGGAATATCAGGTATAGCGGAGGCGGTTCCGTTTCCTCGGTGACCCACGGCAGCGGCAGCATCAGCGCCGCCGACTAATGCAATACTTCAGTCAATACTTCTGACCCCGGAGCTATATCTGTGTAATCTTTAATTACATTGTACAAGGTGTCTCTTTCCACGGGTTTCCTGTTCACCTGCTTTATCAAAGCAACCAGCTCGGTGGTGCTCATTGCAGGATTTTGCTCTTCGCTGCCGGCCATCGAATAAATTCTGGTGGTATCATCAATAGTGCCGTCAATATCGTTTACGCCAAAAGACAGGGTAAGCTGCGCGTTCTGCCTTCCAAGCATTGGCCAGTACGCTTTTAGATGAGGAAAATTATCCATGAACAAACGCGCTACCGCGTACATCTTCATATCTTCTATCACCGAAGATTCGGGCACATTGCTCATTTCATTATCATGATTGCGGAACTTCAACGGGATAAAAGTATTAAAGCCGCCGGTTTTATCCTGCAGATCGCGCAGGCGCATCATGTGGTCTACCCGGTGCCGGTATTTTTCAATATGCCCGTACAGCATGGTAGCATTAGTGTGCATTCCAAGATTGTGCGCAGCTTCGTGTATGCGCAGCCAGCCTTCTGCATCTACCTTATCCGCACAGATCTGCCGGCGGATCTCAGGGTGAAATATCTCTGCACCGCCGCCGGGCAATGAATCAAGCCCCGCTTCATGCATCAGCTTCATGCCTTCTTCCGGGCTAACCTTTGCCTTACGGAACATATAGTCCAGCTCTACCGGCGTATATCCCTTAATATGCAGTTCCGGACGGTGCGCCTTGATCTGCCGCATCAGGTCCATAAAAAACTGCATGGTCATCCTGGGATGTACTCCTCCTACTATATGTACCTCGGTCACAGGCTTGCTATCATAGCTGCGCACAATATGCATCATCTGCTCGATGCTAAGCTCCCATCCTTCTTCTCTTTTGGCATACAACCGTGAATAAGAACAAAACTTGCAGGAAAACACACAGACATTAGTAGGCTCTATATGAAAATTCCGGTTGAAATAGGTAATATCTCCATGCAACCGCTCCCGCACAAGGTTAGCCAGTATACCTACAAAAGGAAGGCTGGCTTTCTCGAAAAGCACGACGCCGTCTTCTTCGGTAAGGCGCTCTTTGTTTAACACTTTTTCTCCTGCAATGCGTAACTCAGGTAATAAGGACGGCTGGGAAAGTAATGCTTCGGCTATCAGTGCTCTCTCTGGCATAACTGCGCTTTATCTGTTAATCAGGAGCACAAAGATAAGGGTTTCGGGTATGAGGTGTAGGGTATAAGGTGTAGGGTACAGGGTATAAGGGGTAGGGCATAAGGGGTAAACTTCTCACCTCTGACATTTCACTTACCTTACTCTCAATAGAGCTGTAAACCCGGTTGCATTTGGTGCCAACGGATTTCAACCTGTTGAATGATCGCGTTTTTTGAAATTCTTTTTTATTTCTTTGTAAAAGAAAATACGCCGGGAATTCCGGCATTCGGCGGAACGCTGGAATTCCCGGCTATATCTTTCTAAATGCTATCCTGTGCTATATCTTTGAATGATGAAGCAGGCAGGTTTCTCCACATATCTGTATACTAATACCGAGTTAGACAGCCATCTTATCAACAGCATTACAGCGCACTGCAGATCTGCCTGGTATAAAAAAAATGAGTTCCTGCTGCGCCAGGGCGATATATGCAGGCAGGTATTTTTTGTAGAACAGGGATTATTACGGCAATATTCTATTGACGAAAAAGGAAAAGAGCATATACTGTACTTTGCTCCCGAAAACTGGCTGGTTGCAGACAGGGAAAGCATTTTTTTTAATGAGCCCGGCAGCTATTTTATCCAGGCGCTGGAAGACAGTAAAGTAACCATAGTTGACCAAAGCTTTATCAATAATCTTGCTGAGCACAATCCTTCCTTTTTAACATTCAACAACAGGCTGCTGCACAATCATATACGCCATCTGCAAAAAAGGATCACACAATTATTAAGCGCCACTGCCGAAGAACGGTACCTGGACTTCATAAAAATATACCCTGATATCCTGCTTCGCGTGCCACAGGCAATGGTGGCTTCTTATTTAGGGATCACCCCCGAAAGCCTGAGCAGGGTGAGAAAAGACCTCGCGCAAAGGCATTTCAAATCCTGACTTCTTATCATAGATCAATGGAATGCCCTTCTCCGGATAATAATTTTGCGTATAACAATTTTAAACAAGAAGGAGACCAATATTATGAGCACAAAAACAATTGCCAGAATAAGCAAGCCAGGCACGCCTCATTTTGTAGGCGACGGCTTCAGGGTACATAATTTTATCCCGGGCGCTTCCACCATGCAGGAAATGGATCCCTTTATCATGCTGGATTACAACAGCCCATACAGGTTTGCCCCCAGCGAAATTCCCCGCGGAGTGGGCGTTCATCCGCATAAGGGTTTTGAAACGGTAACCATTGCCTATAAGGGAAAGGTAGAGCATGCAGACAGCACCGGCAGCGGCGGCGTGATCAATGAAGGGGATGTACAATGGATGACCGCAGCAAAAGGCATACTGCACAAAGAATTCCATGAAAAAGAATGGAGCAAAAAGGGCGGTGATTTCCAGATGGTGCAGCTTTGGGTGAACCTGCCTGCCAGATATAAAAAAAGTGACCCCAAATATCAAAATCTCCGTAATGCAGACATGCAGAAGGTGTTACTGCCTGACAACGGCGGCGAAATAGAGATCATTGCGGGAGCATATAGCGGGCATAAAGGCAGCGCCTCCACCTTTTCTCCTATAGATGTATTCAACGCCAAATTAAAGAAAGGAGCAAAAGCAACCTTTAATTTCCCGGCTCATTATACCACAGCTATCCTGCTGGTGGAAGGCAGCGCAAAAGTGAATGGTACAGATACTGTGCCGCAGGATAATTTTGCGATGTTCAACCGTGATGGAGAAACTTTCACCATAGAAGCTATCGAAGATGCTATAGTACTGGTATTGAGCGGGGAGCCGTTGAAGGAGCCCATCGCAGCCCACGGTCCTTTTGTAATGAACACCAGGCAAGAGCTGGTAGAAGCATTTGACGAATTCAACCAGGGCAAATTTGGCTATCTTGAAGATTAAGTTTACCATGGAGCTGTTGCAGTTTTTCGCAGCAAGCACAGCGGGGCAGCGTACGCAGGAATATCTCTCCTTGCGTTCGCTGCCCCTTTGCTGGCTTTGCGCAAAATATTTTATATTTGAAGCATGAAAAAACATGTAATCGTGAGGTTGCTTACCTTAACCGGGATACTATTCCTCTGCATACAAGCCTTAGCCCAGCAAGCTGATAACTGGACGGCAAAACAGCTTATAGCGCCAAAAGACCTGGCCAACTCCATTACTTTTAAAGATAATATCCCTGTAATAATTAGTGTAGGACCAGGTGCGGCTATCCCCAACTCCGTTGAGGTGGGCATGACCGGTAAGAAAGAAGGAGTAGATAAGCTGAAAGCCGAGCTGAGTAAGATACAAAAGAATACAAAGCTTGTTATTTATTGCGGCTGCTGCCCTTTTGAGCATTGCCCCAATGTACGCCCGGCCATTAAGGTGCTGAAAGAAATGAAATTCACCAACTATTTTCTTCTCGACTTACCACACAATCTTAAAACAGACTGGATTGATAAGCATTACCCGGTTTCAAACCGGTAAAGAATACCCTGCCGTAATGGAAAGCCTTTTTTGAACCAAAAGCTATCTTTTATTTTCGTTCCAGTAAAAGCTGTCAGAGGTAGGTCTTTTCCCAAAAATCGCAGTGCCAACCCTTACCATTGTTGCACCCTCTTCAATAGCTATTTCGAGGTCGCCGCTCATACCCATTGACAGCTCCTGCATTTCCACTTTAGGGATTTTCAAAGTAATGATCTGTTGCTGAATGTCTCTGAGCAGCCGGAAACATTTACGCACTTTTTCAGCTTCTGCACTTAACAGGCCTACAGTCATCAATCCCTTTATTTTCAGGGTCTCCAGTTGTGCAACCTGTTTTACCAGCTCAATGGCATCACCGGGACTTACGCCAAACTTGCTTTCTTCAAAGGAAGTATTTACCTGTATCAGCACTTCCATGGTTTTATTATCAGGCTGTAACCGGTGGTGCAGCTTTTCAGCCAGTGCCAAACGGTCAAGCGACTGTATGCACGACACATTGCACTTCAGCAGGTCTTTGATTTTATTGGTTTGCAGATACCCGATAAAATGATTGGTATGGGGAATTTCCTGTAAGGCTTCGTGCTTTTCTTTCAGCTCCTGTACTTTGTTTTCGGCTATCAGTGTTTGTCCCGCCAGCAATGCTGTTTTGATACGTTCGGCCGGAACGGTTTTAGTAGCCAGCAGCAATTTTACTTCGCTTTCGTTTCTGCCTGCTTTTTTGCAGGCATTATTTATCCGTTCCCTGGTAGCGGCAATGTTTTGTAGAATTTGTTCACTCATATTTCATTTGGTGCTCGGGGCAATCCACTCTCAGGTCTGCAGCATGCAGGTTTTGATTAAGCAATTTGCAAAAATGCTTTTGTCCTTTCCCGGAGGATTGATAATAAGAACAGGTCATGCACATCCGTTGAATAGTAATTACTCCCGAGCGGTTCAAATGCCGTATGATACTGGTCAGGCTCAGCAGCAGGTTTTCTTTATCGTCAGGATGCAGTTTATCAATCGGCGTTCTTATTTCTTTAGTGAAAAATGATGTTTTAGCGGCTATGTCTTCACCCCTTTTTGTCAGGTATATAATATAGCTTCTTGTGTCGTGCTGTTCGTATGCTTTGGTAATTAGTTTTTTTTGTTCAAGCGTTTTAATGGTGTCGCTGATAGTGGCTTTCGTCATATTAAATTCTTCTGCCAGGTAGCTTACTTTTCTTTTTTCTTCACTATGATGCAGCAAAAAAATAAGTACCTGTACCTGGATAGGGCTTAATGAGAACGCTTTGCTTTCCTGCCACAACAAAACACGAAAAGCCTGGGCTATCCTTTCCAGGGAAGCCACGATTTTGCTCTCTGTCTGCTGGTTTTGCGCTGTTAAGTCAAAATCTGATCTTTCCATATCCTTTGCATTGCCGTGTGCGCTGTGTAAAAACGCCCCACAAAGGTAGTTATCCTAACAATGTGGGGCAAATTTTTAGCCTTTAACATCAGCGATAGAAGCGCCAAAATTGATATGGAGCACATTCCCGTTGGGAGTTACCAGGGCAGGAACAGATCTTACGCCTGCTTTTTCTGCTTCAGCGATACGGTTACGTTCTTCTCCGATATGCACTACTTCCACATTTCCGGCGCCTATAAGGTCAATAATGTCGTGCTCTGCGCTTACACATACAGGGCAGCCTGCATGATAAAAAACTGATTTTTCCATTGTGTAGTAATTAATTTGTTCTGCGGCAATATTGCCGGGACAAATATAGTTAGTTATCCTAACTAATTAAAAAAATCATAGCGGCTTCCGATATGCTGTATTATTTTGCAAGGCTGCAGCTTCAATAGATTGTTGCATCCTTTCACTATCTGTGCCCTCAAACTGATTGGACGTTACCGGTTCCTGACCGGAAACAGGGGCAGTCCATGATTATCAACAGCAGGAAGAGGCAGAACAGCTTCATAGCTGTAAATATCGAAAACTTATCTGAAGGCTGTTTGAAATAAAGCAATAACTTGCTCTTTAAACCAGATATAATGTTTTCGACTATTTTCAGGCGGCTGATCACATGTAGCTTTTTAGCTGTATCCCTGTTTTCAGGCTGTAAAAAATCTGCATCAGGCACAGAGGGTGTGAATGGAGAGGCTTTCATCCAATTTTCAACCGACTACTCGTTTGGCGGTAAAAACGAGTTTAGATCGAATTCTACGGTAGGGGGCTTTGCTACAAGGACAAATACTGACGGTAAAACACAGATCCTTATCACTGCTGTTCAGATGGATGGGTCTCAGATTGGCACCGCCATGCTCACTATTTACGTTCCGCAAGATTACAGTGGCGCCATCAGCGGGAAATTTGAAAATAGCAGCACTGAAAATACACAGGCAGTATTAGCCATAGGCATTTCAAATGCAGGGATGATCCAGGAAGGCTACACATCGGTAAGCGGGAATTATAACATAACCAAACTGACGGGTTCTGAAATAGAAGGTACGTTTGATGCTTATTGCAAGAATGAGACAGGCGGGAATAATATATCATTAAGCAGCGGGAAATTTTCGGGGAAATTCTGATGGACCGGAAGTGCATTATAGCAACCTGTAAGCAATTCCGGGATTAAAAAAACCTCCTTACGACAGGTATTTACATTTGGCAGTTAATAAATAGAACGTGCAGGCCTTAGCGAAGCAAAACCCGGAACTGTATCATTACTTCGCCACAACGTCTCCCTATAGCCTTGTGCTTAGCCGGGACGTTGTGAGT
>CAYWVB010000043.1:44714-50500 GCA_964461595.1 uncultured Terrimonas sp. | reverse complement strand
AATCAGGGAGTGCCTAATAATATTCATATATTTATCCTATACTGCGAATGCACTAATGCTTTTTCTTCTATCTCCTTATTATAATATGCTGCGCTTTCCATGCTCCGTTGGCAGAAATATATTTTAATACATATACTCCGTCGGCAAGCCGTACATCAAGCGTAGCCAGACCATTTTGAACGTCGCTGGTCTGCGCAGCTACCATTCGGCCGCTCATATCATACCATTCTGCCTGAACAGCATTACCATCCACTCCATTAATATATATCCTGCCGGTTGTCGGATTAGGGTAAATGGATACAGACAATTTTTTACCGATATATACTTCCGCAGTTTTTGAGTATGTACTTTTGCCATCCATATCGGTTTGCTTCAGGCGGTAAAAGCTGCGCCCGGTATACGGAGCAGCATCCCGTGCCGCATAATCCGTTTGAACCGGACTGTTGCCTCCGGCATTTTTTGAATTGATAGTTTGAATCGCTTCAAAATTCACTCCGTCCCGGCTCCTTTCAATGGTGAAGTAATTATTTCCGGATTCAGTGGCGGTCGCCCATGTGAGATCTACATAATTATTATTATTATTCGCTTTTGCAATGAAGTCAAGAAGCTGTACCGGCAGGATAGCGTTTATCCTGTATGCTATGGCAAAAGTGGAAAATGAATTAAAGGCTGCGGGTGAAGAAGTAGACGTAATGCTGCCGGTAAGGCTGGCGCCTCCGCTATAGGGAGGAGCCCCGCTTCCTCCGATATCTGTCCAGGATCCGGTAGCATTATACGTATTCTTAACTATAGTGGTTGTGCTGCCGTCAGTTACCAGGTCGTTAGCCCCAAAAAATAGCTGTATGGTTTGATTACCGCTGAGACCCGCTGTCGGTTGGTTGTTGCCGGAAGCATCCGTTCTGCCAATGATATAATAATGCGCGGAGGATACTGCATTTACTGTTGAGGGCAATGTATACCCCAGCGCTGCCGCGCTTGCATTGAACAACTGTACCTGGTAAGTATATAAGGTGCTATTGGAATGCACTGCGGTAAGCGCCACAGGCCTGCAATCGCTGCCATTGCCTACCGGAAAGTTTAATACCGTACTGCCGGAGCCTGATTTCTGATACCGCATTGGCCCGTTTACATAGCTTGTTGACAAAGCTGTACCGGCAGCTACCGTTGATGTATTCTGCATGGTCAGAATATTGGAAGTAGTGGTATGCAGCAACCCGGACGTTAATACAAGGGTCCTGGATACATTGATAGCAGTATTGCCCAGCGTGACCCCTGCACCAGTATTCCTGATCTCCATCCTCGTAAAAACCGGAACAGGGGTTCCTGAAGCTACCGAGATGTTTTGTGTCCCAGATCCGGCGAAAACAGCCGTGCCCGAGCCCGCACCCAGTGTAACTGCAGTGGTCGAAGATATGTTCAGATCTCCTCCGTATGTTGCGATCTGGTTATAATTGGGATAAATTAAACCGGTGCTGTTCTTTACAAAATTAACATCGCCATTATATATATCCGGTGCACTAAGCGTCATCATCAGGTAGCCTGTACCATTATTTGTAAAAACAGCATTGCCGTTAAAAATATTATTACCGCTGCTTTGATCATCAGTAGTTCCGGTTTTAGTACAATTTACCGCTGCATTAAAAGCGCAACCGTTAAAAAATAAGGCGGGGCTTGCCGAAGTGACTGTCCCACCGAAAGCTGCAGAGGGACCAAAAACCAGCCTGCCGGTTCCTGTAAGAGAAATGTTCTGTGGTGTTGCACCCAATTGTGTAAATTGTCTTAACAATAAAGTCCCCGCCGAAAACCCCGGGGCGCCTATGCTGATCGTTTTGCCTGCAGATAAGGCCGCGGACGCAGTGGCATTGCCGCTGCAAAACTGTACCCCCTGCCCATTAGTGGAGGAAACAACAATATTCTCATTAAATACTGTTCCGGGACTGTAAGCGCTTACATAGATCAATGTATTGGCAACCGGAGCGTTGCTAAATGTAGTAACCCCGCCAAAAACATTATTACTGCTGTTGTGCGCAACATATATATTACTGCTCCCTGTGTTATTGAACGCAGCGTTGCTGTTGAACTGATCGGCATTGCCGTTTCCCAGCATCAAATAGCCTGCTCCGGCATTGGTAAGCGTAGTGCTGTTGTTGAATATATTGTTACCGCTGCTTGCATCATTGGTGGTTCCTGTTTTTGTGGAATTGACAACTCCTGAAAACGTGCAGCCATTAAAAAATAAGCCTGGACTTGACGAAGTGATATTGCCGCCAAAAGAAGAAGAAGGTCCAAACTGCAGGTATGTTGCGGTACTGCTGAGTGTAAGGTTTACAGGAGCATTACCCAGTTGTGTAAATTGTTTAAGAATTAAATAGCCGGCATTAAGACCTGTAGCTCCCGGTTGTATTGCTTTGCCGGCGGCCAGGGTAGCGGTGGCTGTAGCATTGCCTCCACAAAAATGTATGCCGGCTGCGCTGCCCGAAGTATTTACATAAATATTGCCGTTGAACTGGTTGCCTGCCGATGACCAGCAAGGTAATAAGCGGTCTGATCCTCCGTCAGTAAACACTACATCATCATTCCAGGTATCAGGATCATTGTTTCCAAGCACCCAGTAATTATCTCCATTGTTGGTAATAGAACAATTCCGGTTGAAGATGTTCCCCCCGCGGCTGGCATTACTCCTGCTCCCGGTTTTTGTAGCATCTACTGTCCCGTTAAATATACATCCATCAAAATAAATATCGGGGCTGCTGACTACCACGTTCCCGCCGATCACTGAATTCCGGGCAAACCTGAGATAGGTATTATCTCCCGTAAAAGTAAAGCTCATAGGAGCATTGCCCGCCTGCGTAAAGGCATTCAGGCTCAGAAAACCGGCGCTAAAACCGGCGCCGCCTACGAGAATTGTTTTGCCTGCAGCTAATGCAGCGCTGCCTGTACCGGAAGAATAGCCCAGGTAGATCCCTCCGCTCCCGGTAGAAGTTACGGTAATATTCTCATTAAACTGGTCAGCAGCGTTATAACCCAGTGCAAAATAACCCGTACTGCTTTGCTGGTTTATCGTTAGTGTTCCATTAAAAATATTCTGATAGCCATTGGTATTGTTGTTGACCCCTCCTGTTTTGGTAAAAGTGGCATTGTTGCTGAATATACCGCCGCGTACATATATATCGGGGGCCGTCACATTTACCGGGCCTCCAAAGCTGCATGGCGTACCGGGGTTAACAATATAGAAAGAAGAAGAGCCGGTTAAATTAAGATTTATCGGGGCGCTGCCGTTTTGAGTGAAGCCACCCAACTGCAGGTAGCCGGCATCGTAACCAGCGGCGCCGATGCTGATCGTTTTTCCTGCCGCCAGCGATGGCTTACCTGTGCCGCCGGTCCAGCCCAGGCTGATGCCACTCGTGCCGGTGGATGTAACAACGATATCATCGTTAAACTGATCATCAGCATTATATCCCAGCATAAAATACCCGGAACTGCTTTGCTGGTTGATAGTGAGCCTGCCGTTAAAAATATTCTGATAGCCGCTATTGTGATTGCTTGTTCCGCCTGTTTTGGTAAAGACCGTTTCATTATTGAATATTCCGCCCCGTATATAAATATCAGGAGCTGTTACGGTAAGCGGGCCTCCAAAAGTAGAGGGCGTACCGGGATTAACTACATAAAAAGTAGAAGTACCCGTTAAATTGAAACTCAGTGGATCGCTACCTGTCTGGATAAAACCGCCGAACTGCAGGTAGCCGGCATTGTAACCTTCCGCGCCGATGCTAATTGTTTTACCGGGAGCAAGAGTAGGTTTGCCGGCGCCGCTGGTCCATCCAAAGCTGATACCGCCTGTGCCCGTAGAAGTAACGACAACATTACCGTTGAACTGGTCATCAGCATTATACCCAAGCATGAAATACCCTGAACTGCTTTGCTGGTGTATGGTCAATGCGGCGTTAAAGATATTCTGCTTACTGTCGTTATGATTATTGGTGCCCCCGGTTTTAGTAATCGCAACATCCCCGTTAAATGTTCCTCCACGTACATAAATATCAGGAGCGGATACGGTGAAGCTTCCTCCTATCACCGAAGGGTTAACTGCACTTCCTGCTCCTATATATATGGAAGCAGTGCCGGTTGCCGGCAGGTTGATGGGGGCATTCCCGTTTTGAGTAAATCCCTGGATGTAAAGATAACCCGTAGTGAATCCTGCGCCGCCAAGCAAGATCGTTTTTCCTGCTGCCATAACGGCGCTTGCACCGGTATTCCATGTTAGGGTGGTCCCTTTTGAAGCACCGGCCTGGGTTACGATGAAATTGCCGTTGAATTGGTTATTAGTTGAATTATGCCCGAAAATTATCCTGTCTAAGCTGTTGTTATTGGAATATACATCCCCGTTATAGATATCCGGAGCACCATTCCCAAATGACCAGTAGCCGGTACCGCTGGATGAGATATAATTTACCGTTAACGTGGCATTGAAAGTATTACCTCCGGAAGATGCATTGCTGGAGCTGCCATCTGTTTTAGTAAGGGTAACCGCCTTGTCAAATACGGAATTTGAAACATAAATATTGGAAGCGCTTACTGTCAGCGGACCCCCAAAGTTGGCGGAAGGGCCCAGCCTGATCTCCGCCTGGCCATCTGCCGGGAGGTTAACAGGCATGTTGCCTGATTGCGTGAATTGCCTTAATGAAAGCGCACCCGATGAAAAGCCGCCGGCGCCAATATCAATGATATGACCGGCAGATAATATTACCGAGGCGGTTGTACTTCCCCCGCAAAACTGGACGCCGCTACCGTTGGAAGAAGAAACTATAATATCATTGTTGAATAGCGTTGCGGCAGCGTTCCAGCTTACATATATGCCGGTATTGGCCACAGGAGCATTATTGAAAGTAGCTGTTCCTCCAAAAAGATTATTACTGCTGTTATAAGCAATATACAGGTTAGCGCTGCCCGTATTGTTAAAGGTTACAACGCTGTTGAAGCGATCGGCGCCGCTATTACCGAAATAGATATTGCCCCCACCTGCATTCGTTATTGTTGCGGGCGCGTTAAATATATTGTTGCCGTTGCTGCCGTCGCTGGAAGAGCCTGTTTTTGTTATAGTAACGCTTCCCTGGAATGTAGTATTCCTAATGCTGACGGAAGACGAAGTTATATTCACGACGCAATTCATAGTTACCGTGCCCGTGCCGGATGCGGTCGTATTGGCTGCGGCAACAATAAGGCTCCCGTTCTGAATGCTGCCGGAGGTGAATAAAGCTGTGGCGCCATTCACGGTGAGCGTGGCGCCATTCAGGTCGAGCGTTCCGCCGGCAAGAGTAATATTATTAACAGCGATACCCGCGTTCAAGGTACAGGGATTGGCTGCCGCTACGATCTTGACATCATCGGCGCTTCCGGGAATACCGCCCGGCGACCAGTTCGCTGCTGTGCCCCATGAAGCAGATATTGCACCGGTCCAGGTGTAGGAAGTTTGGGATTGAATAGTTTGCAGGCATATAAAAAATAATACTGCTGAGAGTAAATTGGATTTCATTTTGCCGTATTCAATAGGTTTAGATGTTGGTAAACGCATACGGTGTATAGCAAAACCTTCAGCCCGTTGTTACCTATTAAATAAGTATTATACCCTATTTACAATAAGTGTTTACACTATACACGGTTATAGAAACAAATACTTTACCTCAAATATTGTTGCAGCAATGATTTTTTTGACATTGATTTGTTATCAAATGTCAATTAATCCACAAACTGAATGCAGGAGAATGCGGTATTCCAGATTATCCGAA
>CAYWVB010000043.1:0-44614 GCA_964461595.1 uncultured Terrimonas sp. | reverse complement strand
GTCAATTAATCCACAAACTGAATGCAGGAGAATGCGGTATTCCAGATTATCCGAACTGTATGGCAGTAAAACACAGGATATACCTTTGGGACTTTAGCGAAAGAATGGATTATTTGTTACCCTGCATCGCGAGGAACGAAGCGATTTGCTCATCAGGAGATTGCTTCACCGCTGTAATGAAGCTCTTCACATGAAGCCTCCTGCATGCGGCTCGCCGTCACGTCGCAGCACCTCCTGATAGCATTAGTAATTAACCATTTAGGCACAGCCTTTTTAGCAATGCAGCATCCGCCCCGATTCCTTAATTCACCTTTTGTGTATATTTCTTTTGGATTGCCGAGGCCTTTGCAAAGTCAAGGATCACTCCGTTTATACAATATCGCAGATGCGTTGGCGGGGGACCATCATTAAATACATGTCCTAAATGTGCTTTGCACCTGCCGCACTCAACCTCGGTTCTTTCCATACCAAGGCTGTTATCTTCCAGGTAGACCACACTGTTTTTTGTAATAGGTTCATAAAAGCTGGGCCAGCCACACCCGCTGTCAAACTTGGTATCACTTCTGAACAATGGATTTCCACAGGCTGCACAATAATATGTTCCTACTCCTTTGAATTTTTCAAATTTACTGGTCCAGGGTCTTTCCGTCCCTTTCATACGGGCGATATAATATACCTCCCCGGGCAATATTTTTTTCCATTCTTCGTCGCTAAGATTAACCCGGGAGGTATCGGTATGAGAATATACATTGCTTTTTTGTGCTGTGGCAGATGCCTGCTCCGCTGGTTCATGCTTTTTTTCTGCCGGCTGCGAAAAGCTGCATTGAAAAAATACCAACGGCGCTATCAATATGATAGCTGCTTTTATACGTGTATACATTATGCTTCATTTTCACTCTTTATAAAATTACAAAAGAACCTTTATGTATATCAATAACCGGAAGGCAGCGGATTGTTAAAAAAAATTCTCCCATATATACAAATTCATTCATTTGTTAAGGCATTATTAACCATGTTCCTTTATATTTGCCATTCACCCAAGGTTAAAAAACTATCATGTTCAATCTAATTTTATTTGGTCCGCCGGGCAGTGGAAAAGGCACTCAGTCTCAAAAAATTATTGATACGTATGGGTTAAAGCATCTTTCTACCGGCGATCTGCTCAGAAGTGAGATTGCCGCTGAAACACCTTTAGGTCTTGAAGCAAAGGGTTTTATGGACAGGGGACAGCTCGTTCCGGATGAAGTGGTGATCGGCATGATCAGCTCTGCTTTGGATGCCAATCCTGATGCCAACGGATTTTTATTTGATGGTTTTCCAAGAACTGAAGCGCAGGCTGAAGCGCTGGACAAGCTGTTAAAGCTCAAAAAGACCGCCATTCACCTGATGCTGGCGCTTGATGTGGCAGAACCGGAACTGATCAGCAGGCTCCTGAACCGGGGCAAAACCTCCGGCAGAAGCGATGATACCAATGAAGATATAATAAAAGCGAGGATCGCCGAATATCATAAAAAGACATCAGCAGTGGCTGATTATTATATGAAGTTTGATAAGGTAAAACATATTCCCGGAGAAGGCACTATAGATAATATTTTCGACAGCATCTCTGCTGAAATTGATAAAAAAGTGAAATAGTTGCTTCACGTCTCACATTTGACATGACAGCAGCTATCAAAAAAATCATTTACCGGCGCACCGATCTATCTGTATCTCAGCGACCGGTAATTTTTTTTGCTGCCACAATGCTTGAGTCCATCTTCGTTTCCACCGCGGTAATCTTCTCCTTTTCACTTGTATAAAATGCCAGCCTGGTCTCTTCCGCCGCTCCTGCCTTATCAGGGTCAAACGCTTCCATCCATTTGTTCATCGCCTCATCTGCAGCTGTCAGTCCCTGCAGCGCACTGTCTAAAGCGCTTTTCTTCAAAATATCCCTTGAGCCGGATTTTTCCAGTGAATCTTTGTATTGCTGAATCAATGTGCTGTACCTCGCTATTTCTCCCATTTTTCTCATCGCTGCATCATGACCATCCATAACGGCTTTATACATGCTGTCCGACTTTGATTTGGGCACAGAGGAGTTATTCTGACCGGCATCAGCAGGAGATTGCGATCCGTTGCCACAGGAAAACAGCAATGCTGTCATTAATAACAATACCGTTCCTTTTACCATAATACCATTAATTAATTTGCACAAAGATACTATCCCGGCCACAGGATTTTGATTAATTTGTACTTCTCTTTGCTCTTTTTGCAAATTCATATTTTAAATACAAAGCCATGATACATCATATAAAAGAAGGTCATGTTCTTGTTGAGCACAAGCATGGCATTACAGGCATTGAGTTTTTCCACCCTCATAGCAATGCGCTTCCTTCCGCTATTTTGCAGGCCTTAGCCCATGAAATACATAGCGCCGGTATGGATGATGATACTAAAGTAATACTGCTGCGCTCTGCCGGAGAAGGTGCATTTTGTGCAGGCGCCTCCCTAAAGGAATTAAAAGATATTCAAAACGAGCAGCAGGGAAAACAGTTCTTCAGCGGGTTTGCCAGTGTAATCAATACCATGCGAAAATGTCCAAAGCTCATCATTGTCCGGGTGCAGGGCAAGAGTGTAGGAGGAGGAGTAGGACTTATTGCTGCAGCAGATTATGCTATCGGGATGGAAAGATCTGATATTAAATTAAGTGAGCTCTCCATAGGCATTGGTCCTTTTGTTGTGGCGCCTGTTATTGAAAAAAAGATGGGCGTTGCCGCTTTCAGCCAGATGGCTATTGATGCCACGATGTGGCGACCAGCCGACTGGGCAAGGAAAAGAGGACTGTTCGCGGAGCTGCATCCGGATGTTGAAAGCATGGACGAATCTGTAAACCGGCTGGCAAATGTACTATTACACTCAGGCACTGAAGCTATGTCGGCTTTGAAAAAAATAATCTGGGCGGGAACGGACAACTGGGATGAGCTGCTGCAGGAACGGGCTGCCATAAGCGGCGCTCTTGTAGTAAGCCCTGCGGCTAAAGCGGCGCTGGCGAAACTGTAACTATTGCTATCTTCCCACAAAAACATTGAGCGTCATCACAGCCGCAAGTCCCACTATCGCCACGATGGTTTCCATCAGCGACCAGGACCGCAGTGTGTCTTTTACGCTCAGGTTGAAATATTCTTTGAACAACCAGAAACCGCCGTCATTCACATGGGAGAACATAAGGCTGCCGGCGCCGATAGACAACACCATGAGATTGGGGTCTGCCCGGCCCTGTGCTACAAGCGGCGCCACTATTCCCGCCGTAGTAAGGCCGGCTACCGTTGCCGAGCCAATACATACCCTTATAATGCAGGCAATGATCCATGCCAACACCAGAGGATGCAGCGGCCATCCCTCAAGTACACCGGCTATATTGTTGCTCACTCCGCTTACTGTCAGCACCTCCTTGAATGCCCCGGCGCCGGCAATGATCAGCAATATCATTGCCACATCTTTTACGGCGCTTTCATATACCTGCATTATCTTTTTCATGCTCATGCCGGAGCTTCTTCCAAGAGAAAATGTTGCAATAACAAGCGCTATCAGCATTACTATCATTGCATTGCCGAAAAAGGCAGATACATTCCGGATAACTTCTGTTCCCGGCAAAAGCAAGGGGAGCACAGTGGTAGCGATCAGCAACACTACAGGTAGCATTGCACTGGCCAGGCTATTGAAGAGGCCTGGCAGCTTATCTTCAGAAATGACTGCCGGCTGAAAAATCCGGAGGGGAACTGAGTTAATATTTTTTAATGTACGGCTGAATACCGGACCGGCAACAATGATTGCAGGAATAGCCACGATAAGCCCATACATCAATGTTAATCCCATATTAGCATTGAACTGGGTTACCAACGCTGCCGGGGCAGGATGCGGAGGGAGGTAACCGTGCGTAACAGAAAGAGAGGCCAACATGGGTAACCCGATATAAACGGCAGGCAGCTTATACTGGTAGGCAACAGAAAATATCAGGGGCACCATAAGCACAAATCCCACATTATAAAAAAGAGGAATCCCGATCACAAATCCGGTGATCATCAGCGCCCACTGAATATAGCGTACTCCGAATACTTTCATAAGTGAAGACGCTATCTGTTGCGCGGCGCCGCTTTCTGCCACCAGTTTTCCGAGCATCGCTCCCATCATAATTACAGCAGTAAGAGACCCGAGCGTATCACCCATTCCCTTTTCCACTGCGCCGGCAAGCTGGTTAAGAGGGATACCGAGCAATGCGCCCGCCAATAAGGAAACCAGTAAAAAGGCAAGGAAAGCATTGGTTTTTCCCCAGGTGATCAGCAATACAAGAAGGATAATGCAGACAGCAATGATCAATAAAGCCATAGTGAAACATGCATGAAATTTGAGCAAAATTCTTTCCCACGCTGCGGCAAACGCAATCTATACCAGTGCCCAATATAACAAATGAGCCGGAACAGGCCAGTATTTTCTGAAATTGCCGGCAGGCCAAAAGAATAGAAACCTGTATGGCAGGAGCCTGAAAGTTGGTTTGGCTGCTGTCTCACGTAACATTACCAGTTGTTCATCTGCTCCGGAACAATCCGCTCTATGGATTCTTTAGAAATAGGCTTGTGCTTCCATTCGGGCTCGTATTTCACAAACCAGGAAAGCCACATGGTGCGGGATAATCTCATAAAAAAAGGTTGGAGCGCTATCAGCAGCACCGCATTCATTATTCCCCACCATAGCAGGCGATAATCCCCGTCTTTTACAGAAAAACCGATCAGTATCCACCATACAACAAAAGTGGTGATGCAAAAAGCCACTGTTAAAGCATAGCTCACATAGGCTGTACCATAATAAAAACCCACTTCTATTTCTGTCGGCTGGCCGCAGACTGGGCATGCCTTATTCATCTTCAGAACAGATTTCAGTTTGTAGGGATTGCTGCTGGTAAACAGTTTCCCTCTTCTGCATCTTGGGCACCTGTTATCCAAAACAGAAACCAGGTAGCCGGGTTTTTTTTCATCAGCCATTGTCCAGAAATTTTTGCAAAGGTGACTATTTAAAACGAAATATATAGCAGAAAAATGGGGTCTGCTTTTCGGCTGCCTGATGTATGATGCACACCAGCCTCTGCCCAACTCACACCTTACAGCGCATCAAGCACGGCTTCCATTTTCATGCTTCTTGAGCCTTTGATGAGGTATGTGCCGTTTTTGATCTTATTATCTTTCAGCCATGCAGCGGCTTCAGCGGCGCTGGCAAAAAAAGGAAAAGAGGGGGCGATACCGCTAAAATCTTCTCCTACCAGTATCACCTTGCGCCAGGGGTATTTTTTTATCAGCGCTACGAGGTTTTCATGCTCATCCCTGCTTTCAGGGCCTAACTCCTTCATGGCTCCGAGCACAAGTATTTTATTTTTATCCGCCGATTTTGAAAAGTTTTCTATGGCGGCTTTCATGCTGCTTGGATTGGCATTGTATGCATCCAGTATGATCCTGCTCCCGTTTTTTTCCAGCAGTTGCGACCTGCTGTTGGAGGGGGAGTATGCTTCTATCGAAGCTTTTATGTTTTCGTCGCTTACTTTGAAGTATTGCCCGACTGCTACAGCTGCCAGCACATTGGGCAGATTATACTCCCCCACCAGCCGGGTATTGATGATCGTGCCGTTATATCCTGCTAAAGTCACCTGCAGAAAGGCGCCGCTAAGCTGTGCCTTGCCAGATACTTCTGCATCAGAAGTACCGTAGGTATGTATATGCGCTATGCCTTTGCTCATTTCCCGGAGATAGTCATAATCCCACATCACAAAGGCGGTTCCCTTATGCAGCCTCAGGTAATCATACAGCTCACCCTTCCCTTTTCTCACGCCTTCTACCCCGCCAAAGCCTTCCAGGTGGGCTTTCCCGCAATTGGTAATGATGCCGTGGGTAGGCGCAGTATACCGGCAGTACCCTTCGATCTCCTTCTGGTGGTTTGCCCCCATTTCTATCACCGCTATCTCTGCATCTTTTTTTATACGCAGCAAAGTAAGCGGTATGCCAATATGATTGTTGAGATTGCCCTCGGTTGTATATGTTCTGTAGGTAGATGAAAGCACAGTGTGGATCAGTTCCTTCGTTGTGGTTTTGCCATTGCTCCCGGTGATAGCAATAAACGGTATATCGAACTGACGCCGGTGATAGCCCGCCAGTGCCTGCATCGTCTCCAGCACGTTCTCCGTTCTGATGATCCGGTCGTCGGTAAAGCCTGGATTTTCATCTACCACCACATAAGAAGCTCCGAGGTCAAGCGCCTGCCTGGCAAAAAGATTCCCGTTAAAGCTTGGGCCTTTGAGCGCAAAGAATATATCGCCTGCTTTTAATTTCCTGGTGTCTGTTTCCACCGAAGAGTGTTCCAGGAAACGATCATACATTTTCTCAATTTGCATACCTGCAAATGTAATCAGTAAATTATTGGTCAGGTCAAATAAAAAACGCTGTATATACGTTGTTTACCAGAACTTTGTAACACGAAAACCTTTTTCTATGCATTTGCATGTTTTGGGCAAATCAACGCTGTCTGTAAGCGGGATCGCTTTCGGGTGCATGTCTCTTGGCAAAAACGACAAAGAAAATGCCGCGCTGATTAACAATGCCATTGATGCAGGCATAAATTATTTTGACACTGCAGATATTTACCAGGATGGCTTTAATGAAGAGACGCTTGGAAAGGCCGTGAAAGGAAAAAGGGACAGGATCCTGATAGCCTCCAAAGCAGGCAACCAGCGCAGGACGGACGGAAGCGGTGTCCTCGACTGGAACCCGACAAAAGCACATATCCTCTCCTCGGTAGAAGGTACCCTGAAAAGGCTTCAAACCGACTATCTTGACCTGTACCAGCTGCACGGAGGAACAACTGACGACCCGATAGATGAGACCATTGATGCTTTTGAAATATTGCGGCAGCAGGGAAAGATCAGGTACTATGGCATTTCTTCCATACGTCCCAATGTTATACGCGAGTACATACAACGCTCCAATATAGTAAGTGTGATGATGCAATACAGCCTGCTCGACAGACGCCCCGAAGAAACATGCCTTCCTCTCCTGGAGGAGCATAATATCGGGGTGCTGGCAAGAGGTACATTGGCCGGGGGCTTACTGGCAGATAAACCCGCGGACACTTATCTCAATTATACCGTTGATGAAGTATATAAAATGTCTTCGGCAGTACACGCCATTTCGGGCATGAGCAGGAATGCCGCTCAAACTGCATTGCAATTCGTATTGCAGCAAGCCGCAATCACTTCGGCGGTGGTAGGTATTCGCACCCAACAACAGCTTGATGACATAGTGGGCGCCGTAACAGCCCCGGCGCTTACCGACAGCGAAATTGCTTTTCTCCGGTCTCAGATACCGGTCAATTATTATAGCCAGCATCGCTAACACTTTCCGACAGACATATACGCTACCCCTGCTTGTTAAGCTTCTTCTTATCTTTGTTCTTTTACGCCTATGGGATTTTTGACCGTATCGGGGATCTCTGTAAAAATTGATCCGGGCTTTGAGCTGAATGATATCAGCTTTTCACAAAAACCATTTCAAAAAATTGCTATTGCCGGAGAAACAGGCTCGGGGAAAAGCACTGTGCTGAAAATAATTGCCGGACTTATCCAGCCCGACCGGGGAACTGTTTTTTTTGAAGGAGAACGGATAAAAGGACCGCATGAAAAGCTTATTCCCGGACACCCCGGTATTGCCTACCTCTCCCAGCATTTTGAGCTTCGAAACTCCTATAGGGTGGAAGAGGAGCTTGACTATCTTAACCGACTCGAAGAAAAAACTGCGGAAGCAATTTTGAGCATCTGCGATATTGCCCATCTCCGTAAAAGGTGGACCAGCCAGCTCTCGGGCGGCGAGCGGCAACGCATAGCTCTCGCCAGGCAGCTTGTTTCTTCTCCCAGGTTACTGCTGCTTGACGAACCATTTTCCAACCTCGATTATATTCACAAGACAAAATTGAAATCGGTGCTTGCCGGTATCAGCCGGCGCCTGAACATCAGCAGCATGCTGGTATCCCACGACCCATATGAAATATTATCCTGGGCCGACACGGTGCTGGTAATGCAAAACGGGCGGCTCATTACATCCGGGACACCGCATGCATTATATACAAAGCCTGAAAATGAATATATAGCCGGTTTGTTTGGAAAATACAACATGATACCGCCCTCCGAGCTGTTGCATGCAAATAATGCAATACGGGAACAAAAGATCTTTTTGCGACCGGAGCAGTTGGGTATCTGTCCTGTAGCAGACACAGACTTTAAATATCCTGCCATTGTAAAAGGCATTTCTTTCCTGGGCAACGGCTACGAAACAGAAGCAGACTGCAATGGCTATACTATAACGGTATATTCCGCTCACAACAATTTCAAAACAGGAGACCCTATCGGGCTTTCCATATTATCAAGAGAGCTGTTATATTTGTGAGATATCGTTGTGGTTAAAGGGGTTCACGCAAAGAAAATGCTTCATGCACCTTTATGTCTTGGTGTCTTAGTGGTTCACATCTCGGCTTTCCGTATGGTCACAAGCTGAATATCCAGCGCATTCAACAACTGAATTACGGCAAGATTTATTTCCTGCTTAAGCGCATTAAAATCATCAATAGGAATTGGAGCTGCGTAGTATTCTATATGTATAAGATAACCGCCCTGCTGCAATATATCGCTGAGAAAGACGGTCTTTTTTTCAACCTTTGGGTGCAATAATACCTTGTCTATCCCTCTTAAAAAATCTTCAAGCTGCTGCACGCCTGTTGAAGTGGCAAGCTCCAGCCTGAGGTCGGCACGTCGCTGGGTGCGTAATGTTAAATTATCAAGTATGCTGTCTACCATTTGCTTGTTGGGGACGCTTACAAAAGTTTTTTCGGTAGTGCGTATACGCGTGCTCCGCAGCCCGATCTTTTCTACCGTGCCGGTAACATGCTGCACCTTCAGGCTGTCGCCAACAGCAAAAGGCTTATCGAAAAAGATGATAAAGGAAGCTATCAGGTTTTCGAGACTTTCCCTTGCCGACAAAGCAAGCGCAGCGCCCACAATACCAAGGCCGGTAAGCAGCTCCGAGATCTGGTAGCCAAAAGCAAATTTGATGATCACAAATATGCCGGCAATGCTTACGATCGCCTTCAGAAAATCTTTAAAAAAAATGACGAGCTGGTGCTGGCTCTCTCCCTGCTCTTCTCCACCGTTTTTGCTGATAACATAGGCCAGGTAATCTATCATTCTTATCAGCAGGCGGAAGAAATAAACGATCACTATTGCCAGGGCAATACGTTCAACAATGATCTTTGTATTGGTATGATAAAAATTACGCTGCAGCACCACGGGAAAATGAAGTGAAGCGAGTGCCAGGAACCCGGTAGATACCATCAGGAAATCTTCAAGCGGCTGAAGAATGAGATCAATAAATGCCTTGCGGTCTACCCGCCGGCCCACAGCCTGCAACAACCATATAATAGTAGCAGCGAGCGGCCTGCTGAAGAATTTTTTCAACACAACGGTTCCCAGGATGACCAGCGCCACTACGGTATAATCCCCTATGCTGTTGTCTAAAACGGTTTTATCAAAAATACTATCCATTACCCGGTGCTCTGGTTTTACTGTTTATAAGGATACAGGGTAACTCCCGCACCGTCCTCCACATAAATGCCCTGCTGCATAATGCAAATATGGTACGAAGGCTTTATCTGCGGCGGCAAATTCGCATGCATGAGATCAAGGGTACCCAACTGGTAACGCACAAAACTACCATTCTTTCTACCAAGGATCGTTTTATTAATCACCTGTATATCTCTGATACCAGTCAATGCCAGCTCATTTTTTAAAGTGCCGTAATAGTCAAAAATATATATCCCCTTATCTTCATCGCAGAGGTATACAAACCCATCCCGGTCAATTATTTTTTGAGGAGACGGAACCCGGGTAAGGGCCTGTCGCAGATCAGTTGTTTCCATGATAAGCTTTCCGTCATCTCCTATCTTTTTAAGCTTTGCCGATTGCTCATCAAAGACCCAAAGATTATTATCGTAGGAGAGCGCCAACGCTTTTGCCTGGAAAACGCCTGCTTTACGCAGGTCAACGGTATTGATCCGGTTAAGAAACCGGCCGAGCATCACTACCGTGGAGAAATCCTTGTAATACAATATTACTTTAAGAGGATTGGTGACATCCATGGCATATACATTTCCATAACGCCTCACCTCATTGAACACGTTGAGAGAATCGCCTTTGCTTCCGTATTTTTTTAGTAGCCCTTCCGCAGTAAGGATATATATATTCCCGAGATTGTCTGCGGTAAAATAGGCTATGCCGCTTGTTTCTACCCGTTCAATGGCATTACCCAGCAACGCCCCGGCGCCTGAAGTATCCGTTTGCCCGAATGATCTTAAGGCAAAGGCTACTGTGATAATAAAGATAGAAATGATCTTCAATGCTGATAATATTTCAGATAAAGATTTTCGCCGTCAAATTCAGCGTAACTGTAATACCGGATCCAGTCGCCTAAATTAATATACCTGCTGTTATTTTTCAGAGAAAAATCTATGGGCAGATGCCGGTGACCGAAAATAAAATAATCATAATGCTCCTTTTGCAGCATCTCTTTACAGTAGATAATCAGCCATTCATTTTCTTCACCTAAAAATTTAGCATCGTTTTCCCCGGTTGCCGCCCGGCTGCTTTTGCTCGACCGGTGCGCTATCCCCATTCCAATATAGGGAGGAAGGATCCCAAAAAGCGCCTGGCAAAATTTATTCCGGAATATTTTTTTAAGAAATTTATAGCCGTTGTCGCCAGGCCCAAGCCCGTCGCCATGACCAATTAAAAAACGTTTGCCGTTAAACTCAAATGTCCTGGGTTCGTAGTAAACAGGTATATTAAGCTCCTGCTCAAAATACCCGTTCATCCACATATCATGGTTTCCCACAAAGAAATATATTAGAATACCACTATCAGTAACTTCGGCCATTTTACCGAGTATTCTCACAAATCCTTTGGGAACTACTTTTTTGTATTCATACCAGAAATCAAACAGGTCGCCTACGATAAAAATGGCGGCAGCATCTTTTTTTACCTCATCAAGAAACCTGACGACCAGCTTTTCCCGTTGCAGGCTGGAAGCATGATCGGGAACACCGAGATGGAAATCAGAAAGAAAATATATTTTTTTTCCTGCAGGGATTTGCATTAGTGGAGATAAATATTGCCAAAGGTAACGGGAAACCATCATTTTATAGACCGGAACAAAATTATTTGTTAAATTGTCCCGTGAATTAAAAGTAAAGCCCTTTTATTTTAGTTCTATATCACCAGCGATTGCATGAGAAAACAAATATCATCCATACAGGATTTATTAATACATATTGGTAATAATGATATAGCTGCCTATGAAGAACTGTATCATGCTTTTTATTCCCGTTTATACAGCTTTGCGCTTTCCCTTATCAAGTCAAAACAGCAGGCAGAAGAAATTGTGTCGGATGTATTTATAAAAGTCTGGCAGTCCCGGAAACGCCTCCCGGAAGTTGGCAACATAAGCGTTTATCTCTATACCAGCGTTCGCAACAGGACTATAGATTATTTAAATAAAGACAGGAAATATAATGTTGTGCGCTATTCGCAGGACGATTGGGAAGACGTGCTGATTGAAGTAAAAGACCCCTCTGATTATTGCATCTCGACCGACCTGATGAAAAGGATAAATGCCGCCATCAATCAATTACCTTCACAATGCAAGGTTATCTTCAAATTAATTAAAGAAGATGGACTGAGCTATAAGCAGGTAGCGGAAATAATGGAGCTGTCCCCGCTTACTGTAAGAAATCAGTTGGCTATTGCCGTTCGTAAAATGGGAGCAATACTGCCCGAATATATTCATGAAAGCCTGATTACAGCAAAAAATAAACACTCCCGGCTTTAACCGCTTCTCTGTTCTCTGCCCGTAAAAAAATTTATCCGGGTTTTGGTACATATTAGCTCATACATAAGTCTATTACAAACAGCACGCTTTTTTATGGATCAACAACGTTTCTGGGAATTAGTAAGTTTAAAGCTAAGTGGTGAGGCTACCAGTGAAGAATTACGAGAGCTGGACGGACTAAAACAACAATACCCCGAAACAGCATTAAAGCTGGATATAATTTTCGGGATATGGAAAGAAAACCCTCCGCACCGGGAACCGGCTCTTCCATTCAGCGATCATCTGGTAAGACTAAAACAGGCGGAAGAGTTGTCGAAAGAAATGCTGCCCGCTGACACGCAGGCTGTTATAACGCTACCCCGGAGAAAAAGCAAAAAAAGATTGTTCTACTACCTGGCGGCTGCGGGCAGCGTAATAATATTATTCCTGAGTTGGACTTATTTTTATAACGGAGCGCATCACATAGAAAGCAGGAAGAATAATGTTGCCAATATTATTGCCACACAAAGAGGGTCGAGGACTACCGTTCAGTTGTCTGACGGCACAAAAGTTTGGCTCAATGCCGACAGCAAAATATACTATGATGAACCCTTTAAAAGCAATGTGCGCGAAGTGCAGCTGGAAGGGGAAGCTTTCTTTGATGTAAAGAAAGATTCTTCCCGGCCTTTTATCATTCACACCAGCGTGATAGATATAAAAGTATTAGGCACCACCTTTAATGTTAAGTCGTATAAGAATGAAAGCGAAACCGAAACAGCTCTGATCAGCGGCAGGGTAGAAGTGAGCATCAAAGGCAGCCCGGAAAAGAAAATCATTCTGAGACCTAATGAAAAGCTCATAGTAAAGCATCCTTCCTCCCCTGATACCGTTGAGAACAGCAAAGAGACCGGCAATGCGCTGCTGGTGGTAAAAGCGCTCAGGAAAGACCCGGTATATAAAAACAGCCCGGAACTTTTGTGGATGGATAACAAGCTGGTTTTTGACGGGGAAACACTGGGAGAGGTATGTAAAAAGCTGGAGCGGTGGTATAACGTCAAAATTTCCATACAGGACGAAACCCTGAAAAGAGGTACATACACGGCTATTTTTGACGGGGAAACATTGCAGAATGTATTAACTGCTTTAAAAATAGCCGATGGCATTGACTTCAGCATTCACAATAATGAAGTGCTCATTTTTACAAAAAAATAAATACTGTTTATAAAAACGATTTATTGCAAACCATATTTTTTACCAAAATACTGCTTAAGTATGAAGAGACTCACATAAATCAATAAACAAAAAAAGCGGAAGATGTTCGTACCATCTTCCGCCGGGCAAAAGAAAAACCGCATAAACAATGCGGCATTCCTTTACATTAAATCATTATGCAAAATATGAAAAAACTTGCATTTGCACCTGCAAAAGAGTGGGTAAATAGTTATTTTAAATATGTTATAATGACTAAAATTACCTTGATCCTCACTATAATTTTTTCCACACAGGTACTTGCCAACGGTTTCGGACAAAATGTAACTGTCAAATTTGAGAAAATCGAATTAAAAAAGGCGCTGAAAGACCTTGAAGAAAAAAGTTCCTATCGTTTTGTATATAAAGACGACATCTTGCTGAAATGGCCTAAGGTAACCTTAAGCATGGAAGATGCGCCCTTTACCACGGTATTGAATAAGTTGCTGGAGAAGACAACTTTACAATACCAGAGGGTAGGCAATACCCTAATTGTCTTAAGCAATATAAAAGAAAATCAGCCGTTGCTAAACGACCTTCCCCAGGCAGTTACGATAAAGGGAAAAATACGCAATTCCATCGGGGAGCCGCTGCATGGGGTTACTGTAATAGAAAAGGGCACCACCAATGGCACCTCTTCCGATGCAGAAGGGCTTTTTTCCATTGATGTTACCAGCCCCAATGCTGTCCTGGTTTTCAGCTATGTAGGATTTAAAACGCTGGAAGTTTCCATTGCCGGCAAAAGCAGCCTGGAAGTAACCCTCACGGAAGATGCCGAAAGCCTGAAAGATATTGTAGTAATAGGTTATGGTACAGCCCGAAAGAAAGATCTTACCGGGGCTGTTGCTAATATAAGCAGCGAAGATTTTAACCAGGGTCCGGTCAATAACCCTGTTCAGCAGATTGCGGGCAAAGTATCTGGTCTTGTAATTACACAGCCCAGTGGCGACCCTAACCAGAATATCAGTATCCGTTTGCGCGGACAAACTTCTTTAACCGGTAACCAGGCTCCGCTTATTGTTGTTGACGGAGTACAACTACCAGACCCCAATCAAATTTCCAGCATAAGCCCGGCCGATATCGTTAGCTATGATGTATTAAAAGACGCATCTGCAACCGCGGTTTACGGAGCAAGAGGTGCAAATGGGGTTATTCTTATTGCAACCAAAAGAGGCCGTGCAGGAAGAACACAGGTTGATTATACCGGCATGATCGGATTTGATAAGAATGCCAAAAAATATGACCTGCTCAATGCTAAAGAGTTTGTTGCCGCGGGTGGTACAACAGATAACTTTGCAGGAGGATCTACCATTAAAAACGGCAACACAGACTGGGTAGATGCCATAACAAGAACAGCTCCCACTACAAGCCATAATGTAGGAATATCCGGCGGAACAGGAGGCTTTAACTATCATGGTTCGTTAAGTTATTTAAACAACCAGGGAATAGTTATTAACTCCGGAAAAGAAATGTACGGCTTGAATTTAAATGCTCAACAAAAAGCATTTAACAATAAGCTTACCATTAATCTTGGTGTAAATGCCAACCGGGCCAATACAAAATGGACTGATTTCAGTATCTTTTACTATGCCCTTCAAATGGCGCCTATTGCATCAGTATATGATTCAACAGGTAATTATTATGCTTTCCGCAATGACTATGATATTTATAATCCAGTGCCTAAGCAGGAAATGCAATTGAACCGCTCTGTAGATCAAACAAACCTGTGGAACGGCTCTGTAGATTATGAAATCATTGATGGATTAAAACTTGGCGTGGCCGGATCAATGTCTTACTTTAACCGGCAGTCTGATTATTATCAGCCGGTATTGCCTGGATATGGAAATATTAATAACGGTAATAAGTATGTTGAAAACAATGATTCTAAACGGGGAGAATTACATGCATATTATGTAAAGACCCTGAATGATAAGCATAACATAAATGCAACGGCTGTATACGAGTATAACTATTTCACTACAAATAATGGACGTGCTGCAGGAGAAAATTACCTGTATGACCCCAACGAGAATAACAATCTTGGCGGCGGAAACCCTGCAAGAAATTCAGTAAGCTCATTTAAAGATGCATATAAACTGATTTCATTTATGGGGCGTGTAATGTATAATTACGACACGCGCTATTATTTAACTGCCAGTTTACGCCGGGACGGTTCTTCAAAATTTGGCACCAACCATCAATGGGGTTATTTTCCGTCAGTTGCTATTGCCTGGCGATTAACGCAGGAGGAGTTTTTAAAAGATGCCTTATGGCTTAACGAACTGAAGCTGGGTGCCGGGTGGGGCAGAACCGGTAATTCTGACGCTATAAATCCTTATCAAACACTCTTACTGTTAGGTGGAAGCGGCACCTTTTATAATCCGGCTACTCCCGCATTCAATTACCGCAGGGCCTATTCTCCTTCTCAAAATGCCAATCCTGATTTAAAATGGGAAACCCGTCAGGGGATGAATATTCAGCTTGATTTCTCCATATTAAACAACCGGGTTTCTGGTAATATTAATGTATTTAATGACAAAACGAGAGATTTGTTATATAATTACACCGTACCCACGCCTCCATTTTTTGTTAGTAATATATGGGCAAATGTTGGTGATTTAACAAACAAGGGAGTAGAAGTTCAATTGAGCGGAGACATTGTTAAGGAAAAAAATGTACGCTGGACCCTTGGCGGTCAAATCAGTTTTGTTAAAACAAGAGTGCAGAGCCTTCACGGAACATATAATGGATATGACCTTAATACCGATCATATCGCTGCCGGTTACGCACAGGGAAGGGGATTATCCAATAACCCGATCACCTATTTGCAGGTAGGTTATTCTCCATATGTATTTTATCTGCCTCACTATGTAGGGCTTGATGCTAATGGCAAAGAATTATTTGACGATGGGAAAAATGGCACTATTGGCAAAGATGGGCTAAATGACGATATGAAAAGATATATTGATCCTGCACCTAAATTTACCTACGGCTTTAATAACCTGATAACTTATAAAAGCTGGTCATTCAATTTCTTTCTCCGTGGCGTTTCGGGAAATAAATATTTCAATAATACACGCATGCTGATTGATAATGTGCAAAACCTGAAAAACGGAAATACAACAAAAACCGGGTTGGAAAGCGGCGACAAGGACGATAAGGTTGCTTCCGACAAGTGGCTCTCAGATGCTTCTTTTTTAAGATTAGACAATGCAACGTTAAGTTACACTGTTGGTAAAATATCTGAGCATTTCGATAACCTGAGATTCTTTATTACGGGAAATAATCTTTTTGTTATAACTAAGTATACAGGTTTGGATCCTGAAATTCAGATAGCGGGTACCAATAATGCTTACATTGATATGTTCAATGCAGACAATGCTTATTACAAAGCACGTTCATTCAGCCTGGGAGTAAACTTATCAATTAAATAAACAGTATCTGTTACCTCAAAATAATTGTGATATGAAATATCTGATAAAATCAATTTTTATAATAAGCCTGGCGTTTTCCGGATGTACCAAACTGGATACACCGGTTTACAGCAATATTGAAAACTCTAACTTTTGGTCTACAGCAGACCAGGTTGCTGCAGGAATAGCTCCGGCATATACACAATTGCAGGGACTTTGTATATGGGATTACCAGGAGATGCAGGGTGTAACTACAGACGAAATCATTATTCCTACCCGTGGTAATGACTGGTATGATAATGGAGGACACCAGCGTATGTATCTGCATACCTGGACGGCGAATGATGATATGGTTAATGGCGTTTGGTCAACCATATTCGGAGGGATTGGTAAATGTAATTTTATTTTAGATGTTGTTAATGGGTTGAGCGAAAAGCCATCTGATATTGATAACATCAATGCGGAACTTAAGGTGTTGAGAGCTTATTATTATCTATTGGCAATAGATACATATGGAAATGTGCCCATTGTAAACAGCTTCCAGATTGACCCCAGCACAGTTAAAAATAATACCCGCCAGGAAGTATTTGATTTTATTGAGTCTGAATTGAAGGAAAATATACCATTACTTTCTTCAACTGTAGATTTAACAACGTACGGCAGGGCTACGAAATGGATGGGCTTTGCAGTACTGGCAAAATTATATCTGAATGCGCAGGTATATACAGGCACTGCTAAATGGGCAGAGTGCGCCGCAGCCTGTGATTCTATTATCTTATCCGGCAAATATTCCCTGGAACCGGGGTACTTTGATAACTTCAAGCCACAAAATGACGCTTCTAAAGAAAATATTTTCGTAGTGCCATTTGATAATAAATATATCGGTGGTAATGATAAGGAACGCCAGACCCTGCATTACAACCAGAATCCGACATTTGCTTTGTTACCGGGAAGCATGTATAATGGTTGGTGTACTCACGGAGATTTTTATTATGGCAATTTCGATACCGCTTCTACATATTCCAATAACGGTGGAAAAATCTATCGCAGCTTCAAAGACCAAAGAACCGGGCAATTCCTGGTAGGACAGCAATACTCAGACCTGTATCCCTACCCACCTGATAAGAATGTGTTGGCGTATTCAGCCACCGATTTATTATATGATGATATGCCATTAGCTTACCAACCAAGCTTTACATTACTTTCCGATCCGTCTAATGCAGGGAGATTATCCGGTGCAAGACAAATCAAGTATTATCCAGAGGCAGGTGCAAATGGAAGTCAAAGCAATGACGTTGCACTTTTCAGATTGGCAGACATCATTCTTATGAGAGCTGAGGCCATCATGCGCGGTGCACCTGTTGGGGCTACGGGATCTGCTGATGAATTGATAAATCAGGTAAGGCTTCGTGCATATAGCGGCGATGCCACGCATAACTGGACAAGCGCTAATGTTACTCCTGCAAATCTGTTGGCAGAAAGAGCAAGAGAGCTGGCCTGGGAAGGTTGGAGAAGACAAGATCTTATCCGTTTTGATGTAGCAGACGGTACCCATTATTTTGACGGAGCCCGCGGAGGTACTCGTTCACCGGCGAAACCATCTGACCCGGGAACCTATACAAGATTGTTCCCGATACCAGGTCCTCAACATTCTTCCAACCCTAATCTGGTTCAAAATCCAGGTTATCCGGCATTCTAATGAGTTGCTGAATTTTATCTGGTAAAAAATAATCTCACTATTATTCCTCCGTTAAAAGTAAACCAGCTGATATGAAATAGTGAGAGATGAAAATGCCAAGAAGAGCGCTGATCATAATACTTGCTAAAAAGGCAGCCCCGGATCCCGGGGCTGCCTTTTTATAGTTTATATTGAAATTCTTTTACGATGCAGGAATAATTTCTGCAGGAGGCACGCCTGCGCTTATGCCTCCATCCTCATGACCCGAATGATGAACAACATCTGCCGGCTTTTTTTCTTCAAAAGGCCGCTTGCCGATCAGCGATTCCAGGTCGCTCTGGAAAAGCACTTCACGGGTCAGCAGCTCTTTGGCAATGACCTCAACCTGCTGCTTCTTTTCTGTAAGCAATGCCTTTGTCCGTGTGTAAGCTCTTTCAATAACCTTTCTTACTTCTTCATCAATCAGCTTCCCGGTCTCTTCGCTATAGGGCTTGGTAAAATAGTTTTCCTGCTGGGGATCATAGTAGCTGATATTCCCGATCTTTTCGTTCATACCATATACCGTTACCATAGAATAAGCGATCTTGGTGATCTGCTGAAGATCGTTGCTTGCCCCGGTCGAAATTTTCCCGAAGAAGATCTCTTCGCTGGCGCGGCCGCCAAGCGTCATACAGATCTGGTCATTCAATTGATCGGTATTATATAAATATTGCTCCTTGGGAGTATACTGAGCATAGCCCAGAGCAGCGGTGCCCCGGGGAACGATCGTTACCTTCAGCAGCGGGTAGGCGTGTTCCAAAAACCAGCCGCAAATGGCATGACCCGCCTCATGGTATGCAATAATTTCCTTTTCGTCAGGTGAAATGATCTTGTTCTTCTTTTCCAGCCCGCCGATAACACGGTCAATCGCATCCTGGAAATCATCCATCTCTACTTCTGTCTTTCCTTTTCTTGCGGCTATAAGAGCGGCTTCATTACATACATTTGCAATATCTGCCCCCGCAAACCCCGGTGTTTGCTCTGCCAGCTTGAATACATCGAGCTTCGCAGACCTTTTTATTGGTTTAAGATGCACATTAAAAATTTCTTCCCGGCCTTTTACGTCCGGCTTGTCAATGGTGATCTGGCGGTCAAATCTTCCCGGGCGGAGCAGTGCACTGTCCAGTACATCGGGGCGGTTGGTTGCCGCCAGTATGATGATACCGCTGTCTGTACCAAAGCCATCCATTTCCACCAGCAACTGGTTAAGAGTGTTCTCTCTTTCGTCATTGCTCATCATCATATTCTTCCCGCGTGCACGACCTATGGCATCAATTTCATCTATAAATATGATACAGGGTGCTTTCTCACGGGCCTGCTTGAACAGGTCTCTTACACGGCTTGCGCCTACTCCCACAAACAATTCCACAAAATCGGAACCGCTCATGCTAAAGAAAGGCACCTGCGCTTCGCCTGCCATCGCTTTTGCCAGGAGGGTCTTTCCTGTACCCGGCGAGCCTACCAGCAAAGCTCCTTTCGGGATCTTGCCGCCGAGCGAAGTATATTTTTTGGGGTTCTTTAAAAAATCCACGATCTCCATCACCTCCTGCTTGGCCTCTTCCAGCCCGGCAACATCGGCAAAGGTGATATTCACTTTTGTGCCTTTTTCAAATAGTGTCGCCTTGGATTTGCCTATGCTGAAGATACCGCCGGGTCCACCGCCGCCACCAGGACCTCCCACTTTGCGCATCATCAGCACAAACAATAATGCAAACATCAGCAAAGGAAAGATATAGCTCAGCAAAGAACCAAACCATTCCGGATCGCTCACGATGCTTACCGGGACTTCTTTTACGTCTTTATGATCTTTATAAAACTCTGCAAGTGTTGTGCCCTGGTAAGTTTTGGCATCCGGCACTTCAAATTGAAAATGCGGGCCGTCAGTTTTAGAGATTTTATCCCATTTGTCACCAAGCAGCGTGCGGTACACATCCTTGTAAAGGCTGTCTTTTTTTACATATACCCTTACCACATCTTTATTCCTGACCAGCTCCAGCTTCTGGATATCATTATTCTCCAGCATTTCGTTCCTGAATTTCAGGTCTGTGATAACAGTAGCTGTCGGAGTTACGCCATTCAGCAACTGATACCCTACGAGCAATAGCGCAACGATACCATATATCCAATAAATATTGAATTTGGGGCCCCGCTTTTGCGACTTGTCATCTCCTCCCTCGCCTCTTTTATTAAAACCAGGTATTCTACCTTGATTATTGTCCTGTGCCATAAAACGTCTTCTCTTGAATTTTTAATTAAAACAGATAACTGTAATTTATTTTACCATCACTTATTTATGTATACAAAGCGCATAGAACCGGTTTAAGATTCATGCTCCATTTGGTCGGCGTCACTCCACATTTCTTCCAGCTTATAAAACTTCCGGTTTTCCTGCTGAAAAATATGCACAACTATATTAACATAATCTATAAGCACCCATTGCAGCGCCTGGTAGCCTTCATGCCTGTAAGGCAATTCTTCACATTTCTGCTTTACTTCTTCCTCTATGGCATCTGCTATGGCTTTTACCTGAACATTGCTGGAGGCTTCGCAAACAATAAAAAAGTCTGCTACCGCTTCCTGCACCTTTCTCAGGTCCAGGGATACTATATTTTCACCTTTTTTATTCCGGATAGCGTTGATGATCGTTTTAAAAAGCCTGCTGTTCCTCGTCAACCTGGCTGTACGTTTGGGGCGTTCAGTTAACACCTGTAATGCTGTCAATAGAAATGAATTTTTAAGTTTAGCCCTTTTGTTTACAGGGGGTTGATTTATATTTTAAAAGCATCCTGCAAAGAAGGCATTATTATTATTGTCCTTATTGTCTAACTTGCTCAAAAATAGTAATTAATTCGGTATTCTGGTATGCAATCATTGGGCCGGCGATTTACCATTTTAACCAGTGTGGATAGCACCAACAACTATGCCATGAGAGAGGTGCATGCTGGTTTGGCAAACCACGGAGATGTATACCTGGCCCTTGATCAAACCAGAGGCAAAGGGCAGCGGAATAAACAATGGATAACACAACCCGGTGAAAATATCACGATGAGCATACTAACACATCCGGTTTCCCTGTCTCCTTCCAACCCTTTTTTGCTTGTGGCGGCTGTGGCACTTGGCGTTTTTGATTTTTTTCAACATTATGCCGGTAAAAAAGCCTGCATTAAATGGCCAAATGATATTTTTTGGGGTGACAGAAAGGCAGGAGGCATCCTGATAGAAAACCAGGTACGTAACCAGAAATGGCGTATTGCCGTGATCGGCATTGGTGTAAATATTAACCAGACTGATTTTGGACCGTTTTCGGAAAAGGCTGTTTCCCTCTCTGATATTACAGGCAAAAAGTTTGATGTTATTCTGTTGGCCAGGGCATTGTGCTCCTTTTTAGAAAAACGATATCTGCAGCTTTTGTCCGGTAGAAACAATGACATATTAAAAGATTATACAGCAGCGATGTATAAACTGAATGAAGAAGTATATTTCAGGATGAAGGGAGCTGAGTTCCGGGCAAAGATAAAAGGAGTAAGCCCTGAGGGATTACTGCTGACAGGCCACCCGGTCCACAGCCGGTTGCCATGGGGGTCTGCAGAATGGATTGTATGAGCTGCTTATTTTTCGAACTATAGAATCATTTAAGGAATGACCAACTTTATCCCGATATTTCCTCTGAACGTGGTAGTATTCCCTTCAGAAGAGCTGAACCTTCACATTTTTGAGCCCCGTTATAAGCAGCTTATCAGGGAATGTTTCAGCGATGTCAAGCCTTTTGGTATCCCCGCCGTTATCAATAACAGGATCGGGGACTGGGGCACATTGGTAAAGGTGCAGGAAATTGTAAAAACCTATGAAACCGGAGAAATGGATATCCGTACAAAAGGCGTTGCCGTTTTCAGGATCCTGGAGATCATTAAAAGCGTTCCTTCCAAATTATTCAGCGGGGCTATTGTCAATTACCCGGAGAATGACCTTTCAGGAAACGAAGAACTGATGAAGAAAGTGCTGGCGGGGTTAAAGGAGATGCACAGGTTGCTTAAAGTTTCCAAACATTATAAGAAGCCGGAATCAGCGCTCACATCTTACGATATTGCCCATCATTGCGGGCTCAGCCTGGAAGAAGAATACGAAATGCTGGGACTGTTGCAGGAGACCCAGCGGCAGGAATATTTAAAAAGACATATCAGTAAAATCATCCCTGTGCTTAACGAAACTGAAAACCTGAAGGAAAAAATAAAAATGAACGGGCATTTCAGAAACCTGTCTTCCTTTGACTTTGACGATATGGGCAGCGGGCAGCAAGATTCATGATATTTTAACTATTCATGCTTGCCAGGAACTCCTGGTTGTCTTTGGTGCCGCGCATCCGTTTCAGTAATTCATTCATAGCTTCTTCCGAATTCATATCCGCCAGATAATTCCGGAGCAGGTGCATTCTCTTCAGCACATCTCTGTCGAGCAAAAGGTCTTCGCGCCTTGTAGAAGAAGCAACCAGGTCAATGGCGGGGAAGATCCTCCTGTTGGCCAATCTCCTGTCTAACTGGAGCTCCATATTACCTGTTCCTTTAAATTCTTCAAAGATGACCTCATCCATTTTTGAACCGGTATCTATCAATGCAGTTGCCAGTATAGTAAGAGAGCCTCCGTTTTCTATTTTCCTGGCTGCTCCAAAAAACTGTTTGGGCTTCTGCATCGCATTGGCTTCCACACCGCCGGAAAGCACCTTGCCTGACGCAGGAGCTACGGTATTATGAGCCCTTGCCAAACGGGTGATCGAATCCAGCAGGATAACAACATCATGACCACATTCCACCAGGCGTTTTGCTTTTTGCAGCGCAATGGTAGAAACCTTAACATGCTTTTCGGCCGGCTCATCAAAAGTAGATGCTATCACTTCCGCTCTTACGCTACGCTCCATATCGGTCACTTCCTCCGGCCTTTCATCTACCAGCACAATCATCATATAACACTCGGGATGATTTTCTGCTATAGCATTGGCAATATCCTTAAGCAAAACCGTTTTACCTGTCTTGGGCTGGGCTACGATCAGTCCGCGCTGACCTTTACCTATAGGCGTAAACAGATCTATCATCCTCGTGCTGTACAGCGAGGGCTGGGTAAAAAGATTAAGCTTCTCAAACGGGAAAAGAGGCGTCAGGTAATCGAATGGAACCCGGTCCCGCACTTCTTCAGGCGACTTGCCATTGATGGCTTCCACCTTTAACAGCGCGAAATATTTTTCTCCTTCTTTGGGCGGACGAACAGCGCCGGACACGGTATCCCCGGTTTTTAACCCGAAGAGCTTGATTTGTGAAGGGGAGACATAAATATCATCAGGGGAAGAAAGATAATTATAATCGCTGCTCCGCAGGAAGCCGTAGCCGTCGGGCATCATTTCCAGAACGCCTTCGCTCATCACTATACCATCAAACTCTATATTAAACGCCTGGTCGCGGCGCTGCGGATAGCTCTTCCGTTCTGTCTGCGGTCCCTCTGCTACCTGGGTCTCTTCAACAGATACTGTTACTTCCGGTATTTCTTCCGGCTGGTTGTCTGACTCTGTATCAGGCAGGTCAAGCAATGGCAGCTTTTCTTCTCCGGGTTCTTCTTCTCCTTCAACAGGAGGTGTTTTGGCTTTTTTGATTATCTTTTTCTCCCCTTTCTTTTCCGTGTCGCCAACTGCTTTCCTTTTTCTCTGAGGGGCCGCCGCCGGCTTTGCCGGTTCGGATTCCACGATGGCTTCTTCCGTGCTGTTGGCGGTAGTTGTTTTTACCACCCGCCTGCGTCTTGTCTTTTCTTCTGCTTTGTCTGCAGTGCCGGCACTGTTGACTATAGCCTGTTTGTCCAATATTTTATATATCAGTTCCTGCTTATCAAGCTTTTTAGCGTTAGCAATGCTTAGTTGTTCTGCTATATCAAGCAGTTCAGGAACGAGCATGTCGTTCAGTTGGAGGATATCGTACATAAATACACTAAAGGTTTAACATCTCATCAAACACCTGTTACTTTGAAAGAGAAAATGTTGAAATGAATTTTTGGTTGAATGAAAAAGGCGCGGAATGGTAAAACTGAAAAAATCCCGGAGCTTGAGTAGAACTGATCAGTCTGATTCCTCCGCAATAATACGCCAAATTTCGATAAAGTAAAAAAATTTTTCCCTCTTATCTTTGCTCCACTTTTTTTAAAAGGGAGGCAACTACCGGCTTTCCCGGCTTTTAACATAGATCAATTATGTTCAATAAACGGATAAAAATAAAAAAACTGCTTGGTGAGCAGCCTTCAGGGCAGCAGGTTACCATAATGGGATGGGTGAAAAGTTTCAGGAACAACCAGTTCATTGCCCTGAACGACGGATCTACCAACAGCAATATCCAGGTAGTAACCGAGCTGGGAAAATTTGATGAGGCGATGCTCAAACGAATAACGGTCTCTGCCGCCCTTAAAGTTTCAGGGCAGCTTGTTCCTTCGCCGGGCAAAGGACAGCAGATGGAAATCAAAGCCGGTGAGATCACCATTTTGGGAGACAGCGATGCAGAAAAATATCCCCTTCAGCCTAAAAAGCACAGCCTGGAGTTTTTAAGGGAAATTGCCCACCTGCGTTTCCGCACCAGCACTTTTGGCGCCGTTTTCCGGGTCAGGCACAGCCTCGCCTTTGCCATCCATCAATTCTTCAACGAAAAAGGGTTTGTCTACTTACACACTCCTATTATAACAGCAAGCGATGCAGAAGGCGCCGGGGAAATGTTTAAGGTAACTACGCTGCCGTTTAACAATACGCCCCGCACGGCAGACGGTGAAGTGAATTATAAAGAAGACTTTTTTGGCAGAGCTACCAATCTTACCGTGAGCGGTCAGTTGGAAGGGGAGCTGGGCGCCACCGGGCTGGGAGAGATATATACATTTGGTCCTACTTTCAGGGCAGAAAACAGCAATACCCCCCGTCATCTTGCGGAGTTTTGGATGATAGAGCCTGAAATGGCTTTTTATGACCTGGAAGACAACATGAACCTCGCGGAGGAATTTATAAAATACATTATCCGCTATGCCATGGAGCATAACAGGGAAGACCTTGCTTTCCTGCAACAGCGGCTTATGGAGGAAGAAAAGCAGCTTCCCCAGGACAAAAGAAGCGAGATGGACCTGCTGTCAAAGCTGGAGTTTGTGCTGAATAATGCGTTTGAACGGATCACATATACCGACGCAGTAGATATCCTGCTGCAGTCTCCTCCCTATAAGAAGAAAAAATTCCAGTACGAAGTAAACTGGGGCATGGATCTGCAAAGCGAACATGAGCGTTACCTGGTGGAAAAGCATTTTAAAAAGCCGGTGATCGTTACGGATTATCCCGCCGCTATCAAAGCTTTTTACATGCGGCAGAACGACGACGGCAGGACCGTTGCCGCTATGGACATTCTTGCTCCGGGCATCGGCGAGATCGTTGGCGGGTCCCAAAGAGAAGAGCGGCTGGAAAAACTGGAAGCCCGTATGAAAGCAATGAATATTCCGGAAGAAGAATTATCCTGGTATTTAGATACAAGACGGTTCGGAACAGTGCCGCATGCCGGGTTTGGGCTCGGGTTTGAGCGAATGGTGCAGTTCGTTACGGGCATGAGCAATATACGGGATGTGATCCCATTCCCGAGAACTCCGAAAAATGCAGCGTTCTAGCTGGGAAGCTTATTTATCCCCTTGTAAAACGTTTCCTTTCTACCCCTTCCTGTGCACTGAAAGTATAGGAATATGGGAATGAAAAACCAGCTCTTTGGAATGGCTTTTCTGAAAAAGGCTTTCCAGTAAATTGTGCTTTTTCGGTACCGCAATAAGCAGGTCTACATTATTGCTTTCAGCAAATTCGTGCACCCCTTTTTCTACATCCTGGTTATTAATGAAGAAAAATTTCGGGTTTATTTCTCCCAATATTAGTCTCATCACGTCTTCCTGTTCCTGGCTTTTTTTATCCGCACTGTCCTTATTATAATTAACATTCAGTATCTCAAGCTCTGCCCCGAAAGCCTTTGTCCATTCTTTAAGAATATCCACAGGCGTGGTGTCAGACACATTTTTAAAATCACAGGTATACCCGATCTTTTGCAGGCCTTTGAATGCAGCTCCGGGAGGAACGATCAACACGGGCCAGTTCAGGTGTCTTATTGCTGAAAGGGCCGAACTTCCTACCAGCAGTCGTTCTATTAATCCTGCGCCCTTATTACCCATTACTACTGCAAAGGGCCGAACCGTTTCACATAACGCTTCCAGCTCATTTACCAGCACCCCTACTTTGAGCCGGGTAAAAATTTTTATTTTCCCCGAAGTAACATGCTCAATATCTTCTTTCAGCGAAGACAATCTTTCCTTATTGATCTTTTCCAGCTCATTAATGTCAATGACCGGTAATGGTATGACCTCCTCCGTATTACCGCTATAGGATACCGGTATCTGGTATACATGAAAGAGCAAAAGAGATGCATTCAGTTCCATTGCCATATCCACGGCATAATTCATGGCATTGGTAGCAACAGGTGAAAAATCCGTAGGTAAAATGATTGTTTCCATCGCTGAAAGCTTTTTTAAATAGATAAGACACTAATTTCATATAAAATTTTGTCTTTACCTCATTATATACACTTTTAAAATTGACGCTGCTGCGACATATCCCGTTCCTGAAAGCTGTTATCCTGTACAGCATTACTGCTTTTGGCGGAGCCCAGGGACATTTCGGGATGATGATGAAGACTTTTGTAGCAAAAAGAAAAGACATTACAGAGCAGGAATTGCTTGAATATAATGCCTTTTGCCAGTTGTTGCCGGGAGCTTCTTCCACACAGATCATTACGCTGATAGGCTACAAAAGAGGCAGGCTTCCGCTGGCGATTATTACATTAATCCTTTGGATCCTCCCTGCCTGCCTGCTGATGAGCGCTTTTTCCTTTTTACTCAACTACCTGGATAATGCTTCTGCACAGGATGATCTTTTTAAATTTATAAAACCGATGGCGGTCGGTTTCCTGGCATTTGCAACCTTCCGGGCTTTCACCCTGGTAGCAAAAAATAAGGTGGCCCGGATAATTATGACCATCATCATGATCCTGACTTATTTCTTATTTAAGTCTCCTTTTGTTTTCCCCGGCGCCATTCTGCTGGGAGGACTGATCACCAATTTTACAGAGAAAAAAGTAGTACGGATGGTGGTAGAGCCAAGGCCTATAAAATGGGGTAATATTGTTATTTTCTTTCTTATATTCATCTTTGCCGGGGCGTGCAGCGAGCTGGCCCGGAAAAATGAATGGCGTGACAGGAAGGCTTTTAATCTCTTTGAAAATACCTATCGCTTTGGCAGCCTCGTTTTTGGGGGAGGAGACGTGCTGATGCCAATGATGTATGAACAATATGTTGTACGCCCTAACACTGAACGCATACAGACGAGCAACAAAAATGTGCTCCGCATAGATAAAAACGAGTTTTTGACCGGCGCCGGAATTGTTCGCGCTATGCCGGGCCCAACTTTTTCCTTTTCGGCTTTTGTGGGAGGAGAAGCGCTCAAACCGGAAGGAAAAGGGATGCAGGTATTAGGCTGCTTCATCGGCGCTTTTGGTATCTTTTTACCAAGCGCATTGCTGGTACTTTTTTTCTTCCCCGTTTGGAACAATCTAAAAAAGTATGGAGGTATTTATCGTGCATTAAAAGGTATTAATGCCGCGGTTGTAGGTATTATGGCCGCATCCACCTTATTTCTGATGAAAGATATTGCCATTTTTGAAGCAAATGAATCTTCGATGGTGAGCCTCCTGAATATCGGAGTGATCGCGGGAACCTTTCTTTTGCTGACATTTACCAGGTTGCCGGCACCGCTTGTCACCCTTGCCTGTCTTTTGCTGGGATGGATCTTTTAATGAAGGTTGCGGTAATAGCTGTATTTTTCAATTTCTTCCTTTACAAGGTCTGGAACAAGATAACGTATTGATTTTCTTTCCTTTATACAATTTCTTATATAAGTAGCCGATATTTCAAGCAAGGGGGCATCTACAGGATATAAAGTTGCGCCCGGAACAGGGGTTATTTCAAAACCGGCTCTTTTGTAAATGTAAACAGGGTATCGCTGGAGCAGAACCGGGGAATTTTTCCATTTTTCGATATTCTGAAAACTATCGCTGCCCATAACTATTGAAAACTGATGCTCCGGGTATTTTTCTTCCAGATAGGCCAGGGTATCTACGGTATAGGATGGTTTGGGCAGATGGAATTCAATATCTGTAGCTTTAAGCTTCCGCTCTCCGTCTATAGCCAGCCTGACAAGATGAAGCCTGTGGTATTCGTTTAACAGTGTGGAAGAAATTTTAAAAGGATTTTGGGGAGATACTACAAACCAAACCTGATCGAGCGCTGTATTTTCAGCTATAAAATTCGCAATAATAAGATGCCCGTGATGTATAGGATTAAATGATCCGAAATATAAACCGATGTTCATGATGTACAGCATAGCTATAATTCTTCTACCAGCACGTTCTCCGCTTCGCTCAGGCGCAAACTTAAGTTATATCCTGCTACCGTAACTGAGATTGGGTCGCCTAATGGAGCTTTTTGAACAATGCTTACTATTTCCCCGGGAATAAACCCCATTTCCATGAGCTTCAAAAAAATTTCATTGTTCTCTATTTCCCTGATCATTACGGATATGCCGGGAGCTATTTCAGACAATCTTTTCATATTAAGGCAAATCTATTGGTAGTTTTGCAGCATTCGCTTACGAATTTAGAAAAGCTCTGAATTTTAACATGGCAACCATTCACTTTTTCTTCCAGGATACCCATATTGCTTTGCCCAACAGGACCGCTTTAAAAAAATTCATTGAAAGTATTTTCAAATCAGAAAAGCAAAAGATCAGATCCCTTCAATACATTTTTTGTACAGATGAATATTTGCTCGAGATCAACCGCCGGTACCTACAACACGATTTTTATACCGATATCATAACTTTTGAGCTTGGGGAAGAAGGAGCCACAGAAGGAGAAATATATATCAGTACCGACCGGGTAAGAGATAATGCACAAAGGCTAGGAAAAAATATAAAAGAGGAGCTGCACAGGGTGATCTTTCATGGAGCATTACACCTGTGTGGCTACAAGGATAAGTTAAAAAGGGACCAGGTTGAAATGCGGCAGAAAGAAGATCGTTATTTGCAGAAATATTTCAAATAATACTGCCAATGTTTCACGTGAAACGTTTTTGTTTAACTTTTATTGTGTCACTAACCACGGCTTTCTCTTTCTCGCAGGGAAGCATTAGATTTACCGATAAACCCTTTGTTTTGAGTATTGAACCAGATGCAGCTATTCAATCCTTCATAAACAAACAGGCCTCCTCTGCAATACTGAGCAGGGAGGAAAAGGAACTTTTGTACTGGCTTAATTATGTACGACAGAAGCCTGGCGACTTTAACCGGAAAGTGCTTGATCCTTTCCTTAAACAATTCCCGGAAGTAAAAAATGCCTACAGCCGCTCACTGATCAAAACGCTGTCTGCTATGACTGGAGTAGAACTTCTAACCCCAACAACCCGACTCCAACAGATAGCTGCAGCGCATGCCAAAGATCTTGGCAGTAAGGGATTATCTCTAAGTCACTCTTCTTCATCAGGAGACTCATTTCAACAAAGAATGGAAGCTGCAGGTATTGCAAATTGTGTATCGGAAAACATTTATGAAGGAAAATTAAACGCACTTGAAACGGTCTTATTCCTCCTTATTGATAATGGGGTGAAAGGTCTTGGGCATCGAAAAAATATATTAGATCCTGACGCCCGTTTTGTGGGTGTATCTTTTTATCCTGTAAAGAACCGCGCTCCTTATTATTTTTCCGTGCAGGATTTTACCTGCGAATGATGTTTCACGTGAAACGTTGATATATATCAATCAGCTTAATTTTGCAGCATGTTTAAAGAATATGATGTAATAGTAGTAGGTGCGGGTCATGCAGGTTGTGAAGCGGCAGCGGCAGCAGCCAATATGGGCAGCCAGACTTTACTGATCACCATGAATATGCAGACCATCGCCCAGATGAGTTGTAATCCCGCCATGGGAGGAATCGCAAAAGGTCAGATCGTAAGAGAAATAGATGCGCTGGGAGGATATTCCGGGATCGTAACCGACCTGTCAATGATCCAGTTCAGGATGTTGAACAGATCCAAAGGCCCCGCTATGTGGAGTCCCAGGGCACAAAACGACAGGATGTTGTTTTCACAGAAATGGAGAGAAAAGCTTGAACAAACGCCTAACCTGGATTTCTACCAGGATATGGTGAACGGGTTACTAATAAAAGATAATCGCTGTACCGGAGTTATTACAGGAATGGGACATCACATCACCGCAAAGACAGTTGTGCTCACCAACGGTACTTTCCTGAATGGCATCATTCACGTAGGTGAAAAACAATTTGGCGGAGGCAGGGTTGCTGAAAAAGCTGCTACAGGCATAACCGAGCAATTGGTTCAACTTGGTTTTGAAAGCGACCGGCTTAAAACAGGTACACCCCCCAGGGTAGACGGCAGAAGCCTCGACTATTCAAAAATGGAAGAACAAAAAGGCGACGATGAAATAATCGGCTTCAGCTTTGCCGATATTCCAAAAATAAAAGCTTCAGGGCAACGGAGCTGCTGGATCACCTATACCAGCCAGAAAGTACATGATATGCTGAAAACCGGGTTTGACAGAAGCCCAATGTTTGCCGGCAGGATTGACGGGGTAGGACCCAGATATTGCCCCAGCATAGAAGATAAAATAAACCGGTTCGCCGAAAGAGACCGTCACCAGCTTTTTGTAGAGCCCGAAGGCTGGAATACTGTTGAGATTTATGTAAATGGGTTTTCCACCTCCCTGCCCGAAGAAGTACAATACGAAGCAATTCGTATGGTTCCCGGGTTTGAGAATGTTAAAATGTTCCGCCCCGGCTATGCCATAGAATATGATTATTTTCCACCTACGCAATTACAATATTCTCTCGAAACCAAACTGATCAGTAACCTGTATTTTGCAGGACAGATCAATGGCACTACAGGATATGAGGAAGCCGCCTGCCAGGGAATAATGGCAGGCATCAACGCCCATCTCAAAATAAAAGGGCAGGAACCCTTTATTCTGAAAAGAAGTGAAGCCTATATCGGCGTGCTGATAGATGATCTTATCAGCAAAGGAACAGAAGAGCCTTATCGCATGTTCACCAGCCGCGCCGAATTCAGGACACTGCTCCGCCAGGATAATGCCGACCTCAGGCTCACTAAAAAAAGCTATGAGCTTGGACTTGCTTCAGAAGCAAGCATGCAGCAGGTAACAGCCAAAGAAAAAGATGTAGAAAAAATCACTGCAATTCTCAACGACATATCTCTTACGCCGGAAGAAACAAATGCTTACCTCGGAGAGATCAATTCAGCTCCCTTATCTCAAAAGCAAAAAGCAGCACAACTGCTCTTAAGACCGGATATACATTTATCAAATTTAAAGGAATCCGTTCCTGCATTGAAATCAGCACTTAAATACGTAAATGACATTACGTTAGAACAGGCTGAAATTCAAATAAAATATAACATATACATAGAAAAAGAAAGAGAACTGGTAGCCAAAATGGGGAAACTGGAAGACCTTACTATCCCTTCCAATTTCAATTACAGCAACATTACAGCCCTTTCTGCAGAGGCTAAACAAAAGTTCATAAAAGTACAGCCGAGAACTTTGGGGCAGGCCTCGCGCATCTCAGGGGTCAATCCGAGCGATGTGCAGATACTGATGGTGTATATGGGAAGATGATGCAGATAAATCATTAAGGCTGACCAATATTACGCGAAATGTGAAACGACAGACGATACATGTGAGCATTTCACATGTATCGTGTCACCTCTCACAAAGAAAATCCCTACAATCCCAGCCTCGCGCTTATCTCAAGCATCCGTTTAATAGGCTTCAATGCCGCTTTCCGCAGGGTCTCGTCCATAGTCAGTTCAGGAGATTCATACTTCATGCACAAGTAAAGCTTTTCCAGCGTATTCAGCTTCATGTGAGGGCAGTCATTGCACGCACAGCTATTGTCTGGCGGCGCCGGTATGAATATTTTATCAGGCGAGTTCTTTTGCATCTGGTACAGTATACCCGTCTCAGTAGCCACGATAAATTCTTTTGAAGGATCTTTTTCGGTGAACTTCAGTAATTGTGTGGTGGAACCAATAAAGTCAGCCTGCTGCAGCACAATATCTTCACACTCCGGGTGCGCGATCACCTTTGCATCAGGATGCCTTACTTTAAGCTTTATGATCTTTTCCCTGCTAAAAATCTCATGTACCATACAGGCGCCATCCCATAACACCATATTTCTTCCTGTTTGCTTATTGATATAGGCTCCCAGGTTCTTATCCGGCGCAAAAATGATCTTCTCATCTTCCGGAAGGCTCTCCACGATCTGCTTTGCATTAGAAGAAGTGCAAATGATATCGCTCAAAGCCTTGATACCCGCAGAGCAATTGATATAAGAGATCACAGTATGCCCCGGATGCTCGTCTTTAAACTTCTTGAACAATGGCGGGGGAGCGCTGTCTGAAAGAGAACAGCCTGCTTTCAGGTCAGGCAACAATACTTTTTTACCCGGGTTCAGTATTTTGGCAGTTTCAGCCATAAAATGCACCCCGGCAAAAACTATAATATCCGCAGTGGTTTTTTCTGCCTGCTGGGCTAACCCGAGACTGTCGCCGATATAATCAGCCACATCCTGTATATCCGCTTCCTGGTAATAGTGCGCAAGCAATATGGCATTTTTTTCTTTTTTCAACCGCCTGATCTCTTCAAACAAATCAATCCCCGGATCAATATCCACATCCAGAAAGCCAACCTGCTCTACTTTTTTTTTCGCTTCTTCTATGTTAATTACTGCCATAGTATTTAATAATAATTATTTATTTATTTAAAAGCCCTATTACTATTAAGGCTGTGAATTTGTGGAAATATCGCCTGTACTAAAATTTCACAAAGTTAAAAATATTGCTTTATACACTGTTGCTAACAAAAAATTCACATTACCCCGGTCAGGCAGGACCGGAATTTAGGTGGCTTATCAACATTGTTGATTAAAATACGATGCGGAGAAAAAGACAAAAAATAATTACCGCAATGCTGTTGATAATGCGGTAGTAAAAAATTTTTTTTCGGGATAGCAGCGATGATGGTAAAAAACAGCTTGGTTCCAAAAGAATATTCTGTCTAAATGTTCACCTGAAATAAGGTGCCGCCATACCAGTTATTAACACCGGAACGGTGATTTCAACAACAGGATGTTGATTTTAATTAAACGACAATCAAACCCGGATTATTGCAGTCCTGAACAGTATAGATATCCACTGATGCAATATACACGGGAAGCAGCTTTCATGCTGTTTTCCACAATTTGTTGATAAACATTTATTACCCTATTTTTGCCGTCCACAAAAAAATATATTCTACATTATATGTCTATTATTCAGACTATCCGGGACAAAGCTGCCATTTTTGTATTTGGAATTATTGCCATAAGCCTTATTGGATTTTTAGTACAGGATGCTTTCGTAGGCCGTTCCCACGGGTTTTTCGATTCTCCAAAAACAACCATTGGAAAAGTAGACGGTATAGAAATAAAAAGACAGGAATTTGATGATCGTGTAAAAATGATGGAAGCCCAGTACCAGCAGCAGGGCTATCGTGTGGATGAGGGTATGCGCCAGGAGATCCAGAACCAGATATGGAACGGGCTCATCAACAGGGAAATTGTTACTACCGAGGCAGGAAAGCTTGGACTGGCATTTACCTCAAAAGAATTTGCCGATCTTCTGTTCAGCGAAGATGCACCGCAGGAATTCAAGCAACAATTCACCGACAGGAAGACCGGTATATATAATATAGAAGCTGCAAGAAACGCATTTAAAACACTGCAGAAAAGCAAGGATGCCGAACAGATACGCCAGGTAAACGAACAGCTTATTGACCCGATCATACTGAGCCAGCTCCAGCAAAAGTTCCTGACCATATTTACCAATGGCATTTATATACCAAAATGGCTGATCGAAAAGCAAAATGCGGAAAACGGTCAGATGTCAAATATTTCATACGTAGGATTGTCTTATGCTACGGTAGCCGATTCTTCCATAAAAGTGTCTGACGCTGAAATAACAGATTACATTCAAAAGCACAAAGACCTCTATAAGCAGGAAAAGAGCAGGAGCATTTCTTATGTGACTTTTTACGCAGGGCCTACCAAGGCAGACAGTATGAGCCTCTGGAATAAAATGGAAGGATATAAAACGCAGCTTGCGGAGGCAAAAGACCCCGGTGCTTTTGTAACAAGGAACAGGACAAAATCTGCTTTCTTTGACGGCTATATCAATAAAAGCAGGATACAGGTACCTCAGAAGGATTCCATACTTGCGTTGAAGCCGGGGGAAATTTTCGGGCCTTATTATGATGCCAGCAGCATAACCATTGCAAAAATGATTGATACTAAGGTATTACCTGATTCTGTAAAGGCCAGGCATATACTCATAGCCACTGTTGATCCTCAGACCGGTCAGCCCACCATTGCAGATTCTGTTGCCAAAAACCGGATAGACAGCATACAGAAAGCCATTGCCGGCGGAGCCTCTTTTGAGCAACTGGCTGTTAAATATTCTGATGATGAAGGATCCAAGCTCAGGCTTGGGGATCTTGGATATTTCCCCAACGGGCAAATGGTAAAAGCGTTTAACGATTTTTGTTTTGAAGGAAAAACGGGTGATAAGGGCGTGGTGAAAACAGAATACGGGTATCATTATATAGAGATAGAAGATCAGAAAAATTTTGAGCAGGCATATAAGATAGCATACCTCGCAAAGGAGATAGAGCCCAGTGAAGAAACAGAAAACGCAGCCTCCGCAAAAGCTACACAATTTGCGTCTTCCAGCCGTACAGAAAAGGCATTTGATGCAACAGTGGCAAAAGAAAAGCTTAATAAGCGCATAGCCGATAATATCAAGGAAATGGATTACCAGGTTACGGGATTAGGCGCTTCCAGGGCGTTGGTAAAATGGGTATACGCGAATAAGGCCGGCACGGTATCCGACCCGCTTTCCGTTGGCGACCAGTATGTGGTGGCAGTGATCACCGGGGAAAATAAGGAAGGTCTGCAATCTGCAGCTACAGCAAGAGTAACAGCGGAGCCTGTTTTGCGCAATAAGAAAAAAGCAGGGATCCTGGCGGAAAAATTCGGGAAATACTCCACCATAGATGATGCCGCAAAAAATGCCGGGCAAACCGTACAGCAGCTTGACAGTCTCCGATTTTCAGATAATTTCAAACCCGGCCTGGGCAATGAATCCATAGTGATCGGCGCTGCGTTTAACAAAGCATACCAGTCCAAAGCATCGCCTGTGCTGTCGGGCAACAACGGTGCGTATGTAGTAGCTGTTAATAGTATAGGCGCAGTACCCAATGATGCGGCGAATGTGGAGGAACAGAGAAAGTCGGCCACCATGCAAATGAAGCAGACAATGGGTTACGGTCTTATGCAGGCCTTAAAAGATGCGGCGAAGATCAAAGACAGCCGCCTTGAAGCGGGGTATTGATCTGTCATTTTAAAGTAATTGAAGGGGTGTCTGCCATTGGCTTCACCCCTTTTATTATTTCTATACCTTTGCAGTATGAGTGATGTCATTATAAACAGGGTGGCGGAAAGCGGTATCATTACCATTGACCTGGAAACTTTGTATCCCAAAGACCCTGTGCAGGTATTTGATATCAAGCCTTTCCTGTACAGGGAGCTTATCCTCAAAGAAAAAGAATTCAGGGAGGCATTGAAGGGACATGACTGGCAACAATACATCGGCAGGCATATAGCGCTGACCAATACCTCCGACGCCATTATACCCATGTGGGCATATATGCTGGTAACAAGCTACCTGCAGCCTTTTGCAAAAGAGGTGATCTTCGGCGATGAAAAGCAGGCAATCCAGGCTTTGATGGCGCGGAGCATTGATGCAATGGACACCCGGCAATATGCAGGCAGGCGTATCGTCATTAAAGGGTGTGGGGATATTTACCTTCCCGAGACAGCTTATGTTGCAGTCACCAATAAGCTGAGACCGGTAGTAAAAAGCCTTATGTACGGGGAGCCCTGCAGCACGGTGCCGGTGTATAAAGCAGCGGTGGTGAAAAGTGAATAGGCGTCAGGCACAATGGGTTGCCCGGTAGGCTGCAACCGTATTATATCTGCTCCACAATTTTATGTTCAAGAGCAAATAAGATCAGCTCCGTTTTACTTTTCACTTCAAATTTTTTGAACAGGGCATCCCGGTAATCTTCCACGGTATAAGGGCTCTTGCACATTTTAGCCGCAATCTCCTTATAGGTCATCCCCAGGCACAGGTACTGTAAGAAAGTAAGCTCGGTTTCCTTAAGAGCGGCCATTGTGCGGTACAGGGTACTGCCCGGCTCTGTCTGCAGCTTTTTATTGATCTCCTCGGGAAAATACTCCCCGTTGGCTGCAACCGCATCGAGCGTGCAGAACATATCTTCGGGATCCTGTGTTTTAAGCAGGTAGCCTTTTATACCCAGCGCTTTCATCCTGCGGATAGCGTTGTGGTCATTGTATCCCGTAAGTGCAACCACAGCCGGGTCTTTATACTTTTTTTTCAGCAGCGCCATGGTCTCAAAGCCATCCATTACCGGCATGCTGATATCGAGTAATATCATATCAGTCAGGCCAACACTATCCAGCAGCTCCAGCAGCTCTTTCCCATTTTCAGCCTGGATGCAAACTTCATAATCAGCGCGGGAAGCAATAAGCTTTGCCAGTGCAGCTCTCATCATCGTGTGGTCGTCGGCAATAGCAACGGTGATGTTTTTGCGGGAAGCTGTTATCATAATCAATAAATTTAGGGTAAATCCAAAAATACCCTTAAATGGGGGGTAAAAAAAATAAAATTGATTTTATATTTTCGTCAAACAGTTCACCGGTATTATTTTTTAGTTAATGCCGCGATCTGATAATTCTTAGGAGAAAACCCTTATTCGACCCGCCGAAAATACGTATTATATTTTCATTTATTCCTGTTCCCAAACTATCGGTCTATGCTTTGCCGGGTACTATTATTATGTCTTTTCATCTGCTGGTATGCTTCTGCTTCCGGGCAGGACATCGCCTCCGCAGATATTGCCCGGCTCTCCGGGCAGTATACCCGCAGCGTTGATCATAAGATTAGCGCTATAGACCGCCGGCTTACAAGGCAATCCCAAAGATATTTGAACCGCCTGTCCCGTGAAGAAGAAAAGATCAGGCAGCGGATGGAAAAGCTCGATTCTTCCAAAGCGGCGGCGTTGTTCAGGGACAGCAGGAAAAACTATGAGCAGCTTTCCCAAAAGCTGCATGCGGTCAGCGGCAAAGCGTCCAAAGCATTATCCGGCCGCTACCTGCCCTATCTTGACTCGCTGCAGGGATCGCTGGGCTTCCTCAAAGAAGCAAAAGATATTATTTCCACATCCAAAGATCTTGAGCAAAAGCTGGGCAGCTCGCTGGAGCAGGTAAAACAGCTGCAAAGCAAACTGCAGCAGGCAGAGGAGATCAGACAGTATGTGCAGCAGCGCCAACAGCAACTGCTGCAGGCGCTTGGGAGCTATGCCCATCTTCCCAAAGACCTGGAAAAATATCTGGGCAGCTACCGGCAGCAAATCTTTTACTACGGAAGACAACTGCAGGAATATAAAACCCTCCTCAACGACCCGGATAAGCTCCTGCGTAAAATGCTGGCGGTACTGCAGGATATTCCCACATTCCGGAAGTTTATGGGTCGCTACGGGATGCTTGCAGGCGTATTTGCGCCGGCAGCCTCCTCCGCTGCTCCCGACCCGGGGCTGCCCATGCGCAGCCAGGTGATGCAGCTGGTGCAGCAGCGCATTGCATCAGGCGGGGCAAATGGACAGCAGGCCTTCAGCCGGCAGCTGCAGGCGGCGCAGGGCGGGCTTACGAAGCTCAGGGACAAGCTGGGCAGCCTGGGCATAAGCGAAGGCGACGGGGATATGACCATGCCGGCATACCGTCCCAACCAACAGAAGACAAAAACTTTCCTGGGGCGCATAGAGTACGGCGTCAATATGCAGTCTCGGAGGGCTACCAGCTATTTCCCGGTTTCAACAGCCATCGCTGCCACTGCGGGCTATAAGGTCAACGACAAAAGCATCGTGGGCCTCGGTCTCAGCGGCACTGTGGGCTGGGGGCGGGACTGGAAGCATATAAAGCTGACAGGGCAGGGCATAGGTATGCGGGTTTTTGTGGACTGGAAAGCGCGGGGAAATATCTGGCTAACGGCAGGAGCAGAAATGAACTATACCCGGCCGGAGGAAAGCCTTACCGTATTCAAGAACTATAGTGCCTGGAGCAAAAGCGCCCTTGCGGGGATCAGCAAGAAATATAAAGCCGGTAAAAAGCTAAAGGGCAATATGCAGGTGCTGTATGATTTTTTGCACAGCCGGAACACACCGCCTACACCGGCAGTGGTGTGGAGAGTGGGGTATAATTTTTAGTCTGGATCGTAATGAGGAGAGTTACGCATAAAGAAAATGAAAACTAGATCAAGAAATCTTTTAATACTACAGATCCGCGATACAAGAGGCAACAACATACATCCCATGTCTATCTTATGCAGAGATCAGGTTTGGGTTTTTTGATAATAATACATATAAAGGAATTATGAGAAATGTCATTTTAAAAAAGAAGTTATTTAAAGCAACAGGCGCAAGAACATTATTCTTCCTTTGGTTGCTGGCAATGAAGTTAGAAGTTAATGCTCAACCAGAAAAACTTAAGCAAGTAATCCCTCCCTCGCCGGAAGCAGCTGCAATAACAAAATATGGATTGTATCCTGTTTCAAATTTTACCGGCATTCCGGGAATTTCTATTCCTTTATTTGCTGTTAAAGCTGGAGGAGTAGACATACCTATAAGCCTTGACTATCATGCTTCAGGTGTTAAGGTGGATGATTATGCAAGCTGGATTGGCCTTAGTTGGATATTGAATGCTGGGGGAGCCATTACGAGAACGGTCGTAGGAGTTCCGGATGATGATATTGCCAAAGGGTTGTTTGCAAACCCCCCGAAGCGGGAATCGCAAGTAACAGGAATATTTTCTGATTATGAATACTTCTATAATGTTTCTAATCAGAATTTGGATAGTGAACCTGATCTGTTTTCTTTTAATTTTTGCGGAAGATCAGGAAAGTTCGTCTTTAAACCTAATAAAAAAGCATTGACAATTGAATACGATAACCTGTTGATTGAATTAACAACTACGGGAAACATTAGAATAACAGACGCGGAGGGCAATATTTTTCTTTTTAATGACAAAATAATATCATCGTCTTATACAGAATCAACTCCGGTTAAATATTGGCCTGTTACGGCATGGTACTTAACTACAATCATACCTGCTAATTCTACTGATACCGTTAGTCTTTCTTACGAAGCGGTTTCCTCAAACGGAGCTTTACGCAGTTACTCGCAGTCATATCAACTAGGGTATATGCCGTTCGTAAAATGTTATCCTGAATCCACCTGTCCCGGAGGTGGATATCCATGTGAACTTAAAACTCAAAATGTATATGAAACAAACACTTCCATAAGTTATTTGAATACGGCGTATATGTATGTGAAGCAAATTGCATCAAAATCTGGTATTATACGGTTTGTCGCCAGTTTAAGCAGTACAGACTATTCAGGGAGGGTACTTGACAGTGTTGTTGTCGAAAACAGCAAGAATGAAATAATCAAAAAATTTGCTTTGATCCATGATCATTTTTATTCAGACGCAGGGTCTAATCCTTATGCTTATATCAATGACAAATATCGCTTAAAACTGACAAAATTAGAGGAAATAGGGTCGGATAGTAGTGTGTCAAAATTAGTTCATGAGTTTGAATACGAAGAAAATGTACAACTTCCTCCAAGAAAAAATTTCGGCATAGACGAATGGGGATATTATAATGGACATGAAGGAAACACAACCTTGATAACACGCGATGACCTTGGTAATCAATATACTTATCATGGTTATGGAACGGGAGGTTCTATAACTATCTCATCTGCTATTACACCTGGAATACGAACTTCAGATGAGAGCTATATGAAGGCTGGGATGTTAAAAAAGATTATATATCCAACGGGGGGCTATACTCAGTTTGAATTTGAGCCGAATGAATACAAGCGATCAAAAAATAGTAATGCAGGAGCTGGCTACAGCGTATTTGCAAGTATAGATGATCCTGTAAACACCCCGCTCCGAACCCAAGAGTTTACTGTTACGGCTATTACGTCTACAAACGCAAAGCTCACATTGAACATCCCTCTGTGGAATTCCTATAATAAACCCATGGTGGTATTTAAGGACGTCACAACCGGTGCATATACTCAATATATTAGCAATACCGGAGATCCCACCTTTCGAACTATTACCGTGTCAATTGTATTAGGACATGAATATCAATTAACGGCAAGCGTTGAGCCGGATCCTAATAATCCGGGGCAGGATCCAGATCACATGACTGTATCTGCATCATTGAATCTTACTAATATAGTTCAAATTCAGGTTCAGGAGAAAGGAGGAGGGCTGCGGATAAAGGCTATTTCCAGTTATACGAAAGCGGGAGAATTAGCAACAAAACAGATATACAAATATGGAGAAACAGAAAACGGAGAAGGAAAGATGAGCTTTTTCCCATATTTATTTACCAAGAGAACTTACGAACAGGAATATAGTAATCAGGTAGAGTATACTTCTTGTAATGTAGATTTTCTGTTGTGTGATCTTAAAAGCGAGCTATTGATTATCATGGATCATCCTTTTTACAATGCTTCCGATTTTGGCGGCTCAAAAATTGCCTACCCTTTTGTTACCAAATATGAAGTCGGCGGTAATTTCACAAATGGGAAAACTACTTATGAATATGACTTTGAGCTCGACGATATTATTGAATCCTCGTATCCGGATCCAATGTCACTTGTGGACCTGTCGTGGAAAAGCGGTCATCTAATTTCCGAGAAAAACTTTAAACTTCTGGCAAATGATGAATATCAATGTATTAAAGAAAAAACATTCACGTATACACCTTACTATATAGATACAACTTTTGGTTTGAAAGTAGGGAAGAAAAAAATATACAACATCCAAGAGCTGCCTTCCTCAAATGTATTTCCTCGTTGCGGGGAAGATTTTAATAAGGATTATTATTATTTCGAGTACCCATTATACTCTGCCGCAAAAAAGCTTACGAAAAGTATAGAGAAGGATTATTCAGAGAATATAAATGGACTACCTGTTATTGCCGAGACAAATTATTTTTATGAGAATCTTCAGACTTTACTGCAAACAAGGACGGAATCAGTAAACAGTGCCGGAGAAATAATAAAGAATATTTATAAATATCCTCATGATTTTGTCTCCCAATCTCCTTATGCCGAAATGGTAAATGATAGGCATGTCTGGAGTCCCGTTATAGAGCAGCTGACTTATAAAGAAAACAATGTTTTTTTGAAATCGGCAAAAACAAATTATGATTTTTGGAATAATGGAGTATGGGGAACAAATGCTAGTCCCAGTCTAATAGTCCCTCGATCAGTGGATCTAAAAAATCTTAACTATACTTTGGAAACTCGCCTGAATCTCAATAGTTATGATGCTAACGGTAATCTCCTTGAGCAGCAAAAGACCAACGATGTCAAAGAAGTATTCCTATGGGGATATAATGGACAATACCCTGTGGCGAAGATCCTGAACAGCACCGATAGTGTAGCGTCCGGCTATATTACGCAAAGCGTTCTGGACAACCCACCGGATGACGCCACACTGCGAAGCCATCTTGCTAATCTCAGGAATATCCCCGGAACAATGGTCACTACCTATACTTACAAGCCCTTGGTGGGCATGACGAGCCAGACGGATCCCGCGGGCCGGACGACCTACTATGAATATGACTCTTTTAACCGGCTGAAGACGATCAGGGACCAGGACGGCAAAGTGATCAAAACAATAGATTACCAGTACCGGAAAACCAATAACTAATGACACTAACAGCTAAGTATATGCGTAAAAATATCATTCTCTATACACCCCACCGGTTATTGCTGCTAATGGCATTGGCCTTGCCGGTTGCGCTAATATCTCAGCCGGTCACCCCTCCCGCTGCTTACAGCCCGGGGGCTCCTGTCAGCTATATCCGCACCTGGGATGCCCGCGCCCCGGAGAGCGACGCCAATGCCCTGATAAGCCGCCCGCTGCGCGATGTGCTGCAGACCACCCAATACTTCGACGGGCTGGGCAGACCCCTGCAGACGGTGGTGAAGCAGGGCTCGCTGGTGACCGGCAATGACCCCACCGACCTGGTCAGCCCCGTGGTATACGACGAGTTCGGTCGCGAAGTGTATAAATACCTGCCTTTTGCCTCCGGCAGCAGTAACGGGCTGTTCAAGCTCAACCCTTTTGAGCAGCAGGTCAGCTTCTATAATACCCAGCTTGCCGGTCAGGCGGGTGAGACCAGTATAGGCGCCAACGGGGAAAACTGGGCTTACAGCAAGACCAACTACGAGCCTTCGCCCCTGAACCGCGTAGCCAATACCTACGCCCCCGGGGCGAGCTGGGTGGGCAGCGAAGGCGCTTCCACAGAAGCAGGCAAGCATAATGTGCGGGTGCAGTATCTTACCAACACCGCCACAGATGCTGTGCCTGTCTGGAACGTAACCGATGGCGCAGCCCCGGGCGACTGGGGCAGCTATACTACAGAGAGCAACTACGCTGCCGGCACCCTCTACAAGACCATCACCACTGATGAGCACGACAGGCAGGTGATAGCATTCAAAGACAAGGAAGGGAAGCTGCTCCTCAAAAAGGTGCAGCTTGATGCAGCGGATGATAACGGCAGCGGGAAAAACTATGACGGCTGGCTCAGCACCTGCTATATTTATGACGACCTGGGGCGGCTGCGCTGCGTGACGCCGCCTGTTATTACCCTGAGCCTGGCGACCTACGGGTGGAGCTCGCTGATGACCCTGAGCAACAATAAGCTGGAGCGGGGCTGCTATTGCTATGAATACGACGGCAGGAACCGTATGATCATGAAAAAAACACCCGGCATCACCAGGGCCGAAGCCGTGTATTTGGTCTATGATGCCAGGGACAGGCTGGTGCTCAGCCAGGATGGCAAGCAGCGTAAAGTAGGCTACTGGATCGCCACCCTGTACGATGCGCTCAACCGCCCCGTGATCCGGGGTTTCTATCTCAACTCGCTCAATGGCAAAACCTTTAAGCAGAACCTTGCCGGTGCGGCCACCAGCACCGCTTATCCTTTTGCCGTTGATAACCAGCCGCCGCTGAATGTAGACTGGTCCAACACTATGGAGTGGCACTACGATGATTATGACAATATCCCCTCCATCAGCGGGCTCACCAAAGACCTTGACAATACCTATACTACCGGCGACTACCTGCATACCACCTACAACAGCTCGCCCCTCTATGCACAGCAGCCGGTGCAGTCCTTCCGGACAAGAGGCATGGTGACCTGGAGTAAAACCCTGATACTGGGCTCCAGCAACTTCCTGTACACGGTAAATATTTATGATGATAAAGGCAGGCTGATACAGGTAAAAAGCACCAACCTGCAGGGCGGAAAAGATATCACCACCACCCAGTACAACTGGGCCGGTCAGCCCCTGCGCATCATAGCCAAAACCACCATCCCCGGCACGGGCGGGCAAACCGGCATCACCATCACCGATATCAGCTACGACGACCTGGGCAGGGCGCTGAAGACCCAAAAGAAAATACAGCACAGCCTGGTGAACAGCAATGCCATCCCCACCGCATGGACGCTCATCAGTGAGCAGGCATACGACGCCCTGGGACAGCTGAAGCAAAAAAGCCTGGGACAGAAAAGGAACAGCTCCGGCAGCTATACCTCCGACAAGCTGAGTAACCTGGACTATGCCTATAATGTCAGGGGCTGGCTGCTGTCGGTCAATAAGGACTATACCGAAGGCGATAACAGCAATGACCAGTACTTCTCCCTGGAGCTGGGCTATGATAAAAACCCTTCTATGGGCAGCAGCGCCACTCACCAGTACAACGGTAATATCCGTACCATGCTGTGGAAGAGCGAAGGAGACGGCAAGGCAAGGAAATACGACTTCAGCTACGATGCCACCAACCGGCTGACCGCTGCGGGGTTCACCCAGCATGAGTCGGGCTCAGGCGGCAGCGCGGTGTTTGGCACAACAGCGGGGGTGGATTTTTCAG
>CAYWVB010000042.1:0-52721 GCA_964461595.1 uncultured Terrimonas sp. | reverse complement strand
TTTCAAAAAACCGGTGCATAAACAGCAACTGGTATTGGACCGCATTCGTCCAGTAGTTCCAGTTGTGTGATCCCGGTCTGGCAATATAATCGTGCGGGATATTCCGGTACAGCAGTTGCTCGTGCAGGTTTTTATTCACTTCATAAAAAAAGTCTTCCGTCCCGCAATCAATGATCAGCGCCAGTGAATTTGGCCGGAGCAGATACAGCATATTAATAACGGTATTCTTTTCCCACCTCTCCGGGTATTCCGCATAGCTGCCAAGTCTTTTAGCCATATCCCAGTTGTTGGGAAATGGCCGTATATCCACACCGCCGCTCATACTTCCGGCTGCGCCGAAAACATCCTGGTGTTTAAGCGCAAGATATAATGCGCCATGCCCTCCCATGCTCAGCCCTGTGATGGCTCTTGCTTTGCGGTCGCGGATGGTTTTATATTTGTCATCAATCCATTTCACCAGCTCGGTAGCCACATAGGTTTCATAGCGATAGGCGGGATCTGCAGGGCTGTCCCAGTACCAGCTTCCATAAGCGCCATCGGGGCAAACGATCATCATTTCATACTGGTCTGCCAGCTTATCAAATCCCTTAGCTTTGGTTATCCAGTCTGCATAATTACCGCTATAGCCATGCAGCAGGTATACTACCGGCATTGCATTTATTTTATTATAATTATCAGGGCGTATTATCACAGCCCTGATATTTTTTTGCATGGACGGGCTGTAGGTTTCTACGGTATCTACAATAGCCGCATATAATGTCTGCTGCAGCAATGCGAATAATCCAAGAATAAAGATCCTTTTGTTCATTTTTTGTTATTTGTAAACTGCTTTAAGAATAACATCTACAATAGGCTGCGGGTCGGGCAGGCTGTGCGGGTGATGACCAATACCGGGCTTGTGAATGACCTTTATATTACCTCCTGCCGCCAGTATTTTCTTTTCAAAAACAGCGGTATTTTCATCCACAGGCACTACTTCATCTGCATCTCCTACCACATGCAGCATGGGATAATGCCCTTTTATGATGGCGGGGATCTTGTTCAGCGGGTTGTTTTTAAAATCTGCAGCCTGCTCTTCGCTGGTATAGCCGTAATCTTTTTTGAAGATCTCCCAATCGGCAGCGCTACCGGGCCCTTTTCCTTTACCCCCAGGCCAGCTTTTGAGGTCAAGCACCGGCGCATCTGCATAAATACAAGCCACTTTTTTAGGATTGGCTGCCGCCCAGTTGTAAATATAAACACCACCACGGCTCATGCCTTCCATTACGGCTTTTTTAGAAAGCCCTGCATCTTTGAGGAAATCATAAAACCTGTTCCATATCGCTATAGCTTCTTCATTACCAAAAAGCTCCGCCACATCGCAGTATACAATATGAAATCCCCTGTCGAGCAGCGCGATATCCGTTTGAGGCTCATGCCCCCAGAATCTTGCCCTCCACACCCAGGGATGACCTTTTGCGATGATCCGTGGCTTTACAATTTTGGCAGATTTTCCGTCAAAAGTAAAATCAGCGCAATCATACCCATGAAAAGAAGATAGAGTATAAGTGGTATCTATTTTTTCAAAAATATCAAGCGGCTTGGCAGGTTTCTGAATAACGGCTTCGTATAAGCGCTTCGCAATAATGGCAGCGCCTTCAACAGAAGGGTGTAACTGGTCGGGGAAAAGAGCTGCTTTATTAAGCGTAATGGAATGCAGATCTACGAGCTCAAGCTTTTCATCAAAAGCTACCTGCTGTATATGAGGAATGATAAGATGAGTGATCACACTGTCTGTCTGCTGTGCTGTGTCGGTAAGATAAGAAGTGACGGGCAGCAATAAAATAATCCTTGGGGAAGGGGATTGCTGACGGAATGCCCGGATAATAGATTTATAATCGTCGTTAAACCGCTCCGGCACGTCCAGCCGGTAAGGAAGCCGGCTGTCATTAGTCCCTAATTTGATAAATACAATATCAGGATGGGAAAGTAAGGCTTCTTTGAAAGTAGAAGTGGTTGCATAGCCATTGGCCGCTATCACTGTTTTGCCACTCACGCCGAAATTGAATACATCATACTGATCGCCCAGGAGGCGTTGCAACTGTGCAGGATAAGATTCTCTTGGAGGATCATTCAGCCTGGCTCCTGCCGTAATGCTGTTCCCTATACAGGCAATCCGGATTTTCTGGGCTGAGGTATGGGAAGTAATAAAGAAGCTGATCAGAAGGCAATATATAAGTTTCTTCATTCTTTCTTTTTTCATGCTTTGCAATTGCTTATAAAATTCGTGTAAATATTCTTATTCCTGTTTAATTTTCGTGGAGGAAAGATTTGAGCCACGAAGCCATCATGACACAAAAAATTCACAAAGAAATTCTTTATTCCCTTTGCATACTTCGCGCTTGCGTGAAATCATTGAAGCGCCAAGCTATAAGGTTGCACAAAGGGGTTTTTTGAGGTGAGGGCCTGGTTTCTCAATTCATATTCACTCTCCTGACAGCAGCGCTTTTATTTTTTTTCCTGTTGCTGCGGCTTTCACTGTTGCTTCCTCCAGCGGCAAGCCCACGTTCATTTCAGGGCGCGTATGCTTTGTTGCCGTAAGCCATGCGTCTTTCATCATCTGCTGGCGCTGCGAGATCAACCGCAATATTTCTTTTCCGTTTTTCCGTACTGCAACAGCATCTTCAATGCTTTGAATATTTGCAACATTTTTTTCACCCAGGTACAACAGTATTTGTTTTGCCATGATCCAGTGTCCCAATGCATCGGGATGAATGCCATCTTTGGCAAAAGCGAAAGCGGCATCGGTCTTCCTGTGCTCCTCCAAAAATTTTTTCATGGGGAAATGAACATCAGCAACCTTCCAATTTGCTGCATCGCGCTGACTGATCAGCCATTCGGAATAGCGGTCCAGCACTTGCGAATAGCCTTCATGCCCGCCGTTCTTTTCGTCAAAAACAGGAGGAGTGAGGTGTATGACTGGTATTCCGGCATTTACTATTTCATTGTGCAGCCAGGTCATGCCTTCTTTGAATTTTTCAAAACGCTCTTCATCAAAGGGCTGGTATATGCCGTCATTCATGCCATAGCTTGCCAACACGAGGTCAGGCTTTGTGGCGGCAAGTACTCTTGCCAGCCTTTCATGCAGGTCCGGGCGGGGGAATCTTCCATCAGCGTGTCCTTCTTCCGACAGCCCCGAAACGGTTTCGCTGGGCAATCCCACATTAATGAATTCATAGTGCTTTTTAGGATAATGCGTGACGAACCAGGCCTCTATATCCGTAACATATTGCCCTGCATAGGTAATGCTGTTGCCGAGAAAGAGGATCCGGTGGACTTTGCGTGGAAAAGGCTGGCTGTATGTGGAACCAGGAATTGTTGTGCTCAAGAGCAAAAGAAGCATTATAGCTTTTGGCAGAAGAATTATCCGTCTCATTGATATATCGTCCGGTTTATTTTTTAAAGCTAATGAATTAGGCTGCTATAAAACAATTTTTCACGCAGAGGCGCAAAGAAAAAGGCAAAAGCGGTATAATCATAATGCAGCTCCTTTTATGTGCTTTTTTCGATAACTATGTGTGTGTTTTGCCAGGAGAGACATTTAAATTATTTTGGAATACCCTGATCAGAATACAGCACTTCCGGTAAAATTGAAGTATGCGGCTGGAAGAAGGGTGAATACCTGGTGGAGATAAAATAATGTGAACTGAACCATAAAGTTATTACTCAGCTACTACAGGTGTGTGTTTGCTTTCATTCTTTGCTTTATAATCATCATTATATCTTTTTTTAAAATCAGATATCGTAATTATTAAGCCCAGGAAAAGGGAAATAAACGCCAGCGCTGCTAATATGTAAATAATTGTGACAGTCATAGTATTTATTTTTTACTTTCATCAATATACATAAGTGCCTTAATAGAGAACGAATAAATTGATGTATAAGATACAACAAATGTTTGAATTGATAGTGAGGATTATTTCAGCTCCGTTGCAGGTACAATTCTAAGCAACTTATTGGCGTTTCGGGATGAAGAACGGTTCTGATATTATATAATGCAGATTCCTCCTTCGTAATGACAAACAAAGTAAATGCTATTGAGTCGTAGTACAAATGTGGAGCAGTTGTACTAATGCTGAACACGGTGCTGCTGTCATTCCGAGTACCAATTAGGCGGTGCCTCAATCATTGCAACAATGACGTTGAGTTAACAGTAGTTATAAATGTGGAGATTGCTTCGCCGCGCATCAGTCCTGATCTTTAAAATGCGTATGGCGGCTCGCAAAGACGGCAAGATTGTTGATAACTCTTTAGCTTTCGCAATACTTAAAGCATACAAATAGTCCACAATCTCGTCCGTCACTGCGAACCACGTATAGAACGCTTAATTGTAAGAGGTACCGCCAAAGTGGTGAAGCAGTCTCTGGACGGAATAGACAACTAGCGGTACGTCATTGGCCTGGAGGAGGAATCTGTGCCTTTATATCAATGCACAATCCATAAATAATCGATGAATAATGAAATGGGAAATGTGAGAAATGAAACCGTCAAAAGTGAGCAGTGAATAATTCACAATTGACCATTCACTTCTCTTTTCACGATAACATATTGGCTTGACTTAGCAGTAATTGCCTTAGTGGCTTAACACCTAACGTTCCACGATCACTCCCTGCAATTGCGACTGCAGCGCTTTGGTCCCTTCCTCCGTCACCTGTGTTTGCCAGAGATTTACCTTCTTAAGCCCGCTCAATTGCTTAAGCGATGTTATGCATTTGTCGGTAAGCGGGTTTTGTCCAAGATTAAGCAGCTCCAGGTTTTTTAAATCCTGCAGCAGTTCCGCAGACTGGTCGTCTATATTATTTTTCTGCAACTCCAATGTGTTGAGCCTGCTGAATGACCCAATGGCTTTTAAGGTGGCTTTATTAATACCGCAGTTGCGTATATCAAGGTGGTATACCTGGTCTTTAATAAGCGAAAGCTTCTGCACCAGCTGCTCAATATGGTCAGCTCCCGTGCTTTGCACCATAGTAAAAGAAATATCGAGCAGGTTGCTGTTCGAAGTAAGATTACGTATCAGTAGTTTCTCGTCTTTCAGTTGTTTTAGTGTTGCAGGATCTGCAGGGGCAACTTCCGGCAAAACTATGTCCTTGTTATTTTCCGCATTGATCCCAAGATAATTGGCCACCAGGTATTTCACCTTATCGTCTACGGACTGTTCGGTTATATTTTTTTGGTAATCGGCGCCCGATAATATCCACCAGCGGATAAAGCTGATCTCTATGGGAGATAACGGCTCCCTGTTATCTGCAGGCATAAATTTACGGCTGTGGGCGGGGAGCGTTATCCTTTTGAACAATTCACTTTTTTCAAGATCACCAGCTACAATGGTATTGCCGCTTTTGCCTCCTTTGCCGATGCCTTCTATTGAGGCAAGGTTCAGCTCGCCCTCTGCCTTGTTATTGTTATGGCAGACAATACATTTTTGCTGCAGAACAGGTTGAATAATATCGGTAAATACCACTACCGAGTCAAGGAGAGGTAAAGATTTCTCTTCTGCAATTATTTTCTTTCCGAATATTGACCTCAGGAACTCCGGCATGTGCGCAGTAAGGTATCCTTCACCGTGAGTCATATTACCTCCAAGATGGCCACCCGCTGCAATGAGAACGATACATATTACCAGCAACCAATTGCTTAGAGGGTTTTTAGCAAGCGCTATATCGGTTTTTTTATTGCGCCGGACATACCAGGTCATCAATATAAGCGCTGCAGCCGCAATGCCGATCCATTTATGCCAGTGAAGAGTTTGAGCATTATACCCGCCGGAGGATGATAAAAAATACCCTGTGAGCGCGGCAAGTACAGCGCTGATCCCGCCTGCAAGCAGGGCTATATTAATAGCAGACTCAAGCACAGCGCTTTTTTTATAAATGGCAATCAGGCTCAGTAGCGCTGCAAATACCATGATCCCGATAGGGATATGCACAAGCAGCGGATGGAATCTTCCAAAAAACAGCGACCAGTCTGTATGCATTACGGCGTATTATTTTCTATACCCTTTCCAGTTTTACAGGATAGGTTTTATCGGCATTCCACTGGCATACATAAATATTATGATCCTCATCCACACACACATCATGCCCGTGATAAAAAATATTGCCGTCTGCAAACATTGGTTGCAGCACCCCATTCTTATATTCCGGTTTGGTGCCGCCGGGATTGGAGATACATTTATTGTTTTTATCCAATATGGTTACAAAGCCTGATTTTCCGCCATCCATTTTTCCTGTATCCCGGAAATTTGACCAGCATACGCCCGCATATATATTTTCTCCGTGTACTACAGGCCGGCATACATAAGCGCCCGGCAGCTTTACCGTTTCAATATATTTTCCATCAAGTGTAAAAAATTTAAAGGCATTCTCATTGCGGGAAGTGCAGATCAGTTTGGGTGCAGACGGATCACGAAGGTCAATAGTTACACCATGTGCATTGCTGAGGTTATGATCAGGATTGGCATTGTGATGACCGCCAAAGATCCGGATGAATTCTCCTTTATGGTTGTATTGCAGGATATAGTCCGACCCATAGCCGTCTGCTACATAAAAATCGCCGTTGGGCGCAACCGCTACTTCTGTGGGCTGAAACTTTTCTTCTTTTTTATATACGCCGATGGTATACGGATGTCCCAATGCAAAGATCAGGTCGCCATTGATCGTGGTTTTAAATATAGAGCCTGACTGCGCATGCCAGTTCCCGTCTTTACCATAGTAATAGCCGCAGTCTGTGATGAACAATATATCATCTTCTCCTTCATGCGCCAGCGTAAGCCCGTGCCCGCCGGGGTAGCGTGTTCCCCATGAGTCGAGCAGCTTGCCCGATCTGTCGTATACTATAATGTTATTCTTTACCTCATCGGTGATCATCAGCAGGCGCCCTTTTGAATCTTCTACCATTTCATGGCAATTGAATACCGGCGTCTTCGCAGGATCAAGGTTGCCCCAGTCTTTGTTCATTTTATAGGTAAAGCCGCCATGGCCGATAATGCCGTTGTCATTCGGCTCGGCTTTACCTGTTATATTAAAGCCTGCAACCGCTCCGGCTGTAAGGGCGGCGGTTTTTTTTATAAACTGTCTTCTTGGGGTATTATTTTTTTTCATACGCAAAATTGATTTATTAAGCTATCAGCAGCCAGGCGTCAGCTATCAGCTATGAGACGTGGGGAGATAGCAGACTGCCCTTACACGATAATTCCCTTTACCACTGTACCCTCCACATCTGTGAGCCTGAATCTCCGGCCTTCCGCATCAAAAGTGAGCCTCTCGTGATCTATGCCCAACAAATATAGAAGTGTTGCCTGGAAATCGTGCACATGCACCGGGTTCTTTATAATATTATAACCAAACTCATCTGTTTGGCCATAAGTAAGCCCGGGCTGTACGCCGCCGCCGGCCATCCACATAGTAAAACACCGCGGATGGTGATCACGGCCATAGTTATCCTTTGTGAGCTTTCCCTGCGAATAGTTGGTTCGTCCGAATTCTCCGCCCCATATTACCAGTGTGTCATCCAGCAGCCCTCTTTGCTTTAAGTCTTTTACCAGGGCTGCCGATGCCTGGTCTGTTGCTTTACATTGATTGGTGAGTGCAGCGGGAAGGTTGCCATGCTGATCCCATCCCTGGTGATAGAGCTGCACGAATTTTACATCCTTTTCCAGCAGCCGCCGTGCCAGCAGGCAGTTGGCGGCATAAGTGCCGGGCGTGCGGGAGTCTGGTCCATACATATCAAACACCCAGTCAGGTTCATCCGACATATCGGTTATTTCCGGCACAGAAGCCTGCATGCGAAACGCCATCTCATACTGTGCTACACGATTGCTGATCTCAGGGTCGCCAAAAAGTTCCAGTTGGGCTTCATTGAGATCTTTCAATGCGTTCAGCATTTCCCTGCGGTCTGTGGCTTTGAAACCTTCGGGATTGTTGAGATACAGCACCGGATCTGCACCGGAGCGGAATTGCACGCCCTGGTATTTGGACGGAAGAAAACCATTGCCCCAAAGCCTGGCAAACAAAGGCTGATCCTGTGGTGCATTGTTCGATACCAGCACTATAAATGAAGGGAGATTATCATTGTCGGAGCCAAGTCCGTAGCTCACCCATGCGCCGATGCTCGGTCTTCCTGCAAGTTGATTGCCGGTTTGCATGAAGGTAAGTGCAGGGTCGTGATTGATCTGCTCGGTATACATGGATTTTATAAAGCATAAGTCGTCTGCTACTGACCCGGTATAGGGCATAAGTTCGCTTACCCACGCCCCGCTTTTGCCGTGCTGTTCAAATTTGAATGATGATCCCACCAACGGAAGCGCAGACTGCTGGGCGCTCATGCCGGTAAGCCGTTGCCCTTTTCTAACAGAGTCCGGCAGGTTTTGACCATGCATTTTCTCGAGCATGGGCTTGTAGTCAAAGGTTTCAAACTGCGAAGGCCCGCCACTCTGGAAAAGATATACTACCCGCCTGGCTCTTGCCGGAATATCCGGCGTGCCCAATATGCCTCCGTTTCCGGCAATGGCATTTGGTTTGGAGGTATGCAGCCCGCTCTGGCCTGCTATCAGCGATCCCAGCGCTACCGACCCGAGGCTCAGGGATGCCTTCTTTAAAAAAGACCTCCTGTTGATAGCGCTTGCAATAAGTTGTTCAAATTCTTTGTTCATATCATAGCAAAAAGTTTGAGGCTTCGCTGCACCGGTATTACCGCCGGGTAACAAAAGCATCTGAATTCATAATAGTGCTTGCCATCACGGTGCATGCTGCAAGCGATTGCGGTGTTTTTGTGGTTATTCTTGATGCGCCTGAGTTAAGCCATCCTTTCATGGCCGACGGTTCTGCGTTGAATTTTTTTAATTCATCGGTATACAGGCGCTCAAGTATCGCTGTTTCTTTGGGAGAAGGCCTTCGCCCTGTTAGCGCCCTGTAACAGTATTGAACCTGGTCGGCATCATTATCGTACTTCTCCAGAGCCTTCGCTGCCAGCGCACGGCTTGCTTCGGTAAACTGCGGATCATTCAGCAGTATCAGCGATTGCAATGGTGTGCTGGTTTTCTGGCGCTGCACCACACAACTGCTCCGGAGCGGAGCGTCAAAAGTGCTCATGGAAGGCGGAGGATTGGTCCTTCTCCAAAAAGTATACATGCTTCGCCTGTAAAGGTTGGACCCCGTGTCCTGTACATATACTTCGCTGTTCACCCTCCATAAGCCCTCCGGCTGGTAAGGTTTTACACTTTCTCCCCCCATCTTTTCGCAAAGCAGGCCGCTCGCGTTAAGCGCCGCATCGCGGATCATTTCCGCAGACATCCTGAAGGATGGCCCTCTGGCAAGTAAGCTGTTGTCGGGATCTTTGGCCAGCAACTCCGGCTTTGCATAAGATGACTGCCGGTAGGTAGCGGATAATACGATCAGCTTTTGCAGGGCTTTTACATCCCATCCGGACTCACGGAAGGTAACTGCCAGCCAGTCGAGCAGCTGCGGGTGTGTGGGAAAGCCGCCCTGGTTGCCGAAATTATCCGCGTTTTTTTGAAGCCCTGTACCAAAATAGAGCTGCCAGTAACGGTTAACGGCAACCCTTGCCGTTAAAGGATTTTTAGGGTCCATTAACCATTTTGCCAGTCCCAGCCGGTCTTTTCGAAGTCCTGCCGGCCAGGGTAAAATGGCATTGGGCACATCGGGTTGCACTTCTTTGCCGGGAGCGTCATAAGCGCCACGCAGCAATATATGCGCCGCCCGGGGTTTTTTCATCTCTTCCATTACCATGATCTCCGGGATCTTTTCCATTTCTTTATTCCGCTCCTGCATCAGTGCGCGCCATTCTTTTTCTTTTTGCTTCCATGCAGCGGAGATATTGGAGAAGTAATATTGCTCAAGGTCTGCAGCAGGTATAGCACCGGGCTGCACCGGCTGTTTTGAAGAGCCCTGCACCAGCATCTTTACTTCTGAGGGGGTCAGCGTCCTGTCGTACACATAAAGCTCATCTATCAGCCCGTCTTTGAATCCCGTGCCGCGCCAGTCGGCGCCTACCTGTAATCCCGGCTCGTCTTTACGGTCGAACAAAATATCTTTATACAGGTTGTCTTTTTCGGTGATCATTTTTGCCTCTTTCCCGTCTACGAACAGCTTTATTCCATCTGCTTTGCTGTTGCCGCTATACGTAAGCGTTAGTTGTACCCATTTTCTCTTCGGCAGCGTGTCTTCCGTTACTTTTAAAATATTGTTGTACGGCCAGGTATGCGACATTAAAAATTCCGCTTTGCCTTCCCGCAGGTTGAGATAATACCCGTGAAACGAATAGGTAATATCTCCATCGCCTTTATGAAAGATCACGCCTTTGTTTGTGCCGGCCGGTATATTGACCCACACTCCAATGGAAAATGGTTGAAAGCGATTGAAGATGCCCACTTTTCCCAGCTTAAGAATATCATCGCCGTTTGATTTGAACGCGTTGCCCGATATGCCCGGCACTATCACGGGATCTGCTACCTGCCCTTTGTCTTTGGCAGAAACCTCATTCACAAAAACGTTATTTACCAGCTTGTCAAAGCTGTAATGCGCCTGTAATCCTTTTTTCAGATCAAAAGGAGAACGGTTGCCTTGTGCATTCCGCCATTGTTCAAAGGAGTTTTTTTCCTGCTGCTCAATAGTGGTGAGCTCCGAGGCTTTTTCTTTCTCCTGGACTTTCAGGTAATTGATCACCGAATCCTGCCGGGCATCTGTCAGCAGCATGCTTGGTCCGGGGATTTGCCTTTGGTCAAAAGATATCTGCCCGGCTTCGTCTACATTATTGAAAAAACTGTATAGGCTGTAAAAGTCTTTTTGAGAAACGGGGTCAAATTTATGATCATGACAGCGGGCGCAACTGATGGTCAATCCGAGAAAAGCAGTGCCGAGAGTATTGGTGCGGTCCACCACATATTCGCTGCGAAACTCTTCATTGATGATGCCGCCTTCCATGTTCTGCGGATGATTGCGGTTGAAGGCAGTTGCCAGCTTTTGCTCGCGGGTAGCATTGGGCAGCAGATCGCCGGCGAGTTGCCAGGTCACAAACTGGTCATAAGGCATGTTTTCATTAAAAGCGTTGATCACCCAGTCGCGCCAGGGCCACATGGGGCGGTAGCGGTCTACGGTATAGCCGTGCGTATCTGCATAACGTGCAAGATCAAGCCAGTCAAGCGCCATTTTTTCGCCATACCGGGGCGAGCCGATCAGGCGGTCTACTACTTTTTCGTAGGCGTCAGCGCTTTTATCTGCTAAAAAGGCGTCTGTTTCTTCTACGGTAGGCGGCAATCCCGTCAGATCAAGGAATACCCTGCGGAGCAGCGTTTCCTTATCTGCTTCCGGGGAAGGGGTCAACCCGTTTTCTTCCAGCTTGTGCAGCACGAAATTGTCGATACCGTTTTTTACCCACGGTGTATTTTTTACCTCCGGCAGCGGATGCTTTTCAGGTGGAATGAAAGCCCAGTGAGGTTTGTATACCGCTCCCTGCTCAATCCATTTTATTAAAACCGCTTTTTGATAATCGGTCAGTACGCGGTGCGATTCTTTTTTGGGCATCATAAGCTCTTCATCGGTAGTGATGATCCTTGCGTACAGTTCGCTTTTCCCCAGCTTGCCCGGAACAATAGCCCGCCGGCCGTCTTTCAATACTGCATAGGCGCCATCACTGTTGGAAAGATCAAGCCCGGCTTTTTGTCCGTTATTTTTATCAGGTCCATGGCATAAAAAGCATTTGTCTGAAAGAATGGGCTTTACATGAATGTTGTAATCAATGGCGGCAGGAAGTGTTTTTTCAATTTTGGCAATGGCTTCAGGTTTATCCACTTTTCCGGCACGGATAAATATAAACAGGGTCATGGCAAAAAGCCCTGTCACCAAAGTAATTCTATTGAATATCTTTTTCGGCATGATGGGTTAAAACAATTGTTTTAAAGCTGCTCTCTTCGGGTTTATGATTTGTCTATCTAAAGGTAGTGATAATATAGGAATGCCGGCGGCGGATCTGCCGTGCTTCTTATCGGCGCTAAAGCGCCATTAGTTCAATCAGTCCTTACTTTTCCCGATATACCTTATATACATTTTCCAATGCCTGATCATATCCTTTCCTGTCGGCAAAGGCATCAGGATTATAGGGATCTCCCGGTGTATGTTTCTTATGCAGCTTGAACTGACTGGCATGCGATGCCACCCATATATCAAATCTCAGATGCTTCATTGCATTGAGGGTATATGCATAGTCTTCTTTAATGGACGGGTATTCTTTTACTTCTGCAAACCTTCTTTCAGTAATGATAGTTGGAATATTTGCAATAAGTACCTTGTAGGTGCGGCTGCTGTCTTTTACATCAAGCATATAACTGCAGGAGCCTTTGGTATGCCCCGGGTGATGCAATAGTACTAATCTGGTATCACCCAGCGCAATAACATCTTTATCCTTCAGCAGTTTATCTGGTATAACAGGTGCAAAGCTTACTCCCAGCCGGCTCAATTCGTAATCGGAGGATCCGCCATCCTTTGCGACCTGAGCATCAGCGGCGTCTATCCAAAATTGAGCGCCGGTTTCTTTTTTTATGGCAGCAAGGGCGCCAAGGTGATCAAAATGTGCCTGTGTAGTTAGCAGTATTTTGATATCGCTATATTTAAATCCCAGCTTTTCAATATTCTTCTTTATAGTAGTGTATGAATCGGCCAGCCCGGTATTGATCAGGATATTTCCCCGGCTGGTAACTACGAGATAAGATGCCAGGTCATAAGTGCCTACATAATAGAGATTGCCGGCAATCCGGAAAGGCTCATAAGGCTTCGACCAGTCTGCAGGATTATTTTTGGGTTCTGTAACTTTTTGAGCATGCAGGCCGGGGGCAATATGCATGCCAATGATTATAAAAATATATAGGATGAATTTCTTCATGTGTATACAGTTCGCTACCCGGCAGTGAGTGCAGCGGCAAAATTAATTATTAATTTTGGCAGAGACGGAGTCTCCGGAGACTTCGTACCGTGCAGATATTAACAAAAGTTACAAAACGGGAAGGTTATCTTTCAAATCTCTCCCATTTTGCATCCCCTAAATCCCGGTCTACTTCTTCGGCACAAATATTTCCTTCAGCAAGCTGCGTGTGCTTGCTGTTATCTTCACGGCGCATGATGGTAATGGACTTATTGTGAATCCGGGCTGTTCTGAACAGGTGGTTTTTTCTTATTCACAGCAAGCCTGATCTTAAGTTTTTTAGGTTTGATCGTATCATCCTCTTCCTCACCCAATAAATAGCCCCATACATTCAGTTCTTTTACGCGGTCAAACACAATTTTAATGATAGCGATAACGGGGATAGACAAAAACATGCCCGAGATGCCCCAAAGCAACTCACCGATTACCAGCCCTAACAATGCTATCAGGGAATTGATCTGCACTTTTGAGCCTACAATCCTGGGCATAATAAAATTGCTGTCTATAAGATGAATGATCACGATAGCGACTATTACGAATAATACACTCGATCCGGATGAAGTTGCAAATGTAATGAGACAGGTAAGCGAGGCTGCACTGGCAATGCCAATGTAGGGGATGATGTTAAAGATGCCGGTTATCAATGCTAACATTATGGCATACTTGATCCCCAGTAAGCTGTATGCTATAAAAGCCATAACAGATACCAATGTTATCTGTATAAATAAGCCGAGCATGTATTTTTTAACAATAAGCTGTACCTGTTCAAATACATCTAAAACAACAGGCTTGTAATTGGCCTGGAACAGACGGACAAAAAAAGTTGAAATATGTGTTCTGTAATACAGAAGGAAAAAGGTATATAAGAGCGTAAATACAAATAACAATGCCGTAGATGATATGGATAAAATAGTTTGCCCCACAATACCTGTTCCTGCACCCAGAGAATCTGTGACGGCTTTATTAAAGTAGCCTGCCTGTTCTTTATATTTTATGCCGTATTCTGCTGTGATCCATTTTTGCAGCGCTTTTATCGAATCCTGCAATTGCTGCTGGAAAGCCGGCCAATCTTCACTAAGCCTTGATAGCTGGGAGCCGATGATAAAAAACAAGAGTACGACAGACAGCAAAAACAAAAGGATAGCAATAATGCAGGACAATGAGCGGGGAAAATTCATCCGGGTTTCGATAAACTTGGCCAGGGGCAGCAATATGGTGGAAACAAGCAGGGCGAACAACAGGGGTTCCAGCACTGTTTGCCCGATCACGGCTATATATCCCAGGCAAATAAGTATAAGTAATACGCTCAGTAGTTTTAAATAAAAAGGAAGCGCCAGTTTGCTGATCATAGCATGTATTTAAGTGTGTAATTTAAGCCGGCATACTAAATTAAAGTATTTGAAGTGTTCGTGCAAAGCTGCGAAAGAAGGCGTGATAGACGGGAAACGGGAAACGTCAGACGAGAAACCTCCATGCCCTGCAAACGCCTTTATTGATATTGCTGAAAATTGAAATGCGCCCTCGAAATGTATCCGAATGATTAGTTTACTATCGGAACAATGCTTAATTTTATACCTCAAGCATTGCATCATGCGGTTTATCGGGGCGGTCGTTATATTGTTTTTCTCTTTTTTCTTACAGGGACAAACTTCTTTGCCGGTAAGTGCAATAGGTTATCACAACCCCTTTTTCCCGGGAAGCGAGGGACGATATATCCATAGTGTTTCAAATAAGAAATGGTCACTTGGCAGATATAGCGGGATTTCGGCAGGCTATATGTTTTTTAAAGGAGGGAGCGCCAATTATATTTCCGCTCCTGTAGGCCTTCAGCTGAACAGGAGGCTGAACAATAACCTGTATGCTTTTGGCGGAATATCGGTCAACCCTACTTATTTTAACTTCAGCCAGCCCTTACCGCTTTCAGGCATCAGCAAAGGGTATTATACCAATGGCGTGTTTGGCGCCAGTAATTTTGGAATATATCCAAAGGCAGAACTGGGGCTTATGTATATGAATGATGAAAAAACATTTTCCATTTCGGGAAGCATAAGCGTTCAGAGGGGCGGCTATACGGCTTTCCCATATCAGCCGGTGAGCAGCAGCAATACCAATCCGCTGATCCGGCGCAATAATTAATGCTAAGTTAATCTTGAATTTTATCTCTTGCCACTTATCCCTTACCGCTTTCTACATCCCGTACTCATTCAAAAACTTTATCCGCATGATTTTCAGTTGTTCCCAGGTAAAATTGCCATCGCTCAGCTCCTGTTGCGCCACCTGCAGGGATGAAGTTTCGCAGCCTTTGAAGTATTCCAGGATGTCATCCTGGTCATATTCATCTACCATCTCATCAATGGCATAATCAAGATTAAGCTTGGTGCCGCTGGCAGCTATAGCCTCCATTTCTTCAAGCAGTGTGTCCAGCCGGAGGTCTTTATTTTTGGCAATCGCTTCCAGCGGTATCTTTTTATCTGTTTGCTGAATAATATATACTTTCAGCCCGCTTTTGTTTACCACGCTCTTCATCACGAAATCATCAGGGCGTTCAATATTGTTTTCTTCCACATAGCGGGCTATCAGATCCACAAAGGGCTTTCCATACCGCAGCGCTTTCCCTTTGCTCACTCCCTGGCATTTCTCCAGCTCAACAGCAGTTGTGGGATATAGCGTTGCCATATCCTGCAGGGAGCTTTCAAGAAAGATCACAAAGGGCGGTAAGCCTTTTTTCCTGGCTTCAGCCTGGCGCAGCTCTTTCAGCATTTCAAACAGCTTGTCATCCGTGCCGCCGCCGGAAGCAGTTTCAGCGCCGCCTTCCTCATCGTCTTCATTGGCGTCTTCAAACTGGTTATTCAGCACTATTTTGAAAGAAGCCGGCTTTTTGGCGAACTTCTCGCCCCTGGCACTGATCTTTAGTACACCATATTCTTCAATATCCTTTTCCAGTAAACCTTCGAGCAGCATCTGTCTTATCAATGAGTTCCAGTAGTGAGCGGGCTGGTCATTACCGATAGCAAATTCGGAAATACCACCATGGCGATACATATTGATCTGGGGGGTAAGCCTGCCTATCAGTATATTCACCACATAATCCGTTGCAAAACGTTCATCCAGCTTTTTGATGACTTTTATTGCTTTTAGTACATCCTCTTTAGCTTCTACTTTTTCCTTGGGATGAAGGCAGTTATCACAATTGCCGCAATTTTCATCGGGATATTCCTCTCCGAAATAGCTCATTAATATCTTTCGCCTGCATACTCCCGCCTCTGCAAAAGCCACCGTCTCATTAATGAGCTGCGCTCCCACTTCTCTTTCGCTCAGCGGCTTGTCACGCATCAGGTGCTCCAACTTTGCCACATCCTTGTGCGAATAGTATAATATGCATTTTCCCTCAAGCCCGTCGCGGCCTGCACGACCGGTTTCCTGGTAATAATTTTCGATTGACTTGGGAATATTATAGTGAATGACAAACCGGATATCCGGTTTGTCAATACCCATTCCAAAAGCTATGGTAGCTACGATCACCTGTACGTCCTCATTCAAAAACATATCCTGTCTTTCCGCACGGAGTTTGCCATCAAAGCCCGCATGATAAGGAACAGCTTTAATGCCGTTGGCCTTGAGCACATCAGCCAGCTCCTCTGTGGTTTTCCTGTTCAGCGTATAAATGATCCCGCTCTTACCCTTCATCTGGAGAATAAACCTGACCATGCTTTTTATCGTCTGGTCTTTTTTGATCTTAGGCTGTATCTCGTAATACAGGTTAGGGCGGTTAAAAGAGGAGATAAATATTTTAGGGTCCCTCAGCCCCAGGTTTTTTATAATATCGCTCTGCACTTTGGGTGTGGCAGTAGCGGTGAGCGCTATTATAGGGATGTCGGGGTTGATCTCATTCATCATCTCTTTGAGCCGGCGGTATTCCGGCCTGAAATCATGTCCCCACTCTGAAATACAATGCGCTTCATCTACGGCAAAGAATGAAATATTAAGATCACGGAAAAATTCAAGGTTTTCTTGCTTTGTCAGTGTTTCCGGGGCTACATATAAAAGCTTGGTGCGCCCGCTGAGAAGATCGTCATGGACTTCTTTGATCTCCTTTTTATTAAGGGTAGAATTAAGGAAATGCGCCACATCATCATCTGCGCTGTATCCTCTCACCAGGTCAACCTGGTTTTTCATCAGCGCTATTAATGGCGATACAATAATGGCGCAGCCGGGGCTGAGCATTGCCGGAAGCTGGTAGCATAAACTTTTGCCACCGCCGGTGGGCTTTATCACAAAAGTATCTTTTCCTGCAAGCAGGCTTTCTATGACAGCTTTTTGGTTACCTTTAAAAGCTTTGAACCCGAAATATTGCTTAAGTCCTGCATCAAGATCGAATCCTTTTTTTGCTGAGCCGCTTTTTGAAGCACTTGTGGTTTTGGCGGGAGAAGCGGTTTTTGTTTTTGAAGTAGTTTTTTTTGTAGCTGTAGGCATGTCTGTCTTTTTTCCTTCACACTTTGCATGACTTGTCCATGCATTAAAAAGTGAGCGAAGTTACTATAATAAAGGCTTTTCTTAGCGTTAATGTCCTGTTTATTCCGATTACCGGGTGTTAGTCTGCTATTAGAGATATTAGCTATTAAGATATGAAATTATTATCATTTGATCAACCTTCTATTTTGGCACCGGCATAACAATCTGCAGCTAACACTTTGTTTCACAGTAATTTTCAGTTAGGTTTGCGGCCAATTTTATGGCTCCGATTGATATCCAGGCAATTGCCAAACGCACGATACTGATGGAAGCGCAATCCATTGCGCAACTGGCGTCTTTTATTGATGAAGCGTTTGAAAAAACGGTACAGGCTATCGCAGCCTGTAAGGGCAAAGTAGTGATCAGCGGCATCGGTAAAAGCGCAGTAATCGCGCAAAAGATTGTGGCAACCTTCAATTCAACCGGTACTGCCGCTACTTTTCTGCATGCTGCAGACGCTATTCATGGTGATCTTGGGATCATTCAAAATGAAGATGTTGTTTTGATCATTAGCAAAAGTGGTGAAAGCCCTGAAATTAAAGTATTGCTGCCGCTCATTAAAAATTTTGGGAATACCATTATAGGCATGACCGGCAACCTGCAGTCTTTTCTGGCGGAACATTCGGATCTTTTACTGAATACCACTGTAGCGCAGGAAGCCTGCCCCAATAACCTGGCGCCTACTACCAGCACTACCGCCCAGCTGGCAATGGGAGATGCGCTGGCAGTATGCCTGATAGAAAGTAATGGCTTTACCAGCGAAGATTTTGCAAAATTCCATCCGGGCGGCATGCTGGGAAAACGTCTTTATCTTAAAGTGGGAGACCTTATGATAAAAGATGCCAGGCCACAGGTGGCATATAACAGTGGCCTGAAAGAGGTAATAGTGGCTATTACACAAAACCGTGTAGGCGCCACAGCAGTAATAAAGGATGATAAGATCATTGGTATTGTAACGGATGGAGACCTTCGCCGTATGCTGCAGAAAGAAGAAGATCTTGCCGGTATAACGGCGTCGGGGATCATGAGCAGCCATCCAAAATCTATAGAAGAGGATCAGCTTGCGGTAAGCGCGCTTGACCTGATGCGGAAAAACAGCGTGAGCCAGTTGCTTGTTACACAAAACGGGACATATATAGGTGTGCTGCACCTTCATGATCTTGTGCGTGAAGGCATATTTTAGCAGGGAAACTCTTTTTGCCAAAGAATGGACTTAATTTTGAAATTATCTCTGACCAACCATGAATAAAAATCATTACGTAGCAATTATGGCCGGCGGCATTGGCAGCCGGTTCTGGCCCATGAGCAGGGCTTCTTTTCCCAAACAGTTCCTTGATATACTTGGAACAGGTAAAACACTGATCCAGCAGACTTTTGACAGGTTTGCAGATTTCATCCCTGTAGAAAACATCTATATTATTACTTCGGACGAATATATTTCCATTGTGCAGAAGCAACTGCCACAGGCGCTTCCGTCAAATATTCTGGGAGAGCCTTCCCGCAAAAATACCGCTCCATGCATTGCATATATCGCTCACAAGCTTAATGTGCTTAATCCTGACGGGTGCCTAATCTGCGCGCCCGCCGATCACCTGGTGATGGAGCATATCGCTTTTAAAAAAGTATGCATTGAGGCGCTCAATTTCGTAAGACAGAATAATGCTCTTGTTACGCTGGGCATAAAGCCTACCCATCCTAATACGGGTTATGGCTATATTCAGCATGAGCAATACGAAGTAAGCGATAACGTATATAAGGTAAAGACTTTTACTGAAAAGCCTACGCTCGAAATTGCGAAAACATTTTTAGCCAGTGGCGACTTTTTATGGAATGCCGGCATTTTTGTGTGGAAAGTAAAAAGCATAATACAGGCTTTTGAAAAATACCTGCCGGAAATGAATGAATTGTTTGCCGCAGAGATGAAGACGCTGAATACTCCCGGCGAAAAGCAGGCCATTGAAAAGATCTATCCGTTATGCACCAATATCTCCATTGATTATGGCATCATGGAAAAAGCGGGCAATGTATATATCATCCCATCCAGCTTTGGCTGGAGCGACCTCGGCACCTGGAATTCCGCGTATGAAAATATGGAGAAAGACCAAGCTCACAATGCAATATCCGGCAACAATACCATGCTGATTGACGCCTCCGGCAATATGGTGCATGTGGATAAAGACAAGCTGATCGTATTACAGGGAATAAGCAATTACATAGTAATTGACACAGGAGACGTATTGCTGATCTGCAGCCGCGAAAAAGAGCAGGAGATAAAAGAATATGTATCAGAGATAAAGCGGAGCAAAGGCGACCGGTTCCTCTGATACGATATACTGTTTTACAAACTGCCGGCTGATCGTATTGCCGTTATGCATCAAAGTAAGCACATATACCGGCTATAACTAATGATACAAATAAAAGAAACTAAAAAGTTGATTAAATAGACCTGGCATTGCAGCCAGGTCTAGCGCATGATAGTAAGTAGCAAAATGATAGGTGTATACTCTTACAAACATTAAACGTATGCATTTATTGAAATAGTATAACACTTACTGTAAATAAGAAAATTGTTTAAAAATGGCTTTAAAATTGAGATAGATCAACTTCGGCAGTAAAATGACCCTGACGGATAATATACTGAACCTACTTAAACAGGTTTTTTGACAGCAGGCAATATCTTCCGGCAATCTGTTTTTCATCTATCTTCACCTTTCAAACATTAGCATATGAAAGAATTAATTGACCGCCTGAAAAATGAAGCGGGGCTGACAGAAGAACAGGCAATAAAGGCTATTACCATGATGAAAGACTTTGCTAAAGAGAAGTTTCCATTGTTTTCAGGGGCTATAGAAAAGGTATTCAGCAAATATGCACCCAAAGATGATGAGGACTTTCTGGCATAATATATAAAGTGCGAGTGGTAAGGGACAAATGGTAAGAAGCTGAAAAGTGAAACGCGAGAAGTGAGATGATAGACCTTTCGCGTTTCACTTTTCACCACGTCTTACGACAAACACCCGTATGTTGCAATAGCCTGGTATAAAGAGATTTCAGGCTGATCAGTCAGGCAATACTTCGCGGGCAATAACTATTTTTTGTATCTCGCTCGTGCCTTCCCCTATAGTGCAAAGCTTGCTGTCCCTGTAGAACTTTTCCACGGGGAAATCTTTTGTATAGCCATATCCCCCGAATATCTGTACTGCGTCATTGGAAACCTTTACAGCTATTTCACTGGCATAATATTTTGCCATAGCTGCCTCCTTTGTCATCGGCAGGCCCTTGTTCTTTTTATACGCTGCCTGGCAGACCAGCAGCTCTGCTGCCATGATCTCTGTAGCCATATCTGCCAGCTTGAATGATATCCCCTGGAACTGAGCAATAGGCTTACCAAATTGCTCTCTTTCTTTCGAATATTGCAGCGCCGCTTCATACGCGCCTTTTGCGATCCCCAAGGCCAGCGCTGCTATAGATATCCTGCCGCCGTCAAGCACTTTGAGCGATTGTTTAAATCCTTCGCCCACATTGCCCAGCCTGTTGCTATCGGGTATCCTGCAGTTATCAAATATCATTTCTGCCGTTTCGCTGGCGCGCATTCCGAGCTTATTTTCCTTTTTACCGCTGCTGAAGCCCGGAGTGCCCCGTTCTACAATAAAAGCTGTAGCATTGTTTTTCGCCCGTGGCTCCCCTGTTCTTGCGATCACTACAGCTATATCACCCGATTTGCCATGTGTTATCCAGCACTTGGTGCCATTCAGGATCCAGTCATTGCCCTCTTTTACCGCTGTGGTTTTCATATTGGCTGCATCACTGCCTGTGCCGGGCTCGGTAAGCCCCCAGGCGCCAATCCATTCTGCAGTTGCCAGCCTGGGCAAACAGGCAGCTTTCTGGCTTTCGTTGCCAAAAAGAAGGATATGCCCGGTGCATAAAGAGTTGTGTGCCGCAAGGCTCAGCCCTATTGAACCGCAAACCCTGGCTATCTCCTGTATGATAGTTACATATTCCAGATATCCCAGTCCTGCACCGCCATATTTTTCAGGGACCAGAACGCCCATCAGCCCGAGCTTACCCATTTCTTTGAACACCTGCACCGGAAACTCCTGGCTTTCATCCCACTGCATTACATGTGGCTTTATATATTGCGCAGCAAAATTCCTTGCGGTCTCTCCGATCTGTTGTGTCAGTTCATCTGTTGCAAAATCCATATAGCTTAATTAAAATGTGTTGTAAAAGTAACCTGAATTGCCGACGATCAGCTCATCAATCTACCGTCAGGTAGGGAGCGATTTTGTTAAATATTTCATCAGTAACCAATATTACCCGTTTAAGGTCTTCCGGTGACTGAAAATTGCCATGCTGATCACGATATTGAATAACGGCATTAGCCAACTGATATTTCATATAAGGATGCGCTTTTAGTGCTTCGAGGCTTACTGTATTAATGTTGATCTGTTTTACCAGGGCAGGGTTGCATTGAAGCTTCGAATTGACTTTTGCAAAAACTGAATCTGCCAACCCGTATACTTCTGCTATTTGCCCTACATCATAAAAACCACCCAGCTTTTCCCTGAATTTTACGATCCTCCCGGCAAGCTTGCTGCCAATACCCGGCAATATAATGAACACAGCAGTGTCGGCGCTGTTGATCTCTATCCTTTCGGGCGCCGCTTTTTGAATTGCCGATGGAAATAAGACAGCCTTTCCCTCCTGCTTTTCTCTCAGCTCTCTGTTGGCGGTTATACGCACATAAGGCAGCAGCCGTTCATAATCTGTTTTTTTTATTCCATATATCCTGCCTATATCTGCCGCTTTGTAAAACCTGCCGCCTTTGCTTATATAATGTTGTATGGTTTGAATGGTCTTCCTTTCTATTCCCAGGCGCGCCCATTCTTCCGGCGAAGCGGTGTTGGGGTCAAAGTAAAATAATGTAGTGGCCGCCTGTGATGCTGAGGATTGCGGTTGGTTGTACCTGATGGAAAGATTTACTGTGGCCGTATCTCCAGTCCTTTCCTGTTGCTTTAGCTGTGCTATCTGCGTTTTAAATAATTCAAAATCCTGCTGGTCAAAATGTGGCGTGGGAGGTATAAGCCGGGGAAGTATCCATATTATCGGCAGCAAAACAAGCAGTGTAATGATGCCTGTACGCTCTTTTTTACTGAAATCAAAGTAATCTCTCAACCGGTTAGCATTCATACTGGTGCAATAACAGGGAAGATACGACAATTTATGGCTAATTTTATTTTGAGACGCTAAAACACTTGGATTAATCAACAATTGTTTTTATTTTGTATTCACCCTTCTATATTATTTCGAAATATTTAAATGCCTACCATCTCGAAATTATTTAGATACCTATCATTTTGAAAACTGTCCTAAAAAAGCCATGACTAAATGTTTGGCAACTTTTTTATCTGGTTTTGCACTGGATTATCGAACTCATGAAATACCAAAAACTTCCGTTCATACATTTCATGACAGGCTTTAAAACAAACTGGTAGTTCCGCTAATGTATCCCCATGATAAATTAATTTTTATATCAGGCCTTCGTCAACTCCGGCATTCAAACAGCATACGATTGAGATCCTGAGGAATGGATATTGCAACAATTGAAACAGGATGTTAACACATACACTTTCAAGAAAAAAGTTTGATCATGAAAATGCTGAAACTTATCCCGGCAATATTAGGCAAACACATCTCTTCAATCTATAGAATTGTTCTTGGTATAGTTATACTGCTGGTTGCCTTGATCTTATTTGCAGATCCTCCCCCACCATATACTGTTCGTGTAATGAAGACGGGATTAGGTGCAGGGTCAGTAACCAGTACTGCACCTGGAATTAATTGCGGAGGCGATTGCGACGAAGTTATTACGGGCACATCAGTAGAGCTTACAGCAACTGCTGATCCTGGGTCCGTTTTTGTGCGCTGGGAAGGAGAAGTAAACGTAACAACTAATCCTGTAACAATTGCATTGACCAGCAACGCTTCCGTAAGAGCGGTGTTCGATCTTACAACTGCCATACCCATCCTGGCCGATTTTACACCTGCAGGAATTCAAACCTACCTGAACAGCAACCCTATAGTAAATACGACTGCCCGTTTTCTGAAAGCATTGCCGGCTGAATATAAGCAGAACTGGATCATGATGACCCGGTCAGAAAGCCTGCAAACAGGTACAGCGGAATCTCCCCGTTTGCTTCTTCCCAGTGCCAATGCCCAGTTTGTATTCAGTATTGGAATGACAGAAAGCAGTTCTTATCCGGGTTCTCACCATAACGCTATTGAGTACATGCAGTGGGATGCTGCTGAAAAGAATTTCCGTTTCCATGAAGTGATACTGGATAATATTCCCCAGATGGGGGTTGTACCTCCAAGAGTCCGGATGGTGTCCGTAGATGATAGTAAATGTTCAAAATGTCATTCAACTAATAATGTTATAAACCTCAGTACTTATCCCGGTACTACGGGTATTACACCGGGAACAGTAAAATTTAAAAACAAACCCAACTGGGATGCCAATGACAGTTGGGGAGGTATGATGCCTTTTAACCGGGACCGTATTTATAATGGTTCTGTTGAAGCGGCTGCGTTTCGCAGGATATTCGATCTCTGGACCTGGCGTACAAACGATGGCGTTAGAGCTATTATTGAACAACTGGAACTGCAGCCTCCGGGTGTACCCGCATCAGATGTGATTCAACGCACAGTGGGCGGTCCTGATGATGGTCATATCAATTTTGCATTCGATGTTTCTCCGCCCGTTCTTACAGAACCGGCACCGGTAGGTTCCGGATCTTCCATCACCACAAATTATAATTTCAACGGTACAGCAAGCGGTGCCTCAACTTCTGTTATCAGGGAAGGGCAATACGTTACGCTCCGTCATTCGTCTGACGTAGCAGCAACGGGAATAAATACAGAAGGGCGCGGAACAAAATTTTTTAAACTGCTTGGAGGCTCCGAGGGAACCTTCAATCAACAACGGATCGCCGATGAAATGATCAGTCATCGTTATGCCACAGGAAACGTTCCTGTTGATATCCGTCCTGTTGCCCTGGCCATTTCAAAAGGATTTATAACATTGAATTCAACCCAAACCGCCATAATAAGCACTACTCCCCTTACCATTGATTTGAGTTTTTTTAATGCCCGTAATGGAGGCATCACTATTAATGATGTGTATAATGATACCAGGACCCGGCAGGAAAGCCTTACGCGCAGGAGGGCAGACATACAAAAAATAAACCTCAATCGTGTTGGCGATAACTATCTTGATATATTAGAACCAACTCCAACCAATGGACTCATTCAACAATACGGTACCTCCACATCAACAGGAACATCTGTTTTACCAGAGAGAATTCGCCAGGAAGTGTTCCGGAGATCTATTGATCTTGGTACGGCCGATGCAACGGTAATGGGAGGTATTTATGTAGACCGTGAAGTGTATCCTTCCAATACAGATAAGATAGCACTTTTCCGTTATTTTTTAGAACCATTGGGTATCTCTGTTGACAAATGGTCTATAGGGATCCGGGGGCGCTCAAGGACTTATACTTTTGCAGAGGACTTTGCAAGCTATATCAATGTCTTTAATTCCGAAGTGAAATCAAGCCTTGACAATGCTGCAGATCCGAGATACCGCCCTGTACCGGGATTGACGGATGCAAACAATGAACCTCAATTGATCGCCGCAGTTAACAGTACACTCTCTTCTTTACCCGCTGCAACTGCAATTCCAACATATACAGATATACAAAGAATATTCAACAGGAGTTGTATCGAATGTCACGGAGGCCTGCAATATCCGCCATACAATAATCACGGCACCGTTCTTGATCTTTCGGAAGATGAAGCCCCGGTGATGGGCACAGGTACTCCTGGTGCCAGTCCCCGCCTGGCGCGTTCTCATTTTAAAGCCAATTCATTTGCTGCTTCGATTTACGATAGAATTACCCGGACAAGCGAAGCGTGCCCTGGCGGAGTTATGCCTTGTGGGGGGCCTTCACTTTCTAAAACCGATATTGAAACCATCAACCGGTGGATAACAGGTGGCAACCCTTATACTAACGGTGATCCGCATATTAAAACCGTTGAGGGTATAAAATATGATTTCCAGGCGGCGGGGGAATTTGTGTTGCTGCGTGATGATGACCTGGAGATCCAGGCAAGACATACTCCCGTACAAACAGATGCTCCTCTTGGTCCCAACGGGTATACAGGAATAACTTCCTGTGTGAGCCTTAACACTGCTTTCGCCATGCGCGTTGGAACTCACAGGATCACTTATCAGCCTAATATCATTGGCAGACCTGATCCTTCCGGTCTTCAACTTCGGGTAGATGGCAAACTCGTGCAGTTGAGTGCCCATGGAATTTCATTGGCAACGGATGGACGCATTATGCCAACCAGTGCCCCAGGGGGAGTCCAGATCGAAGCAACCGGTGGGTCTGTTATTGTTATTACACCCGGTTGGTGGGAGCGTTACCAGGTATGGTATCTTAATATTGATACAAGAAAGGTAAGAGCAACTATGGGATTGATGGGAGCGATTATCCCCGGCAACTGGTTACCTGCTCTTCCCAATGGAACCATGATGGGACCAATGCCTGCAAGTGTAGCTCAACGCTACAAAGATCTGTATGATGTATTCGGAAAAGCATGGCGCGTGAATGACTCAACAAGTCTTTTTGATTATGCACCGGGTACCTCTACTCAAACATTTCTTTTACCCGTTTGGCCAGGCGATTCTACCGGCAACTGTGTGCCTCCAAAATTACCCGAGGTAAAACCATTAAAACCAATGACACGTACAATGGCAGAACAATTGGCTGCCGGTGTTGTTGATATTGATCGCAGGGAAAGTCTTATTGAAGACCTTATGGTGACCGGCGACTCAACATTTGTAAAGACTTATCTCCGTGCAGACAAGATCAATCGCAATAAATTGCCGGATCGCCCGGTACTTATTTATCCAAAGGATTTTGATAGTGTAAGCACCACGCCTGTTGATTTTAGCTGGAATAAAACAACAGACAAAGATGGCGATCCGCTCTCCTATAAATTGTATGTATGGCCGGTAAATGACGATCCTGACATCAATAATGCGGTACCGATACCTTCAACAATGGGCTTACCGGGTAATAGTACGAGCTACTGGATGGTGGGTGTTATTGGTTTGTTCATTTTTATCGCGCTATTCTTCCTGGGGTTGAGAAAAAAGCCCTGGCTTTTACTTTCATTGATATTGGCTATTCTGGTGGCAGCTATTACCGCTTATTACTATGGCGGCGAAAACAATTTTTCAAAAAAGATGGAAAATCTGCAACATGGCAAAGCTTATTTCTGGAAAGTTATTGTTGAAGATGGCAATGGCGGCAGTTCAGAAAGTGAGACCTGGCGTGTATTCATACGCTAGCGCTATGTCAAACGTGAAACGGCAGACGATAAATGTGAGATCCTCAAATTATTGTTGGCATAGCACTAGATCAACTATTAATTAAAACGATTTAGCATAAACCATTCTATAACTATTAAACCTCCATTTATGGCAGTACTAATAAGTCTCAATGATAATCCGGCTGGTGATGGTTTCCTTCTGGCTCCTCTTGATTCTACATATGACGCGCAGATCAAACTTAAAACAGATGCGGCTACTGCAACTGTAACCATCCAGGCCGCCGCTCCGAACCCTGCGGGTTTGGTGTTCTCAACCATGGGACCAATTACCATATCCCCTGTTGAAACGACCCTGACTGTTCATGCCACAGTGCAAAGCGCATCACGGGGAGACACGGTGATCCAGGTGCTCGATGGGGGTATGGTGGTAGCAAGTTTTTCAGTCACCTGTATAAAGCATCCCATCATAAATTTCAATGGACGGTTCGAGGCGCGGTTTGCCACAGATAGTGGATATTACAATACAAATCCGCAATATGGTTCTAATGTAGCAGACAATCCTGTTCCACTAAATGGTTCCAAGGGGTGGACATGGGCTCTTGAAGGAGAGCCACCTTTTGTGCCAGCAGTTGGTAATATACCAGCAAATCTTGAGGACACAGGCGTGGGGCGCGCTATACGACTCAACAATCCATTGTCATTACGAAGCATTGCTCCACCTGTAATCTCCACCGTAAAGTCCGTTTCCGGGCAGGTATCCATTGGTAATGCGGTTGAAACATTCACGACCGGGGATGCCATAATAGGACAACCGGTAAATTTTGGCGCAGACACCTATTTTGCCGGTAATAATGCAATCAACCCTGGTGACCCGGCACCGGAAGAATTCTTTGGTGCTGCCAGGGAACCATTGGCATTATTCGAGATCAATATCGGAAATACCACATCTCTTTATTTTAAAGGAGCTTCAAATGTCGGCCCGGTAGGTTCGGGTGCAGGAAGTGGGTTAAATAACAAAAGACGCTCACCAGATTCACGACCCTACTCCCAGCCGCCTTATCTTGCCCAGGCCACCGTTGCGGAGATGGGTGTATTCAGCCTGCCCGATTTAAAAACATTCACCAACAACCGTATTGATGCGCTGCTTGCTGCCTACATAGCTCTCCCGGCCGGGCCATCGCCTGACCGACGAAGTTTGGTACGGCGGATTGGGCATTTAATAGGGTATCTTTACCTGCAGGACCCCAGCGACCCCAAGATCTCGGACACACAAAGCCAGGCCGTAGCACCGGATGTTTTCACAAGGCGGATCGGCACATTGGCTCAGGCATTTGGCCCTTTACCAGATTGGGACTTCAAAGAATTTTACAAAGGAAAAGTAGATACACGCCTCCATGCCCTGCCAGGTGGATCCAGCATGATTGAATTCCTGAGGCAGTTCTTTTCTTTTGATATTGAATGGAGAGCATTTGCATTTCATTCTGATGAACTCTGCGGTCATCACATAGGAAAGCTGAGTGGCGATGAAACGATGACCGGCAACCACATCGGTGATCCGCATGTACATACAGTGGATGGAACAAACTACGATTTCCAATCAGTAGGTGAATTTACCCTGTTGAAGGATGGCGATCAAATGGAAGTCCAGGTTCGCCATACACCTGTGGGAACAGCAAACCCTGTAACCGATGCTCATAGCGGGCTTACTGCCTGCGTGAGTCTCACAACCGCGGTTGCTGCAAAAGTTGGATTTCACCGGGTTGCATACCAACCTGCATTTGAAAAGGAAAGAGGAAGAGCAAGGCTTCAGTTTTTCCTGGATGGAAAGCCGGCACAATTAACAACAGAAGGCATCCATCTGAATGGGAATACGGTATCAGCATTTGATGCCAATGGTCAGGTCGGGATGCGTATTGATTACAACAACAAGAGCGCAGTAACGGTTACTCCTCTCTTCTGGGATAATCACAACGTTTGGTACATGAACGTGAGTGTTTCGAATACACCTGCCAATGAAGGCATTATGGGGCATATTCCGGGGAAGAGCTGGCTGCCAAGATTACGTAACGGACTGGATCCAGGTCCAAGACCAGCCAGTCTCGCCGACCGGTATAACATGCTCTACAAAACCTTTGCTGATTCATGGCGCATTACTGATAAAACAAGTTTGTTTGTTTATGCACCCGGCACTTCTACCGAAACATTTACTGATCTTGAATGGCCTGCACAACAAGCTCCCTGTAATGTAAAACCCAGTCTTCAGATCGAAGGGGCCGTACTACTGCAAGGTATGCCGGTTGAAAAAGCGGAGATAGCCTGTAAGCTCGTAACCATGGATGACCTGCATAAAAATTGTGTATTTGATGTGGCAACAACCGGGGACGAAACATTTGCAAAGGGTTACATCTTTGAGCAGGAATTGAGACTTGCAGGCACATCGGTACACCTCACTCATACCAATCTTCCAAATAATCCAGACCGTTTGCCAAATAAACCGGTTGATCCGAAACATCCGTCAGGAGGAATACTTGTTGTAGCAACGGTAACAGCAGTAACACCGGGGAGTCCGACGCCTAAAGGAACAGTTGTTTTCTATGCAAATGATAAGGCGGTTTCCTCGCCGGTTTCCGTAGATGCATTTGGAGATGCGAGATGGAAAGTGTCCGGACTGAATAAAGGTAATCATAGCATCAAAGCCATTTTTACACCCGAAGATAAAAAAGTCAATCACGGTAGTGTAAGTACCGGACTGATAATCACGGTGACAGCACCTGATCATCCTGCCGGCGATGGAGTAAAGACCGGAAGTGGAATCCCTGGGCGCTGGTGTTTCTGGATCCTTCTTCTTTTGATACTACTGATAATTGTGTGGTTCCTGATAAAAAAATAGAATGGTCAGAGAATAAGAAAACCGTAGGGATACAAAGCAGGTATGAGCACTACGATCCTTTTGTACCCTTACGGCTTAAAATATGACTATATGTGCTTTGATGCAAAATGACGAGATGAGAAAAAAAATAACAATACCGGTTATAATAATTGCGTCATTTATTCTTGCCTCTTTCTTTGTCTTTAATAACCTTGAATCTTATTTCAGGCAGCTTCTTGAACAGGTAAGAGCCAGCCGTGTAACGTATTCATGGATCAGCTTTTTTGTTTTAACATCTGATATTCTTTTGCCTGTTCCTTCAAGCATTGTGATGTTTACTAACGGCTATGTATTAGGTACAGCATACGGAGCAGTACTTTCTTTGCTTTCTGTAGTCACAGGCTCAGTACTTGGATACAGTCTTGGTATGTTTACCTCCATCGGGTTGAAATACAGGTCTGAGGAAAAAGCCAATAGTATGCTGCTCAGGTATGGAGGGTTATCTATTTTAATCACAAGAGGCATTCCTGTAATTTCAGAAACAATTTGCATCATTTGCGGTTACAACAAAATGTCTTTCAAAAAATATCTCTTTTATAATATCACAGGGTATTTACCTATCTGTTTACTTTATGCCATTTGCGGAAATATGGGGTATGGCAGGAATATCTTCTTTATCTCATTGGGCTGTTCAATAACTATTGCGGCCATGTTTTGGTTTTTAGGAAGAAAACTGCTGTTTAGACAATCGGCCAAGTCAGGGTTAATTAATAAAACAGCTTAACAAATATCCTTCATGCGGCACTTCAACTCCTGTTTTGCCCGCTACAGCGAAACTGTCAGCCCGTCGTAAGCCAGGTATATTCCTTCGGGCAGCTCTTGGGCTACCTCTTCATGTTTCCCCAACTGGTGACTGATATGTGTGAGATAAGCGGTAGGAACTTCAAGCTTCCTGGTCAGGTCAATGGCTTCGGTAAGGCTGAAATGTGAAATATGCTTTTCTTTCCGCAGTGCATTTAACACCAGCACTTCACTTCCCCTGATCAGCTCAAGGCTCGCGGCATCAATACGATTGGCATCTGTGATGTAAGTAAATTTGCCAAAGCGGAAACCCAGCACCGGCATGTGCAAATGCCATACAGGAACAGGCAGGATTGTTAAATCACCTATCTGAAACGCTTCTTCGGAAAGCGTGTTGAGATTGATATCAGGTGCGCCGGGATATTTTTTCTCGGTAAATGCATAAGGAAATTCTCTTATGATCACTTCCAGTGTCATTTCATTACCGTAAATCTCCATCGGTTTTTGCATGAAATAATTAAATCCTCTTACATCGTCGAGGCCGGCAACATGATCCTTATGAGGATGGGTAAAAACTATTGCATCAAGCTTTTTAGTATTTGTGCGCAGCATCTGGCAACGAAAGTCCGGCCCGGAATCTACAACAACACTGGTGGTTTTGCTCCGGATAAGTATACTGGAACGGAGGCGTTTATCTTTTTTGTCGGGGGAAGTGCATACAGGGCAGCTGCAGCCGATCATAGGTACGCCGCTGCTTGTGCCTGTGCCAAGAAAAGTAATGCTGATATCAGGATAACTCACGCGTCAAAGCTAAAAGAAAATACAGCACAGCGAACAATCATAAAAAATCAATGCCTTATTCCGGCACCGGTTTTACCATGATCTCCTCATATAATCTTTGCGACTCAATTGTTAATGCATCAAACGGGATCTCCAACTGGGGCAGAAGGTCTATAAGGGTATTGATCCTTCCTTCAAGCATAAGGAATTTATTGAGCACTACTACCTTTTTTTGCTGGAGGATGCAATACCCGCTCTGGAATGTACCTCTTTCGTAGCGCACTACATACCCCCCTTCCTCCAGCAGGGCTTCAATTTTATGTAGAGTAGGCTGATTGAACTTCATTGAAAATGATTCTTTTACAAAATTACGGGTTACGTGTAGCTTAAGGGATGGCTTTTTTCCACAGTTGTGGATAGCAGCCATGTTATTTGCTTATTATTTTGATCTCCACCCTGCGGTTGGCGGTTTGCTGCTCTTCGTTGATCTCGTCAACATACAATTTGCGGCTGGATCCAAAGCCCCTGTAACTTAATCTTGCAGGATCTATGCCGCTTTTGATGAGATAATCACACACAAACTTTGCTCTTTGCACTGAGAGGTCGCGGGTGCCCGTATCGTAATCATACCCATCGCCTCCGTTTCTCTCGCAACAGATATGCCCCTGCACTTCTATTTTGAGCTGCGGGTGTTCTTTCATGGTTTCCAGCAGCTCTGTGAGCAGGGGCAGTGAATATTGCATGGGAAAATGCCTTCCGCCGATAAAGTTGAGGTTGCGCAGGATCAGTTGATCACCGGTTTGGGTGGCGGGATCTTTTACAAATGCTGAAATGCTTTTCTGGATCTGCACCGTCCGTGGTGGCCGCGGAGTTGCGGTAATACCTGGTTTAAGCCTGCTTTTTATAACGACCTCCACTCTCCTGTTGTATGCCCTGTTTTCGTCTGTATTGTTGTCATAGGCCGGTTGCCTTTTACCCCAGCCGATGAGCCCGTCGAGCATCCGGTCTGTACCTCCTTTTGCATACAGGTATGTTCTCACCGTATTGACCCTGAAAAGGGAAAGGCTGTCATTGTAGCTGTTATTGCCTATGCTGTCGCAGTGGCCCGAGAGGGTGATACTCTGAATATATCCGCGCTGCAATATTTTAGAGAAAAAGCTGTCTATAGATTGTTTTGCCTCCGGCAGCAGGTTATATTTATTAAATTCAAAATGCACGACAAGGGTATCAAGCTGCTGTGCATTTACTGTATTGATCCAAAAGCAGCAGCCGCTAATGAAAAAAAACAGGGATGAAACATACGGGCGTTTCAACATGACAGGTGAATTATTACAGTATCCGGGGACCGGGTGTTTTTAACAGGCTTGCTGTATTCGGTAACTACCGCTATGTCTGCACGTGAGAAGTGAACCATTCTCTCAGCTTTATCCCCGTCCGAATGGCATTCAGCCGGGCAGGCTTTCACTTTTCACGGTAACGTTACTTATTCGTCATTCTTACTACCGGCACTATCATCTCCTCTATGCTTATCCCGCCGTGCTGGAAAGTATTTTTATAATAATTCGCATAATAGCTATAATTATTGGGATAACAGAGATACCCGTCTTCTTTGGCAAAAATAAATGAGGAGTTTACTGTAGGCACCGGCAGGCCCGCTTCCCTGGGATCCCTGAAGGCCAATACTTCTTTAGGCTCATAATTCAGGTTGCGCCCGTGCTTATACCTGAGGTTGGTGGTGGTTTGTTTATCGCCTATTACTTTGCAGGGGGTGTTTACGCGCACGCTGCCATGATCGGTAGCTACTATCACCGTGACCTGCTTTTCAGCTATTTTCTTAAGCGCCTGGTGCAGCGGAGAGTGCTCAAACCAGCTTGCCGTAATGCTGCGATAGCTTGATTCGTCGCTGGCCAACTCTTTAAGCACTTCCATTTCGGTGCGGGCATGGCTGAGCATATCTACAAAATTGTACACGATGACATTAATATCATTCTGCAAAAGATTGTGAATATTATCTACCAGCTTCTGACCGTCCTGGTGATTGGTAACCTTGGTATAGGAAAACTTAAGCTCTCCTTTATGCAAACGCTTCAATTGTGCCTTTAAAAGCTCCTCTTCATGCAGGTTCTTACCGCCTTCTTCATCATCATTTTTCCACTGGGCGGGAAAATGTTTTTCAATATCCACCGGCATCATGCCGGCAAATATGGCATTGCGCGCATATTGGGTAGCGGTAGGCAATATGGAGTAAAAAGTTTCTTCTTCCTGTATACGGAAGCTCTCTGCAAAGATGGGCTGGACAGCCTTCCACTGATCGTAGCGCAGGTTATCAATAAGCGTCACGAACAATGGTCTCCCTTTTTCTAAATGAGGTAATATTTTATAACGGAACAAAGTATGGCTCATAATAGGAGCGTCGGCGCTTTTAGGGTTTACCCATGAGGTATAATGCCTGCTGATAAATTTAAAAAATTCGGTATTGGCCTCATTCTTCTGCGTCTGGAAGACTTCCCGCATTTCGGGACTGTCGCTTTTTTCCATCTCAAGCTCCCAGTATACCAGCTTTTTATACAGGTCCATCCATTCATTATAGTTGGGATTACTGTTCAGCGCCATGAACAGGTTGCGGAACTCCTGCTGGTAGGCGCTGGTGGTTTTTTCGGCAACCAGCCGCCTGTTGTCAATGATCTTTTTCAGGCTGAGCAGCACCTGGCTCGGGTTTACCGGCTTGATGAGATAGTCGCTGATCTGTGAGCCGATGGCATCATCCATCAGGTTTTCCGTTTCATTTTTGGTGATAAGCACTACCGGGAGCTGCTGGTGCAGCTCTTTGATCTTCGCCAGCGTTTCCAGTCCTGTTATGCCGGGCATTGTTTCGTCGAGCAATACCACATCTACAATATTATCCTTTACATAATCCAGCGCATCATATCCATTGGTAAGTGTGGTTACTTCGTATCCTTTGTTCTCGAGGAAAAGCTTCTGCGACTGCAGGCTTTCTATTTCATCGTCTACCCAAAGTATTTTTGCCAATGCCATGAATATTTTATTTTTTGTTTATCTCTTCAAATGTACTTATTCATTCCCCGCTTTTTACCTTTGCCCACAATTCGTTTATTGTTTTTAACATTTTATGCAGCGCTTCCGTAAGATCATCAATGACCCTGTGTATGGCTTTATTACCATAGACAATCCGTTGATATTTGATATCATTGCGCATCCCTGGTATCAGCGCCTGCGCCGCATCAAGCAGATGGCGCTCGCCCACCTGGTATACCCGGGCGCAGTTCATACAAGGCTGCACCATTCCCTGGGCGCATATCACCTGATGTGCAATGCGCTGGCTGAGCTGAAAAGCAAAGGCATTGACATAACAGCGGAAGAAGATACCGGCGCAAAAATTGCGATATTGTTGCATGATATTGGTCATGGACCTTTCTCACATGCACTGGAAAGCGTGCTGATGGAAAATATTCATCATGAAGAGTTATCGCTTTTACTGATGAAGCAGCTGAATGATCAGTTTCGCGGCCAATTGGGGACAGCAATTGATATTTTCACCAATGCTTATCCAAAAAAATTTCTGCATCAGTTGGTGAGCGGCCAGTTGGATGTAGACAGAATGGACTATCTGACCCGTGACAGCTTTTTTACCGGTGTGAGCGAAGGGGTGATCGGGTACGACAGGATCATAAAAATGCTGACCGTACATAAAGGAGAGCTGATGGTGGAAGAAAAAGCCATTTACTCGATAGAGAAGTTTTTGGTAGCCCGCAGGCTGATGTACTGGCAGGTGTACCTGCATAAAACAGTGCTGGGCGCTGAAATGATCCTGGTCAGGATCCTGGAAAGAGCGAGGCAGATAGGCCTGCAGGATGAGCGCAATATTGAAGATAGCGTGCTGAAAGGATTCCTGCTGAATCAGCATAGCGGCAATATTCCTGCTAATCTTGATGCCTTTTGCAGTTTAGATGATACAGATGTGAGCTATGCTATAAAGCAATGGGGCAATCATAAGGATGAAGTATTGTCAACGCTATGCAAAGGAGTGATAGACCGCAGATTATTTAAAGTGAAGATCCAAAACGGGCCTATAGCGCCTGCTGACCTTCAGGATGCCCGGCAAAAAGCGATGGAAAAGCTTGGAATAACTGAAGCGGACGCGGCTTATTTTGCTTTTACAGGTGAAGCGGAGAACAGGACCTATAATCCCTATAATGAAAAGATCAATATTCTTTTTAAAGACGGAACGGTTAAAAACATATCAGAAGTAGACAATGCCCTGATACAAACCAATCTTTCCACGCCTGTTAAAAAATTCTACATTTGTTATCTTAAATAATAAGACTATATGATGTTCACAGCCGCTCAGATCGCTGCGCTTATCCATGCAAAAATTGAAGGCGATCCGGAAGCCCGGGTAGGTTCATTCAGCAAAATTGAGGAAGCAAAGGAGGGGCAGCTTGCTTTTCTGGCAAATCCCAAATACGAAGAATACCTTTACTCTACCGGAGCTTCCGTCATTATAGTGAATGATGCGCTTGAGCTGAGAGAAAAAGTAAAAGGCACATTGCTGCGCGTTCCGGATGCCTATACGGCGTTTGCCTCGCTGCTGTCGAAGTACCAGGAAATGGTGGCGCAACAGCTCACGGGCATACAACAGCCCTCCTATATTGCCGCTACAGCAGCGATAGGTGAGAATGTTTTTATAGGTGCATTTGCATATATAGGCGAAAATGCCGTAATAGGCAATGGCGCTAAAATATATCCCAACGTTTATATTGGCAATAACGTCAGCATTGGTGATAACACGGTTATTCACCCGTCGGTTACTATTTATCATCAATGTAAGGTGGGCAAGAAAGTTACTATACATGCGGGTACTGTTATAGGAGGTGATGGTTTTGGTTTTGCGCCACAACCCGATGGCAGCTTTGCCAAAGTACCGCAAATAGGCAATGTTGAAATTGAAGACGATGTGGAAATAGGTGCAAATGCAACGATAGACCGCGCCACTATCGGGTCAACCATTGTAAGAGCCGGCGCCAAATTAGATAATCTTATACAGGTGGCGCACAATGTGGAAGTGGGTAATAACACCGTAATTGCCGCGCAGGCAGGGGTAAGCGGCAGTACAAAGATCGGCAGGAATGTAATGATTGGCGGGCAGGCCGGGATAGTAGGTCATATTACCATTGCCGACGGGGCTAAAATAAATGCCCAAAGTGGGGTAAGCAAATCTATTAAGCAACCCAATGCTGCTGTAACAGGCTCTCCGGCGCATGATTATACCAGTGCGCTGCGCAGCCAGGCTATAACACGTAAGCTGCCTGAGCTGGAAAAACGGATCAAGGAATTGGAATCTTTGATCAAACAGTTGGTGGCGGAGAAGGTGTAGAACATTAAATCAGAACTTTTCTTTCGGATTATTAAAAAAGCCGCCGGGTTTTATTGATAAATAATGATAGTCTTATTTACATTCTGATCCTGTTTAGGCTCAACCCGGTCTGCTATAATTTTATCCTGTGCAGTGATAATATCATCCCGATTGGTATCTAAAAACCTGGGAGATCCCGCAGCAGGAGCAGGTGTTTGATAAGGACTTGCATCAATTTCTGCCTGCGACTGAAATATACCAATGATCAGCAGCCCGTTAATCATATTCTTTGCATCGCCTTTTTGAGCTTTCAGAAAATATTGGCTTTGAAAATCAACAGAAACTTTAGCAATTCCATTCTGGTCGGTAGTGGCGGTATACTTCGGCGTATTGTTTGTAACGTCCGCTTCGGTTGCATAGAGATAAACCGTTGCGCCGCCTGCCACGCTCAACGCTGTGTTTGATGTGCTCCAGCTGTTTCCGTCCTTCACTAAAATCTCTACCGTAGTAGCTGGTGGAGTTGGTGCATCTTCTTTCTTACCACAGGTAAAAGACTGGGTAAGGGTAAAAATTATAAATACAATAACAAAAGACTTTTTCATATTTATATATTGAAGGTTAAACTAAGATATCAAGGCTAATATATGATATTTTTTTGCTCTGTAATTTTCAAGGTGGTGGCTCGACCTGCTATTGCAAAGGATACATTCCTTATTCCTTATCTTTGCCGCTCATCAAAAAAGGGATATGGTCGCTAATTTTAACCCCGATAAACAACATACGCTTAAGTCTGCGGTATCTATTTCCGGAACAGGATTGCACACTGGCGTAAACGTGGATATGGAGCTCAAACCGGCCAACGCGGGATTTGGTATCCAGTTTCAACGAATTGACCTGCCCGGACGGCCTGTTATTAAAGCCGATTGCGACCTGGTGACCGATACTTCAAGGGGCACTACGCTGGAAGAAAAAGGCGCTAAAGTGAGCACTGTGGAGCATATCCTTGCCGCACTTGTAGGAATGGGCATTGACAATTGCCTTATCGAGATCAATGGACCTGAGATCCCCATCATTGACGGGAGCTCAGCCCCTTTTGTAGAAATAATAGAAGAAGCCGGCGTGGCCGAGCAGGAAGCAGCCAAACTATGGTATACCCTCGACACGAATATCAGCTATTATGATGAGGAAAAAAGGGTGGACATGGTGGCGATGCCTTCTATAGAATATAAGATCACCACTCTTATTGACTTCAACAGCCCGGTGCTGGGAACCCAGCATGCAGGCCTGAAACACATGTCGGAGTTTAAAGGCGAGATCGCCCCCTGCCGCACTTTCTGTTTTTTGCACGAGCTGGAAATGCTGCTGGACAATAACCTTATCAAAGGAGGCGATATCAACAATGCCATTGTAGTGGTAGACAAGCCCATTACCGATAAGGAAATGGAGCGGCTTGAAAAAGCTTTTGGAAGAAGTAAAATGGAGGTGAAAAGCGGCGGCTATCTCAACAATCTGGAGCTTCGTTTTCCCAATGAGCCGGCAAGGCATAAGCTCCTTGATATTATCGGCGATCTGGCATTGATAGGCACTCCCGTAAAAGCGCATATTATTGCCAACCGCCCGGGGCACTCTTCCAATGTAAGCTTTGCAAGAAAAATAAAGCAGCACATCAAGAAGAACAAGCAAATGCTTGATGTGCCGGTATATGATCCCAACCAGGCGCCTGTATACAGCAGCCAGCAAATAGAAAAAACCCTGCCGCACAGGTATCCTTTTTTGCTGGTAGATAAGATCATTGAGCTTACAGATACTTATATAGTAGGCATTAAGAATGTAACCTTTAACGAGCCTTTTTTTGTCGGCCATTTTCCGGGTAACCCTGTCATGCCGGGCGTTTTGCAGATCGAGGCGTTAGCGCAAACCGGGGGTATACTGGCTATAAATGCATTGCCGCCGGGTGAATATGATACCTATTTTGTAAAGATGGATGACGCGAGGTTCAGGCAAAAAGTAGTGCCCGGCGACACTATGATCCTGAAAATGGAGCTGCTGGGGCCTATACGCCGGGGAATGTGTGAAATGAAGGGAACGGTATATGTAGGCAATAAAATTGCAACCGAAGCTGTTCTGATGGCTCAGTTAGTGAAACGGTAACAACTAATATTATCTTTTTCTTACTTTTGCTTCCGTCAGGAAAAAGCCTGACGTTTTTTGTATATATAAACAGGCCTTTATAATAAGCCTCATTAGAAAAAGTCTTCAATGATTCATCCCCATACGTATATCCATCCCAACGCAAAGTTGGCAACCAATGTAAAAGTAGACCCGTTTACAGTTATTCATCACAATGTTGAAATTGGAGAAGGTACCTGGATTGGCAGCAATGTGACCATTATGGAAGGAGCGCGTATCGGCAGGAACTGCCGCATTTTCCCCGGCGCCGTGATCTCCGCTATCCCGCAGGACCTGAAATTTGAAGGTGAAGATTCGCTGGTGGAAATAGGAGACAATACCACCATAAGAGAATTTGTGACAGTGAACAGGGGAACAAAGGAACGCGGAAAAACAACTGTTGGCGACAACTGCCTGCTGCAGGCTTACAGTCACATAGCGCATGACTGCATTATTGGCAATAACTGTATCATTACCAATAATACCCAGATGGCCGGCCATGTTACAATGGGCGACTGGTCAATACTCGGGGGTATGTGTGCGGTGCACCAGTTTGTAAAAATCGGAGCGCATGCCTATATCGGTGGCGGATCGCTGGTGGGAAAAGACGTGCCGCCATATATAAAAGCCGCACGCCAGCCGCTGAGCTACGCAGGTGTTAACTCTATCGGGTTAAAGCGCAGAGGGTTTACTGTTGATAAGATCAATCATATACTGGACATATACAGGACGATATATAACAAAGGATTAAATACTTCCCAGGCAGTAGAGATACTGGAAGAAGAGTTTCCCGCTACAGATGAGCGCGATGAGATCGTGACATTTATCCGTGAAAGCGGGAGAGGGATCATTAAACGCTATACCAAAAACAGCGTGGATGACGATATCGCTGACTAATACCGGCAAGCGGTTCAACAGGGACTGGATCTTCCGCCACCTCAATTACCGGTTTGTATCAGGTACATCTTATGCCATCACAGGCTCAAATGGCTCAGGCAAGTCAACGTTGCTGCAGGTGATAGCCGGCGCCATCTCACCGAGCCAGGGGAAAGTAGAGTATTACCCGGCCGGCACCCGGGAAGCAAAAGCAGCTTCCCCGGAAAATATTTTTCAATACATAGCTATTGCAGCTCCTTATCTTGAGCTGATCGAGGAGATGACGCTGGAAGAATTCCTTCAGTTTCACAGCCGGTTTAAACCTTTCCTGCCTTCACTCAGCATACAACAAATAATTTCAACAGCAGGCTTGTCCGGAGCCGCATCAAAACAGATCCGCTATTTCAGCAGTGGGATGAAGCAAAGGGTAAAGCTGGCACAGTCCTTTTTTTCTGATACACCGGTTCTGCTGCTGGATGAGCCCTGTACCAATCTTGATGCCAACGGCTTTGCATTATACCAGGAGCTGGTTGCTGAATATTGTAAGGGACGGCTCGTTATCATTAGCAGTAACGACCCTGCTGAATATTCCTTTTGCGGGGAAGTGATACGAATTGGGGACTATAAGGAGTAAGGTATAGGGCCTTCCGCCTTACACCCTTTACCTTACTCCCCCTCCGGGTAATAATCATAAGGAAGAAAATCTCCCATTTTTTCCCAGGCCCAGTACCCGAGTGTAAGCACATCCTTCTGGTCAAAATAATAACCGTTCTCTTCAATAACAATGCCTTCTCCAAGATCAAGGATAGAGATTTGAACGGGTGTACCTGCCGGTAATTTATTGGCAGCAAGATAAGCCGGGTCAGGTTTTTCTTTATTGTACACAACCCTTAGTCTGCCGGGGAAAAACAGGTTGACTTTATTATAATCTACAACATCATAATAAGTAGTATCGTAGGGGTTGTAGATAGGAGATGCCTGGTCTGACTGATCTCCGATCAGCTCCACTTTAAATCCATCCCCATTCAGTGTGCTGTCGTGATAAGCCCGCATGAATTGTAAGACAGAACCTTCATATGCAGCTTCCCTCGCCTGTTTCCATGCCGCCATTTCCTCTTCGGTGCCGCTCATCTGTTCATAAAAAGGATAGCCGGTATAAATGGTTTTGCTGCCTGTATATTCGTGCACAAAAGAATCAAGCGTATACCGGATAATATATCCCAGCGCTTTGTTTTGGATCACGAGCAGGGAGTCGGCAGTCACTTTAAGCCTGTTACGCTTTTTGCTGAAGAAAAAATGCAGCACTTCCGGATTTTCTATAAGGCATTGCTGCGCATTGGCTGTTTTACCAATAAAATTGTCCAAAAGGAATTTCCCGTATTTCTCCCAGCCATTCTTCACTTCGTTGGTAGCAATAATAGCTACTTCTTCCAGGTTTTTTTCTTTAGGGGCCAGCTCAACAGACAGGTTTGTGATCTCCGGCATGGTATTATTGATACGGAGCGATTGCGTTTCAAATCCGCTGAACGAAATGACAAGATCATAACCACCGTTATTGAGTGTAAGACTAAATACCCCCTCTTCGTTAGTTACAGTGCCTATAGTAGTATTCTGGCAAAAAACGGAAGCTCCCTGTAAGGGTTGCTTTGTGGAAGCGTCTGTTATCTTACCGGTTACCGTGAAATTGCCCTGCGCCAGGGAAAACAACGGCAGCCAGAGCAGCAACAACAGATAATGTTTTTTAAGCATAAGCATGTGAATTAAGCATTTCCGCTATATTACACAACAGGATAAACCCTATAATAACAGTTCCCCTGTTTAATTATTGCCTGCGGCATATTCCCTGCAATAGGCTTCAACAGTTTGTTGTACCGGAGTATAGTGAAAATCAGGGAGTAATTTTAACAGTTTGCTGTTATCATATATCACCGTTCGTTGCGCGGTTGCGGCGGTTTCTTTTGTAATAACAGGTTCCCGGCCTGTAAGAAAGCTTCTCATCTTTTCCAGTCTCCACAACATCGCAATAATTGCCGGCGGCGCTTTTTTGTGCGGAGGCCTCTTCCCAAAAGCTTCCGCCATTTGGGTAAACAGTTTCCGGAAAGGCCAGTTTTCCGCATTGATGATAAATCGCTCGCCGCTGATATCGCTTTGCATTAATTCGGTCATTGCCTTTATTACATCTTTTGCATCTACAAATCCTCCCCCGCCTTCCGAATACCAGGGAAACTCCTCCCATGCTTTTTTAAATATTGACGATGAGCCATCATTCCAGTTGCCTGCGCCGAGTATAAGGCTGGGGTTGATGATCACGGTATCCAGCCCTTCGCTTGCGGCGCGCCATACTTCTGTTTCCGCAAAATATTTACTGCGGCCATAATGAGAATGGTTTTTTTCTTCCTCCCATTTCGAGGTTTCCGATACAGGTTCTCCATTATACTTGCGCCCAAGCGCAGATACCGAGCTCACATGGAGGAGCCTGGGCCTGCCATTTTCCAAAGCGGCATTTACTATATTGGTGGTGCCTTCCACATTTACTTTCATCATCTCCAGCCGCTTGCGCGGGTTAAAAGATACCACTGCTGCACAATGGTACACCTGTTGCACGTCACGCATGGATTCCGCAAGTAAAACAGGATCGAGTATATCCCCCTGTATCCACTCTACGGATTTGGCCCAGGCAGCCGAAGGAATAGCAGTGCGGTATAAGGCACGCACTTTTTCGCCACGGGCAACCAGGTCGCGTAGAAGATAACTGCCCAATAAGCCTGTACCACCCGTAACAAATATCATATTGAAGATTGCGATTAAAAAAGCCTGTCTCTCCTTACTCCCTTTCCGAAGGAAAGGGAGCGGTGCTGTAGAACAACTCCAAGCTATATCTCTACCACATCATCTGTAAAATACATCCGGGCAAGACGTTTCCACACTACCACATTTTTGTATTCTTTCCCTTCCATTTCCACTCGCAGTCCGGGATGAAATTCTTACCACTTCTGTCTTAGAAAAAAATGAAAATTTTGTCAACTGTTTAAGGAAACGAGGTTCTGTGCCCGGGTCTCCCCCTCCCCTCTTTCGGGAGAGGCTTTCTTTACACCACTCCTCCAAACTGTTTCAAAAACCTCACATCGTTTTCGCTGAACAGCCTGATATCATTAATACCGTATTTCAGGAGCGCGGGTCTTTCCACGCCCATCCCAAAGGCAAAGCCGGTATACTTTTCGGGGTCAATATTGCAATGCTCAAGCACTTTGGGATGCACCATACCGCAGCCGAGGATCTCCAGCCAGCCGGTATGCTTGCAGACATTGCATCCGGCGCCTTTACACAGCAGGCAACTGATGTCCATCTCGGCGCTGGGCTCTGTAAAAGGAAAATAGCTGGGACGGAAACGCACTTTCACATCATCGCCATACATTTCCTTTACAAAAAAGTAAAGGGTTTGCTTCAGGTCGGCAAAAGATACATTTTCATCAATATACAATCCTTCTACCTGGTGAAAGAAACAATGGCTCCTGGCGCTGATGGTTTCATTGCGGTATACTCTTCCCGGGCAAACAATACGCAATGGCAGCTTACCTTTTTCCATTTCTCTTATCTGGATATTACTTGTGTGGGTACGCAGCAGCCAGGCAGGATTGGCAGATATATAGAAAGTATCCTGCATATCCCTTGCCGGGTGATGCTCCGGGAGGTTAAGCGCAGTGAAATTGTGCCAGTCGTCTTCAATTTCAGGCCCTTCGGCAACAGAAAAGCCAAGGCGCTGAAAGATGGAAACGATCCTGTTGCGCATCATGCTTATAGGATGACGGCTGCCTACCGGTATATCATCGCCCGGGAGGCTGACATCTATAGCGGGCGCTGAGCTGACCGGAGTTTCCGTAGCAGCTTCTTTGAGACTGCTGTATTTTGCTTCAGTAAATTGTTTGAAGTCATTGAGTATTTGGCCGAATTCCTTTTTCCTGTCTGCGGGCACCTGCTTCATTTCACCCATCAGGTTTTTTACCAATCCCTTAGAGCCCAGGTAAGCGATCCTGAACTGCTCTGCACCTTCCGGCCCCGGGGCATTATATGCTTCTATTTCCCGGCGATATGCTTCAAGCTGTTGTAACAATTGCTCCATTGCGCGAAGATAAGAAAGGAAAACCTTTAATAAAGATCATCCAGCTTCATCTTCAGGTATTTGGTAACGCTGCGGTGTGTGCTTATGAAAGTGATGAAGATCCCGACAATAATGATAGAGATAAACAGCAGCGCCAGCAGCCAGTAATCCCTGAGGACCTTGATCTCCGGCAGCCATTTTTCCACAGAAAAGATAAATATCAGCAGTACGGCAATAGCAATGAGCGCGCTGATAAGACCGTTGATGACCGCTTTGGCGTCGAATGGTTTGGAAATGAACCAGCGGGTGGCGCCCACCATCTGCATGGTTTTGATAAGAAAGCGGTTGCTGAACATGGCGAGCTTGATCGTATTATCAATAAGCACCAGCACCAGTATGCCCAGCAGGGTTACTGCACCCAGCAGCACCAGCCCTATTTTCTTTACTACCGTATTCAGGTTGCTCACCACTTCGGTAGGGTACCGTATTTCACTAACGATAATATTTTGAGAAAGATCTGCCGTAATATTTTGCAGGCTGTCTTTATTTACATATTCGGATCTGAGGTTAAAATCAATGCTGGCGGGCAGCGGGTTGTAGTCAAGCACTTTATCCCAGTCTTCGTTGTTCTCCTGCAAAAATTTCTCTTTTGCCATATCCTTGGTGATATGTACGGCGGAAGTAGTATATGGCTTTGATTTTATATAAGACATTAATGAGTCAATATCATTTTGCGGGGCATTTTCCCTGAGGTATACCTGCACCTGCACGCTGCCGCGGAAATACCGTTCGAGCTTGGAGCCGTTAATAACAAACCAACCTAATATGCCGATCAAAATAAGTAATGAAGCTACCCCCAGTATACTAAAAAAATAGGAAGGTTTGCTTCTTCTCATAGAGCTTTTACTGATTTCATTCATTACACTATAGCTTTTGGGATGTGGCAAAAATAACGGTTTTATGCCTGCTTTCCGTAATTTTGCTGCCCTCTTAACGCAGGTTCATATTGAATATTTTTCGTTGAGACATTTTACTTCAAGACTATAAGACAGCTTTAACAATATGGAATATAATTTCAGGGAGATAGAAAAGCGCTGGCAGGCAGAATGGGAAAAAGATAATGCCTATAAAGTGAGCAACAACTCGCCCAAGCCCAAGTACTATGTACTGGACATGTTCCCCTATCCCAGCGGCGCCGGATTGCATGTGGGTCATCCGCTGGGATATATTGCCAGCGATATTTTTGCCCGTTATAAAAGGCTGAAGGGCTTCAACGTGCTGCATCCCATGGGCTACGATGCCTTTGGTCTTCCTGCAGAGCAATACGCCATAGATCACGGCATCCATCCTGCAGTATCTACCGCAAAAAACATTGATACCTTCAGGAGGCAGTTAGATAACATCGGCTTCTGCTATGACTGGAGCCGCGAGGTGCGTACCAGCGATCCAAAATATTACAAATGGACACAATGGATCTTCCTGCAGTTGTTCAGGAGCTGGTATAACCGTATCGCCAACAAAGCGGAAAGCATCGAAGCACTTATAAAAATTTTTGAATCAGAAGGAAATGTTAATCATCCTGTTCCTGATCAAAAATTTCAAATTTCAAACCTCAGATCTCAAATATTCTCTTCTTCCGAGTGGAACTCCTTTGATGAATTTACACAGCAGGCGATATTAATGGAGTACAGGCTTGCCTACTGCGGCTATGGTGAGGTAAACTGGTGTGAAGCCCTCGGAACAGTATTAGCCAATGATGAAGTAATTAATGGCGTGAGTGAGCGCGGCGGATATCCTGTTGTAAAAAAGAAGCTGCGCCAGTGGTATCTCCGCATTACGGAATATGCCGACCGGCTGCAAAGCGACCTTGATACCCTGGAATGGAGCGACGCCATGAAGGAAATGCAGACCAACTGGATTGGAAGAAGCAGTGGGGCGGAAGTATTGTTTAGAATAGCCTCACCCCCGGCCCTTCTCCGCGAGGAGAAGGGGTTAGGGGATGAGGCGACGTTGGGGGTGAGGGTGTACACCACCCGTCCCGACACCATCTTCGGCGTGGATTTTATGGTGCTGGCGCCGGAGCATGAACTGGTGGAGCAGATCACCACGCCGGAGCAGAAGACTGCCATAGACGAATACGTGGCGTATGTAAAAAGCCGTAGCGAACGGGAACGCATGGCCGAAAAAAAGATCTCCGGCTGCTTTACCGGCGCTTATGCGGTAAACCCGCTGAATGGCAGGGAGATCCCCATCTGGATCAGTGAATACGTGCTCGCCGGCTATGGCACCGGCGCTATCATGGCCGTGCCCAGTGGTGATGAACGCGACCATAAATTTGCCCGCTTCTTTAATATACCGGTGACCAATATTTTTGGCGACCTGTATACCGGCGAAGATGCCATCTCCGATAAAAATGTAACGCTGTATAACAGCGGCTTCATTACGGGGCTCAAAGTAAAAGAAGCCGCTGAAGAAGTGATCACCTGGCTGGAAGATAACGGCATTGGCGAGCGCAGGGTGAATTATAAGATGCGCGATGCTGCCTTTAGCCGGCAACGTTATTGGGGAGAGCCATTCCCGATAATATGGAAAGATGGCATTGCTTATCCGCTGAAAGAAACGGAGCTTCCGCTGGAGCTTCCGCATGTGGACTCGTATAAACCCGGACCGGAGGGAGAAGGCCCCCTGGCGAATATTTTATCCTGGGCAGATATCCCTTCTTCAGACGGTGATCCCACAGGCTTGAGGAGGGAAACCAACACCATGCCCGGTTATGCCGGCAGCAGCTGGTATTTCCTGCGCTATATAGACCCGCATAATGATGAAGCTTTTTGCAGCCGTAACGCCTCTGACTACTGGAACCAGGTGGACCTGTATATCGGCGGTACCGAGCATGCGGTAGGACATTTGCTATACAGCCGCATGTGGACGAAGGTATTGTACGACTTAGGGTATATTGGTTTTAACGAGCCGTTCAGGAGACTCGTGAACCAGGGGATGATACAGGGGAGCAGCAGGTTTGTATACAGGATAAGAGGTACAAATTCTTTTGTCTCTTTTGGATTAAAAGAACAATATGAATTTGATGAAATCCATGTTGATGTAAATATTGTTGACGGACTGGAACTGGATATAACGGCTTTCAGAAATTGGAGACCGGAATTTGAAAATGCAGATTTTATCCTGGAAGACAGCAAATATATCTGTGGTACTTTAACAGAGAAGATGAGTAAGCGGTTGTTCAACACCGTTAACCCCGACGACCTTGTAAACAGATATGGCGCCGACACTTTCCGTATGTACGAAATGTTTCTCGGGCCGGTAGAGCAAAGCAAGCCCTGGGATACCAAGGGTATAGAAGGGGTGCACCGCTTCCTTAAAAAATTATGGCGGCTGTTTTATGACGAGGAGAAAGGGCAGGTGTGGACAGAAGAACAGCCCACGGCGGAAGAGCTGAAGGTATTGCACCGCACTATTAAGAAGATCGAAGAGGATACCGAACGTTTTTCTTTCAATACAGCGGTAAGCGCCTTTATGATCGCAGTAAATGAATTAACAGATCTGGGCTGTCGCAAAAAAGCGATCCTCGGAAAAATGCTGGTATTGCTCACCCCGTATGCTCCCCATATAGCGGAAGAGCTCTGGCATAGGCTTGGCAACAACGGCAGCATCTTAAATGCTGCATACCCCATATTTGAAGAAAAATATGTTATTGAAACGTCCAAGTCTTATCCCGTAGCCATCAACGGTAAGACCCGTACCGAGATCAATATCGCGCTGGATGCCACGCAACAGCAGGTAGAAGCTATCGTGCTTGGTGACAGCATTGTACAAAAATGGCTGGAGGGTAAGCCGCCAAAGAAGATCATTTATGTAAAGAACAGGATGATCAACGTAGTGATGTAAATGCAAAAACAACGGCTTCACAATTAGGTAAACCAATATGGATTACGTATTTTCGGTTTGAGCATTTTTATATCTCTTCATAATTATTCATAAAACTTTCCGGTCATGATCTCTTCCAAAATAGAAAAAGCGCTCAATCAGCAGGTCCAGCTTGAAGCTGAATCTTCACAGATATACCTGTCAATGGCCAGTTGGGCAGAAGTAGAAGGATATAACGGCATCTCCGGTTTCCTGTACAAACATTCCGACGAGGAACGTATTCACATGCTGAAGCTGGTGAAGTTCCTCAACGAAAGAGGTGGTCACGGCGTCATTCCCGCCCTGTCCCAGCCTGCGCTTAAGTACAAGGGGATACGTTCTTTGTTTGAGCAGGTATTGAGCCATGAGATCCATGTGAGCGAAGAGATCAACAAGCTGGTGGATATCTGCCTGAAAGAAAAAGATTATACCACGCATAATTTCCTGCAATGGTATGTAAGTGAGCAGATAGAAGAAGAAGCTTTGGCAAGACGCGTAATAGACAAGCTGAAGCTCATCGGCGATGATAAAGGAGGTCTGTACCTGCTCGACCGCGATATACTTTCCCTGGAAGCGGCTATCGGCTCTACCAGGGGCAAATAATAAAATTGCCAGGCTTGCCGGGCATATTCTTTGCTGTCCGTATCATCATCAACAATCCGCTAACGGATGATCAGGAAAAAAATTTTACAGTATATACCGCTGGGTTCCTTATTCGGAACCCAGAGAACCAGGGAATTGTTCCAGATAAATCCCACGGTGCTGCCGGTACGTGAAGAAGCCACCGACGTAAAGATATACGTGTATGATTATGATGCAACCACTTTCAATGAAGTAATGCTCACCCGCGCGGAGCAATGTGCTGCCTATAAAGACAATCATCATATTACCTGGATCAACATTGACGGGCTGCGGAAGCAGGATGTGGAAACGGTATGCACAACGTTTGGCATTCACTATCTTTTAATGGAAGATATCCTGAGCGTAGGACAGCGCCCCAAAATGGATGATGTGGAGGGAATATTGTTTTGCCTTTTAAACATGCTGTATTTCAATGCTGCCAGCCACACTGTGGAAACAGAGCAGATCAGTATTGCTGTGGGCCCGGATTTCGTCATTTCTTTCCAGGAAGATGGCTCAAGGGATGTGTTTGACCCTTTGCGCAATAAGCTCAAGATGGCCAACAGCAAGATACGGCAGCGCGGAGCGGACTACCTGTGCTATGCCATGCTTGATATGATAGTAGACAATTATTTTGTAGTAATGGAAAAGCTGGGCGAAGAAATTGAGCTGCTTGAGGAAGAAGTCATTCGAAGGAGCAATACCAGGTCGCTGGCACGCATCAACCAGTTGAGGAAGGAGCTGATCGTAATGAAGCGTAACATTGCGCCGGTGCGCGAGCTCGTTAACGGCTTTATAAGAAGTGAAAGCGATCTGCTCGACGACCGCACCACAAAATATTTCAAAGACGTATATGATCATATAGTGCAGGCTTATGATTTTACCGAGAACTACCGCGATATGATGATGAGCATGCAGGATATCTATATCAATAACGTGAACCTCCGCATGAACGAAGTGATGAAAGTGATGGCTATAGTGACCTGCCTGATGGCGCCGGCTACAGTCATAGGCGGCATATTCGGAATGAACTTCGAAGCCATCCCGCTGCTGCACAATAAATGGGGCTTCTATATTTCCGTGACCGCTATGTTATTTATTCCGCTTGTTATGCTGTATATCTTCCGGAAGCGGGGATGGTATTGAAGCACTGCTCATGTGGAAGATGCCGCTGATGTAGCCTTTACGGCTCTATCCATGCATCATTTTCCTTCAGCAGGTTGATCAGTTCCTCTACTGCTATATCGCTGTTCACTGAACGTTTCACTATCTCCTTTCCCTTGTACAAAGTGATTTTCCCCGGGCCGCTGCCTACGTAGCCAAAGTCGGCATCTGCCATTTCGCCCGGGCCGTTTACGATACATCCCATAATGGCGATCTTTACACCCTTCAGATGATTGGTGACTGCCCGGATCTTTGCAGTGGTTTCCTGCAGGTCAAACAATGTCCTGCCGCAGGAAGGGCAGGAGATATATTCTGTTTTGGAAATACGGGTGCGTGTGGCCTGAAGTATGGAAAATGCAGTGCTGTTGATGAATTGTTCTACGCTCTTATTGTTAATATAGTTTCTTCCGCTGGCATTTAATTGGGTATAGCTGCCGCTATAGGCTGCAGCGGTCATTCCGAGGCAAATGCCATCTCCAAAACCATCGAGCAACAGCGCTCCTGTTTCTGTGGCAAAATGAATGAGATGCTCATCAGGAGCGGTTTTATTGCTGTCTGTAATCAGGATTGCGGGATTGCGAACACCCAGGTTTTCCAGCGTCATAAACATGAGCCGTACCGATTGCATGGCATTGGTATTGGTACTGCTCAGGCAAAGCACTGCTGAAGGATCATTTTTGAGCGCTGCTATTGCGTTTTCATCTGCAACAGCACCCCGGCTATAGCAATCAATCATCACAAAATTGATCGCCTTACTTTTATTTTCAGCGGCTGTATTGGTGTATTCCTTTAGCCGGTAAATGGGAAAATATTTTTCTTTGTCCTTGCAGTCTTTCCACTGGTCGGCAGGCAGTATCACTTTAAGCGTTCCCGGCAACGCAAAGCCCAGTGCGCCACTTTCGATATAAACATAATCTGCAGCCTGGTCGCCGATATTCCATTTGTCCGGCATTTCATCATAGCTGTATCCCACCCGCTGCAGCACTTCAGGTGTGATATCACCTGCTTTGCTCAGGTCTGCCACTACCACCGGCACATGATGCCCGCCGATATTATCAATCGCGAAAGTTTCGCGGCGGCGGTATTCAAAAGGGCTGTGGGCTGTGGGTTGTGGGCTGTGATTACGCTCTGCAGAAGGCTCATAGCCCGTTGCTGATAGCTGACTGCTGATAGCTGATAGCTGATGGCCCCCTTCATACCGCTTCACAATATCCTTACACACCGGTATTTCAAATTCCGGGTCTTCAGTCAGGGACACGCGTATAGTATCGCCGATGCCGTCTTCAAGCAATGTGCCAATGCCTATAGCTGATTTTATCCTGCCGTCTTCGCCATCTCCTGCTTCCGTTACACCAAGGTGAAGCGGGTAATTTTCCTTAAACTCTTCTGTCATCTGGTATACGAGCAGCCGGTAGGCCTGAACCATTACCTGCGGGTTGCTCGATTTCATGCTCAATATGATATTATGATAGTTCTCATCGCGGGCAATGCGCAGGAACTCCATAGCGCTTTCCACCATACCTACAGGTGTATCGCCGTAGCGGCTCATGATGCGGTCGCTCAGTGAGCCGTGGTTGGTGCCGATACGCATAGCTGTGCCATACTCTTTGCAGATCTTTACCAGGGGGGTAAATCTCGTCCTGATGCGCTCGATCTCGGCATTGTATTCGGCATCGGTATATTCAATGAATTCAAATTTCTTTTTATCAATATAGTTGCCGGGATTCACGCGGACCTTCTCTACTATCCTGGCAGCAATTTCTGCGGCATTAGGTGTGAAATGAATATCTGCGATGAGCGGTGCTTTGTATCCCCGCTTATGCAGCTCGTTCCTGATATTCAAAAGGTTCTCGGCTTCCTTTTTACTGGGGGCGGTTATGCGTACCAGCTCGGCGCCCGCTTCAATGCAACGGATGCTCTGCTCCACGGTGGCGATGGTGTCCATAGTATCCGTGGTGGTCATGGTTTGCACCCTGATCGGGTTGAAATCGCCTATCAGCAATCCCCCGACATTTACTTCCCTGGTTTTTAGCCTTTTATATTCTGTTAAAGATTCACAGTACCATTGCATATAAGAATGTATAAAACAAACAGGAAGCAAAGGTAAATAAAGAAATGTGGTAAACAGTCAGGCTGATAGTGTCTGTATGTTATTGTGATAGGTGGTAAGATATACATCACTCTTACGTCTCACATTGCACGTTTGACACAACACTAATACTCTACATTATATTCCGCCGCCTCCGGGCGGTTGAGCATATCGGTAAGTGAAGTAGTAAAAGTGAGCGTTTTTTTATCGGCAGAAGCCTGTACTTCCTTACCATTATATTTTTTAGCAGGCTTTGGCAGCACAATGATGGTCTTATAGGTCATGTCTCCCATCATCAAAGACATTTGCTGCAGCATCTGCATTGTGGAGTCATTTTGCAGCTTGTCTGTGATCAGTTGTTTATTGACCAGGGTATTGGATATTTTACCGGGAGCTGCCGCAAAAGCAAATGCCTGCTCTGCCGGGTTCAGCATATTTTTATTTTTAGAAAGATCCGCGTCTGCCTGTTCTATAGCGCCGCTGTCATTTTTGCTCAGTTTATTGGATATGCCCAGTTTGTCAATGACCGAGAGATAAGAAGATTTCATTTCCGGCAGGTCGGAAATATTTTTAAAAGGAAAGTGGATGATCACTTTCATTTCCTTTTCGGCTTCATCCACCTGCATGCGGATGCTGCCATCACGAAACAACGCTTTCTCTCTTGCGGAAAGCGCGGCAGAAGTATCTATATAAGGCTTAAAAAAAACAGTAGAGTCTTTTTTCTCCTTTCCTTTCGTGGAATCCTGCCCGCTGAACTGATCCATCATAACGAGCATTTTGCTCATATCAAGCGTGAGCGTATAATCACCGCTGTTATTCTTATTGATCACGATTTTTTCTTCAGTATCTAAACAGGCAGTAAGAAAAACAGCAGAAAATATAGTGCAGGTAAGAAGGAATTTCTTTATCATGAAGTTGTTTTAATGTTTGCTTTACAGGGTTTCTAACATTCCGGGATGTTGGAAATCCTGTAAAATTAGCGAAAGCTTACGGATAATAATTTTAGTCCTGTCCATCCCTCAGGGCAGACGCATTAAAAACGGAGGATATCCACAAGTGTAGAAAAAAAGTT
>CAYWVB010000041.1:0-53002 GCA_964461595.1 uncultured Terrimonas sp. | reverse complement strand
TGATCATGCCAAGCATCAGGTTGACAATATATATTATCTGGGTAAGAAAGATCAATGCTCCCAGCGCAGGTAAAAGCGCCCATACATTACCCGGAGGTACAGCGGACTCTGTAAGCTGCTGCAAAGGCTGTGCATCACTGTTCATTATCTTTTTGAACAATAATACTGCCATGGCGATGGCAACCGCTATTGTACTTATCACATGTATCCAAACCAGGGTATAGGAAAGCAGAAACCGGTAAGTAAAGAGATATAGCAGCCACGACAGCAGCAGCAACATCGCAACAGCACGGAGTATGAAAACCGCATCCCGCAAGACGAGTGCGCTATAATCAGGGCTGTTTTCTCTCCCGGTATGAGAAACAAGACTGAACAATATACAAAGGGCAGCCATCATGAGCAAAAGGTGATATGGTCTGAACCTCGAAGGTTTCACACTGCGAAGAAATAACAATCGTGGTATAAAACAAAACCCGGCCTGCCTTGCAGCAAACCGGGTTTATATTATCTGCAACGTGTTAACATTGCTTTCTATCAGGATTAACTATGCTGTTACTTTCCCTTTCACTTTCGCGATCACTTCCTCTGCTATATTGTTTGGCGCCGGGTTGTAATGGCTGAACTCCATAGTAGAAGTAGCCCGACCGGAAGTCAGTGACCGGAGCTGAGTTACGTAGCCAAACATTTCGCTCAAAGGCACTTTTGCTTTGATCACCTGCAGGTTGTTGCGGCTGTCCATACCTTCCAGGATGCCACGGCGGCGGTTGATATCACCTGTAACATCACCCATATACTGATCAGGCGTCAATACTTCCACTTTCATGATAGGCTCCAGCAATACAGGTTTTGCCTTACGTCCTGCTTCCCTGAACCCGCTTTTTGCACAAAGCTCAAACGACATGGAGTCAGAGTCCACATCATGATAGCTTCCGTCAAACACACGTATTTTCATGTGTTCCAGCGGATAGTTGGCCAGCACACCCGTACCCATTGCAGATTCAAAGCCTTTCTGTATGGCAGGTACAAATTCACGCGGAATAGAACCACCAAAGATATCATTTACAAACTGGAATGATTTGCCCGGGTTTTCTTTCAGCCATTCTTCATCGGCAGGCCCGATCTCAAACACAATATCGGCAAACTTACCGCGACCACCGGTCTGTTTCTTCAGCACTTCGCGGTGTTCAATAGTAGCAGTGAAAGCTTCTTTATAAGCCACCTGGGGAGCGCCCTGGTTTACTTCTACTTTAAATTCACGGCGCATACGGTCAACGATGATCTCAAGATGCAATTCGCCCATACCCTGCAAAATAGTCTGACCGGTATCTTCATCTGTCTTTACCCGTAAAGTAGGATCTTCTTCTACCAGTTTACCTATAGCCATGCCCATTTTGTCAACATCAACCTGTGTTTTAGGCTCAATGGCTATAGAGATCACGGGCTCGGGGATAAACATGTTTTCCAGAACGATAGGATGCGCTTCATCGCAAAGGGTATCGCCTGTTTTAATTTCCTTAAAACCTACTGCTGCACCAATATCTCCCGCTTCAATAAAATCAACCGGGTTTTGCTTGTTGGCAAACATTTTCATAATACGGCTGATACGCTCTTTCTTACCGCTTCTTACATTGAGCACGTAAGAACCTGCATCAAGATGACCTGAATAGGCACGGAAGAATGCAAGGCGTCCTACAAAAGGATCCGTCATGATCTTGAAAGCCAATGCAGCAAAAGGTTCTTTTGGATCCGGCCTGCGTTTAATAGTTTCGCCGGTATCCGGATCTATACCTTCAATAGCATCAATATCTACCGGTGAAGGCAGGTAACGGCATACTGCGTCCAGCGCGGTCTGCACGCCTTTATTTTTGAAGGAAGAGCCGCACATCATCGGCACGATGCTAAGATCAACTGTAGCTTTACGGATAGCTTCATGCATCTCTTCTTCAGTGATGCTATTAGGATCATCAAAGAATTTTTCCATCAGCTTATCATCATACTCTGCCACTGCTTCTACCAGGCTGGCTCTCCACTCGTTCACTTCCTCCAGCATATCTGCAGGAACATCTATCTCATCAAAGGTCATTCCTTCTGTTTCCATGTGCCAGATGATACCTTTCATCTTGATAAGGTCAACCACCCCTTTGAAGTTGTCTTCTGCACCTATAGGTAACTGTAAGGGAACAGCTTTTGCACCGAGCATTTCTTTTACCTGCTTAACTACATTGAGGAAATCGGCGCCTGCACGGTCCATCTTATTTACGAAACCGATGCGTGGAACCTTATAACGGTTAGCCTGGCGCCAAACGGTTTCGGACTGGGGTTCCACACCATCCACAGCAGAGAACAATGCAATAAGCCCGTCGAGCACACGCATGGAACGCTCTACTTCTACGGTAAAGTCCACGTGTCCCGGGGTATCAATAATATTGAAATAATATTTTTTTGTATCCGCAGTCACTTTCCCTTTATCTGTAGGAAAATTCCACTGGCAGCTTACAGCAGCAGAGGTAATAGTGATACCTCTTTCTTTTTCCTGCTCCATCCAGTCGGTAGTGGCAGCGCCATCATGCACTTCCCCGATTTTATGAATCATACCCGTATAGCGCAGGATACGCTCCGTAGTAGTGGTCTTACCGGCATCAATATGCGCTGCAATACCAAAGTTTCTTTGAAATTTTAGATCTGCCATAAATTATGATTTGGAATAAATTTTAAAACGAAAAAACAAATATTTGAAAACTTCCCGTAATTACCGGGAATCAGCATTATAATATAGTGGGAGATACTCTCATAGTATGCCAAATCAAAGGAAGCACATCACAATAACCCATTATCCTTTTTTGGCGGCGCAAAAATAAGAAGAAATAATCAACCCGCAAAGCTATTAATCTGCCTGTTCAATCATTTTAAGTGAATTATTATTCCGGTTGAGCTGCAACAATAAAGAGAAGTGTATAAAGTGCTTTCCCGTGGTTGCAGCCGGTGAATAATCATATTGGTACAGGTATCCTGTCTGTAATGTCACTACTTTACTGCAAACATAACCGCCGCCGCCGAATATCCGGTTGCGCTCAAAATGAGGGGGTTTATCGGTGAGGAATATTTCATCAAAAGACGTAAGGTAAAAAGTGCCGGGGATAAGGGACTCATGCCCGAGTGGCAATACAATATTAAACCTGTACCGGAAGCGGTTGCGGTAAATATCATTGCTCATAAACCTTTGTTCCGCTCTTAACCGGTGATCTATCCTCCACCGTCCAAGACGGTCACTGAATGACAATTGCTGCCATATCCTGAATTCTTCTCCGGACAGCGGTTTTTCATAATTGTCATCCCCGGAATAAGTAGCATACCTTCCCGCGGCAAGAAGCGCAGAAAAACCGGGTACTACATTGTATCCTATCCCTCCTTTTATTTCATAATAGTAAAACTGGTCTGCCGGTTTCCTGGAACGGGTTTGAAGCTCTGCAAATCCCATCCACTTCTTTTCCGTACTTAACTGCACGTTAACGGTATGCCATGAGCCTACCTCCTTTTGCTGAGCACAGATCGCAGCCGGGATCAGTAATATCAACAAACTTTTCAGTAAACAATTTTTCACGGCAGAATACATAAAAAACCCTGTCACAGTGGGGGTGACAGGGAAAAACTAAAACAAATATTATTATTCCTACACCCTGAAATGTGCAAACGCTTTGTTGGCATCAGCCATACGGTGTGTATCTTCTTTCTTTTTGAATGCAGCTCCTTCGCCTTTGCTGGCCGCTATAATTTCATTAGCGAGCTTATCAGCCATTGTTTTACCGTTTCTTTCACGGCTGTAACGGATAAGCCACTTGATGCTTAATGAAATCTTCCTGTCAGGACGAACTTCAGCAGGAATCTGAAATGTAGCGCCACCTATCCTGCGGCTTCTTACTTCCACAGCAGGAGTTACGTTATTTAATGCTCTTTTCCATATTTCGTAGCCATTCTCTCCGGAAATGCCTGATACACGGTCAATAGCATTATAGAAAATCTCAAATGCTGTGCTCTTTTTACCGCCCCACATCAGGTTGTTTACAAACCGGGTAACCAGCTTGTCGTTGAACTTTGGATCAGGTGCTAACGGTAATTTTTTGGCTTGTGCTTTACGCATACTATTTTAAATTGTGACTTGCTTTAACTTATTGATTAATGCCGGGATATTATTTTTTTGCTTTTTCCCTCTTGGTGCCATACTTAGAGCGGCTTTGCTTGCGATCCTTTACACCGGCAGTATCAAGGCTTCCCCTTACAATATGGTAACGCACCCCCGGCAGATCTTTCACACGACCACCACGGATCAACACGATAGAGTGTTCCTGCAGATTATGCCCTTCCCCGGGTATATAGGCAATTACCTCTACTTTATTAGTTAAACGCACTTTTGCGACCTTACGAAGCGCAGAATTAGGCTTTTTAGGAGTAGTAGTGTATACACGTGTGCACACTCCGCGGCGCTGCGGACAGCTATCCAGCGCTCTCGATTTACTCTTTGCCCTGATAATCTCTCTACCTTTTCTTACTAATTGTTGTATTGTAGGCATTCTAACCTTTTATTTTTGGGACGGCAAAGGTAAGCGCCTTCATATGAAATACCAAAATTTTATATGCTCAAATTCACAAAATCGGTGCAGATCAGTTAATATCTCCCAAAGCCTGCACATTAGCACCATTCAATATCTTAACGTAATATCCATAAGGGCCTACCAATTCATTGTATTTTACAGGAAGATTAGTACCGCTTGATAGTACCGGATTGACAACGAGACTGCCCAAACCGCCATTCACCAGTCCGAGATTGGAGAGCACCAGTTCGTTCCCTTCACTGTCTTTTTTATTTACAGAAGCCTGGAAACCAGCCCCATCCTGGCGAAAGGGTTCACTGATCAGTATGGTTATCTTGGTATTTCCATCCTGCAATTCATCTACCCTGAAGCTTCCTGCATCTACAGAACTGCCGCCTGATATATTGATAAGCCTGTATTCTTTGTAATTTATACTTGGGTTAGGATCTTTTTTATCCTTTTTGCAGGCGCCTGAAAAAAAGGCCAACTCCAAAATCAATATCATTCCAATACCGATGGTTCTGTAAGTGTTGCTCATGACTGAATAATGTTTTATCCGGTTATATACCCAAAATATCATACCAGCCAGGAATGAACCATAAGTACATGATAACCAATACACTTAATAAGAAGAAAGCCTTTCTTGCGAAAGGCTTTCTTCTTATTAACGGGGATATTTTTTCCTATATGTTCACTAACCAATTATAAGTATCGGGAACTTTTCTTTCCCTGATATCATTCATAGCCTGTTTTACCCGGGCGCTCAGCTTCCAGTTACTTTCATTGAACTCCATCACATAATCCCGGTATTTCAGTTTCTGGATCATGGCGATAGTAGCAGCAGTGCCTGTTCCGAATACCTCCTGCAACCTACCCTCTTTATGGGCGGCTGTTACTTCGTCAATATTGATCCGGCGCTCCTCTACCCTTATGCCCATGTCCTTTAGTATAGTAGCCACGCTATTGCGGGTAACGCCGTTAAGAATTGTTTCCTCTTCAAGGGAAGGGGTAATAGCTATATTGTCTATTACAAAAAATACATTCATCATACCCACTTCCTGGAGCCACTTATGCTCAAAGGCATCTGTCCATAGCACCTGGTCGTATCCCTGCTGTTGGGCAATAGTAGCTGCAAGCAGGCTTCCGCCGTAGTTGCCTGCATTTTTGGCAAAGCCCACCCCGCCGGGGGCAGCGCGGGTATACCTTTCTTCTACCGCTATTTTCATTGGTTTTGCAAAATAGGGACCTGTAGGGCTAAGGATGATCAGGAACTTATAGGTCTGTGAAGGGCGAACACCCAGCAACTGGTCTGTAGCAAACATAAAAGGACGTATGTACAACGAATGGTCTTTCTTTGCCGGAATCCAGTTTTGATCCAGCGCTATCAGTTGGCGCATACCTTCTATGAATATTTCTTCCGGCACCTCCGGCATATTCATCCGCACAGCCGAAAGATTGAACCGCCTGAAGTTATCATAAGGCCTGAAAATAAAAGCGGCGCCGCCCGCATCCTTATAGGCTTTAATACCCTCAAAAATAGACTGCCCATAATGAAGCGCAGCCAGCGAAGGATCAAGGACTAATGGCTGATAAGGCTTGATTTCCACATTCACCCATTTACCATTTTCATACTCTGCTTCCAGCATATGATCTGTAAAATACTTTCCGAAAGGCAGGTTTTCCAGCTCCATATCATTCAGCTTACTCCTTTCTGCTTTTGTAACCTTAATATCCATTGCGGCAACCATAAAACACTATTTTTGTCACAAAGAAACGAAAAAAGTCTGTGGCCGCGAAGCGGCCTTGTAAGGAAAAACTATGAGTTTACAAAATATACAATTGTCCGGTGATACGATTGTCCGCTTATATACCGCTCCGTTGGTAGATATAAATGCTGAAAGAAGCATCAGCACTGGAGTAATAGATGCCTCGCCGGAATGCAGGTTCCTGGGCTCCAACAAAAAAAACATTACCATCCTTGTAAATACCAGGGATGCTTCTTTCGTTGCAGACCATTCCTTCAGTTTCCTGACAGGAATACTCAATGCCTGCAAACTAACTATGGAAGATGTAGCGCTCGTTAATATCAACAACCTGAAAGATACCGGTTATGCCGGCATTTATAAGACCACCCGGCCAATGGTAAGCCTGCTTTTTGATGTATCACCCAACGATATAGGACTACCGCTTCAGTTTCCTCATTTTCAGGTACATAAGTATAATAGTGTTACTTACCTTTCGTCTCCCTCGCTTGTATCGCTTGAAAATGACAAAGCGGCTAAAGCTGTATTATGGAGTAGTTTAAAAACAATTTTTCAATTGTAAAAATGCAATGAAGTCAACATTAATTTTTGCTACCAATAACCAGCATAAGGCTGAAGAGATCCATTCCTTGCTGAATGGAAAATTCAACATTATTACTCTTAAAGAAGCTGGCATCACTATAGATATTCCCGAACCGTACCTTACGCTTGAAGAAAATGCGGATGTTAAGGCATCCACCATTTTCAATCTTACGCAAAAATCCTGCTTTGGAGAAGATACGGGACTGGAAGTATATTCCCTCAACGGGGAACCTGGCGTAAAAAGCGCCCGCTATGCAGGCGAGGAGCGCAATTTTAAAGCCAATATTGATAAGCTGCTGGATAAACTAAAGCATAAGACAAACAGGGAAGCCAGGTTTCGCACAGTAATTGCATTAATAACAGATGGCAAAACATATCATTTTGAAGGCATTTGTAAAGGTCGTATACTTGAAGCAGCAACAGGCTCCGGGGGATTTGGCTATGACCCGGTATTTATGCCCGAAGGAGCCGGCTGCAGCTTTGCAGAAATGACGATGGAGGAGAAAAACCGCTACAGCCACAGGGCCAGGGCGATACAACAGCTCATTGATTTTTTATTAAACAGGTAATACCCATCCTGCCTGCACAATGCAGACAAGAACTTTTACCATAGCTTAATATTTATTAAAAAAATGTCTATACAAAGCAACCATCCCCTGGCCGAGAGCGACTTAATTAAAGGCTGTCTTGCCGGCGACCGGCGTATGCAGGAAGCTTTGTATCAACGGTTTTCTCCAAAAATGTATGCTGTTTGCCTCCGGTATTCAAGCAATGCAGATGATTCGCAGGATATATTGCAGGATGGATTTGTAAAAGTTTTTAAGAACCTGCACATGTTCAGGAACGAAGGGTCTTTTGAAGGGTGGCTGAGACGGATCTTTGTCAATACGGCAATAGAACATTACCGCCGCCAGGTGAACATGTACCAGGTAACTGAAGCACACGAAAACACTTTGGAGACCAAAGAAACATCGGCTTTCGATTCGCTGAGCATGAAAGACCTCGTAAGGCTGATACAGCAGCTATCACCGGGGTACAGAACAGTATTTAATCTTTATATAATTGAAGGCTATTCACATAAGGAGATTGCGGAAATGATAGGCATTAGTGAAGGTACCAGCAAGTCGCAACTCGCAAGAGCAAAAAGCATTTTACAAAATATTATCCGTACCAAGAAAACACTATCCGAATAACGCTACCTGGTTTACACTATGAGATGGAATAAGCAATTATATGAACACGAAGTAACCCCACCCGAAAACGCGTGGTATAATATAGTCCATGACCTGGATAATGACCATATTATATTCAAGGATAAGCTTAAGCATGCAGCCACTCCTCCCCCTTCCCATCTTTGGGACAATATAGTACATGACCTGGAGAATGATCACCTTATATTCAAAGAACAGCTAAAGCATGCAGCAGTTTTACCGCCCGATGCTGCCTGGCAAAATATTACAGAACGGCTAAACGCACCGGAAGAACAGAAAGCAAGGATTATAAGAATGCCCGCCATTATCCGTATAGCTGCCGCTGTCGCTATTATCGGTATATTGTTCTTTACCGCTAATTACTATATCAGCAATAAGGCAGTTGAGCACGAAACGGCTGTGGTACGACCCCATAATTCGTCAACCTCTCAGCCAACTGCCCCATCAGCCAGGGAAGAAGCTATAATACCTCCGGGTGAGAAGAAATATATTGCTTCGGCCACAACTATCAGCAAAAAGCATAAAGCTGCCAGGTTGGTTAATGACGTTCCTGAATCTTACAATGAGCAGAACCACCGGCTCCCGTCACCGGCAGCGGTCTCTCCTGTACCTGAGTCAGTAACAGACAGGTACGATGTGCATGAAGGCTTTGGCAAATATGTTCGCAATCTTAAAGGAGAAATCCGGGAAGATGTAACCCTCATGGATCTTCCCAACAGCTATTTTTTTACAACCGGCCCCGACGGGCAATCCATCCGGGTGTCCTCCAAATTCAGAAATACCATCCAGTATCTGAATGGCAGCAACACGGAAGAACTGCTGGACGTCATTTTAAGAGAAAGCCGGTATTGGAAGACTCGCTTCAGAACATGGAAAGAAGAAGTAAATAACGCTTCTTTTGTGCCGGCGCCTTACAATTTTATGGATATTTCCGAGCTTATGCGTCTGCTTGAGCAAAACAGCCGGAAATAATTTTCTCCCTCTACTGTCCCGGTTTATCTTTACCCAAAACCCATTATATGGCAAGAATAAAGCTGGATATACCTCAAACATTCCTTTTTCAAACCACTATCCCTGTCCGTATCACCGATATCAATTATGGCGGGCATGCAGGGAACGACAGTATACTTTCCATTATTCATGAAGCAAGGATGCAGTTTTTGAAACAGCGGGGGTGCGATGAGAAAAACTTTTTTGGTACCGGGCTTATTATGAATGATGTAGCCATACAATTCAAAAAAGAAGTGTTCTATGGTGATGTGTTAGAAGTGTCAGTTACCATGCAGGATATTGAAAAAGTAAGCTTCGATATAGTATATAAATTAAATATAATAAAAGCTGGCAGGACAGAAACGGCAGTAATAGCCAAGACAGGCATGGTATGCTTTGATTATAATACAAAAAAGATAACCGCAGTTCCACAGGAAGCCAAAAAAAAGGGGCTTTGATAGAAATCAATGCCCATTTAATCCAATATCTTATGAAAAACCTGAACAATATTACACTACTTGCGATCTTCTGTCCGAACTCATTGAGTTTTTGGTAGAAAAATTTGAGTAAACAGCAGGTTTTCCGGGATGATTGGCTTTTGCCGGGATGGCTATCAGGGATATTATAGTCAGATAGTCGGATAATCAGATAATGAAAATGTAATAAAAAAACCGCTCGTACTGAGCGGTTTTTTATGAATGAATACAGCTTCTATTATTTATTGCTTAACTACTTTTATTACTTTTCTGAACCTGCCATCTACCATTACCTGTACAAGATAAATACCCGAAGGCAGTTTAGATATGTTGACGCTCTTATTGATAGAGCCTAAGCCATCTTTATTGAATTCCTGCTGCTGGAGCATTTTGCCATTGATGCTGTAGATAGCGATATTGGTTTTACCCTTAGCGCTGCCTTTAATCAGGATATTCATATCAGAGATTACAGGATTGGGGCTAACAGTAATATCAAGTGCGCTCAATGCCGGTGCATCAGAAATTGCCGGTTGACTGATTGCCGAAATATTATTTATAACTCCTGTGGAGGTATCTGCTGCAGCGCTGCTCCTATTTGATGTACCTGCCGGGTAAACAAATATATAAGTTCCTGTTTTTGACGTATTACCTAAGTTGTCAGTAACAGTAAGGTCATATACATAATACCCTTCCTGAAGATCGGTCATGGTTGTTTTAGCGCTGTTAGGGCTTGAGATATTTCCACCGGCAGGGCCTGATCTTTTAGTCCACAGGTAAGAAACAATCCAAGTTCCCGGCGCTGCTGTTGAACCTGAGCCATCGAACGTATAGTTATTGGTTGGCAAAATGACGGAACCGCCAGTTTTACCGGGAATAGCCTGAAGTTGTTCAGCAGCAGAATATACAAATATATAAGTCCCGGTTTTTGATGATCGTCCTTTATCGTCTGTAACCGTTAAATCATATATATAGTATCCTTCCTGAAGATCGGTTATAGTTGTTTTAACACTGTTGGGGCTTGATATATTTCCGCCGGCAGGTCCAGATCTTTTGGTCCACAGGTAAGAAACAATTTTATTGCCGGCAGAGGCTACAGAGGCCGAAGCATCATAAGCATAAGTATTTGTTGGCAATATAATGGACCCTGGTGCGCTGGGAACAGCGGTAGGAGGATCTGTAGAAACAGCAGAACCAGGATTTGGACTTACTATGATGTATGTACCAATTTTTGAAGATACCCCCCGGCTGTCTACAACCGTAAAATCATAAATGTAAGTTCCTTCCTCGAGGTTGGTCATAGTTGTTTTAGCGCTGTTGGGGCTTGATATATTTCCACCGGCAGGGCCAGATCTTTTGGTCCACAGGTAAGAAACAATAGTGTTACCGGCAGAGGCTGTGGATCCTGACCCATCAAAAGTATACGTATTTGTTGGTAATGTAATGTCCCCTGGTGCGCCGGGAACAGCGATAGGAGGATCTGTGGAAACGGTCGAATTAGGATCTGGATCTACTATGATGTATGTACCAATTTTTGAAGATTCCCCCCGGCTGTCTACAACCGTAAAATCATAAATGTAAGTTCCTTCTTCAAGATTGGTCATAGTTGTTTTAGCGCTGTTGGGGCTTGATATATTTCCACCGGCAGGGCCAGATCTTTTGGTCCACAGGTAAGAAACAATAGTGTTACCGGCAGAGGCTGTGGATCCTGATCCATCAAAAGTATACATATTTGTTGGCAGTGTAACATAACCTGGCTTACCGGGATCGGCAGTGGGCGGGTCTGTAGAAACAGTTACCTGGGCAGGTTTAACATATATCGTTGTTCCCCCGCTCCAGATCGAACCACGGCTGTCTGTAACATACAGATCATATACATAAGTTCCTTCCTGAAGATTAGTAACAGTAGTAATCACGCTGGCAGGGCTGGTGATATTACCACCGGCAGGACCGGAAGTCTTAGCCCATTTATAAGAAACAATGGTATTGCCAGCGGAAGCTCTTGACAGAGAACCGTCAAGGGTGAACGTATTAGTAGGCAGCGTTACCGTTCCTCCCTTGCCTGCGTTTACAGATGGATGATCTGTGGAAACATTTACGGTAACCGTTACAGTTGCGGAAGCTGTACTTCCATCGCTGGCTTTTACTACAACCTGGAATTTATAAGTACCCGCTGTTGTCAGATTAGTAACGGATGTTTGGGCGCTGGAGGCACTGGAAATGGTAGCGGAAGACGGGCCGGAAACCTGGGTCCATGCGTAGGCAGCAATTGAACCCGATGAAACTTTAGAGCCGCTGGCGTTAAGCGTTACACTATTAACAGGGAGTGTGATCACCTGGTTGGCCCCGGCACTGGCTGTAATCACAGGCGTAGAAGGTGATTGTCCGATAGATCGGGAATGGGAGAGCATCCATTGATATACGTTCAATCCATTTTGCGTAAATGCAGGATCATATGTCTTCGTCCATGCGTCATGACCAGTATTATTAAAAATTGTTATCAGTGCTTTGGGCGGAGCAGGAACCGCGCTATTAATGGCATTCACCAGAGCCACAGCTCCGCTTGCAGCGTTAATGGGATCACCGGAATTATTGGTTACCCAAATCGGTAATTGTGCCTGCCCAATATTTTGTAATTGTGAAGACCATGTTGATGCACCCGGGCAAACCAGCAGTTCGGCGGCCAGCCCCTGCCCACGGCCAACAGTGCTTGCACTATAATCCCAGGCACATACTCCTCCCAGGCTCAGTCCGGTTAAATAAATCCGGTCCTCGTCTACCCGGTAGGTCTGTTTGCAATAGTCAATAACTGCCTGAATGGAATTAGTCCAGTCATTGGAAGTTTTCATTTGAGGAGCCACTACAATAAATGAATAGCTTGCACCTCCATATGAAAAGGAGGAAGGGAATAACCTGCCCCACAGCAGTCGCGTTATCCCTATACGATGAAGGATATCCAGCGATGAAGAAGACCCGTCGCCCACCTCACCTGAACCATGCAGAAAAATTATCAAAGGATATTTTTTTGTAGGATTTGCTGCATAATCATTAGGCAAAGATTCTCCATAACCGCCCACATTACTGTAAATACTTTTAGTTATATTTCTGTATGTGTTTTGTGTAGTCTGAGAAAATGAGTTGTTAGCGCAGAATACAAAGAGAAAGGTACTTGTTATAACAAGGTTTCGGATAAAAGAAATCGGTGTATTACCGATTTTAAGGTTCTGGTTCATGATTCTTCAGGAAATTATAGAAGTTTAAAAAATTTTCATTGAATGACTTGTAAATGAGGTTTATTCAAATACCTATCAAACAAGCAAAACTCCTATAGTGAGATAAATCTCCTTCCTGTGACCAAATCTCGGGTAGATTTCGCACATAGTTTTTGGATTTAGAATTTTTAAAAAATGTTAATTCCAAAATGCAAGGATTATACCAAATACCCGGTTTGAGGCATTTAAGTGGATAACTTTAGTCAGGATTTTGAAAAAATAGAAAGTTTTTAAAAAATTAACATAATTAATTACTAAATTTTAAATGTAAAAGAAAATGAAAATGAAGTAATTCTAAATGTTTTAGTGAATTTGATTCTGAAAAGTTTAAAAAAATGTTTTTCAAGAATAACTTTAATTCTTTTTAAAAAATTATCATTTGATAAATAGTAATCTGTTCTATTATGATATAGCATTTTATTTTATTTTTTTCTAACTAATATTCAAATGTTTAAGAATTGCATTGCATACCAGAAGGTAGAAAATAGCTTATCATAACCATAGCCCACTCTTTTTTCTATTGCTTTACACTAATTTTAATGCGTAGTCATATACTTCCAACTCCTTTGAAACTATCCCGGTTTCTCCATCTCTTCCAGGGAAGCTATCTTTAAATCCCATATTTACGAGTCGGTTATATATTGTTTTGTTTGAAAACTAAAACAAAGCTTACTATGCAGCAAAAGAACTATATAGCAATTAAGGCGAGACCTTGGGTATCGGTAATTACGCTAAACTGGAATCAAACCGCACAAACCTGCCAGTTCCTGGAGTCAACACGAAAGCTGAAGTATGAAAATTACGAAGTGCTGGTATGTGATATGGGATCCGCAGTAGATCCGGGACCTGCTATATTCAGCGGTAATTTTCCAAATACGCGCCTGCTGAAAATGGATAATGCCGGACGTACTGCCGGAGGCATACACTCGGCGATGAAACAGGCAAAAGGTGATTTTATTCTTTTTATCAACAACCATACGGAAGTAACAGAAACCCTGCTGGAAGATCTGCTTTCCCCATTTTTGACAGACAGCATTCTTGGGGTCACCTGCCCTAAGATCCGGTCTTATCACCAAAAAGATATCATTGAATTTGCAGGATATAAGCCCTTAAATATGGTTACCGGGAAAAGCCGCCTCATTGGCAATAATAAGAGAGACCGTGGACAATACGATAAGCTGGCATATACGCACGGCGCCTATACAGGTGCTATGATGTTACGAAAGACCGTTATTGAAAACATGGGTATGCTCCCACCGAATTTTTTTGTGTATTTTGATGATGCCGATCTCAGCGCACGGGTTATAAAAAAAGGATACAAAATCCTGTACCAGCCCAAAGCATTAGTATATACCAAAACTGCACTTAAAAGTTCGGGTAAGACAGCCATGCAGGTATATTATACCACCCGCAACAGGATTTTGTACATGAGGCGCAACAGTAATTTATTCCAGTTTTTTGTGTTTGCCATGTTCTTTACTCTTATTGTTCTCCCTTTCAATTTGCTGAGATTTGGCATTGCCAGAAAATCAGGGCATATTATAGCTTTCGTAAAAGCCATACTATGGAACATTAAAACAAAGAAAAACGCAAATACGTATACTTCGTAAGATTTTGCCTGTTTACTATAACTCACTCCATATTTCATGTGCAAACGACTCCAGTGAAGGATCCCTGGCGCCCATTAACAACAGCACACAATTATTAGTGAGATGGCTCCGCACAGATTGTAAAAAGTTTTCGCGCGCAGCAATAAAAAATGCAGATTTCCCCAGTTGCTGAAGATCATGAACCAGATCACCTGCAGAAATATTCTTTGTGGTGGTCCCCCCGGCATAGAATATTTCGCTCATCCATATTTCGTCTTCCGGTCGCAGAACATTTGCTATCTCCTGTACAAAATCATGCCGGAGAAACCGTGTCGGACCATATCCGTGCGGCTGGAACCAGGCAATGACTTTAGGAGCTATATCCTGGCAGGCTGCAATGGAAGCTGCACATTTGGCGGGGTTATGAGCGTAATCATCTATCAGCCAGACGCCGTTCTTATTGCCTAATACCTGGTGCCTCCTGTATATGCCGGAATAATGCTCCAGCGCTTTTGAACACATTTCCAAAGAAATATTAAGCAGCCCGGCTACCGCAACGGCAGCAAGCGCGTTTTCCATATTATGTCTCCCTACCGTATGCAGTAAAAACGGATAATCATTGATCCGGAACCGGATATCTAATCTTTCCTGCCTGAATCCTGAGGCGATATATGCTGCATCCGAGCCGGTATCCGTTGAAAAATCATATGCAGCATTCCGGGATAGTTTCATCGCAAGCGGGTGAGACTGGTTGACAATAAATGCGCTTTGGGTATTATTCCTGAATATATCAAAAATGTCCATCAGCACATCTATTTCCTTATGGTCTTTATCAATATTGAGCAGCACACCGATCTCCGGGTGATACTGAACGATGGAGCCATCGCTTTCATCGGCTTCAATGATCAGCCATTCTCCTCTGCCGGTTGCCGCATTCCCTATTTTACCCTGCCTGATAAGGCTTACCAACCCTGCACCGCTGATGATACCGGGTTCAAGACCTGCATATTGTAATATTTCAAAAAGCATGGCGCTTGTAGTGCTTTTACCGGAAGTGCCACCTACAGCTATGGTTTTCCTGGTGGCTGCAATTTGTGCAAGCAGCTCCGATCTGCGGATAACAGGAATATTTAATGCTTTGGCTTTCTGTACTTCAGGTACAGTGTCTTCCACTGCAGTGGATACTACTACTACATCAGTATCTGCCGTAATGCCTTCTCCATTTTGTAAAAAGCATGCTATACCTGCCGCTTCAAGCTTCACTTTTACATCGTCTAATGCCTGCGCTTCAAAGCCTCGGTCAGATCCTGACACCTGTTTGCCGGTGCCCACAAGATATTGCGCCAGCGCGCTCATCCCGGTGCCGCCCACACCAATAAAGAAAAAGCATCTGGAATCATTGATATCTATGTTCATGATAGTAAATGGAATTGTATTGAAAATAAAAAAGAATGCTGCAATATAGTAACGCCTGCATAAGTATATTTTATATTACATTTAAATTTTTATTCTTATTGGTTTCGATATTGCAGCATGAAACGTAAAAGCAGCTTTGAGAAAGTTTTCACTCACCTGAGCTTTTGGGTACTGGTCGCGATAGTTATTGCAGTTTTGCTGGGATATTTTTTCCCGTCTGTTGCAGTGAAAACGGAATGGATGGGAAAAGGATTTGTAAATCTTATTAAGGTTTTCATCGGTCCTATTATCTTTCTCACTATTGTTACCGGCATTATCGGGATGGGCAATCTTAAAAAAGTAGGGCGCATCGGGCTCAAAGCAGTGATATATTTTGAGGTAGTAACTACTTTTGCCCTGCTGATAGGGATTACCTTTGCCCATTTCTTTGAACCGGGAAAAATCAACAAAACAGGACTGCCTGTACAGGATGCTTCAAAATACCAGGGGGAAGGGCATGCTGATTTCAGTTGGCTGCAGTTTGTAAAAGAAAATGTCACACTGCAGGTACTGATAGTAGCTGTTATTGCAGGGATAGTATTAAGTGCCGGCAGGCACCGCGACAGGGTAATGCCTTACCTCGGTGTAGCCACAAAATGGGTATTTAAGACCCTGAAATATGTGATGTACCTGGCCCCGCTGGGAGCTTTTGGAGGGATGGCATATACTGTCGGGAAGTTTGGGATCAAAACGCTTATACCGCTGGGCAAGCTGATGCTGACAATGTACGGCACTATGATCGTGTTTATTTTTATAGTGCTCGGATTAATCCTCCGATATTACAAACTGAGCATCTGGAAGTTTCTTGCTGCCATAAAAGAAGAGCTGCTCATTGTGCTGGCAACCTCCTCTTCTGAGTCTGCGCTCCCGTCTCTTATGAACAAACTGGAAGAAATGGGTTGCAGCAAACCCGTAGTAGGACTGGTAGTGCCTACCGGTTATTCTTTCAACCTGGATGGCACATCCATTTACCTTTCCATGTCCATTATTTTTCTGGCGCAGCTTTATAATGTTGAGCTGTCAGCGTTTGAAATGCTCTCCGTTATCGGTATATTAATGGTAACCTCTAAGGGAGCTGCCGGTGTTACAGGCAGCGGCTTTATAATATTGGCGTCTACTTTAACGGCCATACACCGTATTCCCCTGGAAGGGCTGGCTTTCCTGCTGGCAATTGACAAATTTATGAGCGAGGCCAGAGCAATAACCAATATTATTGGTAACGGGGTGGCAACGTTGGTAATATCCAAGAGTGAGAAAGAATTTGTTCATCCGCTCAATCCGGTTAAAATACGCCACGAATGAATGAATCAAAAATGCATTATACCTTCGTGAATTCCGTGACTATTTTTTTCTTTATCTTTTTGCTCCGAACACCTGCGTCCAGTAATCGTCTGCACGCCCGGCTCCCATTTCTTTAAAATTCTTATTCATAATATTTTTACAATGACCTTCACTTTTCAGCCAACTGTTCATTACCAGTTGCTCTGATGTTTGTCCCCATGCTATATTTTCCCCGCAAATGCGCCATACATATCCTTTAGAGGTTATGCGGTCTCTTACATCGTTGCTATTGCTGCCGGCATGCGAGAAATCATTATGGATTTTCATATCTTCACTATGCTGGTATGCAGCCAGGGCCAATGTATCATTCCATGTCAGCGCTGCTACAGGGGGCATATATGTGCTTCCGCAGTTACAACCGCTGGCGCGCACCTGGTTTACCATATCCAGCAGTGTTCCTGCTCTTACATTATAGGCAAAATCGGGTTTTTGCACTTCAGCTGCCGGTGTAGTTTTAGATTGATCGACAGGCATATCTCCTTTTTTGCAGGACGAAAAGAAGAGCACTATTACCAAAGCAGGAAAAATGCCTTGCCTCATCTTCATAGTATAAAAGATTTGCTATTTAACGCACAGGATGGCATTGTTGTTGCGTTTATCTTTGTGATACTATTTCTCTTTTTAAAAACAATCTGGTATGCGCTTTCTTATTCTTGCCATGCTGGCTTTTATATCTTTTGAATGCCAGGCGCAGTTAAAAAGTTTTATTATTTCTGTTAAAGGAGATACACTGAACAGGGTGGATAATAACGGAAAAAAACAGGGACCATGGGTAGTGCATGTAGATGAACTGCGCGGTGAGCCCGGTTATGAAGAAGAAGGGTATTTTGAAAATGACAAGAAGGAGGGTAAATGGAGAAGGTATACCCTGGCAGGTGATCTTATTGCTATTGAAAACTATAAATGGGGGGAAAAGGATGGCAAACAGGAATACTACACAAAGATGGGCGATCCGCTGCGCGAGGAAAGCTGGTATGCGGCTAATCCGGATAACCCGTACGATAGTGTGCAGGTGCCTGATCCGGTGATACCCAATAAATGGGAAACCAAGATCATTAAACTGGAAGTAGCCTCTGTAGCGCATGGCACATGGAAGTTCTACGATCCGTCCACTGGCTTTATCGTTCGCCAGGAAACATACTTTTTTGGTCAGAAGGAAAAGGGAAATAAAATATCAACTGACAGTACTGCCCTTGCTGCAGGAAAAACGGAAAAAGAAAAGCCCAGGGCCGTGCTGGAGTGGGAGAAAAAGAATTCAGGGAAAAAGAAGGTAAAAGTGAGGGATGGCAGTACAGGATACTGATCAGGACATATTTATTTCTATTTTTGCCGGGAATTAATATATGATGATGAAAAAAATCGTAGCAGTCCTGTTTTGTTCAATAGCATTGTTTATTGGGTGTGATGAAGGAGATAACTATAAAAAGCCGGATGATCCCCTGGAGGCAGGCCGCGACTTTATCAGGTTTGCGCTGGATGGGAATATGCAGCAGGCTAAGACATTTATCCTAAACGACGGGACAAACAACAGGCTGTTCGACAAAATTTCAAAAAAATATGATGCTGCTCCCCCGGCAGAGAAGCAAGCATACAAGAATGCAAGCATCAGGATAATCAGGTTCCGGAAAATAGATGATTCTACCGCTATAATCAATTATTCCAATTCTTTTAAAAAGGAAGATAATGAAATAAAGCTGCTTAAAACAGGCGGTGAATGGTGGGTGGACTTTAAATATACCTTCACAGGAGATACTGCCACGGAAAAATAATCCCTGGTATTCCTTCAATTTATTATCTTTCCTGATAATATTAAATTTATTTTTATTTCGTCTATGATGACAGTTGTACATCCCTGGCATGGTGTGGAACCAGGTGAAAATGCACCCCGTATTGTAAATTCAGTTATTGAAATACCCCAGGGCTCCCGGCAAAAATATGAGATTGATAAACCCAGCGGACTATTAAAGCTCGACCGTGTCATTTACTCTTCCTTTTATTACCCGGTCAATTACGGATTTATCCCTCAAACATACGGCGATGACCGTGACCCGCTGGATATTCTTGTGATCTCAAGCGTCAGCATCCAGCCGCTGTGCCTGGTGCAGGCTAAGGTTATCGGCGTAATGCAGATGATTGACAGCGGCGATGCGGATGACAAGATTATTGCGGTAGGCAACAATGATCCGGGCGTTAATTATATTAATAATATTGAAGAAATGCCCAAACATTTCTTCAACGAACTGAGGCAGTTTTTCGAAGAATATAAAAAGCTGGAAAATAAAACCGTAAGCGTAAATGAATTCCAGGATAAAGCCACAGCACTTAACATCATAGAAGAAGCCATGCGCTTTTACAAAGAAAATTTCGGTCCAAAGAAATAATCTGCCCGGATCTGTTTTATGGAAAAAGCCATGCTGTGCATCTAAGCCGGTATAAAATATTGCTTGATCGTTTTGACTGCTTCGCAATACAATAGTATGACAGATGCCGCCCTCCTGGAAAATTATTACCACGATGGCAACAATGAATGGATTGGGGCGCTGATGCAACGGTATACCTTGCTGCTGTACGGTGTATGCATGAAATACCTGAAGAATGAAGAAGCTGCAAAAGACGCCGTTCAGCAAATATTCCTGAAAGCTGTTGCCGAATTGCAAAAATACCAGGTAACTTATTTCAAAAGCTGGCTGTATATGGTTGCACGGAACTATTGCTTAATGCAGTTAAGAGATAAAGGAAAAGTACCGCTCCCCGTCACAGAAAAGATGATAATGACCGGCCCAGATGAAACAGATGACCTGCTGCGCCACAGGGAAAAGGATGAAGCTCTTGAGATGATGGACGCATCGCTTAAGGAGCTGAGTGATGAGCAACGAGCCTGTGTAACTTTGTTTTATCTCCAAAAAAAATCTTACAATGAGATAGCCGGTATTACGGGGTATACCACCATGCAGGTAAAAAGCTATATCCAGAACGGCAAACGCAATTTAAAAATCATTATGGAGAAAAAAATGCAGGAAAAGAATTCCTGCAAAGGGAAAGCGTGATATGAATAATGAATTATTTAACATATTATCAAAGGCTAAAGAGATAGATCAGCAGAAGCTGCTTGATTACATGCAGGATAAGCTTTCTCCTGAAGAGCGCTATGAAATAGAAAAGCTGTTGATAGATGCTGATTTTGAAAGCGATGCCGCCGAAGGATTATCCCGGGTAGCAGATAAAAAAAAGCTGCCTGTGATAATGAATGAGCTCAACCGCCGGCTTATAAAAAAATTATCGAAGAGAAGAAAACATTCAAGAAAGGGTCCAATTCCCAATCTTATGATCCCGGTAGTAACTACTATAATTATACTATTTCTGATCCTGATGTTTTACCTGTTGCTGAAAAGGTATCTCTGATTTCACTATTGCCGGGGCAATAGTGAATGGTGAAAGAGATAAATGCCAAACGTGAGAGGTGAAAGTCTTAACTATTATACAATTTACGTCACTCACATCTCACCGTTTGGCGTCATTTACCGTTTACTTTTACGCTGGTACGGCAGCCTTGAACAGCACCGCCCTTGATGGAGATATAATTGTATATTGCTCTCCTGCACCGGCAAAAGCTGCTTCTCCTTTTTCCAATGCCAGTTCTTTCCCGTTGGATATGCAGGTGGCTTCACCCTCTGTTACAATTAAAATTTCTGCGGAGAAAGCATTATGTGTAAAAACTTCGTTTTTGGCCAGCTCGATCCTACTGACTACAAAATCAGGCACAGGACAATGATAGACGGTTTCAGCGCCATACGCTTCGCCATTCAGTATACGCGGGGTAATGCCTTCAAACAAAGTATGTTTCAGCAGCTCAGGCACGTCAATATGTTTTGGTGTAAGCCCTCCCCTCAGCACATTATCTGAATTTGACATCAGCTCTATATTCTGCCCCTCCAAGTAGGCATGGGGAACACCAGCTCCCTGGAATATTGCCTGACCGGGATGCAGTTGAACAATATTAAAGAAATAAATAGAAAATATTCCCCGGTCTACGTTGTGATATTTGTCGCTGCCGGATGCAATGACCTTGCATGCCCAATATGCGGGATTTGCCCTGGCCAGCTTATTGGCAATGTATTCCGGCATTATTTTCTTCAAAAGAGGGCTCAACATTTCATCTACTTTTTCCTGCGGCAGCTCCATTACATATTTGTAAAGCCCGTAGTAACTTCCTTTTTCAAATACCGGGATCAGGACATTCAGCTCGGGAACTTGCCCAAGCATTTCCATCAGCAAAGCCCGCTCTTTGAAACCATGCAGCAGCCAGAACTCACTTAATGCCACCATCACTTCCGGCTTATGATTATCATCTTTATAATTACGATGGGATGCAGATAAGGGAATGCCTGCCTCATTTTCCCGGAAAAATCCCTTTATGGCTTCTTCTTTTGTAGGATGCACCTGTATGGAAAGCATCTCCTTTACATCTAACACTTTAAACAAAAAGGGCAGCGTGCTAAACTGTTTAGCCATTTTTTCGCCCAGGTATTTGGAAGGGCTTTGATGAATAAGCTCGCCAAGGGATATTGTTGTCTGTTCATCCTTTTTTATAAGAGAGGGGTTGCTGGGATGAGCGCCCATCCAGTATTCGGCAAATGGCTTTTGTGCAGAGTTGTCTACACCCAGTAATTCCGGGATATATGCAGTGCCTCCCCAGGTGTAATGCTGTACTTTACCTGTTAATTTATACATCTTTAATGCTTTATTTATTGATTGATCAATCCATACCCTTTTCATAAGGCTCATCTATCTGCAGGCCCGGCCCGTCGGCAGCAGCAGTAGCCAATTCATCGCATCGGTTATTATATGGATTATCTGCATGCCCTTTCACCCATACAAACTGTACTTTATGCTTTTGTGCCAGTTGATAAAATCTTTTCCAAAGGTCTTTATTTTTCTTCCCGCCTTTAAAGTCTGTCCTGATCCAGTTGCTGAGCCAGCCCTGCTGCACTGCCTTTACCACATACTGGCTATCCGAATAAACAGTGATCTGAAGATTTGTTTTTGTAAGCGCCTCCAGGGCTGCAATTACGGCCATGATTTCCATCCTGTTGTTGGTGGTAAGCCGGTAACCACCCGACAATTCTTTTTCTGCTTTCCCCCATTTAAGTATAGCCCCGTATCCTCCCCTTCCCGGATTACCTCTTGCTGCGCCGTCTGTGTATATAGTCAGCACCTGTTCTACGTTCATTACCTGTTTATATATTAATTGTTCCCTGCAAATAAGTTACCGCATACCCGCCCATCAGCACCCTGTCACCAGCAAGCTGGCAGTCAAGATCCCCTCTCCTTGCAGAAAGCTGGATAGCGGTCATCTGCTGCTTATGGAGCTGTGCTGACCAGTATGGCACAAGCAGCGTATGTGCCGAGCCTGTTACCGGGTCTTCATCTATACCGCTTTGCGGAAAAAAACAACGGGATACAAAATCGGATACATTTCCCTTTGCTGTGACGATAATACCTCTTGATGGTAATGTTGCTATAGCTTTAAAATCAGGTGTCAGTCTCTCAATTGTTTCCTGATCCCCTACGACTGCCATATAATCAAATGTTCCTTTGTACAGCTCCGATACAGCTACTTTGAGCCCTTCCGTCACTGCCGGGGGGATTGCCTGTACGTTCTCATAACGGTCGGCAGGAAAATCAAGGGTAAGCTTTTTATCATCCCGCAACGCTACTTTCAACAAACCGCTTTTAGAGCTGAAGGTGATCTGCGGCTCATTATGCCCAAGATGGTTCATATAAATATGCGCTGCTGCTAATGTAGCATGGCCACAAAGCGCCACTTCCACCGCAGGGGTAAACCAACGGATATGGTACTGCCCGTTTTCTTTTACAACAAAAGCCGTTTCAGCCAGGTTGTTCTCCATTGCAATGTTTTGCATCGTAGTATCAGGCAGCCATTCTTCGAGCGGGCATACTGCAGCAGGGTTACCTCCAAATAACTTTTCTGTAAAGGCATCCGCCTGGTATATAGGAATAATCATGCACCAAATGTAGTTCTATGTCAACAATAATTTGTCGTATTTCTTTGTGAGAAATGAGATGATAAATGTGAGGTTATTACATTTATCGCCTGTCGTTTCACGTTTGACATAACAGCAGGATACTATTCAGGAACAGGGTAGCAGTTATTGAATAATACCGCTCTTCTTCATCCATTTCATACAAATGCTCATCCAGTCATCAATGGGAATATTTAAAACAAACCCGTGATCACCTTTGGGATAAATATGCATTTCCGCGGGCACTCTATGATGCCTTAAAGCTTCATAAAAGGAAATGCTGTTATCCACATCCACCACTTTATCGTCGCCGGCATGTATAAGAAAAGCGGGTGGCGTATCATCGGTCACCTGCAGCTCATTTGAAAACAGCTTTATTTTTTCAGCGCCAGGCGCCTCGCCCAAAAGATTTTTTCTTGAACCGCCATGCCCAAGACTGTCCGTCATACTGATGACCGGGTAGACCAGGATCATAAAATCAGGCCGCGGGCTTGTTCCTCCCGGATCACCGGCAACGGGCATATTGAAATGGGTACCGGCCGTAGAAGCCAGGTGGCCTCCTGCAGAAAACCCCATGATCCCTATCTTACCAGGATTGATATTCCATTCACGTGCATGCCGGCGCACCAGCCTGATGGCCTGCTGTGCATCCTGTAACGGGCCTGTGCTTTTATCCTTCATGATTTTGTCGTCGGGCAGCCGGTATTTAAGCACAAATGCCGCCACTCCTTTTTCGGCAAAATAGCGGGCAATAGCATACCCTTCTTTCTCTATTACCAGCACGCCATATCCGCCCCCGGGGCAAATGATAACTGCCGCCCCGGTAGATTTTTCCGTCGAAGGCAAGTATATACTTACCGTAGGGGTAAAAACTTTGAAAGCAAGTCCCCGCGCCGAATCAAAATGTTCCTCGTTTGGTGCATCAAGCGCTCCGGGGATACCATCAGGATATAATGGCATTACCCGCTGCGAAAAAGACATCAGTGATATATGGCACAGGATAAAAGCAAACAACAATCTCATGAGATGTTAGTTTAAGTCAACCAATCAGGATTTAAGGTTTCGGGTTAGGGCGCAAGGCATGCCCTGCGTCTACAGTACGCACATCTTATCATTTACTACTTATCACTAAGAATAAAAACACACATGGTCTTAGGCCCGTGCGCCCCCAATACCAGCGACTGCTCTATGTCAGCGGTTTTTGAAGGGCCTGCTATGAATGTTCCAAAGCCATAATCTTCAGCTCCGATCCTTTGATACGCCTCGTGCATATTATTAAGTATATCTTCCTTTTTTACGATCACTGCTAACTGTTGTGTAATAAAAGGCAATGCTCTTTGCTGTACAATATCTTCCGTTACCCAAAGCGCTGCATTCTCAGCAACTGCAAAGTGCGCCGTTATTACAGCAAGATCCACATCGTCCAGTGTATGAGGCTCCGCATCCCTTGAAAGAGGCTCGCCTGCCGGCAATGCTTCACAGGTAGTAACAATACGCCCGGCATGTGGGTATGTTGTCTTTATGACAGCATTAATTTCCTCATAATCTTTTATAAGATGAGACACGCCTCCGATAGCTGCCAGCACTTCTGTAAATTTTTCACAGGCCGGCTTCGAAATATCAGGCGGAAAATCAATATCAGGTAAAGGTGAGGCGGTGACGGGTTGATTATTTTTTATAGCCTTTAATATCTGATCGCGGTTGCTCATGAATGTTGTATGTGCTGAAATGTATAAAATGCTTCCTGTTGTGATGTAAAATTATTTCCGATTTTTCTTATACCACTCCCCGAATGATTCTTTCGGGGGCGAAGGCATATCACGTTGCTTGTACCAGGGATTCAATTTATTATTTATAATAAAAGGAGCCGCCTTCATTGCCCATCTCCCGGCTTTACCGGCAAAATGATAAAAACCTGGATGAGAGAGCGTAAATGTCATCCCCTTCATACCCATTTTCTTTACGGTGCTCCCATACCCTTCTTTCATAAGCACCTGCCGCCATTTATACAGTTGGTCGTGAATATCAATTTTTACAGGGCATACATTGCTGCAACTGCCGCAAAGCGTTGAAGCAAATGGCAGATCCGCGTATTTACGCATATCCAGGTTAGGTGCAAGAATAGAGCCTATCGGCCCGGCAATAGCCGTATGATAGCTGTGTCCTCCGCTCCTCCTGTACACCGGGCAGGTATTGAAACAAGCGCCGCAACGGATGCATTTGAGAGAATTGCGGAAATCTTTGCGACCGAGCTGCGTGCTGCGCCCGTTGTCTACAAGCACGATATGCATTTCAGCTCCCCTGCGGGGCTTTTTAAAATGACTACTATAGGTGGTGATGGGCTGCCCCGTAGCGCTCCTGGCCAGCAGCCTTAAAAAAACCGAGAGATGCCTGCGCTGCGGGATGATCTTTTCAAAGCCCATGCTGGCGATATGAATATCCGCCAGGTGAGCGCCCATATCTGCATTGCCCTCATTGGTGCACACTACAAATTCGCCGGTTTCCGCCACGGCAAAATTTACACCGGTGAGCGCAGCTCTCCTGGTGAGGAATTTTTCGCGGAGATGAACCCTTGCCGCCTGCGTCAAAAACTGCGGATCATTATTTCCCTTTTCCGTTTGAAGATGCTCATGAAAAGTATCGCTGACATCCTGTTTTTTAAGATGGATGGCAGGCAGCACAATATGACTCGGCGGCTCTTTCCGCATTTGCACAATGCGCTCTCCCAGGTCGGTATCAATCACTTCAATGCCATGCTGCTGCAGGTAATCATTGAGATGGCATTCTTCAGTAAGCATGGATTTACTTTTCACCATCCTGTCTATACCATGCTTTTGCAGTAGTCCCAGCACTATTGCATTATGCTCCTCTGCATCTTTTGCCCAGTGCACCATTACCCCGTTGCGGGTAGCCTGTTCTTCAAATTGTACGAGATACTCGCTCAGGTTGGCAAGCACGTTATTTTTTATCCGGGAAGCGGTCTCTCTCAATTGTTCCCATTCAGGAATTGACCTGGCAGCCTTATCCCGCTTTACCCTTACCCACCAAAGTGTTTCGTCATGCCAGTTTACCCGCGGTTCATCTGCATTGAACCGCTCTGCAAGCTCCGGGTGATCTTTATCGCTATGGCTCATATCTATATTAATGGCTGTTTAAAATTTCGGCTATATGCTTTACCTGTACCGGGCTGTTTTGTCTTCGTAAAATGCCCTCCATGTGCATCAGGCAGCTCATATCGCCGCCTGTGATATATTCTGCTCCATGACGGATATGGTCTGCTACCCGGTCTTTTCCCATTTTCACGCTTACAGCTTCTTCGGCAACACAGAAAGTACCGCCAAAGCCACAGCATTCATCCTGCCTGTCGAGGTCTATCAGTTCAATACCTTCTACCATCTTCAACAACTGATGCGGCTTGGAAAAAGGGGGAGCAACCAGCTCCGACATCTGGGAAAGCTTTAACCCACGCTGCCCGTGACAACTCTGATGCACACCTACCTTATGCGGGAATCTTGCATGTAATTGCTTTACCTGCAATATGTCCGTCATGAATTCTGTAAGCTCGTAGATATGCCGGCGGATATGATCGGCCTTGTCTTCTTTGTCCGCACTATGCAAATGATCTTTGATATGTAATGTACAACTGCCTGAAGGGCATACAATATAATCGTAATCGCCGAAATTGTCAGTGAACAACTCATCGCACTCATGTGTTAAATGCTCAAATCCCGAATTTGCCATCGGCTGGCCGCAACATGTTTGCCGGGGCGGATATACCACTTCAACGCCTGATTTTTCCAGTAATTCAAGGGTGGCAATGGCTACCTGGGGATAAAACTGATCAATATAACATGGCACAAATAATGCTACAATCATTAATTTAAAAGGATTAAACGGAGGGAAAATCTAAAATCTGCCCGAAATTAATACAAATTTCAGCTTTACCGGCCTGCACCTTCCTGCTCAAAAAGCATTTACTGCTTTTTAGCGTGCCGTTTTTAACAGATCGTATAATAATTGGTATAGGCAATTACGTTAATATTGATACCATGGGAGAAAACGGGCATACAAATTTTTTCGCGAAGAATATTGTTTTGAATACAATAGGGCTTCTTACTATTCTCCCGTTAGCCCCGCTTATCAACCGCTTTATTCCCCCTGTTATCATTGGCTACTGGAATGTTGATCTTTTGGCATCTATCATCATAGCTTTTTTGCTGGTACGGTTAGTGCTCTGGCTCTTCCGCCCCCTTATCATTCCTGCATTTATGCTTGTGGCGGGAGTAATTGTATACAATACTTTTTCAGATGGCTACCAGCTTCGTAATATGCTGATGGATTATAAGAATCTCGTGGAAAAAAGCTGGGATGTGAGGGATAACAAAGAAAAAGACCTTTATCTTATAAAACCAGACCTGTTTGACTCAGGCGTTGAAAAAGCGGTAAAAGGGCTGAAATCAAAGATCGCCCCCAAAGATTCGGTGGTAAGAAATTTTGCAGTAAGGCATTCTATTGAATATTTTGATGATTATCATTCCAAATATGGCCCGACAGTAAGGTATTTGTCTTTATTTAAATATATCAACAACAACTTCAAGTATGTAGATGACCCTAACCGTGATGAATATTTTGCCGGCCCGAGGGAAACTATCCAGGATGGATTGGGGGGAGATTGTGACGACCACACTATCCTGATGATCTCGTGCATGAAAGCCATAGGCGCCAAATGCAGGATGGTACTGACAGAAAATCATGTTTATCCTGAGCTGTACTGTGGTGATAAAAAATCCTTTAACCTGCTCCAGGAAGCTATTACCCATCTTTTCTCCACTGAAAACTTTACCGGCTTATATTACAGGGAAGAAAACGGCAGCTACTGGATCAATCTTGACTATACCGCCCGTCATCCTGGGGGGCCATATGTAGATAATAAGGCATACGCAGTGGTAGAGTTTTAAGCGGGCAAAGATTTCAAGCAAAAAGGGCAAAGCAAGCAAAAGCAGCAAAGGAAATGCTTGTGAAACGATAGCCGATAAATCATACATTCCCGAACTTCTCCCTGTGCAACTTAATGCCTCCGCACTCTGGTGGTTCAAAATTTTTCCTGGAGATGATTCTTTTTTTCAATCTTTTGGATAGCCTTATCTGCACGGGTATAGGCTTCTTTCACCTTATAATTATACCATTTGTCCTTTAATATCTTTCGCATGGCATTGTCAAAGTTCCTGGTAAACACAAGGTTGCTGAAACCCACCACCCTGTCGCGGGCGGAGGAAAGCGCCCTCACACTTACAGAATAACCACCGGTGAGGTACTGGATATAATGCCAGTAGCCTGCCGGCATGAACAAAGTCTCGCCAAACCTGATGGTGCAATCCCAGCCGCTGGTATACTTCAGGGCAGGGAATTTTTCAAAATCAAGGTTCCTCATATCTCCTATACCGTGAAAATTATAGGGCAGCTTATATAAAAGACTGGAGCTATGATTGGGAAATAAAGTGACTTTTTTCTCACCATGAAACTGGGTAAGAAATACATGGGACATGTCTATATCGAAATGATTCCTGGTGCTGGAGCCCCCGCCGCCAAAAAACATAAGCGGTAGCCAGGTAAGAATATTATCAGCAATCTTATTGAATATTAATTGCTTTCTTATTTCCGGCTTTTCGATCAGTAAGTTGAACAGGAAAAGCCTGGATTCTGTAGGCTGGCGCTGGATAAGATCAAGATATTCACCAAATTTCATTTTGGCGATCGGGGCGCTCTTGACCATATCCGGATGGGCATTTTCGCTGCCATGAACCGGCACCATGAGATCGCCCGCAACCTCCTTAAAATAATCATAATTCCACAGATCCAGCGCAGGGCTTCCTTTAATAAAATCTTTGAGGATAACAGGAGTTTTGGTTTTTATAAATTCCTCGGTGAACTCCTGTTTAGTCAGTCCTTCAACTCTCCGGATGGGTTGTAGTTTCATATTATGACACCAAATTTAGAACGTCAAAGACGAACAATGTTAAAGATTATTTTTGAAACATAACCGGCAAAGCCTCAATAATTTACCAATAGCCCGTCTATCATCCCTATAATCAGTCTAAAATAGGTAAACTGTAAAAAAGATCCAAGTGATGAGGCGTGTTTCGAATTATCGCTCAACAGACCGCTTTCCGGCCGCTAGGCTATCTCTACAGCACGAAGGGGAGCATTAATATTTGATCAAAAAATATATCCCTGTGGTTTTTGTGTTGTTTTCGTTTTTACAATTGCACTTCAAAGACTAACTTTGAAATGAAAATGAAATTGTTATGCCGCGGGAGCAAGCGTTGCCTGAATTTGATACAGATACCCTGGTAACTACTTCACAGCCATTTCAGCTTATTGTCTGGAATGATGAAGTAAACACATTTGAATGGGTGATCGAAACTTTGGAGGAAGTTTGCGGCCACACCCGCGAGCAGGCAGAGCAGTGCGCCTATATTATTCATTTCAAAGGAAAATACGCGGTAAAGCAAGGAGAATATGAGGACCTGAAACCTAAATGTGACGCCATCACCGAAAGAGGTATAGGAGCCACGATAGAGGCTATGGCGGAGTGAATAGGATCATAGTATTAAGATGTCTTGTACTGTAGGCGCAGGGCATGTCTTGCGCCCTGTAGGGTAGCCCTAAACCCAAAACATAATTTGACTCTCCTCTTATTAATTCTCTTCCCTCCTTATCTTTATTAAATGAAAATTGTTACCGCGGAAGAACAAAGAACTGATTTTCCGCAAGACAAAGCATTATTTGCAGAAATAATTATTCCGCTGGCATTGCCAAAGAACTACACCTGGCAGATACCTCCGCATTTCATAAATAAAACAAAAGAAGGCTGCCGCGTTGAGGTAACACTCAGGCATAAGAAATATGCAGGTATCGTCAAAAAGTTCCTGCACAGCAAACCCGAAGCTTTTGAGCCTAAATTTATACTGAATGTCCTTGACGCGGAACCTATCGTTTTCCCCGCCCAGCTCCAACTTTGGGAATGGATAGCCTCCTATTATATGTGCAGCGAGGGAGAAGTGATGACCGCAGCGCTGCCTTCCTATTTTAAACTAAGCAGCGAAACCATACTGGTAGCGAATGAAGAATATGGCGACAACTTCTCTTTCCTTGACAATGAGGAATACCTCGTAGCAGAAGCGCTGCATATAAAGAAACAACTGAGGCTGACCGAGGTACAGCAGATCCTCGATTCGTCTCATGTTTACCCCGTAATAAAACGATTAATTGACAAAAGGGTCTGCTTTGTATGGGAATCTTTAAAGGAACACTACACACCGAAGTATGAGACTTTTATTACACTTAACCCGCAATACTCCGACGAAGATAAATTATCCGGGCTGGTAAATAACTGGAGCAGGGCGCCCAAACAACTCGAAATGCTGCTCAGCTACCTGCATTTGCTGAAAACAAAAGGCGAAGTAAGCAGAACCGCACTGCTCGAAAAGTCAGGCGCCACGGATGCACAGTTGAAAGGGCTGATCGAAAAAAACATTTTAATACCCGATAAGCGCCGTATAGACAGGCTTCCCTCGCTTCCCAAAAACATCCATATTGATTTCAGCTTATCCCCGGCCCAGCAGGAGGCCTTTGAAAAAACCATTTCTTTTTTCGCCGAAAAAAGAGTGTGCCTCTTACATGGTATTACCTCCAGCGGCAAAACGCAGGTATATATAAAATTAATAGAGCATTACTTAAACAAAGGGAAGCAGGTATTATACCTGTTGCCCGAAATAGCGCTCACCTCCCAGATCATCCGGAGGCTGCAAAAGCATTTTGGCGGACATATAGGAATATATCACAGCAAGTTCAACCAAAATGAAAGGATCGAGATATGGAATAAGATCAGGACAGGAGAGCTGAAGATCGTGCTGGGAGCGAGGTCTGCCTTATTCCTCCCATTCGAAAGCCTGGGGCTAATCATTACAGATGAAGAACATGACAGCTCTTATAAGCAGTATGACCCGGCGCCGAGGTATCATGCCCGCGACAGCGCTATATATTATGCAGGCTTACTGGATGCAAAAATCCTACTGGGCAGCGCTTCGCCCTCCGTGGAAAGCTATTCCAATGCCATTCACGGTAAATATGGTTTGGTGACATTGAGTGAAAGATTCGGCGAAGGCAGGCTGCCGGCAATAGAGATCATAGATGTAAAACAAATCGTACAAAAGGAAAAATCAAAGGTCATGCTTTCGCCCCAACTGAAAGCAGCCATACAGGCATCCCTGGAGACCAACAGGCAGAGCATACTATTTCAAAACCGGAGAGGGTATTTTCCTTACCAGGTATGCGCAGCCTGCGGCTGGATACCGCAGTGCAAAAACTGCGATGTCAGCCTCACCTTTCATAAGCTCACGAATAAACTGGTTTGCCATTATTGCGGAACGGTCTACAGCATTGTCAATACCTGCGCCGCCTGCGGTAGTCAGCAGTTCATTCAAAAGAACTTTGGTACAGAGAAAATTGAAGAGCATCTCGAAGAGGTTTTTCCCAAAGCAAGGGTTGCAAGAATGGATATTGATGCCGTGAGGGGCAAGCATGCCCACGACAACCTGATCCAGCAGTTTGAGCAACGAAGAATTGATATCCTGGTAGGCACACAGATGGTTGTAAAAGGGCTGGATTTTGAGCATGTCAACCTGGTGGGCATACTTGATGCCGACAGCCTGTTAAATTTTGTTGATTTCCGGGTGAATGAACGGGCATTCCAGCTCATGGAGCAGGTGAGCGGGCGCGCAGGCAGGAAATCTGAAGAAGGCAGGGTGCTGATCCAGGTGTCGAATACCCGGCACCCGGTATTGCAGTTTGTGCAGCAGCATAACTACAAAGCCTTTTTTGATTTTGAGATCGAAGGGCGGGAGCGGTTTTTCTATCCTCCTTTTTCAAGGCTGATACTTTTAAGCTTTCGCCACAAGCAAAAAGATACTGCTGCCAATGCTGCCATGCAGTTTGCCTCACTGCTGCACGGCAGCCTGGGAAAATATATCATAGGCCCCACCGAGCCGGTCATCAGCAGGATCAGGAACCAGTTTCGCATGGAGCTGCTGCTGAAGCTGCCCAGGGATTCAGCGTTTATCAACCGCGCCAAATCCTTTATCCGGCAACAGATCGCGGTACTGCAACAACAGAAAGTTTTTCGCCCGGTGGTGATCATTACGGATGTTGATCCGGCATAGTCTGAAAAAAAAGAGTAAGGGAGGGTGTATGTACCTCGCGACTGTGCTGCTATTGAGCTTTGGTTGCGTCGCACTCGTCAACGTTCTTATCGCTATTGGGCAAGAATACGCTATAGGTATATTCTGATGCTGCGGTAGCGTAAAAATGTTATATTTGATCTGACCGTTGCTAAAACACTCCTGCCATGAATAAAAGAGCTATAGCTGACCATGACAATGCCTTTCCCCGAAAAAAAGATGATCCTCTTTTAAAGGCAGCTTTCGAAGAGCTTTTTGCTCACCTGCTTCGTTTCTGCTTTCCCGGTGCAGAAAAAGTATTTGATTTCCACAAAGGCTTTGTATTTCTTGATAAGGAACTGACCGAGCTGTTTCCTGAGCTCAAAAAACAGGGAGGAAGCAGGTTCGCAGATATGTTAGTGAAAACATTCCTGAAAAACGGCAAGGAAGAATGGATACTGGTGCATATTGAGATACAGGGCGGCAGCACAAAAGACTTTCCCAAACGCATGTTTCAATACTGGTATAGAATATATGACCGATACGGGGTGGATATAGCTGCCCTGGCAATATTTACCGGTAATAAGCGCCAGCAGCACCCCGATATGTTTCATAAGACATTTATGGGGACTGAAATTACTTACCGCTACAATGTCTGTCATATATTCGATCATTCCGAAGCGGAGCTGCTGGCAATAGATAATCCGTTTGCCCTGATCGTGCTGGCAGCGCAGAAGGCATTATTGCGGGGTAAAGTGCCTGAAGAGGAGTTTGCCAAACACCGGCTTACAGTAGCCCGTGCATTGATACAAAGCAATAAATTCAGCCATAAAAGGATAGAGAAGGTGCTGTTTTTCCTTAAAAACTTTCTCTACATTGGGAATGAGGAAATAAACCTTAAATTTGATAAGCAAATTGAACAATTAACGGGAGGGTCAGTTACTATGGGTATTATAGAAACCATAAAGAAAATAGAGCGGGAAGAGGGTGTGGAGAAAGGTAAACGGGATGTTATTGAAAACCTGATCATCAAGCTGGGGCTATCGGATAAGCAGGTATCTGATATTGCCGAAATGCCGGTAAGCTTTATAAAAAAGATCCGCGCCTCGCTGAAAAATAAAAAATAAATATTTTAAAAGCTATACAAAGGCTTCCCTGATAAGATGGGAAGCCTTTTTATTTTGTGTAACCCTGTCTATGCACCCACAATACAGGCAATCTTACCCTCCTTTAATAGCACAGGCGAGACGCTTGCACCTGGAGTGTTTACCCGGCGTAGATCGGAAAAAGGAAGTATTGAGGTAAGGAGTATGCACTTAGCTGCAGGGTTTGGCTTAGTGTGCGGCGCGGAACATATACTTCGATCACAGTATCACGCCGAGTCCTGCCAGCCTATCCTATATTGGGCCGATGCAGAGACTCGGGAAAGAATGCCTGTTCCTGCCCGGTAGCAATAAGAATGTACAAGCGAGCGTGGCAACTAAAGCCCAATAGCAGTACTGCAGCTAAGTACATATACCTTACAACCCTATACCCTATACCTTCTCCCTTCCACATCATTTTCCGATACAAAATTTCCCGAATATCGTTCCCAGAATATCCCTGTCCACTTCCACCTGGCCCGTGATCTCACCGAGGTAGTGCAGGCAGCGGCGGATATCCAGTGATAACAAGTCGCCGGGAACATTATTAGCCATGCCCATTTGAATATCATCCAGGGAGCGCTGCACTTCCCTGAGCGCAGCATGATGCCTTGCATTAGTGACAATGGTGCTCTCCGACCGGATATCACCGGATACTGCGATATGGTAGAGCGCTTCTTTCAGCGCGTCAATATGTTGTTTTTCTTTCGCCGAAATAAAAAATATGTGTTCATCTGTCCCTGAAAATTTTTGCCGGGCAGAGGATTCTCCTTCGCGGTCAATTTTATTGACCACGAGCAAGTACCTGAGTTGCTCCTTTTCAAACTGCCCTCGCTGCTGTTGCAGCTCTCCGGGAGAAGTTGCCGCAGCATCAAAGAGCCCTATCACCACATCCGCGCTGCGCATTTTGCTGAGGCTCCTGCCTACACCAATCTGCTCAATGCTGTCGGCAGTATGATCGCGTATGCCGGCGGTATCTATAACACGGAAAATGATGCCATTGATATTGAGCGTTTCTTCAATAGTGTCGCGGGTAGTGCCGGCAATATCGCTCACAATGGCTCTCTCTTCATTGAGCAGGGCATTCAGCAAAGTGGATTTCCCCGCATTGGGCCTGCCGATAATAGCTACGCTTACCCCGTTCTTAATAGCATTCCCCAGCCGGAAAGATTCAATTAATGCTTCTGCCTGCTTTTTCAGTTCCGCTATCAATATATTGAACTGCGAGCGGTCGGCAAACTCCACATCCTCCTGCGAAAAATCCAGCTCTAATTCTATCAGTGCGGCGAACTCTACCAGCTTACTGCGAAGAATAGCGAGATCGCCGGAGAAGCCGCCACGCAACTGCTTCAGGGCTGTTTCTTTTGCAGCAAAGGTTTGTGAGGCTATTATATCAGCTACCGCTTCCGCCTGCGTGAGATCCATTTTTCCATTGAGGAAGGCCCGCTGCGTAAACTCCCCGGGTCTGGCAAGCCTTGCGCCTTTCTGAATGCAGGTATCAATGATCTGCTGCTGGATGAACGGAGAGCCGTGGCAACTGATCTCCACCATATCTTCCCCCGTATAGGATCTTGGTGATTTGTATAGCGCCAGCACAACTTCGTCCAGCACAACATCTCCCTCCTGCAAAACTCCTACATGCAGCGTATGCGAGGGCTGGGCGGTTATATCCTTTGAAGGGAAGAGCGAATGAATGATAGCAAAGCTTTCTTTACCGCTAAGCCGGATCACCGCAATGGCTCCTATGCCTGGAGCCGTAGCTAATGCAACAATGGTATCCTCCCAACCGGGTATTTGTACTGACATCCTGCAAAAATACAATTATCGTACATGCACTATGAAAGCGTTAAGGAAAATGCCGGAATGATTTCGAGATCAGAAATGTCACCGGATTTTTTTCTCCCTGTATTCATTAGGCGGTAGTCCCATTATTTTTGCAAACATTCTTGAAAAGTAATATTGATCTTCTATGCCTACTTCCTGGGAGATCTCTTTTATTCTCAGCTTGGTGAAAAGCAGGTATTGACAAGCTTTTTGCACTTTCAGGTGATTAAAATATTCCATAGGAGAAAAACCGGTTTTTTTCTTGAATAAATAAGAAAAATGCGAAGGAGACAAGTTCACTTCACAGGCTATTTCCTCCAGTGATAATATGCTGTGGGTATGTTCGCTCAGGAAATCTATCGCAAGGTCAATGGCATCTTTGTTACTTAATTTACCTGAAACATCGTATTTATCATTGAAAAGAAATGTTGAAAAAAAATGCCACAGGCACATATTGGCGCACACCAGGTTGTCATTGGAGTATCCCTTTTCTAATTGCGTATATATTTCGTTAAACAGCTCAATGTTTCTTTCTTTAAACCGGATAAATCCTTTTAATCCATTTTTCTTTTCCATAGTAGATACGATTTTATTTGAAACGGTTCCTTTAAAATGAACCCAGTAAATACTCCAGGGATCTTTTTCATCGGCTGTATAGGAATGGGGCGTTTTAACAGGGATAATAATAAAATCATCGGATTCCATTTTATATTCTTTACTCCGTATCCGTACCATCCCTTTACCTTCATGACAGTATATCAATATATATTGTTCTGCGCCGCTTACCCGTTCCATATAATGAAACCTGGCTTTGGGATAGTAGCCTATATCCGTAATATACAGGCTGCTGATCATTTCATTTCTTATACATTTACGATTAATAACCTGTTTAGGAACCACGATGAGTTTTTGCCCCTGAAAGCCTTCTTTCTTCTTTATTGTGTGCTCCATATCTGAGAGTTGGTTTTAAAAATAGTAAAAAAATCCATCTAAACAGGACGTTATTCCATTTAACCAACTGCAATAAGAGAATAATTTTGGTATATAAATAAACGTGTTTTGCCATGAATAAAGAAGAAGTAAAAGCGTGGACAGAAAATATTGTGATCCCCACTTACCCTGCCGGCCTTCCTGAAAAAAATCCTATGTTCCTGGAAAGAAGAGTATACCAGGGTAGCAGCGGCGTGGTGTACCCTCATGCCGTTATAGAAAAAATTGAGGATAGTAAAATTGATAAAATGTATAAGGCGGTTTTCCTTGAAAACCACTATTTGAAAATAATGATCTTACCCGAGCTGGGAGGCAGGATACAAATGGCCTATGATAAAATAATGCAGCGGCATTTTGTTTATTATAACCAGGTGATCAAACCGGCACTGGTTGGGCTTACCGGTCCCTGGATATCTGGTGGTATAGAGTTTAACTGGCCGCAGCACCACAGACCTTCTACATTTGAACCGGTGGACTATACTGTTACAGAAAATGAAGATGGCAGCAAAACCATTTGGGTAAATGAAGTAGAACGTATGTTCAGAACGAAGGGAATGGCTGGCTTTACGGTATACCCCGGCAAAGCGTATATAGAAATAAGAGGGAAATTGTATAACCGCACTCCGTTTCCGCAAACTTTTTTATGGTGGGCAAATCCCGCTGTTAAAGTCAATGAACACTATCAATCTGTTTTTCCTCCTGATGTTCATGCTGTTTTTGATCATGGCAAGAGAGATGTATCCTCTTTCCCTATTGCCAAAGGTGTTTACTATAAAGTAGATTATGCGCCCGGCACCGATATTTCAAGGTATAAAAATATTCCTGTGCCCACGTCATACATGGCAGTAAGCTCTAAGTATAATTTTATTGGGGGATATGAGCATGATAGCAAAGGCGGCTTATTACATGTAGCAGACCATCACATAGCTCCCGGTAAAAAACAATGGACATGGGGTAATGGTGAATTTGGCCGCACCTGGGATGAAAACCTTACAGATGAAGATGGCCCATACATTGAATTAATGACCGGGGTTTATACAGATAACCAGCCGGATTTTTCGTGGATACAGCCTTATGAGGAAAAAACTTTTGTGCAATATTTCATGCCTTACCGTGAAGTGGGCATGGTAAAAAATGCTACTAAAGAAGCCGCGGTCAATCTTGAAATAAATGGCAGGGACGCTGCCATCATATTGTATGTTACATCGGCGTATGAAAAAATTAAAGTAGACCTGGTAAAAAGTGAAACCTGCCTGTTTACTGAAACAATCTCTTCTTCCCCCGAAAATCCTTATTTCAAAAAAATAACTCTTGCAGATGGCATACTGCCGGAAGAAATAAAATTGTTGGTCACAGATGTGGCTACAGGAAAAGAGCTGGTAAGTTACCAGCAAGAGCAATATGTAGAACAGCCCGTTCCGGCACCGGCGCAACCCGCGAAAAAACCCGCCGATGTTGAAAATAATGAACAGTTATTCTTAACCGGGCAGCACCTGGAACAATACCGTCACGCAACGTATAAGCCTACCGACTATTATGAGGAGGCGTTGAGAAGAGATCCGAAAGACGCCCGCAATAATAATGCGATGGGCTTATGGTATTTGAGACGGGGGCGTTTTGCAAAAGCCACTGCCTTTTTCAAAAAGGCAATTGAGACGGTTACCCAGCGCAATCCCAACCCGTATGATGGGGAGCCTTATTACAACCTGGGATGGGCGCTTAAAATGCAATACAAAAACGATGAAGCGTACGATGCTTTTTATAAGAGTACCTGGAATGATGCCTGGCAGCACGCGGGCTATTTGAACCTCGCGAGAATTGCAACACTGAAAAAAAACTATGAAGAAGCTTTAGACTTTATTGAGAAATCCCTGGTGAAGAATTATCATAGTCATACGGCAAGACACGCCAGGGCATTTATTCTGCGCAAACTCAATCAATATAAAAAGGCGCAGGCTTGCATTGATGAATCTTTGGTATTAGATCCCTTCAATTTTGGCTGCTTATTTGAAAAATATATTGTATTGATCAATGAAGAGGAGGATATGCAGGCTGCCGGCGAGGTATTGGATCACCTGAAAAATATCAGCAGGGAAAATGCGAATAATTTTGCGGAGTACGCTTTTGATTATGCGCACGCAGGGCTTTATGAAGAAGCCATTCAACTGCTTTCGATCTACAGAGCGAACGATGATCAAAATACATTAATTGAATATTATCTTGGCTGGCTGAACTGCCAGGCGGGGAACCTGCAACGGGCAACGAAACATTTTCAAAGAGGAGCATCCCTGCAGCCTGATTTCGTTTTCCCAAATAAGGTAGAAGATGCGCTGGTGTTTCAGAAGGCAGTTGAACTAAACCCAAGTGATGCAAAGGCGCTATATTATCTCGGTAATTTCTGGTTTGATAAAAGGCAATACGAGGAAGCCATTGACTGTTGGGAACGATCAGTACGAATAGATGATCACTTTCCAACAGCACACCGGAATCTATCCCTGGCCTATTACAATAAGCGCAATGACGCCGGCAAGGCATTGCAATCCATGGAAAAAGCTTTTTCATTAGATACTACAGATGCCCGTGTATTAATGGAATTAGACCAACTATATAAAAGGCTGAACAGAGATCATGCGGAAAGGCTTGAATTTTTGAACAGGCATTTGTCTTTAACAGAACAAAGGGACGATCTCTGTCTTGAAAGAATAACATTATATAATCAGTCGGGAGAGTATATGAAAGCCAAATCACTTTTGAGCGCTCATAAATTTCATCCCTGGGAAGGCGGCGAAGGCATGGTGATCAAACAATACCTTATCTGTAACATAGCGGTTGCCAAACAATCCATTGCTGAAGGCAAATACGAGGATGCACTGGAGCTGCTTAGCCAGGCAGAAAATTATCCATCTAACCTGGGTGAAGGAAAACTGGCAGGAGCGCAGGAAAATGATATTCACTACTGGAAAGGCATAGTATATGAGAAGCTGGGCAACAAAGAAATGGCTGATCAATATTATCACAAGGCGGTAAAGGGGATCAGCGAACCTGCCCAGGCTATTTTTTACAATGATCCCCAACCTGATAAAATATTTTACCAGGGACTGGCATGGATAAAACTGGATAATTCTGAAAAAGCAGAAGAAATTTTTCAAAGTCTCATAGACTTTGGCCAGAGGCATATTGAAGATGACATCAGCATTGATTACTTTGCTGTTTCACTCCCCGGCTTGTCTGTATTTGACGCCGATCTGAATCTCCTGAACAAAATTCATTGTTACTATTTAATGGCACTCGGGAACCTCGGATTGGGAAAAGAGCATATACAAAAAGCAAAGATGCTGTTTAAACAGATTCTGCAATTGGATAATAGTCACCAGGGGGCGCTTACCCACGAGCCACTGATCAGGTAAATAATAATCACTGCAGATGTGATCTTCGTTATCGTAAAATAATCCATTAAAGACCAAAGATCATCCATCAACAAAGCATCTGAATAAATATAAATTTGGTATTCAATCCCTCAATTAATGACTAAAACATTGCTGTCATGAACAATCGAACCATTCTTAAAAAGAAATCAACTTTTCTCCCGCGGTTTGCACTATCGTTACTTTTTCTTTTTTTGTTTAGTAATTTTTTAGCTGCTCAGCAAAGAACTTTTAGAGGAAATGTTAAAGATGAGAACAACAATCCATTACAGAGTGTTTCTGTAACGGTTAAAGGAAAGTCAAACGTTGGAACCACTACGGATGCTAACGGAAACTTTTCAATCGCGGCTTCGGTAAATGATATTCTTGTTTTTGAATTTGTCGGGTATCGAAAACAGGAAATAAAAGTGAGTGATAACTCCAGCCTGAATGTGACGCTATACCTGTTGGACTCAAAGCTTGATGAAGTAGTAGTAATTGGCTATGGAACTAAACTGAAAGGTGAATTAACGGGTGCCGTGTCTAAAATTAACAGTAAAGCATTTGAAGACAGGCCGCTAACGAATACCATGAATGCATTGCAGGGAGCGCTACCCGGGGTAACGATCACCAGGGGAAGTGGTAAGCCCGGCCGGGAGGGCTATGCGGTAGATGTACGCGGAGCGTCTTCGCTTAGCGGTAATAAAGCGCTTATTCTCATAGATGGTATTCCGGGGGATATCAATCTTATTAATCCAAACGATATCGCGGAGGTCACCGTATTGAAAGATGCTGCTGCCGCCATTTATGGAGCGCGTGCTGCCGATGGTGTAATAATCGTTACCACTAAAAAAGGGAAAAAGGGTCCCCCGGTTATTTCATATTCGGGGAACGTAGGAATAAAGAAACCTCAGTATTTAAAAACAAGGACCAATACCCTGGAATACGCTGAAATGTATGATGAGGGTATGAGAAATGTAGGCCAGCCAGGAGTTACGGAAGAGGTTTTTGCAAAGATCAGGGCTAATGCTGAACCTGATCCCACAGGCTGGCTGATATACCTGGAAAATTATCCCGGGTTTTATCAGCACCACGACTGGAATAAGGACGTATATGGAAATGACCTTCAGCAAATGCATAACCTTAGCGTATCCGGCGGCGGCGACAGGAGCGCATACCTTCTTTCATTGGGATACCAGAAGAATGAAGGAATATTCAGGCATGGAATAAACCATTCTGAAAGGTATAATCTAAGAATGAACTATGATTATAAGCTTTCTGAAAAATTCAGCATTGAAACAAGAACCAGCTTTGAAAGTCAGCCAACGGTTGAACCCACTGAAACCAGCAGGTTGCTGTATTTTGTAAATCAAATGGGCAACTATGTCCCGGTATATAATCCTTTGGGGCAATATTATAAGTACCAGGGAGGTTTCAGAAATCCTGTTCAGTATCTCGCGGAGGGCGGCGAGAACACTACTAATACTTACAGGTTAACGGGTAATATAAAAGGCAACCTGCAGTTGCTTGAGGGGCTGAAGTTGATCGGGCAGGTAGGCGTGATGCTGGACTTTAACGATGGAAAAGAAGTGCATCCCACATTCACCCAGCATAATTGGGATGGAAGTAATTTTGATGTAGTAAATGTGCCGAACAGGGCCGTTTTTTCTAATTCAAAGAATCTTTACCAGAACTATACCGCGTACCTGGATTATAATAAATCCTTCGGAAGCAAGCATCGCATTAATGCAATGGCAGGGGCTTCCCGTGAAGTGAACGATTATCAAAGCCAGTCTATAACCGGTTATAATTTTGTAAGCAATGAAATATTTACATTAAACCTTGCAGACAGGTCAAAAACAGAGTATGCCAATTTCACCGGCGGTGCATCCGACTGGGCCTTACAATCCTACTTTAGCAGGTTGAGCTATTCTTTTGACAGAAAATATTTGATAGATTTTACCACAAGGATGGACGGCAGCTCAAAGTTTGCAAAAAATAAACGCTGGAGCGCTTTGTTCCCGTCTGTTGCAGTGTCCTGGAACATATCAGAAGAGAATTTTGTGAAATCACTGAATGCCTTTGACAATCTTAAGCTAAGGCTGTCGTGGGGGCGGGCCGGTAACCAGGAATTAAGCTTCGGTAACTATGATTATATTCCCCTGATCACTATCAGCGGCAATTATCCGCTCGGGTCGCCCATAGTAGGATTGCCAAGCGCGGTTTCCAATATCGCTTCAGAAAGCCGCACATGGGAAACGATTGAAACAAGGAATATAGGTACTGATTTCGCATTTTTAAATTCAAGGTTGACCGGAAGCTTCGACTATTATATTAAGCGGAATAACAACATGCTGGTAAATGATGAGCTGCCCGCAACGTTGGGAGGCTCTGCGCCTTCACGGAACTTAGGAAGGCTGGAAACAAAAGGCTGGGATTTCTCTATAGGATGGAATGACCGGATAGGAGATTTCAGGTATAGTGTTTCAGCTATCATCAGCGATAGCAAAAACAAGCTGCTTGAGCTGAGGGGCAATGATTCGTATGGAGAAGGGTTGGTTTTTGCACGGGAAGGCTATGCGTTAAATTCTTATTTCGGTTATCAGTATGAAGGTATTATTAAAAATGCCGACCAATTGGCCGCTTACAAACAGTTAGGCAACGTACCCTCCAAGCTGGCCCTGGGTGATGTAATGTTCAAAGACGTTGACGGAGATGGAAAAATTACGGCTTTCGGAGACCGGGCAAAAGGAACTAAAGGAGACCTGGTATACCTGGGAAACTTAGCGCCGAGGTATATGTATTCATCCAATATCGGATTATCCTACAAAGGGTTTGACCTGAATATTTTTATACAGGGTATCGGGAAGCGTAACGGGGTAAGAACAGGAGAGATCAGCGTTCCATTATGGCAGGTATGGATGGAACCGCTAAAATATTTTTATGGAAAGTCCTGGACACCTGACAATCCTGATGCACAATATCCGAGGCTTGTGCCGGGATCGGTTGGCGCCGACGAAATAAAAAGCTGGGACTGGAGGTATTCTTCTTTGCGGATGGTAAGCCTGGCATATTTAAGGGTTAAGGTATTGACCTTAGCTTATAATTTACCGCAAAGCGTGGTTCAGAAAGTAAAAATGCAAAATATTCGCGTATATGTAAGCGGACAGGATCTGTTCACTTTCTCAAAAGACACATGGGGTAACTCATTCAGTCCGGAAGAAACATGGGAGCGCTCCGATGAGCAAACCTATCCTTTCAACAGCGTCATTTCTTTTGGGCTGGATATTAAATTCTAAAACATTTATTTATAACTACCATGAAGCATACATATTTTAAAATATTTATTTTCTCTTTCCTGTTTTTAGCAGGTTGTACAAAAGGGCTTGATTTAACCCCAAAAGATTCTATTTCCGATATCACTTTCTGGAAATCAGCAGATGACTTTAAGCTGGCAGCAACCAACCTCTATAATTCTCTCGGAGGATTTTCTGTTGCCGACCTGGATTTAGATTCGGACATAGCATTTGATGTACCTAATGCGGTAAGTAACGGTACTTATTTAGCGCCTGAAAAGGACAGCAGGTGGACTGATGCTTATATTTATATACGCCGGAGCAATAAGATCATTGAAAAAGCGGCAGCGCTGTCATCTGCCGATCCGGCAGTGAAACGATTTGTTGGCGAGGCAAAATTTTTCAGGGCCTATAATTACTGGAAACTTTTCAGGCTTTTTGGAGGCGTTCCTCTTATTACAAGCGCACTGGACATTGATGATGAAAAACTATATACGCCCCGTGCTACACGGGAAGAAATAGCTGATCTTATTATTAAAGACTTAAATGAGGCGGCAACCGACCTGCCGGTACGAAGCGCTATCCCGAACGCTGATTTTGGCAGAATATCCAAAGGCGCCGCTAATGCCCTAAAAGCAAGGGTGGCATTATTTGAAGGCACCTGGGAGAAAAGCAGGGGTGGTGCAAACGCAGGAGCATTCCTGGATATAGCTATTGAAGCCGCCACGAATGTCATGAACAGTGCAGAATATGCTTTATTTACAAGTAAGGGCAGCCAGAGCTACCGGTATTTGTTCATTGATGAGGGTGATGGTTCGTTAGAAGGTATATTAGATCGCCTTTACCAGGTTAAAACGCATACCCAGGGTATCGCTCCCAACGTTTCAGACGGTCATCTTCTTCCAACAAAAAAGCTGGCGGATATGTACTTATGTACCGACGGGTTACCCATTTCAAAATCATCCTTATTCCAGGGGTATGACCAGATGCAATCGGAGTTCCGGGATCGCGATCCCAGGATGTCCATGACCATGCTGATCCCGGGAACACTTGCGCCCCGGTTTTGGTATCCCAACCCTGTTGAAGCATGGCCGTTCTACCCGCAACGTAATGTAAATACGGGATATATTACCTATAAATACCTCTCTGAGAACAAAGGATCCAATGGATCACCGGATAATATCGGGTATGGCTTTTCACGTCATATTATCAGGTACGGGGAAGTGCTGCTTATTTATGCAGAAGCAACTTTTGAGAAGAACGGTGCTATCAGCGACGACGATCTTAATAAATCAATCAACCTGCTGCGCCAGAGAGCCGGTATGCCCGCTTTGACAAATAGCTTTGTCAGCGACAATAACCTGGAGATGAGAAATGAAATAAGACGCGAGCGCTCTATTGAGCTTGCGCTCGAAGGCTTCAGGTACGATGACCTCAGAAGATGGAAGACGGCCGAAACAGAGCTTCCCAAAGCTGTTATGGGGATCAAGATCATCGGAACTCCCTGGGTAAACCCTATTGTGGTGGAAGGGGAAGACAGAAATCCTTATAAAGATGATTACTGGAAGAACAGAACAGATGCCAATGGATTTATTGTTACGGAAAAGGCTTCCGACAGGTCTTTTAATCCCGATAAGCATTATCTTTTGCCCTTACCAACAAAAGAAATTTTAATCAACCCGGAATTAGAGCAAAACCCCGGATGGTAGGCAGTTGGTGAATGATGAATAGTGAATGGTGAATTCACTATTCATCATTGCCTGTTGACTTTTCCTCTTTCCATCAATAGAGAAATGATACTATAAAATCTCCTGTTATGAAACATTTTTTAATTGGATGCTGCCTGTCTCTCTTTTGTATAGCAGCCAATGCGCAAAAGTATACGTTGGTTTCCCCTGACAAAAAATTGTCGGCTGAAATGGAAAATAATCCGCAGGGCATACAACTAAAAATGATGAAAGAAGGCAGTCTCATTTTTACACTGTCAGACCTTGGTATGACAACAGATCAACCTGCAGCAGCGCCCATGCAGGTTAAAAAAACGAAGCGGACTGCAGTAGCCGAAGAGGTTAAGCCGGTTATTAAAGAAAGAAGTGAAATATACAGGAATGAATACAATGAACTGCTGCTGACATTCAAATCGGGACAGTCACTCACGTTCAGACTTTTTAACGAAGGGCTGGCGTACCGTTTTTCCACTGCCGTCAAAGACAGTTTGACCATCGTTAAAGAAACCCTGGATATTCAATTCCGGGAGGGCGATTCCGTACGCTTCCAGTCGGAAAAATCTTTCCATTCGGCGTATGAAGAGCCTTATGAGTTTAAAAAGCTGAGCGAGTTGGATCCGTCCAGGCTTTGCAACCTGCCGGTGCTTGTTGAAAAACAGGATGGTAATTTTGTAATGATCACAGAATCGGATCTTTACCATTACCCGGGGATGTGGGTTAAAAACACCGGCGGATCACAACTATCGGCTACGCATCCACGTTATCCTAAAACGCTGACAAAGACCAATAATCCGTATAACAACAACCAGGTGGGTGAAACCTTCGGCTACATTGCAAGAGTGGCAGGTGAGAGAACCTACCCGTGGCGGATCTTTGCAGTGGCCGGCAAGGAAGAGGAGCTGATCAGCAATAACATGGTTTATTTACTGGCTTCACCTACTGAGCTGAAAGATGTTTCGTGGATCAGGCCCGGCGTGGTGATGTTTGACTGGTGGGGCAAAAATAATATTTACGGTGTTGACTTTAAAGCCGGCGTTAATACCGAAACAGCCAAATACTTCATAGACTTTTGTGCGGAAAAGGGATTCCGGTATTTTCTTTTCGATGACGGATGGAGCCCTAAAGACGATGTGCTGCACACGGTTCCTGGTTTAGATATGGAGGAAGTTACCGCTTACGCAAAAAAGAAGGGTGTGGACGTGCTGCTGTGGGTGATCTGGAATACGCTGAAAGATCAATGGAAGGAGGCTTTTGACCTGTTTGAGCGTTGGGGCATTAAAGGCATCAAGACCGACTTCATGAACCGCGACGACCAGTTGATGGTGGAATTTTATGAAGCAGTTGCCAAAAAGGCTGCAGAAAAAAAGATGGTGGTCAATTTCCACGGCGCCTACAAGCCCTGCGGGCTAAGCCGTAAATACCCGAATGTGCTGACGCGGGAAGCACTCATCGAATTTGAGCAAAGCGGCGTATCCTATCATGACAATCCCACGCACCATAATCTTTTACCCTATATCCGTATGTTTACCGGCGCTATGGACTATATTCCTGCCACCATGCGCAACGCGAATAGAAATGATTTCAAACCCATCGGGCACTACCCTATGGGCTGGGGCACCAGGGCGCATGCAATGGCTTTGTTTGTTATTCTGAATAGCCCCATGACCATGCTGCCGGGATCGCCTTCTGATTACTACAGGGAAAAAGAGTGTACGGATTTTTTGGCAAAAATTCCGGTAGAATGGGACGAGACTAAGCTATTGGATGGCAAAATTGGAAAATATACCGTGTTGGCCAGAAGAGCAGGGAATGACTGGCATGTCGGAGCTATTACAAATGAAGATGCACGAACCATTGAACTATCAACCGGTTTTTTAAAGCCGGGGGCTTACACTATTGAAATGATTGAAGACGGGATAAATGCAGGTACTGCCGCAACTGATTATAAACTATCCCGGCGCAAGATCAATGCTGGGGAAACACTGAAGCTTGAGCTGGCGCCGGGCGGTGGCTGGGTGGCACGGTTTATTACTGAAAAATAAAAAAAATTTTAAGTTAGAACAGAAAACCACTTGATATGACCAAGAAATCCATAATGCCGCTGTTTCTTTTCATTACCGTTTTCGTTTTGGCTTTTATGCTGCCCGCACGATCTCAGGATGATAATAAGAAGTATTATCCGGGTGAAGAAAATGAAATCGTTAATCCCAAACAGATCATAAAGCCACGTATTAACAGCCCTCTCATTTATGGCAGCCGCCCGGGACATCCGTTTCTTTATCGCATCCCATGCCAGGGAAAGCGCCCCATGCAGTTTGTTGTTAAGGGATTGCCCGAAGGACTACACCTTGATAAAGAAACCGGGATAATTTCGGGGGTCACGCCACCCGGGGGTGAGTATGATCTCATCATTGAAGCGAGGAACCCGAAAGGAAAAGACCAAAGGAATTTTAAGATCGTGTCAGGCAATAAAATTGCGCTTACTCCTCCGATGGGATGGAACCATTGGTATGCCCACTATAGCCGGATTACCGATAAAATGATGCGGCAGGCGGCAGACGTCATCATTAATAGTGGAATGGCAGATGTAGGATATCAATATGTGAATATTGATGACTGCTGGATGAATGCGCCAAAACACAGCGATCCTGAACGCGTTGGGCCGCTAAGAGATGAAAATGGGAATATCCTTCCGAATAGTTATTTCCCCGACATGAAAAGTTTAACGGATTATATTCACGGCAAGGGATTAAAAGCGGGAATTTATACCTCTCCGGGACCCTTAACCTGCGGAGGTTTTAGTGGTTCTTACCAGCATGAAGAACAAGACGCAAAACAATTTGCCGCATGGGGATTCGATTTTCTGAAATATGACTGGTGCTCTTATGGCAGGATCGCCGGGGCCGACAAAAGTGTAGAAGCCTATCAAAAGCCTTACCTGCAAATGGGTAGGATCCTTGAGTCGTTGAACCGCGACATCGTTTTTAATCTCTGCCAATATGGTATGGGTGAGGTTTGGAAATGGGGCGCTGAGGTTGGAGGAAATTCGTGGCGGACGGCCGGTGATTTAGGATTTGAATTACACCGCATTTTTGATATCGCCATTAGCAATAGCAACCACCGGCAGTATTCCAAACCCGGTGAATGGAACGATCCGGATTATATTCAGATCGGGTGGATCGGAAATGCCAGGGATGAGGGGATACCTAAGCTTACCACAATGCCCCGGAACATGCAATATGCCTACATGTCGTTGTGGTGCCTCATGGCTTCCCCGTTAATTTATAGCGGCGATCTCTCAAAAATAGACGAATTCACGCTTGGGATCCTTTGTAACCCGGAAGTTATTGAAATTGATCAGGATCCATTGGGGCAAGGCGGATTGGTGATCCCGCGCGACAGCAGCCGTTTTTTAATGGTTAAAAATTTAGCTGATGGTTCCCTGTCTGTCGGATTGTTTAACCGGGAAAAAAATCCTGCGGAAGTGTCTGTCAGTTGGGACGAACTGCAAATAACAGGAAAACGGGTCGTTCGTGACCTCTGGAGGCGAAAAGATATTGGGGTTTACAACAACAGGTTCGTTGCAGAAGTTCCTGCAGAAGGAGTTGTAATGATAAAAATCAGCAAATAACGGATTGGTATTTTTTTAATTTACAGCCGTATTCATCCAGGTATAAACCATACCTGTTATTTTAAATTATTGTCTGTTATGAAAATGAAAGCCTGCTACGCATCTCTTGTTTTCTCATTTTTATTTTTGAGAACATTTGCAATGCCATATAGTGATTCCGCGATAATCACAACTGAAAATCCCAAAGGCTGGATGATCAGCACAAACAATTCCATTTACCAACTGGTACTTACCAGGGAGAATGAAGTACAGCAAACTTATTTTGGTCCCAGGGCGCAGTTGGCTTTTCATCAAAGCAGGATCAATGCTGCCAATGAAATTCCGGTAAGAGGCGCCTTCCCAACTAAAACACCTTTACTTGAAGTGGTATTTCCAGATCATGTGCGCGACGCTGAACTGACGTTCGTGAATGCAGAAATTTTGGAGATGGAGGGCCGGCAAACATTAAAGATCGTACAAAAAGATAAATACTATCCTCTTGAAATTACTTCATTCATCCGCGTGCTCCCGGAATTTGATATCCTGGAAAAATGGGTGGCGGTAAAAAACACCGGCAAAAAAAATAATATCCAAATAGAAAACCTGCAATCCGCTTCTGTCAACCTCCCTCCCGACCGGTACGATCTTACACACATGGCCGGGGCATGGGGCCACGAGTTTCAGCTACGCAACACAACATTAACCGAAGGCGTAAAGACCCTGCAGGCAAGAGATTTTAAATCGTTCGACAATCCAAACTGGTTCATGGTTCGCAAGGCAGATGAAACAGCAGATGTATCCGGGTCTGCATGGTTTGGCACTTTGCAATACAGCGGCAACTGGAGAATTGATTTTGATAAAGCATTCAATGGGAGATTACAGATTACTGGCGGTATTAATTTCTGGGATACCGATTGGACGCTAAAGCCGGGAACTGCTTTTGAAACCCCTAAGTTCATCATAGGTTACACCCGTTCAGGCGCTGAGGGTGCAGCCCAAAATTTAACGGCATATATCCGTAAAACGATATTGCCGGAGCCTTTTAGGAACAAGCCCAGGCCGGTATTGTACAATAGCTGGTATGCTACTGCCTTTAATGTAAATGAAGAACAGCAACTGGCGCTGGCGAAAATTGCAAAAGAAATAGGCGTTGAATTATTTGTGATTGATGATGGCTGGTTTAAAGGGAGAAATGATGACCATGCGGGGCTTGGCGACTGGACGGTGGACAAAAAAAAATTCCCCAACGGTTTGCAGCCCATGATCAACAAGATCAATGACATGGGAATGGACTTTGGTATCTGGGTAGAGCCGGAAATGGTGAATCCCAACAGCGACCTGTACAGGGCGCACCCCGATTGGGTATTTCATTTTCCCAACCGGACCCGTCATGAGGGAAGGCATCAACTGATGCTGAACCTGGGCAGGGAAGAGGTGTACCAGTACTTATTAAAATCGTTATCAACACTTTTGAGTGAAAATAATATTCGGTTTATCAAGTGGGATCATAACCGCACCTTGTCGGAGCCCGGATGGCCTGACGCGCCTGTAAATGAGCAGCGTGAAGTGCGTATCAGGTATATCAATAATTTATACCGGTTAATAGACTCGCTCCGTACCCGCTTCCCCAACGTGCTGTTTGAAGACTGCTCCAGCGGTGGCGGCCGTATTGACCTGGGCATGCTTTCAAGGATGGATCAGGCCTGGACAAGCGATAATACGGATCCTGTGGACAGGCTGTTTATCCAGTACGGGTATTTAAGCGCCTTTCCTGCCAATACAATGGTATCGTGGATCACACACGAAGACTGGCATGGGCTGAAGCCCGGCCTTGGCTATAAATTTGACGTAGCCATGAGCGGAGTGCTGGGCATCGGCTACGACATCACCCAATGGACAGAGGATGAAAGAAAACTTGCCAAAGCAAAAATTGCAAAGTATAAAGAGATCCGCAATCTTGTGCAGTTCGGAACTTTGCACCGGTTGATCTCACCTTTTAAAGACAATAAATCGGCATTGCAATATATAGCTGAAGACCGTTCTTCGGCAGTAGTATTTTGTTATAATATGGCAGAGTACCTCAACGGCAGCACAGCGCAAACACAGGAAGCCAATATATTAAAATTACGGGGGCTGGATCCTAATGCGTTTTATACCCTGCCCGAATTAAATAATGCGGTATTTAAAGGAGATTTTTTGATGAACGCGGGTATTGCCTGGCCGGTAAAGGGAGCCTATAAAAGCATGATATTGCAAGTGCAAAAGACAAATCAATAGGTATAGCTTAATGGAATTATTAAAAGAAAAAAAATTCAGCGGCACGGTCAACGGTGCAGAAGTAAAGTTATTTACCCTTCGCAACAGCAACGGTTGTGTTGCCCAGTTCACCAACTACGGCGCCCGCTGGCTGTGTATGTGGGTGCCCGACAGGAAGGGCAAATGGAACGATGTGGTTTTGGGCTTCGATACTATAAACGGTTATCTCACGGCTAAAGAAAAATATCATGGCGCCGTGATAGGGCGTGTATGCGGGCGCATTGACGGAGGGCAATTCTCTTTGAATGGAATGACGTATTCTTTATCGCATAACGATATTTTTGGCAAGCCGGTAAAAAACCATTTGCATGGAGGCGATAAGGGCTTTTGTTTCCAGGTGTGGGATGGGGAAATGGTAAAAAACAAGAACGGTGAAGAAACCCTGGTGCTGCATTACTTCTCAAAAGATGGTGAAGAGGGCTATCCCGGCAACCTGGAAGTGAAGGTAGCCTATACCCTGGGCAATGATAATGCGATACATATCCATTATACAGCAACCTGCGACCGGCCTACTGTTATCAACCTGACCAATCATGCTTATTTTAACCTGGGCGGCAATATGGAGCAAAGCGTTCTGGAACATGCTCTTTTTATAAATGCCGGTAAGGCGCTTGAATGTAATGATGAGCTTATTCCAACAGGTAAAATTGTTCCCATAGAAAACACGCCGCTCGATTTTACGCAGTCCGGAACGATCGGGATCCGGATCAGCGAAAACGTTCCCGGCCAGTTATTTGCCGGCAAAGGATATGCCGTTACGTACATCCTTGATCAGCCGGGAAAAGCCGTACCATTGTGTGCAAGGGTAACAGAGAAACAAAGCGGCAGGGTAATGGAAGTATATACCAACCAGGCCTGCCTTCAGTTGTATAATGCCTGGTTGTTTGACGGAAGCGACACCGGAAAAAATGGATACCGGTACCATTCCGGTGCGGGGCTGGCATTAGAGGCTCAGGGCTATACCGATGCACCGAACCATTCCGGCTTCCCTTCTGTATTGCTGTTGCCGGGCATGGAATACGATCAAAAAACCATTTATAAATTCTTAGTGCAGCCGGATGCATAAACTGTATCCCCGCACTAAAGAATGGCAGTATATATTGCTTACTCCAAATCGTATTAATTCAGGCATTATGAACAAGACCTTCTTCCCTGCAATAGCTTTTCTTCTTGCGATGGTACTGGGTAATACAACCGTTTCCGCGCAAACGCATCGTATTGACCTGGCGGGCACCTGGTCTTTCCAGGCGGATCCGTCAGACAGGGGGATAGAGGAGCAATGGTTCCGTAAAGACTTACCGGACAGGGTCAGCCTGCCGGGGTCTATGACAACTAATGGTAAAGGCAATGACATTTCTGTAAACACGCCATGGACGGGCAGTATCCTTGACTCATCCTGGTTTTTTAAACCCGAATATGCGCGATACCGCGAACCCGGTAACATCAAAGTACCTTTCTGGCTTCAACCGGTAAAATATTATAAAGGGGCAGCGTGGTACCGGAAAAAAATAGTGATCCCCGCATCATGGAAAGGTAAACATCTTGAATTATTCATCGAACGCTGCCACTGGGAATCTACAGTATGGATTGACGATCGGCAGGTAGGCACGGCCAACAGTCTGGGCACACCCCATATTTTTGACCTGTCGAAAGCATTAACCCCCGGCACACACCAGGTCACTGTCCGTATTGACAACCGGGTTAAAGAAATAGATGTCGGCAAGAATTCACACAGCATCTCCGACCATACACAAAGCAACTGGAACGGAATGACAGGCAGGCTGTTCATTGCTGCCCGCCCGGCCTTGTTTATTGATGATATGCAGTTGTTTCCTGATATTCATAAAAAGCAGGTGACCGTACGGATAAAAATCAGTAATGAAGTAAATCAGATCAACAAAGCAGAGATACGTTTGTTGGCCACAGCAGGCACGGTTAAAGCGCGGTTAAAGCCGGTGACACAATCAATAGCGTTGCAAAAGGGGATTAATACACTGGAAGTGGTATACCCTATGGGCAGTCACCCGTTATTGTGGGATGAATTTAATCCCAACCTGTATTCATTGTTGGTACAGTTGAAAAACGGTAAGGAAACAGACGTAAGAACAGTTAGCTTTGGCATGCGTAAGTTTGCCGCCAAAGGAACACAGTTCACCATAAACGGAC
>CAYWVB010000040.1:0-55881 GCA_964461595.1 uncultured Terrimonas sp. | reverse complement strand
CCGAATAAAACTGAAAAAACTTTATCCGACAATTTTAGATTGACATGACACTAGTGCTATGTCAAACGTGAAATGTGAGATGTGAAAGCTTATCTCACGTTTCACCTCTCACGTTTCACGAAAATGAACAGACATAATTTGCTTGACTTAACACTAGTTACCTCTGAGCCAGTTCCAAAGTTTATTAAAGATATGCCCAACATGTCACACCAGGGCGGATCGAGAATACATTACCAGGGATGCAGTTACAGGACGAAAAAGAGATCTTGAAAATACGAACCGGAAAAAGGCTGTTCCGTTTGTTAAATCTGAATTGGAGACTGAATTCCCAGGAGAAGATCAAGCCTGGCACAGTTATTTGAAAAGCACGCTTTCATACCCCGAGAGTGCATTAAAAGCCGGAGTAGAAGGCGCCGTGCTGGTAAGTTTTGTTGTAAATAAGAATGGTGTGCCGGAGGATGTGAAATCCTTAGTCGGGCATCCCGCTCTCAGGCAGGAAGCCGAAAGAGTCATAAGGCAAAGTCCCCGCTGGCAACCTGCCACGCAAAATGGAAGGCCGGTTAACACTTATAGAAAACAGCCGATGGCTTTTAAACCGGAGCAAAAGAATCTTCTGATCGACTTATTGTCCTTTTTTAAAAAAGCCATATAGCTTTAGCCTCCTGATATCGTATGCTGTACTCCTACAAAATGGTCGTTGATTCCGGATTTGCCCCCAACCCTTTTCACGAATATTTGACGCTGGCTACCTGTAAGCCTTACATGCGTGAAAAGAGGGGTGTAGGAAATTATATTGCGGGTTTCAGTTCGGACTCAATAAACAAGGAGTTTGGTTACGGAACATCCAGATTGATTTATTTTAATGAAGGTGACAGAAAAAATGGATTATAAAAGATATTTTGAAGATTCAAGATTCCAGTGCAAGATTCCATCTGACGAAACACAGACTACCCGGGCAGGGGATAATATTTATAAACTTTCAAAAGGGTGCTACAAACAGGTAAAAACCCAGCATCACAGGCAAGATTGGGAAAAAGATATTGATATGAAAAGCCACCAGGTATTGATCTCACAGGAATTCTTTTACTTTGGAGGAAACCCAAATTTTTCCCGTTAGTAGTGTGCATTGGCCAGGCGCCTGTTTCTCCGGCGTGCCCGATATATTTGTTTCCTGGAGCCACAAATTCAAGGTTCCCCTCTGAAGAAACCGCGGCATTTGACCAGTGATAATAAGGTGCCGGCACTGCAGTGGCATTGTGCCAGAAGGAACGTGTTGTAAAATAAGCCTTATCCACCGGGAGATTAATTTCTACCCGCCAGTTGGTGCGGGTTACCAGGTCGAGGGTGCCAATAATACAACTCACACATCCGTCGGCGTTTACTCTTGTGACGTAGTCTACCGGGGTAGAGCAGTTCGGGGTATGACCGATAATCCCGTAGTTGAACTCTATACCACCGCTGGTCCATGCCCCCCGCATTGCCACGTCTCTGAATTTCACCACATGATTATAGTAAAGGGTAGGTTATCATATTCACATGCTTTTCGCTTATACGTGCCTGTTGTGCCATAGCAAAGAGACGGAGCATTGCCAGCAGGCTGGCTCCGCAGAAATGTTTAAAGACGTTCATGCTAAAAAATTAAAAAAAAATGACAACGGGTCCCGGCTGCTGGTTATTCTATGGCAAACCATTTCCGGATCAGCAGACATTCTCCCGCCGCTTCGATGTAATAATTGTTTTTCTCTGTCCCGCCAGCAATGGTGATCCCGAATGAGACTGTTCCATCCTTCACCTCGCCGCGACGCACGATGAATCCAGGTGCCTTGAGTCCTATCGTTTTTTCCGCTTTTTTCAGCGCATCAGTGTTCCATGGGGCGATCAAGCGGACAGTAGCTTTCAGTGCTGTACCAGGTGTTCCACGCTCCGGAAAGCTGATCACCGGCAGGGCAGGACAATCCTTTGCCGGGAAAAAAACAAGGCTGAGCGGATCATCCAGCCTGATGCTTATATTCTTTTTTGTTCTCTGGATATTAACCGGTTTCATTTCCAGCGTTACCACGTTAAAGGCATAGGCAAAGCGGAAAACTTCCGGGAGTTCGGGTAGGATCACCTGCACGCCTCCTGCAGGCAGCGGTGTGAGGTCATCATGCCCCCCCGTGAGTACCCAATACTTATCGCCCTTCCACAAATGCCCGTTCCACTGAATATCAGTTGGTGAGAACGGATCCCTTTGGGTCGGATCAGCGGCAATGAAAGCCGCTGAAAATGCAGGGTACAGATCATAGTAGGGCAGAGAGATCCCTGGCCCGTCCGGATAATTTTTGGGGCGCTCTGCACCCACGTGTCCCCAGGCCCAATCGAGCCGGTAAGCCGTTGGTTTCCCCATGATCGCACCTGTAATCATGGCTTCAGCTGCACCTGCATGGTAGGACATGGCGAGATAGTCAGGCATAGCCACCTTCATCGCATCCAACTCCGGGCCACTGCAATCCATGACCAGTGCCCCATTAGTATAAGTATGAAAATAATCCATAAAAAATTCCGTCGAGATCACGAGAGCGGGATTAATTTTATCCATCGCTTCGCGAATCCTGCGTAGGTATTCACGGGTCCATTGGTGGGAACCGTAAGGGCTGTCATGATGATGTGCTTTATTAAAACAGGGCTTGAAGGGAAAGCCGATCTCATCGAGCCTGATCTCATCGACACCGGCTTGAGCTAGCATTCTGCAAATCCTGATAATATTGTCCTGCCAGGGTTTATAGCCTACGCAATTGAAAATACCATATATCTCATCTTCTTTTTCTCCCCTGTAACTGAAATTGATATCTCCTTTCTCGTTGTCAATGATCGCCCAGTTTTTCCAGTCATCGTTCTTGAACAACGGACTGGTTTTCCGGATGCCATACCCTGCAACATACATACACACTTTTCTTCCGGATGTGTGCACGCGTCGTACACCGGCTTCAAAAGCATCCTTGCCGCCAAGGTCACTCCGGAATCCAAGGAAGCCCGAAGACATCCACGGTCCATAGGTGTCCGGCCAGAGGTTGACGTCTTCGTTCCACATGGCCATCTCCAGCACATCCGCATATCCGCCCCTGTAGAGCCGGGGCAATTGATCAAAGGAAGTAAACCTTTCCGGATCACCGCTCTTTTTAGAATCCTGAACTGCGGTTTTGGTGGGAATCCACATGCTTCCACGGATAGCCACTTTTTCATACCATTCAGGTACGGGTCTTGGATGGAGATTACTGTCACACCAGGTTTTATAAAGCCTGGCGCCTGTGCGCCAATTCCCTTCGAAAACGGCTATCCTTGCCATCGGCCACGTAACCGGACGACTGTTGACAGCTCTTGTGTCAAAGTACAGAGACTGCATGCCTCCTCCCGGAAAACAGGTGAGTATCTTATTGCTGAATGCAGTATCCATGGCGATAAACGCCAATCCCTCATTCAGATTTGGTTCATACACACATTGCCACTGCATAGATACATCCCTGCCATAGACGCCCCCGCTATTCTGCTGCCAGGCTTTTATACCGGGGTATCCCCTGTCCCACATGTTTACGGCAAGATTGGAGGAGGGTTCATCGCCAAGCGTTATACCGGAGAAATAAGGAAAAGACGCATATGCGTTACCGCTAGTGTTTCTCTTTATCTCCAGCCCGCAGTCAAAATAGGCTTTATCATCCTCCAGCAGCACGGTCATTGTAATGTCCGTGGCTGATGATTGATGACGGAGCTGAAGGGTGAGTGTAGTAAGATGATCCTTCGTTTTTAAGGTATGTGAACGGAGTATACAATCTTTGGAGCCGATCAGGATCCCTCCTAACGGGTCATCTGCCGGGCCCGAAGCCAGCCGGGGCATCCTTTGGCTATTGAGGTAAAGGCGGAAAAGCTTGTCTCCTGTGGACCCTTTGAGGTAATTGTCGCCCGTTTTTACATTGGTCATTGCCGTGAGTGCTCCCGTGCTTCCATCAAAGCGGAGCAGCAGCAATGGATTTTTGAGAATGATATCGCTTTTTCCTGCCAGGGTTTGCGCCATGCTCACAGCGCTGACCTGCAGACAGAGTAATAACATCAATATACGCATGGTATATAGTAATTAAGTACTTAAAAAAAGTAAATGATAATTTAATAATCTTTCACATAACGCACCGACATCCCTGCGCAAACAGGGTATCCGTCAACGTTAGAATCCTGCCGGTAGATCCCGTTGTCCCAACCCGCAAGCATTCTTCTGAAAAAGGAATCGTACGGATGACCTTCTTTTGCCGCCCAGTAATGTGCCCACACACCAATTTCCTGGAATGCTCCGCCACACCACTGTTTTCCACCCGGCATGAGATTAAACTGAAGATCGTTGCTGGCACCATCCCATGCTTTGAGCCGGCTGGAATTGGCGCTGCGCCATTCGGAGGCGTTCGCACCCTCCACGGTCAATCCGCCATTAGAGGAAATAATCTCCAGCTTTTTCCATTCTTCGTCGGTAGCGAGATGCCAGCCCTCGGGCGCCAGATCCGTTGCCTGCTGCAGGTTATACAACACCCCATAGGTTTTGTATTGAGTAGTAGCTTTGGCTTCCTCGATACTTGACCCCATATACTCCTGCACCCATATGCCGGCGGCGTTGCCGATATCTGGAAGGTACCTGAAGTTCTGTGTCATCCAGATAATACCACCATACTGCTTCACCGTATATATTTCGCCATCTCGTGTATCCGTAAACGTAGGAGGAACAAAAAGAATGATGAGCGGTTCACTATACGATGTGCCGAGTGCGCTGATGGCGTAGGAATAAATATAATATTTGACGAATTGCTCAAGCTCCGGTACCGTATAACTGAACTTTCCCTGTCCTGACCCAACCACCATTTTGTTGGTATTCAATGCAGGGTTTTCTTCTTTTCCCCAGACAAATCCACGTTCGGTTACTTTTGCTCCGCCCACTGCCGTCACTTCTGCCGAAGCCACCACTGCCGTATCATGGATGCTTTCATAATCCTGGCTGATGATTACCGTGGGAGCCACCATCTTTGATGTGCGGAAAGCAACCGTCTCTCCGTAGGTTGTTCCCTTACCATTGGTAGCATAGGCTTTCACCACTAAGAGCGTGTCCCCGGTCAACCCGGTGATCTCGGTTGTAAAATCACCTTTCGGGTCAGCCTCTACTTTGGCCCCTGCTTTCATGATGATACTGTCCGCAAGACCAAGGTCGATAGAGCCATCCGCCTTGGCGATAGCTGCGGATTTATACATCCACAAAAAACCACGGGAAAGGAGTTCGCCCCCGCCATCCGGGGAATCACCGGTGAGTTCAGCCGACGAAGCGGTCACATTGATCGGATACTTTGTCGCCACTGCCGGCGTAACCACCGGGTTCTGTTCTGTTTTTTTGGTGCAGCCTGCGATCAGGAGGATGGACCATATTATTGCAAATAACTTTTTCATATCTGTTGAAATGATTTGTGTATAATCTTTGTCTTAATAGCGCACGCGGAATCCAATATTGGCTTCGGTTGCCTCAGGCGTGATGGCATGCCTTGCCGTTGTGCTGAGGGCCTCCTCCAGGAATGATCCCCCACGGACCACCTTTTCCGTACCGGAGGACGGACCTGCAGGATCAGGAGTAAAGTTCCCCGAGTAATAATCCGCAGCGTACCAGTCTTCACACCATTCCCATACATTCCCGTTCATGTCAAAAGTGCCAAGTTCATTGGCGGCAAGCCCCCCTCCCTGATGGATAGTTCCTCCTGCATTCCCAATGAACCACGCTACTTCCGCAGCGGTATTGCTTCCGGCATAAGTAAATTGATTACTCAATCTTCCCCCCCTCGCTGAGAATTCCCAGCTCGCCTCAGTCGGCAGCCTGAGTCCATACCAGTTACAATAGGCTTTGGCTCCATACCAGGAGACTTCTACCACGGGATATTCCGACATCCCTGTCTTGGGCACATAGTCTGTTCCGTTAAATTCAATCTGTACATCTTCATCTTCCAGGTCGATATATAGAAAGCTCCCTACTGTTCCATCCGCCTGCAATTGTCCCATACTGTCCAGGGCGTGAAGGAAGCGGCAGTACTCCAGGTTGGTGATCTCTTTTTCACCGATAAAAAAGTTGGGCAATACTACCTTGTGAACCGGGCCCTCATCCGCGGCACCGGAGTAACTGCCCATATCAAACCCCTCTCCTGTTCCTTCCACAAAACCCTCCACGAATATGCCGCCCGCAGGTATGGCAGGCGTGCGTACGAGAACGGGGTAACTGTATTGAACCCCCTCGCCATTAATGGCAAAAAAACGGGCGTAGTAAGCTGTGTCCGGTTGCAGTCCGGTAATGCGCAGGGAAATAAAGCCTGTTTCACCATCCACCTGCATCGTGTCCTTTTCTATTGTCGGGAACTGCACAATTTTGGAATCACCTGCGGAAGTCTTCAGTTCCCAGCAGGCGCCCCGCCGTAGAATGGGAGAACTTCCCTCCACGTAGATCCGTCCCTGGATATCGGCGAAATTTGGTCCAACGCCATTGAGCGTTGTCTTGGAAAGTTGTGGTAGTTCCACCTGTTTTTTGCAGCCGGGCATCATGGTTGAAAACAGCACGGCTAAAAAAATATATTGTAGTTTGTTCATTGTATGTGCGTATTAGAAACTTTTCAATTCCCGTTGTCAGCGGGATATTATGTAAACTAACAGTGACGGTTAACTGCTAATTGTAGCCTGGGTTCTGCACCATGTTCTTATTGGCATTCATTTCGCTTTGCGGGATCGGCCAGAGATAATCCCTTGCTGCGTTAAAGGTCCTTTTATCAATAATCATGGTTTCGTACTGCCAGTTAGGAGAGGTTCCCAAACCATCACCGGGATAAGATACCAGTTTGGTATTATCATAGCCCACCGCATCTACCATCACCTGCTCGGCAATTTTCCAGCGGCGGATATCAGCCCATCTCACTCCTTCAAAAGCCAGTTCCACTCTTCTTTCATTCCTGATCTCGCTACGCATCTGCTCCTTTGAAAGCCCGGGCATTGCCTCGGATAACGTTCTCATACCTGCACGTCTTCTGAGTTGATCGATCGCTTCGTATGCTTGACCTGGTCCCTGCGATTCATTGATGGCTTCAGCATACGTAAGCAGTATTTCACCATAGCGCATGAAATATTTATTATGTCCTTCCTTTTGAACATTCATCAGCGTGCCGTCGAAATTTTTCTTCGCCCTGAAGCCGCTTTCATTTAAAAGCCAGGTAGGTATAGTAATGGAATCTGTGGATACGGTGGGATCAGGCGCTCCGATCATGTAGTTGATATAGCGGGAGCCCGGGTAGAAAATAGAGGCATTAAGCCGCGGGTCCCGGTTCATATATGGGTTTGCAGGATCGAATCCCGACTGTGCATTTGTGATCGGCAAACCGTTTTTCATGTAATAGGAGTTCACCAACTGCAGCGTGGGAGCGAAAGCCGGGTATACCCCTATCGGGTAATAGATAAAGGATGGCATGATATCAGGAGTATAGTGCACCTGGAACATGATCTCCTGTTGCGCCCCGTCTTCGAATTTCTCCAGGAACAGCCCGTGATAATCACTGTAGAGGTTGTACACCCGAAGATCAATGACATCCTTGGCGGCAGCGGCAGCGGCTTCCCATTGTTCGCTGTAGAGCAGTACTCTGGCTTTCAATCCGATTGCCGCTCCTTTGGTGATCCTCCCCCTGTCAGCATCGTCTGTATATGTTGCCGGCAGATCAGGGATCGCTTCTTCAAGATCCTTCAGCACCTGGGTAATGATGTCGCCCTTGCTGTTACGGGTAGGAAAACTGTTGCTGAGATCACCAGGCTCAAGGATCAGCGGTACGCCACCGTAGTAAGTAGCGAGGTCATGATAGAACCACGCCCGCAGGAATTTCGCTTCCGCTACATAACGGTTGCGGTCAGCCGAAGCAAAGGTTGCTTTCGCCATTCCGTCCAAGAACACATTGGCCCGGGAGATTCCCTGGAAGTCCAGGTCCCATTTCCATTTTGCCCACGGGCTGTTGCTGTTACCCTGCCCCCGTGCCCATTCGGTCGTATTGTGCCATGGTTGGGAATCATAGACATCGTCGGTAGTGGTTTCCAGTTGGAGTGGAAACATTTTTTGATTTTCATTACTCATTCCTATGAAATCAAGACTGTTGTATACTCCGCTCAGCAGGATCTTGGACTGCGCCTCGTTGGTAAGATAATTATCAGGGGAAATAAAGTCCTGTGGCTTTTCCTCCAGGAAAGTCTTGCTGCACGAAAGATTCAGCATGACCAACAATAGTATAGTAGAATGAAATTTGTACTTCATGATGTTGCGTCGCTTTAAAATTTAACATTCACGCCACAGGAGAAAATCCTCACCTGTGGGTATTGAAGTGAATTAACCGTTGTGGAAGGTTTCTCGGGATCAAACCCAAAACGCATTTTGGTCCAGGTAAGCGCGTTCTGTACATTAGCGAAGATTCTCAGCCTGGTGGTTGAAGGGTTCAGCCCTGCCTTCCTGATCACGTTGTCTGAAAGGGTATAGCCGATCTCCGCATTCTTGAGCCGGATATAGGATGCATCTTCCATATAGTACGAAGAGATGATATCATACCTGGAAGGATCTGAATAAACACGCTGAATCGTCTTACTGGGACGCTCTTCCGTCCATGCATCCTTGTACCACGCCCCGGTATTGGCAGAACCACCATGAAAGGGTGAAGTGAGATAGCCCTGGTTAAGCGAATTCATTCCGTAGGTTCCCTGAAAAAAAAGAGCGATATCCACTCCTTTCCAGTCAGCGGAAATGGTGGAAGAGAATGTCCAGTCAGGATATGAATGCCCGATGATCACCTTGTCATCCTGGTTAATGATACCGTCTCTGGATTCGGGAATCCCGTCATGATCCGCGTCAACAGTGAGCTGGTCTTTAAACCGTATATCTCCGGGTGCAGCGACAAGGCCAACGTAAGGGTTGGTGGCATTGCCATCCTTATCCGTCATCAGGAGATGTTTATTAATCTCATCCTGGGATTGGTAAATGCCCTCTGCTTCGTAAGCGAAAAAAGAATTATAGGAACTGCCTTCCTTCCAGATCATACTCCCGTTAATAATCGGACTTCTGCCAGCGAGATCCGTTATCCTGTTGATTACGTGCGACCCCATCGCGCTAACGGCAATGCTTACCTTACCGATCCTGTCCATATATTTTACCGACATCTCCATACCATGGTTCTTCATCTTCCCGGCATTTTGGTAAGGTGTGGTCGTGATCCCGAGTGTACTGGACACAGGGATTTGCATCAGGATATCATAGGTTTCCTTAATAAAATAATCCGCAGTGCCGGAAAGCTTTTTATCCAGCACGCTGAAATCAATACCGATATTGCTCATTTCAGAGGTTTCCCAGGATGTGCTACGGTTTGCCAACTTTGTAACCGCGCCCGCGGAGGATAATGCGTTGTTGAAATTATACAGCAGGTTGAGGCTAAGTTCATCAGAAGCCGCATAAGCCTGTCCGATGCTTTCATTTCCAAGCCTTCCCCAGGAAGCCCGGAGCTTCAGGTCAGACACCCATTTAATATTGTCCCTGAAAAAAGATTCCTCCGAAAGACGCCAACCTGCCGATACAGACGGGAAAGCGCCCCATTTATCCTGGAAGCGGGAGCTGCCATCATGACGAAGATTACCTTCCAGCAGGTATCGTCCTTTGTAATTATAGTTCAGTCTTCCGAACTGTGAATACCAGGATAATCCTGAAGCGCTACTGTTGTTCAGTTGAGTTACCGGGTCACCAAATCCAAACTGTGGAATGTTTACGGACAGATTCGAGCGGGACATGGAATAACCCTGGTCATTGGATTGCCTGGCTTCCATCCCCACCATTACCAACATGTTATGTTTACCGAAGCTGATGGAATAATTTCCATAAGCATTAAAAACGGTGAGCAAAGATTCAGAGCGGGTGTAATTAAGCGACGACACGTTAGGAGTGGGGGTTGTAACCGTGCCATCAGGGTTCAGTGCGAACAATTGCACGGAGGGCCGGAAAATTTTTTGTTCCCAGAAATTTTTATAGATGCCATAAGAAGCATTCAGTTCAAGCCCCTTTACAGGGTTTAATGTAACAAGCCCCCGCAGGTTAATCGGTCCCTGTTTAATACGGTTCAATCCACCTGCTTCTTTTGCCCCGTAACTGTAAGCGTAGTTGCTGTAACCCACACCCGGAATGACCATTCTCACAGTAGGCGGTGCGACGTAGGCATAATAGAACGCGGTAGTCATTCCGTCTACGAGATCATCAATGCTTTGTTCATTACCCGAAGCCATAATGCTGATATGCAACTTATCCTTGAGAAAATGAGAGCTCAGATTAGAGCGGAAAGTGAGCTTTTTACTATTGTTACCAACGGCTATGCCATCCTGGTCGAGATAACCAACGGATGCGGAATACTGGAATGCTTTTGATCCTCCTGAGATCGAAACATAATGATCGTGCATCCGGGCAGGGCGCAAAAGGAAATCACCCCAGTCAAAATCCAGTGGATAAACTACCGGATCGACATTATTGCGGAAATTGTCCATATACTCATCCGTATACCATGAAGGGTTCCTGCCATTTATATTGTAGTAGGCTTTGGCACTCAGTTCCAGGTAGTCCAGTCCTTTCAGTACCTCGGGCATGGATGTCACTTTCTGCACACCATAATATCCGATATATTCCACATTCATCCTGTCCTGCCGCCCCCGTTTAGTAGTAATGAGAATAACACCATTGGATGCCCTGTTGCCATAGATGGCAGAGGAAGAGGCATCTTTGAGGACCGATATGGAAGCGATGTCTTTGGGGTTGACATCATTTAAACTACCTTCCATCCCGTCGATCATCACAAGGGGATTGGTATTGTTGAACGTACCAACACCCCTGATCAGGATCTTCGCATTATCATATCCAGGCTGACCGGAATTCTGCGATATGAAAGCACCGGCTACTTTTCCCTGCAGTGCCATGCTTGAGTTGCTTAAAGGACGGGTAGACATATCATCTACATCAATGGTTTCAACGGCGCCGGTGAGATTTACTTTTTTTTGAGTGCCGTAACCTACCACCACTACCTCTTCCAAGCCTTTATCGGCAGGCTTTAATTGAATATTAATGGTACTGCGGCTGTTGACGGGTATTTCGATGGATTGATAACCTACCATCGTGATAACCAGGATGTCACCTGGTTTTACATCCTTCAGTTTATAAAAACCCTGTTCGTCAGTGTTAGTACCGGTAGCCGTACCCTTAATGACCACACTTGCTCCGGGCAAGGGTTCATTCTGTTCGTTAAGTATTCTTCCTGCAAGGTCAATAAACAAGGGAGCATACGTCGAATCATTACTGATGAGTTGCCGCGCACCTGAGGTGATAACGATCAATTTGCCGATGATTTTGTACTGCAACCCCTGTGGAAGCACTGAAGAGTTCAGTACATCAGCAAGCGGAGCGCTTTCAATGTCAACATCAACCCTTTTGGTTTTCCGCATATCCTGCTGATCAATCAGGAAAGAATAGCCTGTTTGTTCCTTGATATGGATGAACAATTTTTCCAGGGATACGTTTTTTAAATGCAGCGTTACATTTTGGGTGTATCCCCTGGCAGATAGCTGCATGCAGGCGACGAATAAAAGAAGAGCTGTAATTCTCATAATTCTCAGCGTTTGGGTAAATCCGGCACCCCAATGCATGTGAGTGCGGGAACAAAGAGCATTTAGCATAACTTTGCCTGGGTTTTGGTTAAAAAATAATGCAGTCTTCCGTGACCGTTTTATGGTTTGACCTGACTCATTTGCAGGGGAGTGGTGTCAACACTTCCCTGTTTTCGTTAGGTACTTAAAAAAATTTACTCTTTCATTTGTAACAATAATTTTTGCTGTTCAAGCCTGCCCTCAATGCCATATTCTTTCAACGATTGCAAGAGGTCGTTTAAACTAATATCCCTGCTGATGGCGCCTATGAATTTCCGGTTAGTGATCTTTCCCTGATAAACCACGTCAATATCATACCATCTCGATATCTGACGCATGACAGAATAGAGATCGGCGCCCTTTAATGAAAAATAACCGTTCTTCCAGGCCATTGCAGATTCTATATCCGCGTCTTTAACAAGACGTATCCCGTCGGATACTATAGCCTGCTGACCCGGTTGAAGCAGTACCTCAGTATTTTCCCGGTCTTTTCTTTCTACCCGTACACTGCCCTCTAGGAGGGTAATATCAGTACTGGACTCATCTGTGAAGCTCTTTACATTAAAATGGGTGCCTAATACTTCTACACGGGTTGTGCCGGTTTGCACTATAAATGGCTTCAATTTGTCGTGAGCCACTTCAAAATATACTTCTCCTTCCATTTCTACCCGCCTGTTTTGCCCGGTAAAAGCTGTGGGATAAGTAATGGATGAAGCTGCATTCAGCCAAGCGATGGATCCATCTGCCAATACCAGTTGAAACGGGCGGCTTCCCCTGGGTAAAGTGAGCGTGTTGAAAACCTCAATCTGGTTATTACCCGAGTATACTATTCGTCCCTTCGCATCTTTGGCTATCTGTACTCCTTCTTCTGCCGTTAACTTACCCGCTCCAACATTATCCAGCAAAATCTTTTTACCGCTTGATAATGTAAGCGTGGCTCGAGCATTAACCGGCGCAGTAATATTTCTGGTTTCAGTAGCTTTTGCCCAATTCGGCTGTTCGCGTATGGAATATGCCGATGCCAGCCACCAGCCTGTGGCAGTGACGATAACCGCTATAGCTGCAGCCGCCACCCATCTCAATCGTTTATGCTTTAAGGATATTACTTTAGCTGGGGAGGTTTTCTTATTGAGAGACCTGATTATCTCCAGTATCTGGGCTGCCGACGTTTCATCCATCTTAACGTCATTTTCAGCCTCTATAAATGCCTTATCCAGCAAAGCTTTGAAAGCGTCCTCGTTTTCGGGGTCGAGCAGAAGTGCCTGCAAGGCTGACTTTTCTTCAGCAGAAGCCTTTTTTGCAATCACTTTTTTGAAAAGGTATGCCAGATGGGATGCCGCCATAATTGTGGTTGACTTCCCTGTTTATAAGGAAATCATCCCTAAAGACGTACAAAAAAGAGTGAAGGGGTAATAAAAAAATTAAAATCAGGAAATAACCCACAAAAAAAGAAGGATTAAGTCCAGGTCGCCTCTGGAAAGAACATAAGCGCGGATGCTGCGCATCGCATATTGCAGATGCTTTTTGACCGTTTGAGGAGCGATATTCAGTTGCTCAGCAATATCCTGCAACTTCATGCCATCTTCCTTTAAAAGGTATACCTGCTTTTGCTGTGCCGAAAGCTGATCCACTGCCCGGGAAAGCAATAATCGTAACTCCTTTTCTTCTAGCTTATCCAATGCCTCTTGCGGCGACCCCGATAGTTCTACACCTGTTACTGCACGCAGCTTTTTTTTCTTAGCCTTGGCGGCTTCACTCCGGAAATATGAAAAAATCATATTTCTCGCAATCACAAAAAGCCAGGCGTCCATTTTTTGAACAGTAGAAAGTTCCTTGCGCTTTACCCAGACCCTTACAAAAACGTCCTGCACGATCTCCTCTGCCGCCTGTTTCGAATCAGTAAGTGTAAAGGCTACCGAGTATATTCTGTTGCGGTAATATTCAAATAAAGTTGCAAACGCCTGCTCATCATCTTCCATTATTAACACGACGAGGGCTTTCTCATCAAAGGGTGGTAAAATATGCATTCGTTTGCGTAACTTTTGTAACTATTAATGGAAAATTAAAGATACACATATCTATAACAAATGATTTAGTCCATAAATCCTTCTGCTTTCTCTTTTACAATTGCTACCGTATTAAACGCTGACATTGCCACGACACAGCTCCGACAGCTGATGGATATGTCAAAACATAACCGGCTATTCAGTCAGCAACATTCTTGAAAAGGATACAACATTAAAAGGATACAATGCCCATTTTATTTCTTACACTGAGATCCTGGAAAGAGAAAGGTATAAAAACATCGTGTTTAATGCCTTTGTCATCAAGGAAAATACATTAATTCTGTTTACAAGCGGGGATATGGATAACGGCCGGTATATAGAAAAATTCAAAGAAACTTTTTATAGTATTACATTGTAGCGGTTGCCTTTTGATCCAGGAAATAATATGCAATGAAAAAAATAAAGCTTTTGCTGATCTGTATGCTTCCCGGGCTGATCTCTCAGGGTCAGTTTAATATGCCGCCGTTTAAAGAGGTCGTATCAACGTTTTTTTCTACATACTTCTTTGAACACTTAGAGAATTATTTAAAATTTTATCGGCAAAAAGACGGATGGTATATAGCCCAGGACAGTTATACGGATCCCGGGCACTATTTTAAAGAGGAAAAATTTTGGTCGGTGCAGTCTCAGTCCTATCTTGATGTTAACTATCCTCCTTCCGACGGAGACAGTTTATCCTTTGCCAGCCAAATGGATAATTACAAGCGAACAACGGACTGGGAGTATGAATCTTACCAGTTTCGGTTAAACAAATACTATGGCTATCCCGGCTGGGACTGGGATGTTATCATGGATTCCACCGATCTGCAGTCCGGCGTGGATGCTTCACTGGAAAGCCAGGGCAGGGCCTGTTCGAACTATGCCTCAGGCTTTATTGCAGAACAGTTTGGTGATTTGTTTGTAAACAACGATCCGGACAGAATAAATTTAAAAGCATCGGATCCGGTAAGCAAGACAAGGATTCACAAGTTTATTTACTATGAGCTGAAAGCGATAGATGCATATAAAAAGCTGATGCATATTAACCCGGATTATGAAACAAGGGTAGGCAATATAAAGGTCAAATGCGCCAATGAATATCTTTTTATGTACTGCGACCTTATGATGGCCGGCGACTCTTTGAGCGCAGTATCCGCCGCTAAACAGGCAGATTATCCCGACAGCCTTTTGCTAAAAGCCAGATCTTATTTAAGCGCCGTCCCGTTGAACAGCATTCTTATAACAGGCGGGGATAATGACACCTATCCGCTGTGGTACCTACAGGAGATTGAACAGTTTCGCCGGGATGTAGTTGTTCTGAACTATAACCTGATAGGCTTCAGGCGATATTTATCCATGATCGACAGGAAATACAAACACACCCTGTTCTCCACAACAGATACGGTTTATCTTAAAGAAAATTTTGAATACTCCATTTTCGCCAACGATAAGGAAGATAGCCTTGAACTGAGCGTGGACCGCTTTCAAAAAGATCTGACAAGCAATTATAATCCATATGACAGCACGGTTTATTTTTACAGGAACGAGGTTATAAAAAAGTACTATGCCAGGAATTTATATTTTGAAAAAAGCCGGCTTAATCCCAAAAAGACAGTGCGTTTAAAAAATTACCTGCTAATAAACGAATACATTTTACTTGACCTTGTCAACAGCAATTCCGTACGCCCGATATATACCACATTTGAAGTGGAATTGCTGAAGGGACTACTTAACAAGACCGGCGTTGTTTACAAGGTGGAGTTATAGGTATAACTATTTATTTCATACGAAAACATATCTAAGTTCCCGGCGTCCTGTTTACGGCAAGACACCGAGGAATCTTATCACGCTGTTCCCATACCAGATCATATCAGTCAACTTTAAAGATTGTAATAATTGAAAATAAGAGATTTGCGCGCTTACTTGCAAGGAACCTTACAAGTATCACAGCTTTTCATTCCCGGATAAAAGTATTCTATTTGTACTGTTGCCGGCGCAATATACCGGCAGCGTGAGATGAGACCCCGGCGAGGGATATTGTGAACAGGAAATGTGCGGGTATGTACTTGATCAATGTAAGCTGGAAGACCTTTATAACATATACAGGTATTGCATGTACGCTGTATTATACTTTCCTTCTGTGGAAGTACGGGCTTTTACAAAGGTTCCTCAAAAACGGTTTAAAAAGCCTTTTTGCCGGATCCGGAGAAAGACCGGCGTCATCATCCGTTCCCACTACCGAGAACTCCTTCGCGCAGGAAGCGCCTTCTTCTTATCACGCCGGGCTTAGCAGCCGGCTTCACAACCTCACCGACGAAATCAATGCGCTTTTATTACAGGCAAACGCTAAAAAGCTGTCAAGGACAGCCTTGCTGGAAGCGTTGATACAACTACTCCGGGGGCAGGGCTTCAATGAAAGCGACGGGGAACTTATGGCATCATTAAAGGAGATCATCATTATCCAGGCGTCAGCGATCTGCGATTTTGATTACCGGGCAGAAGAATTAAAGATATAAGTAAAGATAGACCCCTGATCATGAGTAGTGAGAGGGCTTGGGGTGCGTTGATGTCGCATGACAGGGGTAACCATCCTGACGGCGATCCTGTTTCAAACCACGGTTTGAAGCAGGCAGCCCAGGATATCAGCAAGGTATTATTTACAAAACAGCAAAGTGATGAGCATGAGAGGAAAACAAAAGCGGGCAGCGGACAATACTTTGAGACAGAGCAGCCGCATCCTGCTATGTATCATACTGGGAATCCTTTATAATAGCATCCATATGAGGCTATTAGCGCAGGGCGGGAGCGCAGGCATACAGGAAGCGGACACGCTGGTGCGGCAATACTTTGAAGTAGGGATATCGGAAGTCTCTTTTAACGCCGGATTTGAAATATTCATTTCCTGTTTTCATAAAATAAAATCATGACTGAGTTTTTTAACGACAAAAAAGACAGTAAGTATGATCGAAGAGATCATCTGTAGCGCACAATCTACATTGGTGCAGATCTCCCCCTATTGGCAGTTATCCGGCAATCTGTTCAAGCGTATTTCTGATGCTGCCCAAAGAACACCCGTCCAGATTGTGTTTGGCAAAACCTATAAACCAACCCGAAACGCTGGGCAGCCTGCCGTCTATAAAGAATATTTCAATTCGCTTTCTGAAGGATCTGCATGCTAAATGTTATTTTAACCAGGACAGCATGGTGATCAGTTCTATGAATATCTACGAGTATTCTGAAAATAACCGGGAAATGGGTATTTACATAAAGAAAGATGTTGACAGGCAGCTATTCGATGCAGCAAGAAAGGAGGCAGAGCATTTTTTGCAACATGCTGTTCCTCTTTCGGGGTCGGTGTCTGAGGATCATGCTGCCAGGTTTAATACTGCGAAGGTTCAAAGCATTGAAACATACACAAAGGTAAATGGCGTCTGCATCAGGTGCAGAAGCGCTGTAAAATACAATCCCATGAGGCCATTGTGCAGCACCTGCTATGATTCCTGGTCAAAATGGGGTAATGAGGATTTCGCTGAAAATTATTGTCATTGTTGCTGACGCGAGGCTGATACGAACATAGCACCCCCGGAATGCCCTGCCTGTTATAAGCAGCATTCTAAAAAGGTGGGCGGGGGATTTTGATAATAATATGCAACTTAAAACCGGAACGTCTTGATACATTATCACACAATGACAAGCACATCCTCTGCACGGGTAAAAAATTGTCGCGATTAGCCGAATTGCGACAAAATCGCGACAAAAATTGTCGCAATAACATAATCACGACATAAATAAGCATAATTTTGTCGCGATAAATAAATCGCGACAATGGCTAAATCGGCAAATCCGGACAAAGATTTACGGGAAATTGTCCTTGCCCTCTCCGGCGAGGCAGGCGGACTTCCTATTGATGCTATTGAAGCCAGGCTGACAAGCCCTCCCGACCGGCGGACCCTGCAAAGGCGTTTGAAGGAATTGATAACCTCCGGCGAGTTGGTGTCTTCCGGGAAAGGACGTGCTACCAGATATAAGCTGGCGAAAGTTGCTCTTGTCAGTAGTCCAAAGGTGATCAACTCCGATTTGCTGCCGCTGTCCAGTGAAGCACGCGAGATCCGGCAATACGTCTCGCAGCCTCAACAAAAGCGCCGGCCGGTGGGCTATAACCGCAGCTTTCTTGACAGCTACCAGCCTAACAGCAGCAGCTACCTGACAAAACAGGAAAAAGAGCAATTGGCCGGACTGGGAATAACCGCCCAGATGAACGCCCCGGCAGGCACTTATGCGAAACAAATTTTACAACGGCTGTTAATTGATCTGGCTTGGAATTCCAGCAGGCTGGAAGGAAATACCTATTCCCTGCTCGATACACAACGGCTGCTGGATCTGGGAGTGTCGGCCAGCGGTAAATCCGCGTCGGAAGCCCAGATGATCCTTAATCACAAAGACGCTATTGAGTTTATCGTCAACAATACAGCCGATATTGACTTTAACCGGTACACAGTCTTAAGCCTGCACGCGCTGTTGTCCAATAACCTGCTGCCTGATCCGGCTGCTTCCGGCAGCCTGAGAACGCACGGCGTGGGCATAGCAGGTTCTGTCTATACACCCCCCGGCACACCCCAGCTTATTGAAGAAATGTTCGGGTTGATGCTTGACAAGGCGGCTCAGATCCGGGATCCTTTCGAGCAGGCCTTTTTTATCATGGTACAGCTTCCTTACCTGCAACCCTTTGATGATGTCAATAAGCGGGTATCCCGTTTAGCGGCCAATATTCCGTTAAACAAAAAAAATCTTGCTCCCCTGTCGTTCGTGGAAGTGCCTGATTCACTTTACATAGACGGCTTGCTTGGAATATACGAGTTGAACAGGGTTGAATTATTAAAGGACGTATTTCTCTGGGCTTACGACCGCTCCGCCAAACAATATGCAGTCCAACGCCAGTCGCTGGGGGAACCCGACCCTTTCCGGATGCAGTATCGCGACCTGATCCGCTCCCTCGTCTCGGAGATCATTATCGCACCACATTCCAAAGCGGAAGCGATCACCATGATCAAAGCAAAGGCGCTCACGCTGCCGGCAAGCGACCAGGAAAAATTTGTACAAACCGTGGAAAACGAACTGATTAGTTTACATGAAGGCAATTTTGCGCGTTATTTCGTAACGCCGTCACAGTTCAAAAGCTGGCAGAAAACCTGGAATACTTTATAGACGCCCCCTGCGTTCTTCTAATAATGGGATCTGAGAATAATAACTGCCGGGTGAATACGATTGGAACTCCTGCTGCATTTATCTATCATGGTGAAGACATTTACATATAGCATTGATACAAAAAAGAAATCCTTTTAACATACTATTCATACAATGGATATCAACGAATCCGTAAAATATTGGATAACCCATCTTGAAGATAGCCTGGGGCAGCCTTATTCCTTTGATAAGGTGGACTTTGATACCATAAAACAGCAATTCTTGCAAGGCCAGTTAAAATCTCACCTGTCAGAAAAGCCATATTTTTTCACCTGCATGATTAATGATCAAATACAGGTGATTGGGATTGACGAAGTAAAACGGGACGAGCCCGATCTGCTGGCAACCATTTCATTTTTAGCAACGGGGAGCGGAGGAAGACAGGGCTATGCGAATTCAGGATACAGACCTCATATCAGATTCGACGGGCTGAAACATACCACTTCAGGCGAACAACTATTTCTGGAAGAAGAAAACCAACTGCTCCTTTATAACAGATTAAAATGTGATTACATACTATTGTCATTAGCATCAAAATCTGCATCCTTGTAGTTTTCTAATCTGCTGGAAATGTAATTGTATATATTTTGACTTAGTGAACGAACACGGTTAATGTCACTCAAGGCTAATTCCTTTTCCATTTGTTTGGAGAGTCTTGAAATATTTAAAAAAAAATCTGCAAATACCTTTTGCTGAACAAATGTCTCCAGTCCATAGTAGACGTAATGATAAGTTCCGTGCAAAGTTCTTTGCCCCGTGAAATTCTTATATATTTTTTCGAGCTCCAATATTGATTCATCAGTGTCTGGAAGAAAAATTATAATTGGACATTGTAAAGCAGCAGTAGTCATAGGTCAGCGCGCTCAACCACAACAACAACGCTTCGTATTTTTAAACTTTATCATAACGTTCTGCACGGAACGGCTGTGTACATGGCTATAACAAAAAAGGGTGCATAGACATGCGCCCCGTTTTAAATCCAATATCCTATGAAAAACCGTTGCAAAAATAATGAGTCCCGGAATTTCCGGCATTATAAAGTCTCTCAATATGCTGTCCTATACCGTTTTTAATTCATTGATAATGAGTAGTTTTAAAACACTCAATTCAGGTTATATTTCAACGACCCGCAACAAAAAAGCCTCAACTTCTGTTGAGACTTTTGTATGTGACCCCGTCAGGATTCAAACCTGAAACCTTCTGATCCGTAGTCAGATGCTCTATTCAATTGAGCTACGGGGCCAGTATTTTTTTGTTCGATTTTTTAGAAGGATTCCAAGCTGAACCCTTCCCGCTCGCAGCGGGCGGCAAAGATAAGATTACACACTAAAAATGCCAAAAGAAAATGCCCCGAAGGGCATTCTCTTTTAATAAATCAATCAAATTATATCTGTATGCTGCCGTGCGAGATGAAATGAACTTTTACTCTCACTTTCCGTCTGACACAACACATACAATACCTGTTACTTCCTTAATAATGCCATCTCACGAAGGCCTCCATAGCTGCATATTTCGTAAGCCCGAGGCGTGCATATAATTCTGCAGTATTTGCATTTCGTTCTTCAGCTCTTTGCCAGAATTCTCTTGCATCTGTGCCCTGGAACGGAACAGAATCTTTCTGAGACTGGTGAATGAATATGCCGAAGCGTTTTTTCAGCACCTGCTCGGGGCTCATAGGTATGGCCATTTCTATTTCTGTGATATCCCACTCCTGCCATGCGCCTTTGTACAACCATACCCAGCAGTCCTTTATCCAGTCATCTCCTGCTGCTTTTATTCTTTTCAGCGATTCGAATACTATTTCAAGACATACTTTGTGAGTCCCGTGCGGATCGGCCAGATCGCCGGCGCAATATACCTGATGAGGTTTTATCTGACGGAGAAGCTCCATGGTAATCTTAATATCCTCTTCTCCCATTGGCTTCTTCTCAATAGTACCGGTTTCGTAAAAAGGCAGGTTCTGGAAATGAGCCCTGTCATCAGTAAGGCCAACATAACGACAGGTCGCTTTTGCTTCACATCTCCTTATAAGTCCCTTGATATTTCTTATATCGTCCGTATCTGTCTGTCTTGATTTTTTCTGGGAGAAATAAGAACGGGCTTCGTCGGATATCTGCCGTGGCTTTGTACTGTCTACCCCGAATAATTCATCGAAACCAATTGCAAAATCCAGGAAGCGCGTTACAAATTCATCCGTTACCGCAATATTACCAGACGTCTGGTAAGCAACATGCACTTCATGCCCCTGGTCGTAAAGCCGTTGAAAAGTGCCGCCCATAGAGATAATATCATCATCGGGGTGAGGAGAAAAGATGATCACTCTTTTGGGGTAAGGTACAGATCGCTCGGGGTGGTGGGGTATATCAGCGTTTGGCTTACCGCCGGGCCAGCCTGTAATGCTGTCCCTGAGCATATAAAATACCTGCAGGTTTATCTCATAGGCGTCTCCGTATTCTACCAGCAGATCGCCGATACCATTATCATTATAGTCGCTGTTGGTAAGGCTCAATACCGGCTTATTCAGCTTCAGGGCCGTATTGATCACTGCCCTGCGGATCATTTTGGGAGTCCATTCAAACTCACCTGTCAGCCAGGGCGATTTGAAACGGGTAAGCTCGGCAGCGGCAGATTCATCCAGTATGAATGTGCAGTCATCATGATTTTGTAATAAAGATGCAGGCACAGACTCTGTAATATTTTCTTCCACGGCAGCTTTTACTACCGGCGCTTTCATCTGTCCCCAGGCAAGCAAAATAATTTTTTTAGCCTTCATAATAGTGCTGATGCCGGCGGTAATTGCCAGCCTGGGCACCTGCGCTATATTGGCAAACTCATAGGAGTTTGCCAGCCTTGTAGAATTTTCAAGGGTTACCAGGCGTGTTTTGGAATAAACACTTGAGCCAGGCTCATTAAAGCCTATATGTCCGTTCACTCCTATTCCCAGTATCTGGAAGTCAATTCCTCCCGCTTCATCAATCATCTGCTCATAATGTGCAGACTGCGTCTTTACTTCGTCTCTTTCCCATTCCCCGCTGGGTATATGGCAGTTGGCCGGGTCAATATCTATGTGATCAAAAAGATTCACCTTCATAAAGCGATGATAGCTCTGCAACGCACTCTTATCAATAGGATAATATTCATCAAGATTGAATGCAATAACGTTCTTAAAGCTGAGCCCTTCTTCTTTGTGCATTCTTATCAGCTCCGCATACAATGTTTTGGGGGTTGATCCTGTAGCCATTCCCAAAACGGCCTTTCTTCCTTCTTTTTGCCTTTGAATAATTAATCGCGCTATTTCCTGTGCGGCAAATTTTGAACCTGCTCTGAAGTCGGGGAAAATTTTACAGGGAATTTTCTCAAAAGAATCTACCATGCTCATTGTTAGTGAATAGTTTTAAGAGTGATTAGTTTGGTGCACTAAGGTAATTTCAATTTTCCACAAAAATAGTTGCCGGGCAACGATAATTTTCAGTTATGATGCAGGTTTCAAAAAAAACAGCAGGGCAAACGATTGCGGTAAAATAAGTGATCATTATAAAAAAGCATATAACCCGAAAGTAGTATCAAGGCAATTAAATTAAGTCCGTATGTTATCGTGAGAGGTAAGACAATATTCACCATATAGACCGCCTTACTCGCCGGCCATCTCCAGTACTATCTGCCATTCTTTTTCAGTCACGGGTTGTACGGAAAGCCTTCCCAGCCGCACCAGCGCCATATCTTTAAGCCGTGGGGCGGCTTTGATAGCAGCGAGGGAAACAGGATTTTTTAATTTTCTGACAGGCTTTACATCCACTACCACCCACGTATCATCGCCGGAAGTAGGGTCAGGATAATATTCCCTTGCAACTTTGGCTATACCCACGATCTCAACGCCTTCATTGCTATGATAAAAAAACATCTCATCGCCCTTCTTCATGGCTTTAAGATGATTGCGGGCAGCATAGTTGCGCACGCCATCCCAAACAGTTTGTTTATCTTTTACAAGCTGCTCCCAGCTATAGGTAGAAGGTTCTGATTTTATGAGCCAGTATGCCATATTGATTTAGATTTATTGTGAGGTGTCAGCCATCAGCTATCAGCTCTGGGACGCCCTTTCCCCAGCGCTATCATCTTCAGTGCAGTAATAGCTGCTTCTTCGCCTTTATGCCCGTGCATACCTCCGATCCTGTCAACAGCCTGTTGCTCGTTATCCACCGTAAGCACCCCGAATATTGTAGGTACCGGGAGCTGCAGATTGAGCTGCACTATGCCATCGGTGATACCACGGCATACATAGTCGAAATGAGGGGTATCCCCTCTTACCACGCAGGCAAGTGCAATAAACGCATCAGGCCTGATCACCTCCTGCCGTGTGATGCTCCAATACTGCATGATGCCGAAAGGCACTTCAAACGCACCTGGCACTACCAGCACTTTATGGGCAATATTATGCCGGTTCAGTACAGCTATACAGCCTTCTTCCAGCTTATCAACAATAGCCGCATTCCATTCTGTGCGTACAATAATAACACAGGCATTCTTAGGAAGAATGCCCGGATCTATATCATACAAATTACTTTTGCCTATTTCTGCCATACCATAGCGTTAAGTCAATCCAATTATGCCTATGCATGCTATCGTGAGACGGCAATTTCGTTTAACAGCTCACGTTTGACATTACATTATTCTGCAGCGCCAAGCTTTCCCAGGTATTTCTCAGCAGTAAAGCCTCTTTCTGTCCTCGGATATTTGTCTTTCAATTGCTGAAATAATTCGATTGCTTCCTTGTTCTTTCCCATTATTTCATAAAGGCTCGCGGCACGGTAAAGATATTCGGAAGACATAGCCTGGTTTTGTTCGAAAGCAGCGCCCGCTTTCTTATATTGCTCTATAGCTTCATCATTTTTCTTCAGCTCGCTATAAGCATCGCCCAGTAGCCCGTATACCAGTGCCTGGGTCTGCAGAGACCCGTTGGGGTTAAAATCACTGAGGTATTTTATGGCATTGTTATAATCGCCCAAATGCAGGTAGGTTTCTCCGGCATATAGTTTGGCAAGATTGCCGGAAGGTGTGCTGCCGTATTTGCTGATGACTTTCAGAAAGCCCGGGTTTTTCCCGTCGCCATTTAACGCGAGATGCAAAGAGTCTGATGCAAAATACCGCTGAGCTTTTGCGATCGCTTCTACGGCTTTTTCATTCTCGGGTATCTTAAACCAGTATTTATATATAAAATATCCTCCTGCCAGCAGAATTACTGCGCTCAAAACAATGATGATGCTCTTATTATTCTTTTCCCAAAAATCCTGTGCTCTATCCAGGGTTTCCTGTCCCGCCGGTTCATGCTTTTTTGTTACACTCATGGTGCCTGTTTGTTCAATGATTAATTTTATAGTATCAGTAAAAAATAATGCTTAATCTGTAATAAAGGGATAATCTTCCTGGATATACACGTCCTTAAGCAGTTCGTCAGCGGAAGGCCAGGGACTTTCTTCTGCAAACCTTACAGCTTCCTCTACTTCTGCCTTCACCCTTTCATTAATAGCTTCTATATCGGTTTCCGGGACTTTGAAGTCGTCCAGTAATTTAGATTTAGCATATTCAATAGGATCTCTTTGCTTATACTCTTCTACCTCTTCTTTGGTACGGTATTTCTGGGGATCACTCATGGAGTGCCCTTTGTAGCGATACGTCTTCACTTCAAGCAATGTAGGGCCGCCGCCTTCCCGGGCTCTTTTCACAGCACGCTGCACGGCCTGGTGCACTGCTTCAGGGCTCATACCGTCTACTGTATCTCCCGGCATATCGTAGGCGTCTGCCAGCTTGTAAATGTCCATTACGTTGGAAGTTCTTTGAACAGAAGTTCCCATCGCATAGTTGTTATTTTCGCAGATAAAGATCACCGGCAGTTTCCAGAGCATGGCAAGGTTAAATGTTTCATGCAGTATACCCTGCCTTGCAGCGCCGTCTCCAAAAAAAGTGAGGGATACATTATCAGTACCGTTATATTGTTCGGCAAAAGCCAGCCCTGCCCCTGTACCGATCTGTGCGCCTACTATGCCATGACCGCCAAAGAACCGCTCTTTTACCCCAAAGAAGTGCATGCTGCCGCCTTTACCCTTGGAACAGCCTGTTGCCTTTCCAAACAATTCAGCCATACAGGATTTGGCGCTGACCCCTTTTGCTATCGCCAGCCCGTGATCCCTGTATGCAGTAATAAAAGTATCTCCCGGCTTGGTAGCTGTCATACAGCCTGCCGCTACCGCTTCCTGCCCGATGTACAAATGACAAAAGCCCCTGATCTTTTGCATACCGTACAACTGCCCTGCTTTTTCTTCAAAACGACGGAGTAAAAGCATCAATTCGTACCAGTACAGGTAGGTTTCCTTTGTAAATTTTACAATTTCCTTTGTTGTAGTACTCACGGGGAAAAATTTGAGCGGCAAATATATGTGTTAAATCTCACATTCTGAATTTCAAATTACTCCCTCCAAAGCGGCAAAAATCTGATTTTCAGGTTTATTTTCGGGCTTAAATATCTCTTGCTATTGTACCGGATTGATAATATATCCCTTGTCAGCTTCAGAAATTATGAACAGGCAACGTTCTCCTTCCCCAGGGCTGTGACCGGCTTTTGCGGCAACAACGGCACAGGAAAAACCAATCTCCTGGACGCCATATATTATTTATGCTTTACTAAAAGCTATTTTGGAAAAACAGATGGACAGAACCCTACACACGGCAAAGCAGGATTTCGTATTGACGGACAGTTTACATTAAAAGACCAGGTGTATAACACCATTGCCGTGCTAAGGGAAAACGGTAAAAAAGAATTTGGAGTAAATAATGAGCAATACAGCCGTTTTGCCGCTCATATAGGAAGGTTTCCCTGTGTGGTGATCGCACCTGATGATACAGTCATCATTACCGAAGGCAGCGAGGAGCGCAGGAAATTCATGGATTATACCATTTCCCAGCTTAGCAGCAGCTATCTGCAAACTTTGATTGATTATAATAAGCTGCTGCAGCAGCGCAACAGCATGCTGAAAAAATGGGCAGAAACCCAAACCATGGACGAAAGTCTGATGGAAATTATTTCCGGGCAGCTTGTGGCGGCCGGAAACACTATTTTTCAAAAAAGAAAAGCCTTTCTTGATGAATTTACACCTGTAGCCGTTGCATTATATCATTTTATATCGGACGGCAAAGAAAAGCTGGAGCTACGTTATCAAAGCCATTTGACAAGCGCGTCTTTTGCCGGCCTGCTGAAAGCAAGCCGTTCAAAGGACATGGCGCTGCAAAGAACCACCAGCGGCATTCACCGGGATGATCTTGAGTGCAGGATGAATGGTGAACTTTTTAAGGCAACAGCCTCGCAGGGGCAACGTAAAAGCTTATTGTTTGCGCTCAAGCTCGCTGAATTTGAGATGTTGCTCCGGCATAATCAATTTCCCCCTATCCTGCTGTTAGATGATGTTTTTGAGAAACTTGATGAACACCGGATGAAACAACTGCTTTACAAAGTAGGCGTGGAAAATAAAGGCCAGGTATTTATTACCGATACCCACTGCGCAAGACTGGAAGAAGCGCTGCATACATTGTCCATTGATCATACCATCATTAACCTGCAGTAAATCATTTCGTTTTTTTACCTTAGCGCTATGGGCGAATATTCAATTGGTCAGGCGATGAAGCTGTTTCTGCAGAAAAGCAGGTTGCAAAGCGGTATAAGAGCGCTGGAAATTACAGGCGTGTGGGAAGAACTTATGGGAAAAACCATTGCCAAATACACCGATAAAATACAGATCATCAACCATACCCTGTTCATCACTACGAGCGTCGCTCCTTTAAAAAATGAATTGCTGTACCAGAAAGAAAAAATAATACAGCGTGTAAACGAAGCGCTGGGGGAAAATGTCATTCGGGAAGTGATAATACAGTAGCAAAGTAAGCTACGAATTCCAGCGGGCTGATCTTTGAATACAACAGCGCCGGGTAGGCAAACGGGAGTTTCACCAGCAAGTCTACCCCGGCGTCATAACAAAGGAGTGCGTGGCTTTATTTATACTGTAGAATGAATATAGCTGTGCAACTGATCAATAGTTTCCTGCTGTGCAAGGATCGTTTCCTTTACAATATCCAAAACAGAGATCACCCCGTAAAATTCGTCGTCTGCAAAAACAGGGAGGTAACGGATATTATGCGCTGTCATAATGCCCATGCATTCTTCCAGCGTATGCTCGGGAGTGATCCTGGGCAAATGCTCAAGCATGATCTCGCTGACTTTGGTTTCCCCGGAAGATCTTCCCAGCAATATTACCTTCCTGGCATAGTCCCTTTCCGTGGCCAGCCCGCAATAATGGCCATTTTCATCCATCACAATTACGGAACCGATATTTTTTTCTGACATGATTCTTAACGCCTGCAGCACAGTAACATCCGGAGTGATGGTAATATTATGGCGTCCTTTGCGAAGAAAGATATTGGCAACCGTTCTCATTACTGACAGTTTTTTTGATTAAGAAATAAATATCATATGGCATAAAAGATCAGTTTTCAAAAGATACGATATTTTTTTTTACAATATTTCAAAATATTGCGAAAAAATTATTTTTAGCATACAATAACTTTTTCCCCAACAAGTTAATATACACAGGCTTTGGAAGGCAAAAGCCTTAGTGTCCGGTAATTTTTTATGCAGGCACTATCTGATCACATATCCTTTTGATAATGAAGAACCTGGATTTCTTTACTTATGAGGCTTTTTTTGCAAGATTGATGCCCGGTACTGCCTTATATACTGTATTTTTTCTCCTGCTGCAGTATATCATCATTGCTTTTATTGTTTCATTTCATCGCCGCAAACGAATTGTAGTAATACTTTTGTCGTTTTTATTGGGAACCGGAGATGCCTCAGCTACTTATGCAACCGGGCTTATATCCTCCACTCATTTTTCTACAGGCAGCCTACGATATGGCAGGAACATGTTTACAGCCAGTGCGAATGACGATATTGCCGCTACTACTATCAATACTCCTGTAAATATTAATGTGCTATTAAACGATCAGCCGTCAGAAGAGTTAGATCCCGCATCTGTTTCCATAGCTGTTCAACCTGCTCACGGAACTGTTTCTGTAAATGCAGCAACGGGGATCATTACTTATACCCCGGCAACGGGATATAGCGGAACGGACAATTTCAGCTACCAGGTTTGTGATAATAATATTGCTGATCCCCGGTGTGATATTGCTGCCGTAACGATTACCATCACCGGCAACGCAGGCGACCTGTTTATTCCAAATGCTTTTACCCCGAACAACGACGGCAAAAACGATGTGTTCAAGGTATACGGTTCTGCCGTAAAAGGGGCTGATATAAGAATATATACACAGTGGGGAGCAGAGATATATGAAACCAATGACAATGCTACCGGGTGGGATGGTAAATCAAAAGGAGTTGCACAGCCGGTGGGCGCATATATATATGTTATTAAAGTACGAATGCAGGATGAAGATACTTTTATTAAAAAAGGGACAGTCAACCTGATCCGATAATTCCAAAGTATGGAGATGAAAAGAAACCTGAGGACAATATTATCCGGAATACTGCTGATATCCTGCCTGAACGGGATAGCGCAGGTTGATCCCCACTTTTCGCAGTATTTCATTCAGCCTATGGTCCTTAACCCTGCCCTGACGGGGGCTATTGAGGGGGATTACAGGGTATCCGCAGTATGGCGCAGCCAATATGAAAACACATTTTCCACGAAGGGAATTTCAGGTGAAGCCGTTACCGGCAAAAACCTCAATATCGGCGCCAACCTCTTACATCAATCTTCCTCCGACGGATCATATAATTACACTAATGCCTACCTCAGCCTAGCTTATACCGGAGTCAGGTTCAGGGATCATTACCTGGTAATGGGTATGCAGGCGGGGTTACTCAACAGGGGGTTTAATGCCGCCAAACTTCAGTTCGGGGATCAATGGACTTCCGGGATCGGCTTTGATCACTCAACCTCCACCGGTGAAATGCTTACCAAATCATCCGTATTTGATATTGATGCCGGCGCCGGGATCGTATATTATGATGCCACTGCAGATAAAAAAGTTAACCTCTTTGCAGGATTTTCCGCTTTTCATTTAACCCAGCCCAAAGATCCTTTTATATCAGGCGCTGCAGAAAAGCAGGTTCTGCCTGTAAGATACAGCCTGCATGCAGGTGCAAGATTTATTATAAATGAATACTTCAACATCGTTCCTAATGTATTGTATATGCGGCAGGGGAACAATGAAGAAAAAATGGCCGGTGCATATATCCAGGTAAATGCAAGCGAGAAAGTTGACCTGATGTTCGGCGCAAATCTTCGTTTTCATGATGCACTTGCACCATTTGCCGGATTTTACTACAGAGGATTGACAGTCGGTATGAGTTATGACACCGGCTTTTCTACCAAGGACGCTCTCAACATCAACCGTAACAGCCTCGAGATATCACTCTCCTATACCTGGTGGCGAAAAAAAACTATGGAAACCAAACCATTCTATTGCCCGCGATTTTAAATCTTGTTTAGCATGAGCACCGCATACAGAAAAATATTCCTTATCAAACACATCATTACCCTATTCCTATGCCTCATCGGAGCATGCTGTGTAACAAGCGCAGGTGCTCAGGCGCGGGAAAGCGGATATTTTACGCAGGCCGAAAAACTGTTCACACAGAAAAAATATTACGAAGCGATACAGTACTACGAAAAATACTTAAAAGGGGAAAAGAATATTTCTTCCCGGGCCACACCTTTTGCAGTGCAGAAAAAGATCAGGGGAAAGTCCAATCTTAATCCACATAATGAAGCGGTATATCACCTGGCAGAGAGTTACCGGCTGTGCAACAATTATGCTAAGGCAGAAAAATGGTACAAAGAAGCCACTGCTTTTTCAGCCGATGCCTACCCCGAATGCGTGTACTGGTATGGCGTAACACTAAGAGCTAACAAAAAGTACGATGAAGCGGTTACCGCATTCAATACCTTTCGTGAATCCCATAAAACCATGGACCGGTTGCTTACGGGAGCAGACCGGGAATTAGAAAACCTCCGGTTTATCAAAGCCGAGTTGTCGAAGCCGAAAGAAGCCTTTTCTGTAAGCCCGTTGCACAACACAAACAATACTTCTGCTTATGCTATGAGCGCCACTTCAGAAAACAAGATCGTTTTTACCTCGATAAATGAAACATCTTCAGGCAGCGGGCTGTATACTGCCGGATTATACCAGGGCGAGCTATCCGCCGGGACAATAGAGCATAAAGAAAAGCTGGCTGTGCCTGAAGTAAAAAGCCTGCACCAGGGGCTGGCCGCCTTTAACAGGCGAAGGGATAAAATGCTATTTACTCAATGGACTGAAAATAATGGCGTAAAAACTTCAGCTATTTACCGCTCTGAAAAAACAGACACCGGGTGGAGCAAGCCCGTGAAGCTCAGCAACCCGGTGAATGTAGACGGCTTCAACAGCACGCAGCCTTTTATCACAGACGATGGGAAATACCTGCTTTTTTCATCTGACCGCCCCGGCGGTGTGGGCAAATACGATATATGGTACGCAACGCTCGACTCTAACCTCAATGCATTGCTTGTCACCAACACAGGAAATATTGTAAATACGGCAGAAGATGAGGTATCGCCATCTTATCATCAGGCCAGCAGAACCCTGCTGTATTCCAGCAACGGACTGATAGGGATGGGCGGTTTTGACGTTTTTGCTGCCAAAGGAGATTTTCAGCTTTCCAACTGGGAGAAGCCCTACAATGCCGGCAGCCCTGTCAATTCATCCAAGGACGACCTGTATTATATCAGTACCGATGAGGATAATCTCTGGAACACCGGGATATTCAGCTCTGACAGGGCTTCCGAATGCTGTCTTGATATGTTTTCCGTCAAACAGGAGAATGCCCAGTTCATTTCCGGTATCGTGGCTGATTGTGCAACAGGACAACCTATTGCAGGTGCTACGCTCACAGTAACTGATCCCAAACAAGGAGGAAAAATTTTATACAGCCAGAAAACTATTGAAGGAGGAACGTATAAGTTTCAGTTAAAGAACACATCACGCTTTAATATCAGGGCGGAAAATGAAGGATATGAACCTTCCTCAGCCAATTACACCATGCATTTTGATACCGGCAATTACATAATGGAGAATGAAGTGATCTGTCTTAAGTTAATAATAAAAGATAAAGATCATCCTCTTCAAAACAAGCTGGACGGGATCATTGAGTCCACAACACTTGCAAAATTCTCTTATAATAAATCCTCGCTTGGCAACGGATCACTTGTACAGCTCGATAGCCTCATAGCGTTCATGTATAATAATCCTGCTGCCGTTATTGAGATCGGGGGATATACCGATTCAAAAGGCTCAGATGCTTATAATATCCAACTGGCGCAAAAGCGTGTGGATGCCTGTATCAGATACCTGGTAAAGCGTGGCATTGACGCATCAAGGCTGGCGGGCAAAGCTTACGGCGAATGCTGCCCCCTCGAACCGGAGACGATCAACGGCGTTGATAATCCGGCTGCAAGGCAACGGAACCGCAGGGTTGAATATAAGATTGTAGAGTGAATGCAGCTGCAACCTGAAATCTATTTCTAAAAAATCATCTGCTTTCAATAAAAGTATAACAAGCAAAGGATATATTACCTGTTTCAGGCTTGCTATAAAAAGAAAAAAGGAGTGCATTATTCACTCCTTTATAAATACTACTTATTATTTCCTGTTATTGAATCTTTATTGAATCACTATAGGCCGGCACAAACAATACTTTTCTTTTCGCCTTCTCATCAAGCCTGGAAAATTCAGAATTGTTGCTGATAAATTCAGGAATGATCATTTTCATCTTACCAACAAGCTTAAAATGATCGCCCTGCTTACAGAGCTCGGTAAGTGTTTCAATGTCATTCAAAACTTCTTTGTATGGACTTGCAACAACCTTGGCAATCTTTATTTTTTCATGATGGGTAGGCAGCGTTTTTTCTGCCTCGTTCAGCAATTCCTCATAAAGTTTTTCGCCGGGGCGTAAGCCGGTATACACAATATTTATATCTTTTCCCGGAACCAGCCCGGCTAATTTGATCATGTTTACAGCAAGATCAGCTATTTTAACCGGTTCGCCCATGTCAAAAACAAATATTTCGCCACCGTTACCCACAGTAGCTGCCTCCAGCACAAGCTGAACGGCCTCAGGTATTGTCATGAAGTAACGGGTAATTTCAGGATGGGTTACGGTAATAGGCCCTCCATGCTGGATCTGGGAGCGGAACCGCGGGATCACAGAACCATTGGACCCCAGCACATTTCCAAATCTGGTAGTAATGAAACGGGTTTTGTTGGAATTTGTCATTGTAAGCGTTTCATCATCTCCATCCTGCAGTAACCCCGACAAGAATTCTGAAGCCGGAGGGTTAACAGAAGCATTATTCAATGACTGAACATAGGTTTCTGCAATGCGCTTGGAAGCGCCCATGATATTGGTGGGATTAACAGCTTTGTCGGTAGAGATCATAATGAATTTGTCTACCCCAAAACAGACAGACAGATCGGCCATGTTCCTGGTGCCCATAACATTGGTAAGAATAGCTTCTTCGGGGTATTTTTCCATCATAGGCACATGCTTGTAGGCCGCAGCATGGAAAACAATATGAGGGCGGTATTCTTTAAACGGAATGATCATTCTCCGGAGGTTCCTTATACTGGCTATATAAGTCTTGATTTTAGTAGAAGGATATTGCTCTTCCAGTTCAAGCTGTATTTCATGAAGAGGCGATTCTGCCTGATCACAAAGGATCACCATCTCCGGATTATATGATAAGGCCTGTCTGGCTATTTCCGAACCTATGGAACCCGCTGCACCGGTAATCAGTACACGTTTACCCGATATTTCTTTAGACACCAGGTTATTATTAATCTGTATAGGCTTACGCGGGAGAAGATCTTCAATTTTAAGGTCCTGGATCTGTCCCAGGCTCAGCTTGCCGCTTACCCACTGCTCCGAAGGCGGCACTGTCTGCACCTGGATACCGAGGTTCAGGCAATGGTCAATCACACTGCGTATAGCCGGGTTGCCAGATTGATTGTTAGGCAAAATAACCTTATCAATGTTAAATTTCTTATGCAGGTCGGCAAGCTCCCGGGAATGATAGACCCTTCTCTGCTCAATATTACTGTTGATCTTCTTTCCGCCTGTCTGGATAAACCCGCAGACCATTACCTTTCCTACACCTGCATCCTCTATTGCCTGCTTCAGCAGAATGGAATGATGATCAGAGCCATATACCAGTACCCTTTTTACATTTGAAAGCACGGATCCCTTGGCAAATATGTATATCTCTTTTATAGAAGTTCTCAGCATGATCAGCAGCGAGGAACTAATAAAAAAGTTAAGTACAAGCAGGGTGGGCATGTCAAGCGCAGGAATGGCATATATACGTCTTGCTATAAGCTCGGAAATAACCGGATATACAAGGCTTACTATTAAAATCGCAGAGAAAATACGGAACATGTCCTTGGTATTGGAATACCTGATCAGCCCTTTGTAAATTCTCATAAGATAGAAAACAGCCATGGATGTAGCTGCAAATAAACCTGCATATATGAAAAAATGCCCTCTCACCAGCTCATTAAATCGGAATTCATCCAGGATAAAATAGGAGAGCATAAATGAACATGTGGCTATACAGGTATCAGCCAGTAAAATAATCCAACGGGGAACAATAAAGGGTCTGTTGTAAAAGATTTTCATACTTCAGTACAGTATTATATTACGGACAAATGGGACATTAACATGGCTTTAAATACAACACTGGAATTCAGAAGTCTTTAAGTTTAAAATATTTAAACCCAAAAGGGGTATTTGCATATTTGATACTGGAAGCAGGACAAGGATATAGACTGGTATAGGAAATTGGGAACTTCTAATACAGGAGAAAAATAAATGATAGCAAAGATGAAAAAAAAAAACAGATAAAACAAGTTTCTCCGCTGTTTTCTATTTTAAATCAACAATAAGGCAAAAATAGTCATCTGAGCAATAGCTTCCTGTTTTATCCTCAATATATAACAAACTGATAATTTATTTGTTACCATGATACCCGCAGTAGCCGGAAAACGATTACTGATTTATTTTCCAAAATTTTCCTGCCACCCGAGCATGCCTCCGGCAAGATTTTTCACATTTGAAAACCCTGCAGCCCCTAGTAATAAACATGCCTGCCCGCTCCTGTTACCACTCCTACAGTAACATATAACTTCCTGATCTTTAAGTGATTCCAGTTCACCAATCTCCATAGACTGTATCTTTTTGAGCGGTATCAGTATACCGCCGATATTAAACTCCTCATGTTCGTAAGGCTCTCTTACGTCTACAAGATGTAAAGGCTCTTTATTATCCATTCTTTTTTTTACCTCTTCTGCGGAAATGACCTGCATAACTTTTTTTTTAAGTAAATTTTTAATATTCTCTCTGGCCTGCTGCCGCAGGCTGATTACTGGGAATAACTGCAATGGAGTCGGTTTTCCGGACCGGCTTAACCGCAGTTATCCAAATATCAATCATTTGTCCCTGCCTTATCCTGTTCATGCTTCCATCATCATTAAAGCGTGCAGGCTGCTGCCTGAAAACAAAAGCTGACCCTGTATCTTTAATATCATCATCCGGCACAACACTCCCCAGCATTATGCCATTGGCTTCAAGTAAAGCAGAAGCTTCGTCATAATTCATTCCAAACAGATCCGGCACAGCCATTTCCTGGCTTCCCACCCCTGCGCCAAGCACAAGCGCAATGGTAGTACCCATAGTGATCTTGGTTCCGGGGCGGATGGCTGCACGGTTCAGTAACTGCTCAAGAACGGCATTTTTGGCAATATCAGGTTTATAAGAAGTGTCGCCAAGCTTCAGTCCCCGGGCTTTCAGCTCAAGCTCAGCATTCCTGAAGCTCATACCAATCAAATTCGGCATTTCTATCACAGGAGGCACCGCCCTGTTAACGGTAAGGTATACAGTCCTGTTGACTTTTACTGCTGCATCAGGTTCCGGGAATTGTTTTACAACAGCCAGTGGAGGAAGCGTATCATAATAAACAGAGTCCTGGATCACTACCTCAAACCCTTCCTTCCGGAGCAGATCGTAAGCCTCTTTTATATTCTTATTGCCTACATCCGGCACTTTAAGATAATCACCATGATGGGTAAAAAAGCGGAGGGATTGCAGGAACAGAAAAAAAAGTAAAAAAATAATTGCAATTGCAATAAGAAGATTAACCCAAAAAGGCCGCTGAGTTATTATTTTAAACATACAACAATAAAAAATCTTTTAAATCTAAAGCTTCAAAACCTCATCACGAAAGACAAAGATCAGCCTTCACGTTTATATAACAATGCCTGGTCAATGAGCGCCGTGTAAAACGACTGCAATGTCCATCCCATGGCTTTTACCTGCTGAGGCACTATGCTTGCTTCACTCTGGCCGGGCACGGTATTGATCTCCAGCAGAAAAGGAGCCTGCTCTTCTTCATTATAAATAAAATCCATTCTCACTATGCCCCGGCAGTTAAAAACTTTATATACCTTGCGCGCAGTTGCCCGAACCATATCAGCTATATCTTCGCTTACCCGGGCAGGAGTGACTTCCGTTGACATGCCCGCGGTATATTTTGCCTCGTAATCAAAAAAGTCCTTCTTGGGGATCACTTCAGTAATAGGAAGCGTTATGATCTCGTTATTGTTTTTAAACACACCAATCGTAAATTCACGCCCTTTAATAAATTCTTCCACAAGCACCTGGTCGTCTTCATTAAACGCTTTTTCAACAGCCTTACCTAATTCTTCGGTATGCCTGTTTACTTTTGACATGCCAATGCTGGAGCCTCCGTTATTAGGTTTTACAAATACGGGAAACTTCAGATCCTTTACCAGTTCATCTGCGCCTGTCACCTGGTTTTTAATGAGCAGAACGGATCTTGCTACCCTGATGCCGCTAAAATTTGCAACAGCCACTGTATATCTTTTATTGAACGTAAGCGCCGAAATAGCTGCATCACAGGAAGTATAGGGAATACGCAGCATATCAAAATACCCCTGCAGCTTTCCATCCTCACCGGGCGTGCCATGAATACCTATCAGCACCGCGTCAAAGCTTACTTTTGCCCCATTGATCACAATTGAAAAATCATTTTTGTCAACCGGCTGTTTTTTATCTCCGTCTGCATAAAACCAGCCGCCGGGGGTGATATCAATAGTGTAAATATTATACCTGTTTTTGTCAAGATTATTTTCAATAGTAACAGCGCTCTTATAAGAGATCACAGATTCCCCGGAATAACCGCCGGTAACAAAAGCAATATTGGGCTTCATGTATGTTTATCAGTTTGCATGCAAAGAAACGATTTTTTGCTATAGCAATTTCTGCTACTCCGCTATTCCTTCGTTTCCCGTATCCAGCACAAATTTCCAGGTACCGTCAGCCTGTTTTTGCCATATTGTTACATAAGTTCCTTTATATACATCGTCTTTAACGGTAAGCGTGTATATGCCATAAGTATATCCCATATCTGCCGATTTCGATACATTTCCTCCTTCAGGCGCCCAGGTAAGGCTAAGTGAGGAATCGTTGATGGAGCTTAAATAATCAACTGCTGCCGCACCTGTTATCGGCATCTTGTGAGGGCGGAGCAACACACCTTCCTCCTGTATATACTCCAGGAAGGCCTTTTTCATCCCCACTTCTCTTGAGCGATTTGAAAAATCAATATCTGTCTGTTGCATCCGGTTCAACGCATCAATTCTCTGTTTATCTTTTTCAAACCTGAAATCTTTACAGGAACAGCATATTATCAGGAACAGATATACAGCTTTCGTCATACCGCAAAAATTAGATAAAAAAAGGTGAAGGAACACTTTCATGCCTTCACCCCGAAACGGGAAATATCACCCGTTTAAAATATGATGCGCAAGCACCATTAAAGAATATATACAGGCAATGCGCCGAAACAATACACTATTGAATACTGCAAGCCTGACTAAAGATAAAGCTTTTTTCCTGATATTTCAAACATGCATTTTTTCTTTTTTTGCCATCAGCTCTTCTACCGTTTCACGATACATTTCATCGGGCACACAGCAATCCACGGGGCATACTGCAGCACATTGAGGCTCTTCATGAAAGCCCTGGCACTCTGTACATTTATTTGGCACAATATAGTAAGTGTCTACACTGATGGGCTCAAACCGCTCAGCGGCGTCAACTACTGTGCCATCCATTAAAGTAAAAGAACCTTTTACTGTTGTTCCGTCAGCAATTGACCATTCCACTCCTCCTTCGTATATTGCGTTGTTCGGGCATTCCGGTTCGCAAGCCCCGCAATTAATGCATTCATCTGTTATTTTTATAGCCATACCTTTTTTTACAATTTTACGGGTGATTTTTTGCCATTAGATTTGCAGATCAAAGATAGATACATCGAACTAAATACCAATGCTGAATTTACAACAACGGATTGATATACTTTGCAGGCTTGGCGATTACATGCTGGGCAATGATAAAAAATGGGATACCGCAAAAGCAACAGCAGGCGCCGCCAATCCCTGGTTCATCCCGGAGTTTATTGATCATGCCGTAAAAAATATAGCAACATTTTTTTTAAGCAAATCAAGACTGGAAGAATGGCTTAAAAAATATGATCTCCCTCCCACTCATGAAACTGTAAAAACAGTAGGAATAACTATGGCAGGCAATATACCGCTGGTAGGCTTCCACGATTTCCTGTGCACATTTGTATCCGGACACCGCCAGGCTGTAAAGCTGTCTTCAAAAGACAATATCCTGCTCAAGCATATTTTTGAGACGCTCGGGGAATGGAGCCATGAAGCAGGACAATGTCTTGAAGTAAAAGAGATGCTTAAAGGCTGCGATGCCTATATTGCCACAGGATCCAATAATACGGCAAGATATTTTGAATATTATTTCCAAAAATACCCCCATATCATCCGTAAGAACAGAACTGCCGTGGCTATTATCAGCGGAACGGAAACAAAGACAGCCCTTGAAGAGCTTGCAGATGATGTATACATATACTTTGGCTTAGGGTGCAGGAATGTCACCAAAATTTTTGTTCCGGAGGGATATGATTTCATTCCCCTGCTGGATGCATTCAGGAAATATGATCACCTGATAGAAAACCATAAGTATAAGCACAACTATGATTATAACCTGGCTATGCATATTGTGAACCAGAAATTTTATATGACCAACGGTTCTATTATATTGTCGGAGAACCCCTCCGTTTTTTCTCCTGTAAGCCAGTTGAACTACGAGTATTATACCAACACCGATGCCATTTATGAGTTGTTGAACCCGGAAGATATTCAGGCAATTACCGGAACGGCCAAAACACCTTTTGGCACCCTTCAGTCGCCCGGCCTCGCTGATTACGCAGACGGGATAGATACTATGCAGTTCCTGAAAGGATTGGGCTGAGGGCAACACGATATAGTGTTAAATCAAGCTGATGATGTGAAAGGATAAAAGGGAATAGGCAATAGTGAATGGCAGGGCAATCCTTAACATTTTAATTACGAATACTGTCGTAATTTCACTCCGGGCATTTTTAATAGGCTATCCTAATCATTTGTTAAAGGGAAAACGTCTTAAATGCCAGTTTATCAGCTTTTTTTACTTTGTGCGTTAAAGGCATGTCTTTTGATGGGGAGTATGAATATGTATATTTAGTTTTACAAAATAAATAAATGACAGAGATGAAGATCAAACAAATTGTTTTCACGGTCCTGATCAGTGGAATAACTTCTCTGGGAGTTATGTACGGGTACGATCATTTTAATGCAAAACCGGTGGCGATCCAGGATGGCGTCAAAATACCTACCAATTATGCAGGGATGTTTGACAGCAATAATAATGTTCCCGGCAATCTTGTAGATTTTGAACAACCTGCCAAAGCAGCATTACCGGCGGTAGTGCATATCACCACGGTAATAGGAAAAGCAGAAGTAAGCAATAACCTGCCACGCCGGAGCAATCCATTCCAGGGGCTGGTCCCGGATGATTTCTTTGATGACTTTTTTGGCGGTGGCGGCGGTCAGATGCGTGCTATTCCGCAGCGGGCATCGGGCTCGGGAGTAATTGTGAGCCAGGATGGCTATATTATCACCAACAATCATGTGATTGAGGGCGCCAATGAAATTAAGGTAGTGCTCAATGACAAATCTTCCTATACTGCAAAAGTAGTGGGGTCGGATGCAAGCAGTGATCTGGCAGTGCTTAAAATAGAGGGCAAAAAACTTCCTTTTGTTTTGTATGGCAACTCAGACGATGTGCAGATAGGGCAATGGGTGCTGGCAATAGGCTACCCGCTGAATCTGGAAACCACGGTTACGGCAGGTATTATCAGCGCAAAAGGGAGAACCCTGGGGCTGAACAGCAGAAAAAGCAAAACACCTATTGAATATTATCTTCAAACAGACGCTGCCGTAAACCAGGGCAACAGCGGGGGAGCGCTTATCAATACCAGCGGCGAGCTTATCGGCATCAACTCTGCGATCGCCTCTCCCACCGGATCTTATGCAGGCTATTCTTATGCCATACCTGTGAATATTGTGAAAAAGATAGTGAACGATCTTATACAATTTGGCGCTGTGCAGAGAGCATATCTTGGCATAAGCTATCTCCCCGATGAAGCTCCGGATTCTGAAAAAGAAAAAGTAGGCTATAAAAGCGGGCTTGGGGTATACGTAAGAGAAGTACCTGCTGATGGCGCTGCTGCTGCTGCAGGCATTAAAGCCGGGGACTATATCACAAAGATCAACGGCGCCCCTGTTGTTTCTGGTAACCAGATGGTAGAACAGATCGCCAGGCTTAAACCCGGCGACAAGATCACAGTTACTTACCTGAGAGACGGAAAAGAAAAGACAACAAATGTTACGCTGAAAAATAAAACAGGCACTTACGATATCATAAGAACATCTGCGCTTGATGATTTTGGAGCCGAGTTTGAATCACTGGATAAGAAAAAAGCAAGTGAATACGGGCAAACCGGCGGTGTAGTGGTAAAAAAGATCAATCCCAACGGGCTGATTGACGGGCAAACCAGGATGAGAGACGGATTCATTATTCTTCGCGTAAATGACAAAGCTGTAAATAACGTTAACGAGCTAAGCGATGCTGTGCAAAAAGCAGGTAATAATATTAAACTTGACGGGTTCTATCCTGGGTTTGAAGGATTATATACTTACAATATCAGCAAAGACTCAGAATAATTAACGATACAAGATAATCATATAGAAAGGCTGTCTCAAAGCTACTGTGGAGACAGCCTTTTTAATTTGATTTGATTGATAAATGATAAAATGCTTTTCAGCGCTTATACCATAACAATAATTGAAATGCAATATGGGTTTCATATCCTTGCGTAATCCCTGATCCTATGGTAACGATTATCCCACCCCATCCTCTGTACAACCGTATTAAAGTTCCCGGCAGCTTTTGCAAACATATGCAGTTCGAAAATTTTGTCCGTTCAGTCTTATTTCCTCCCGCATTATATACCTGGGCGTTCCCTGCAGGCAGTCATCTGCAAAACATAAAGCGTGCAGAGAACCAGGGATCACCATCCGGTTTTATAGTACAGGACAATAATACAGGATTTGAATTTTCTGTGGAATGCAGGTATCATCACAGCCTGATTGCCAACAGTTGCAGATTTGTTGAGCAATATGAATTTCCCGGAGAGGCTGCCAGGCGCCCCGTTTTTCTTATTATTGGTTTAGGTGGCGTGGCGGATTCTCCCAACGCTGTATTTCTTACCGATCTGAAAGCCTCATCTTATAAACATTTCTATAAGCGCCATCTGTTGGGTAAATCTATTGCTACGCATACTCCTGTGCCATCTTCCGCGCTTTGGCAACCGGGATTATCGCATACGCTTTTGTCTAAACAAATTGCTTAGCAAAAAAAATCCCGCAACTCTGCGGGACTTTCTGTAACAATATGGCTAATGCCTGTGAAAATTATGGGTAGCATAATCTGGTATTCTTTTCTTATTCCTTCTATCAAAACGGGCATATACTGCATTGATATCTTCCTTCCTGTTCAATTCAAGCTGACGGATCATTTTTCGCTTTTCTGCATTTCTAAATCCCCGGCTGTGTCTGATATCATAGATGTGTGTATCATAACGGATATTGATCTCCGCTATCCTTTCCTCACGATCATAAATAATTCTTTTTTCAGGACGGTTATTACCGCGTATATCCCTGTAATATGGATAGGGGTTGCGGGGAGCATGCTGCGCAAAAACAAAAGAAACCAGCATTATGGAAACCGCAAGTGTAAAAATCTTTTTCATAATAGTGCTTTTAAAAGTGAGTAATTGCCAGGTATGATTATTTTGGATAGTTGACGTTTACCAAAGCTTTGTTAATTGCAAATGCTGTGCGTACTCTTTTCATGCCTGTCGGATGCAGCAGCATAAAAAATCTTCGAAAATATTTTCGCAAGTAGATACGGCCTTACTTTTGCAGGCATATACTTGCATAATATGGAAGCGCGCAGAGATGTTCTCCAGGCAATAGCCCATCCTACAAGACGGGCAATACCATCAATTACGGACAGGAAGACTGAATGCATTCATGAATTTCATCGGGCAGGATAAACCGCAGGCAAAATATGAATAATCAGTCGAAAGGAATGCTTATGGCACTCATAGCTGCCATTCTGTGGGGCGTATCAGGAACCTGTGGTCAATTTTTGTTTCAGCAAAGGGGAGTAAGTGTGGAATGGCTGATGTCGGTGCGGATGCTTGGCGCGGGGACATTATTGCTGATCATGGCCTTACTACGAAAGGATAATCATGTTTGGGCTATCTGGCATAACAAAGAAGACCGCAGAAAAATCCTGGTATTTGGTATTTTCGGAATGCTGGCAGTACAGTATACTTACTTTGCTGCAATCAAATACTCTAATGCTGCCACAGCCACTATCCTTCAGTTTTCGGCGCCGGTGCTTATTGCAGTTTACCTGGCAGTGCGGTACAATCAAAGGCTTAGCCGTTTGGGGTATGTAGCCATTTTGCTGGCAATACTGGGCACATTCATACTGGCAACCCATGGTAATATTCATAAGTTAAACATATCGCCGATGGCATTTGCATTAGGTATAGCGTCGGCAATCAGCCTTGCTTTTTACACGCTCATGCCGGGAACATTGCTCAAAAAGTACAGTTCACTGAGTGTGGTCGGCTGGGGATTGTTTATTGGCGGGGTTACGATCTCAGTTGTCAGAGCACCCTGGAATGCCGGTGATAACTGGGATGGCTATGCTTATGCCAGTTGCTTCTTTATAGTTATATTCGGAACCCTGATACCATTCTATTTATACCTCCGGGCTGTGCAGTGTATCGGTGGTCAGAAGGCAAGCCTGTTAACATCAGCAGAACCTCTCTCAGCTACTTTGGTAGCGGTGGTATGGTTGGGTGTTTCATTTCAGGTTATGGACTGGCTGGGTGCATTACTCATTATTGCAACTGTATTTTTGCTGTCTGCCGGGAAGCTGTCACAGGAAAGGGTAAAAATGTAAGGGTAAGCATGGAATTGCATTGGCATAAAATCAATATCAGAAAAGTAAATGAAGCCGTTGATTGTATCTATCTAATTAATAAGAAATTAGAGGACAAAAAATGGGACAAACAACGATTTTTCATGCCTGTCCCTATGTGATCCCTGTGGTACAAAACTCGAACCACTTTTTAGCGGATTTAAAGCTGTTAACCGAACTATAAATGCTTAAGGAAAACTTGTGTTGATTTTATTAAATGTTGTCGCGCTGTTTCTATTAAATCATGCTGCCAAATCTGGTAGTTGGTAGGTGAATATGTCAGTTAATTCTGTCGCTAACGCCCCGTACCAGTTAGGATTTGGACACGGCAGGCATGCGATAACTGACTTTTTTTCACCTTTGCTTAGGCAAAAACATAAAGGCAGATTTTTTGACGCCTGAACACAACTATCAAAAGAACGATAAATAGAGAAGAAACCATGTACCGGATTGTACATTCTTCGGGGGCTGTTCACCCCTTCAGACAGGAGATGTTGAATTAGGCAGGACGAAGATAGGAATCTAAAAATAGCAACCAAATCTTTTCCAACTCATTTTTTGTCATATCCCGGAGAGAACCGAGCTGAAACGAGAGGTGATGTACCAAAGCGAGGATAATTAAAACGTCATGTATGACAAACTTAAAATTTACAAAAAATGAGTTTAGAAATAGTAAACATTCAGAACAATGGAAAGGCATCTGAAGAATATATTCTTTTGAAGGCCACCAAAGCTGTCAACGTGAACAGCTTTGCAATAGTTGACAGAACATTTGATGAAGAAGGTAATGTCTCCAACATCTACAGACACTTCTATCGCTTTCCTTCACAGCAGGTCAAAGAAGGTGAATATGTTTCACTGAGAACGAGTAAGGGAACCTATAAGTATGATAAACTGGCGGACGGTAGCCCCGTTCACAGATTTTATTGGGGTTCTGAAGCTCCGATTTGGAATGACACTAACGTGGAGAGTGCCGAAGTATTGAAGGTGGAAACGGTAAATAAGAAGACTACCGGGCATCCTGCTCCAAAGAAAAAACCCACATTCAATTTCAGACCTACCGGACTGAAATACGGGGGTAAATAAATACTAGTAGTAAACGCAAAGAGACTATCTCCCTTAATATCTAAGGGAGATAGGTTTCTTGCTTTAAAGTGTTCCTCAGAAATAAAATAAGTAAACGATGACGAAGGAAATAGATACTGCACCGCTTTTTAAAGATGTACTGCTTTCATTTGACCAGGAACCATTCCGGCCATTACTGGAAAATGAGATTTATAATTTGATACAAAAACAGATACCGGAAGGATATGGAGAGCTTTCTGCTATAGAGAAGGCAGAATTGATAGCATTTCGGTTTATCGAACCCAGCAAGAATAGAAATGCCAATACCACTACATACTTCAAGCCACTCACAGTAACCAAAGATGAAGATGGAACGGTTAATGAATTCCCTTCTGTGGCAATGATCACGCCGGACATTATTTCGTATTGGATAGCCAGGTTAGAGCAAGTTTGTCACCCGGTACTTGCAACCCGCTATGCCGGGCTCATTTATGATTTTTCTTTCCGAGTTACCGGTTCAAAAGCACATTATACGATTGCAAAAAAGTATATAGACTCTTTACTGGATCTGGTCAAGCGACAACTCTACAAGGTGCCGGTGTATGCCATCGGCAAAGCAAGTCGTGCATTGGAGGTTTCACTGCTGATGAATGATACAGCAAGCATTGAAATGTGTAAAGCCATGATCTTATCCCTGGAAAATGAGATAGCGGTTGAGGATAAACCAGGTCTTTGGGGCTTCTCTCACGATTTGTTGATAGCAGGTAAAAGAAAACTGGTTTCAGCAGCAGAGGAAGCAAGTATTATCCAAAAATTAGAAGACCGCTTTCAGGATATGCTGCTGAAGGATTCCTGGTGCTCTGAATGCGCTGCAACACGTTTGCTAACCTACTATCACGGACTAAAGCGCCCTGAAGAAACTAAAAGAATTCTTAAACAACTGGAAAGCTCTTATGCATTTGCAACGGAAGGACTTTCCATTATGCAACAGGTGCATTATGTAGAAAAGATGTATAACTTTTACAAGCAATTTCAGTTAAATGAAGAGGCCGAAATAACACTAAAGAAACTCAGAGAGCTTAGTGCGGAAGCCGATAAAGAAATGAAAAGTATAGCGGCGGAGATCAATGTTTCAAAGGAGGATCTCGATAAGTATATTGATCAAATTCTGCAAGGCAACAGTACAGAAATCGTCTTTGCAAGAATTATAAAAGCCAGCACACCTGCCATCGAGGAAGCAAAACAGGAACTCTCGAATTTAACAAAGGAAGCTCCACTTCAATTCATACTCACCAGAGACTTGCTGGATAAGAAAGGTCGCAGAGTTGCCAAGATTGGTCCTTTATCTGAGGATATGGAAGGCCATTTGGCAATACATATCTCCAATTCAATCAGGATAGGAACGCTTTTCTTGCATCTGATATTTGAAGAAGCTGAAAAGCGGGAAATATTTACTACCCACGAGATCATAAAGTTTATTCGAAAATCATGTATTATAGAAAGCGACAGGTTTACAGTCATACAAAAAGGATTGGATGCTTATTTCGCCGGAGAATATGCTGTAGCAATGCACTTGCTTATTCCGCAGTTTGAAGAAGCCATCCGGAACCTTGTCGAGCTAAACGGAGGAAGCGTTATGATTCAGAAAGATGATTTCTATAATCTGAAAACTTTTGATCATGTACTGACTGACCCAATTGTTACTGACGTTTTTGGAGAAGACATGGCTCTGTATTTCAGAATCCTTTTCACAGACAGGCGGGGCTGGAACATCCGAAACAATATAGCGCATGGTATGCTGGATACTCCACAGTTTAATAAACAAAATACGGACAGAATATTACATGCATTATTAAGCCTGGGAATGGTAAGATTAAAAGAAGAAAGGACATGATAAGTTTAAACGGCCCCTGTCCTTGTAACAGCGGAAAAAAATATAAGCGTTGTTGCGGCATGGGTGACAATGAAAAAAAGAGGAAAGGGAACCCGGGTAATATTCTAAAGGAATGTAACACCCTTGATATACTGCAGGCTGTTGCGGCGATAACATTATTGCCTGCAAATCATGGCAAAAATATCCGGCTGGAAAACATTGCCCGGCAAGCTGTAACATTTAAAAACAATGGCACAAAAAAAGTGTCCGCGCAGCAGGTGGAACAATACCTGCGGGAAAATTATGCAAGTGATCTGCAGGAAGATCCGCCTGTAAATCTATTTACAGAAGTGATCGCCTTTTATGGTGGCGACTATCTTATCTTTCCAGGCATCACGGAAAGCACTGGGTTTATTCTCAATAACCTGTTACCTGCCATCTTCAATTGGCCTTATGCCTCGATTAACCCTCAATTCAAAAGTAATTGTAGCCACGCCGCTCACCTCATGCTTTCTATATCTGACCATGTAGCAAAGAAAATTGGCTATAACAGATATATGGAGGGGAAAAAGGAAGGTCAATTCATTACCGTGCCTGATGCAAAACAATTTGAAAAATTAAAAGAGGCTGTTTGGATCAGCCATGAAGAAATGGAGGGTTTGTTGTCTTCCCATCAAATTGCCCGGCAAGCCTTAACGCCATTTATTGCTGATATTAATGATCCTTCTTTCAAAGACACACAGACTATTGAAAGCCTTTTGCTTAAAAAACCTATCATTACGACCAAAGAAGGATATTTGGTTGCCAGTCCTGCAACGATCTCTTTTGCTATTGTAGAATTTATACGGGAACACGTAACTATTTTTGCTTGCGAAGATGACTTACACAAAGCCTACCATGATCTGATATGGAATAACACTAAGATGCAACTGCAAAATATGGGATTTAAGCATATGGAAATCCCTGGTATAGAAATCCCCGCCGATGAAAATGTAAAGACACAAATAGCCAGGTTTGATGATGATAAAATTGCGATAGTTCAATACATACCATTAAGCCAACCGGGAAAAGCACCTTCCATTAAAGACCTTGCCCGTCAGCGAGAAGAATTATGCTTGAAGATTGCGGAAATACCTGAGTATAACTCGTATGAATTTTTGGATATTTCTATTCCCTCACTTATGGGCAATGATCTGATGTTTGCAATAATGGGTAATAGCAAATCACAAACATTATCTATTCCTATCTACGATTTTGATATTATAAGTAATTCAAAAGAATGCAAAGCAATTGATCTTTGGAAATTTGCCCTCGCAAGAGAACGACAACTTCCACGGCTGGCTAAAATGGCTTCTTTGTCTTTCCTGGATGAATACAAGATCTATAAAGATCACGGAGATTCATTTTATCTGTCAGATGAAGGATTCGATCTTTCTAAATGGGTATATGGTCATTCGCAATCGTTTATTCAGGAAGTGAAGATGCTTAACGATGAACATTCCGTTTCGGTAAAGGTAGAAGACCGGATTGCAAAAACGTTTGTAAAAAGGAAGGACAAATATGCTCCTATATATGTTTCCCTGATGGACATAGTATCCAATGAACTCCAGTTTGAGATTGAGGGGTTCGGTACTTCCGTTTGGGTAAAGCCCTTAATGATAGAAGATGCATCGCCTTCACTTCGTCACATATATTGGGAATTGACCGACACGATTAGCTACTGGCTTTGGCAGATTACTCAAGATATAAAACAGCATTTGCAAGCTGTTAATCTTCCTTGTATTTTATTTACCTATGAGTTAAATGAGCCAGCACGGTTTGAAAACATAGACGACCGTTTTATTCGGGACTTAAAGGTTTATAACAAATTAACTGTTTCTTCAACGGAGGACATCATACACATGATTATCCCCGACGAAATCATGGCTTATTTCTATGGCTCAGACAATGAGGGGGACAGAATTATAGTCCGGCAAACATTACTTGGAATAAACGCACTATTAACTCAAAAAGGATTACCCCGTATTCCGAATGAAGAAATTGAAAATATAATCAATAAAAATGCCCCTGTTGGTAATAAAAAGAAATTTATTATTCTGCATACCCGTTCGAACCTGTTATTGGATAACCGAAATTTAAAAGGCTTTAGATATATTCAGGATTATGATACAAACGTCGTCGCTGACTCAATTGGTCCATTGTTGGGAGCTTCATTACCTCCTGTCGGCGAAATAGCCGACCCGGTTCAGAAAAAAGAGCTGGTAAAGAATATTGTTTTGAATGCATTGCTCCCTCAATTAAAAAAAACAATCAGCCAATACAACAATGAAGAACTTATAAAGCGTTTGATAACCTTGAATGAAGGATTAATCCAACACAGGGAGGATTTAAAGATCAAAACACCGACACGGATTGCATGTTTTGTTAGCCAGGAAGAACATACAGAGGATTTACAGGAAATGTTGGGCGATACAAACAGAACAACAATTGCAGTAAGATGCCTTCTCGAGCATATAGCTGCAGAACCCTCGAAAGGAACCAATATAATAAGTAAAGCGGGTATTGATGAATTAATAGCGATCATGGATCAGATTATTTCATGGGGCAGTGTTGGCGATCAAATAACGTATCATTTGTTTGACATAAAAATCGGTGTCCTGAAGACCGGACGGGTTGGCACACAAAAAACTGTAGCCCGGGAAATATTCGATCCTTATCATAGCTCTAAGGCAAAAGAAACGGTGCAGGATGCAATTAACTCATTTGAACAAGAGTTCCCCAAAGAGCAAATAGAGAAGGATAAAAATGATATCCCTCCAGGGCTTGACAAGGCTTTCATTGAAGAATTTGGGATTTCATTTAGCCGGATTTGTACATTTATAGATGCCCTTGCTGGTATTGGGTTTGAGCAAACAAATCCTTTTGCAGTATTAGATAAGAAATCTCTTTTTGCTAAAACAAACAAGGTGGTTGAATCATTTTCACAAGGTGAATTCAACAAAGCACTTGACTTTTTAGCGCTTACCAATAGAGGAGACGTAGCAAAAAGGCCAAAAGGTTATGACGGTTTTGACATATCCCCCTGGCGCTTCAACAGGCGGCTTTCATTGATGCGGAGGCCGTTGATAATTTGCGAGACCGCCGATCCTGACAACCCTCTGATCTATTGGGGACCGAGACAAGTGTTAACAAGCCGGATAAATTTGGCCGAACAATGTATTACAGACAGGCTCAAGGTAAGTAATGACAGCCCCGTGAAAAAAGTTTTGAGTAAACTTGCACAAAAGAGAGGTGTCACGCTTGTCAAATCTGTTCTTGAAAACCTGCAACTTAAAAATGTCATTTTAGATTCCGAAGTAGGCATTTCGCCAAAAGGCAAACTGAAAAATTCCACCGATATAGGTGATGTAGATGTGTTATTAATTGATATTGCCAATAAGATAGTTTATAGTTTGGAATGCAAAAGCTTTGCACCAAGTAGAAACATTAAGGAGATGATTGAGGAATGTGAAAAGTTGTTGGGTAGCAAATCCGAAAAAGGTTTGCTTGAAAAACACGAGGTCAGGCATCAATGGTTGATTAAAAATCTTAATCAGGTGAGTACCGCCTATGGAATTGACGTTTCGGCCTTCACAGTTAAATCGGCTTTTATAACCAGAGAAGATATGCTCTTCCCTTATTTAAAGAAAATTGGTGTTTCCTTGCCATTTATCACGCTTTACGATCTGGAAGCCCACGGCTTTTTAGCCTTGAAAAAAGTATAAATTTCATCAGCAATTATTAAAATCATTTGCATTAAGCGGTTCGATGTATATTCAAGCCATTCTAAACTTCAGGCAAAACTTATTGTCTATTAATGATTTAAGCGGTTCGAGTCCCAAGAGGTCATCCCTATGGGACTAGGGCATAAATGTGTCATTTTATCTCGGAAATTTTCGGTAATAGCCTTATTTTAAGTCAATTAAAATAACTGGCAATTACAGATTTTGGTTCGATGTATAAAATAGTGCCTTTGAAAACTTTTCAGGATAAAGGAAAATGGAAAATATAAAAATACCTGGCAATTAGATATTTACTGAAAAACAAAAGGGACAAAATGAAAAATTTCATTTTGTCCCTTTTCGTGAACCCTGTGGTACAAAACTCGAACCACTTTTTAGCGGATTTAAAGCTCTTGACCGAGATTACGGTGTAAAGATATAAATCACTTTATAATTAAGTGAAATATATCTGCAACTTTCTTACGTGGTGGACGCTGCGTTATACTTGAACCAGCTACCTTCCAGTTACTTGGATGTGTTAGGTTATTCTGTGGGATACGTTAATAATGCCGTAGCCTGTTGTCCAAAGCGGATTATTGGAATATTGTGGGTGGGGATTCCGGTTTGGGCAAGTGGCTGCACCGCTTCCACGCGCAGCGGCGTTCCGCCTACGGCGAAAGGAATGCCGATGCGCCGCCCTGGGAGGGCTTTAAGCGACCTTTATCGGTTGGGTAGTGAAGTTGTCAAGGTTATGAAAGAAGCCTTTATTTTCGGTCATTCCCTGACGGAAAAGGTTCCAGAGTAAAGAGCAACCCATTTGGGCAAGGGAGGAATTAATGTACAGGTCTTGCTTTTCTAATGCTTCAGCCAATGAACAGCTTGGAGTATTATCTGTTTCTTCGGATTGCTTCAGCAGTTCGCCATATACATCGGTTATAAAGGGCAGGTTGGCGACTGCCTCATATTTTTCAGACTTCGGTTGTTTGATGTTGCCAATGGTGGACAATAGCACCTGCCCTGTGGATTGGCTGTTACCATAATCCATCCAGTATTTGGCTCGGTTTCGGAATGCCCTGTTATCATCCAGTCCGTTAAGGATTTCTGCAATCTCAAACCTTGCCCTCACACTGTCCACGCAGGAAATGTAAATAGCTGCCTGTGTATGTTCGGGCAACCTGCCTAAACTGTCTTTCCCAAATTTCAGGGTCTCGGCTTTCCAGTTTGTACCTGCCCACCGGTTAGCACGGTTTATCAGGGCGACCGATTTATATAGCCCAATCTCGCACTCGGCAAATCGTTGTCTGCCTAAATTGGCATCGGTTACTATGTCGTCATCCCAAAGCCTGACAGATAACCCTGCATGTCCTAATTCATTCAGGCTATAATTCATTTCCACTAATGCGGTCAGCACTTTTGAACCTGTTCCACCAGCTCCTATAAGATTTACTTCAATGGGGTTGGTGGGAGCGATCAGGTCATTGTCTGTGAAGTGTACTTTTATTTTATCCGTTTTCATATTAGTATATTTTTGACCGTCCTGTCAGTTTTCTTCAATACATCTTTTGGGAATGGCTCACCTGTTTTACGCAGCTTCTTCCATAGGCTAACACAGTTACCTTGTACGGGATTATGGTTTTGCATCAGGTGGCTGAAATAGCTGTTAAAGAAATAGGTTTCCCATGCGGCTGTAAATTCTTCTAATGAAGAAGACTTTCTGATATTTACATCTACCGAACCCATACATACATTTCCGTCCGCATACACATTAAAAAAGGGAGCATGATAAAGCGGTGTTTCTTCAGTCGGCTTCCTGTCACTTTTCAGAGCGTAGATATGTAACTTCTGCTTACTGGCTATCCAAAGCAGGGCGGGTACACCTGCTATACCATTGGGAATATCCAAGCCATCAATAAAGAAAAGATTTTTGCTTGTTGCCTTTGTAAACCACATTGCAAAGCCATTTTCAGATGGGTCTGTATAAAGGATATTTCCTGCTATAATGCTTTTAGGCTTTAAGAATGCCTTATTCCTTTCCTTTGTGGTGTCCAATGCTTTTGATAAATACTGTGCTTCCTTAACAGTCAAAGGATGTGCATTAATTGGATTACCATTCCTATCCATATCAAAATACTCTACATAAACCTCCGCAGTCGTTCCTTTAGCTTCGTAAAAAACCAAAGCCGTTTTGGGATGATAAAGTGTGCCGATATTTTCCATTACATCTTTCATAGTAATTCATTTAATGATTATTCAACAGGTAGCACAAATCATCTATCAGGGGAAATAACCTGTTCTCAAAATCAAGATTGCAATCAGTAATATTTTCTCCGCTAAATATCTTCACTACCGTTGGCTCTTCGGTTGTTCCATATTCATTAAACTCATTATTGACACTTTCAGCAAGTGTTTCGTAAAGCCATCCATTAGCATCTGCTATAAAGGAGATATACTTGTTCATAGCAATTACCTCATCCTCTTGTTCTGCCTCATCCTCAACGCACTTGGCATTTTGGAAAACAGATGTTGCAGGATAGTCAGTATATAGGGTGAAAAATCCTTTCGCTACATTCAGGCACTCATGTTCAAAGTCGTTCTTCGGTTTAAATGCCTTTATCCGATCCGCAAAGACATTAAGGCTTTTGCGGTTAAATATTTTCTGTTCTATCTTATCACCGCACCATTTCGCTACTTTTAATTCTTCCTTACGGCTATCTAAGTCGGTTTCATCATCCTGCTCTATCCAATCGGTAATCATTTCATACTGCCAATAGATGTAAGCATCTTCCTGCCTGTAATAAGGTATATCCGCTATATGGTAGAGGTATGCGAAAACAGAGAGCAGTAACAGGGCTGCATTTCTTTCTTGCTTATTCCTAAGCATCTTATACAATGGTACGACAGGGATATAGTATAAGGTCGCTCCTGTACAGTATTGTTCCTCACTAATAAAGAAAGTTTTTCCCTTATCATCCTGTACCAGTCGCAAGCTGTTCCAGTTCCTGACGTTTCGCTTCAAATGGTTTTCCACTTCCCAAACAGATAAGGCTAAATTGTAGGGGTAGCCGAAAGTTCTCGTATCCAAAGGCTCGAAACCATTATAATGCCTGGCTACTTCAAAAAGGGAGTGATAAAAGTCTGTTTCTATTTTCTCCACTTCCATAGGTGATTGTACAGACTTTATTATCTCCAGTTTAGGCAGGAAAGTTGTTTTCAGAAAAGCATTGGCAACATTTGCACCGGCACGGACTTCTGTTTGTCTTTGCCTATTTCGTGTGCATCTTTTGTGCGTTGTATCAATGCTATGAACTCGCTTAATTGTCTGTACAGTTTCCTTTGTCTTTGCTTTTGTGGCATTTGAATGATGCCCGATATAATATTGTGCTGCATATTCCATTGCTTTACGTTTTAAGATTAACCTTTGGTTCCCATTACACTTTCAAAACGATACTGTACGGTATCTTCCTCTATGCGTGGCGCTAATACTTTGGCGGTAGTGAGTATAGGATAAGTATTGGCATAGAAGTTCATTACCGCTTCAACACTCCATGACGGTTCGGGGTCTGTTAGTCTTAAATCCGTTCCGTTTTCTGTGAGCAGGAAAACCCTGTCTAATTGCTTTGCTATTAACATGACCTTTCGTTTTACAGATTAATAATTGAGTTAATTGTCGTCTTCGGATAATTCAGGCACTTCTTCAGGGTCTGTTTCCTGCTCCGCATCTATATCTTCCCTTTGTGGTTCTTCATTCGCAACTGCCGTTGAAGTACCACCGAATAAATCAGGTGCAAACTTTGCCGATAATGCAGATTTTCTTTTGCGGATAGCTTCAGCCTGTTCAGGATATTCAGTCGGGTCAGGCACTTTCATCCAAGCGTCCCTATATTTCCCCTCCTTCTCCAATTCATCAACCTTTTGCATTGCCTCTTTGTACTTTTTTTCCTTCGCTTCTTTTTCCTTTCGTTCCCTGTCTGCCTTTTCTTTTTCCATAGCAGATTGTTTCTTTGCTTCTTCCACTTGTTTCATAAAACCTTCCATATCCACCATTAAACCTGAAGCAATCTGCATAGGCGTTGCAATTCGTTCAAAGAAACCGTTATCCAGTTCATCGGTAGTACCTCGCAGATTAAGTGGCGGTATCAGTTTTCTTGCATCATCACCACATTGTTCATTATTGAGCATGACCGATACTATCCAATTATTTTCCGCTCCCTTGCGTATCGTCAGTTGCAAGTCGCCTGTTATGTTCAATGCGGCCACATTGCTGAAAAAATTTGTTGTTTCCATTGTTCAATATTTTTGATTAAATAATTTCTGTACAGTCCTGTACCGTTTCATTTAAAGAGCCATCCCCACAGTCCCCACAGCATCAAGGCAAAAGCTGTCCACTTCAATATCCATTCAATGAAAAGTGTAATCAATCCCACGAAGTAGTTATCGAAATGCTGTAAGCCACCTAAGCCCCTGCGGTTGAATTGTCGCATACCGACAAATAGCTTTATTGCCAAACCAACAAAGAACATGGTTGGGAAAGGCATAGCCTGCAATAATTTCATTAATGCTTCCATAACCTTGTATTTATGGGTTAAAAAGTAAGTCAATGGCTAACGAAAACTTATGATTAGGATGCTTCCGTATAGTGGTGTACAAGGTCATGCAATGCACCATGTATATAGCGACATAACCATCAAACAACTGGTCGGCAAATAATCTGCTCTGCTTGTGCATTCGCTTTCCGTACCTCTCTATCTTATTCCTGACTTCTTCGACAAAGGATAGCCATGCTTCTACGGTTAGCAAGCCGTTTTCCCATTGGTTTCGTGTTAACTGTTCATCCTCCTGTATGGTAAGGCACATACCGTTAACATATTCCAATAAGGCGGGAATTTCCTGCGGAAACAGTTCATGCAGTAACCTCGCTTTCTCTACATTTATCAAATTCTCTAAAGGTTTCATAATACCTGAGTTTAAAGTGAGTAATAAGGACAGGCAGACATTGCCGCCTGTCCTTTGGTTGTTAATTCAGCATAAGCACGTCTGCACCATCCTTTGCAAACTGATTACATAGTTCAAATGCCCTTTGTGCTTTAGCCTGTGCTGTACCACCCATTACAATGGATTGCAGTTTGCTTTCATCATCCTTGTAATTGCGTACATTCTGATAATAGCCTGTTACCGCATTGTATGCTCCGAACACAGTTCCTTTGGTAGTATTCAACTGTTGTGTATCTGACATCATTGCGTAGGCAAAAGCATCTTCAACGGTGTTTTTGAATACGGTTGACAGTTCATCTTCTGCACCCTTTTTAAGTGCATCCAATGTTTCCTTATTGGGGCAGAGTGCCAGTTGAATAAGTTTCTTTACTTCTGCATCACAGATACGCACCTGTGTCCATTGGTTAAATATTCCCTCCAGTTGGGTACTAAGCTGATTAGCCAGTCCCATTACCTTATGAGCATTTTCCAAACGCTGTTTTGCACCGGATGTATGGCGGATGCGTACCACGTTGGACATATTACCCAATGCTGCGTTAAGGGTGTTTTGGCATACAATGCGTACAGGTGTAAAGGCTGCGGTAATGCTTCCCGTACCATCGTGGGAAGTTGTCAGAAAGATGTATTTCTCTGTAATATCATCACCGTTGCCCACACGGATATAGTCAGGAAGTTTAGCGGTTATAAATATCCTTTCTCCGTTTCCTAATGCTCCTGCTGTTTCGTACAGGATACCGTCCCCACCACCTACAATAGCATCGAAAAATGCAAAGGCATCTGCGTTCTGTACTATCTGATAATCCTTACCTACTACGCCAAAAACTGTATTGGTATCGGTACGCATGGTTGCAAAATTGTCAGGCAGTAAGATGTTGCCACCTTCTTTAATTTCACCATCATCGCCTATGCTGATACCTGTACCACGAGTATATAAGGGTGATTTGACTACCTCGAAATCAAGTCCTGCATATTTAATAGCCTCGGCACTTGTGGGATATTGTTCTACTACCTGTCCTAAGTTGTGCCATGCCTTTTGCTGTACACTAAAGAAGCTGTATTTGCCTGTTCCTTCGTTATAATTAAGATTATGTGCCATGATTGTAATTTTTAAAAGTTGATAAATGAAAGTTGTTTGTTAGAAAGGCAAATCGTCTTTGCCATTGTCAGCAGGTACTGCGGAATTGTTACTGATACCACCTGCTACGGTTTCAGGTCGCTTACCACCTCCGTACAATTTGATTTGGGAAGTGTGAAAATTGAGTGCTGCATGTGCTTCGCCATCGCCTCCGATCCATGCCCTTGCACTTACTCTGCCTGAGAGTTCTACCAATGTTCCTTTAGTAAGAACCTTAGCTACGTTCGTTGAAAGCCAATAGGCACAGTTGAAATACTCGGTGTGTTCCACCCGTTCGCCCTGTTTGTTACGGAAGCTGTCGTTTACCGCTACGGAGAAGTTCACTACCTGTTTGTCGCTCGGTAAGGTGCTGATTTGTGCGTCCCTCGTTAATCTGCCAATGATGTTCATGATTTTTA